>JAKIUN010000050.1 GCA_021647505.1 Gammaproteobacteria bacterium
GATTCAGACCGTCAAGTCGAATGCCAGGGGTTATCGTTCATTCGATGGATTCAGAAATAGCATATTGTTTTATTGTGGTGGCCTGAAAATGGCCCCATAGGCCTTCACACAATTCTTCGAAGAACCTGAAAAATATAGCGATACCAATGCCACCATTGGCTGAACAGAAAGAAATATTAGTATATCTACATAGTTCTGTTCATAGGCTTAATGGTTTAAAGGTTGCAGGAGATCGTTTCGTTGCGTTATTAAAAGAACGCCGCACAGCCCTAATATCCGCCGCCGTTACCGGTAAAATAGATGTAAGAAATATCGCCATGGATAATACAGATGAAGATACAACTAAACAGGAAGCCATAAGCGCATGACCCGTGTCGCCGTCAATCCCGACTTGCTTGACTGGGCGCTTGCGCGTGCGGATTTAAGTGCTGATGCGCTAATAAAAGCCTTCCCCAAAATCCACGACTGGCTAACAGGTGAAATACAACCCACCCTGAAACAACTGGAAAGTTTTGCCAATAAAACCCATACCGCGATTGGTTATCTTTTTTTACCTGAACCGCCAGTGGAAACCCTGCCTGTGCCTGACTTTCGCACCATGGCAAACGCACGGCTTGATCATCCTACCCCGGATTTGCTGGATACCCTGTACCTTTGTCAACAACGGCAGGACTGGTATCGGGATTATTTGCGTCTGCATGGCGAAGCTGCCCCTACCTTTGTGGGTTCTGCAACTATTGAGGATGATGTTATCAGCGTGGCAGCAAGGATGCGTGCAGTATTGAGTTTTGATGTGGAGCAACGCCGGTCTATGCCCACATGGAAGGAAGCCCTGCGCCAGTTTATTTCCCTTGTGGAAGATGCTGGTGTGCTGGTGATGGTTAGCGGCATTGTGGGCAGCAATACCCATCGCAAATTAGATCCGGAAGAATTTCGTGGATTCGCCCTTGTAGATGATCTGGCACAACTGATTTTTATTAATGGCAGTGACAGTAAAGCCGCGCAAATGTTTACCCTGGCGCATGAGCTGGCGCACATATGGCTTGGTGAGAGCGGTGTTTCCGATGCACAGGCTGCGGTGTTACCTGACGAACAAACAGAACACTGGTGCAATGCGGTTGCAGCTGAACTACTGGCACCAATGGAAGCCGTTGGCAGGCTGTATCAGCCCGATGTTGAATTGCAGGATGAAATGCAAAGGCTGGCACGTCAGTTTAAAGTAAGCACGCTGGTTATATTGCGCCGGTTTTCTGATATGGGAGTACTGGATCGTGATGCCTTCTGGGACTATTACCATGAAGAACTGGCAAAACTACGAAGTTTGGATAGGTCTGGCAGTGGCGGTGGGGATTTTTATAACAATTTAGGTGCGCGTGTTAGCAAGCGTTTTGCCCGAGCATTGGTCGGTAGCACACTAGAGGGGCAGACCCTATTTCAGGATGCGTTTCGGATGTTGAATATTCGCAAGTCCGATACTTTTTATAAGGAAGCTGAAAGGTTGGGGTTGCGCCGATGAGTTATCTGCTGGATGCCAACGTTTTTATTCAGGCCAAGAATCTGCACTACGGTTTGGATTTTTGCCCCGCCTTTTGGGAATGGTTGGTTGAACAAAACCAAGCTGGAAAAGTATTCAGTATCGAAAAAGTTGGTGATGAAATTCAAGTGGGTGGTGATGATTTGTCCGAATGGGCAAAAGACCTTGGCCATGATTTTTTTCTTAACCCTGATAGCGCAGTGTTGCAACGCTTGGGTGATGTGAGTCAGTGGGCTACAAGTAATGGTTATGAAGCAACAGCCATTACTACCTTTTTTCAGGTTGCCGATTATTATTTGGTCGGTCATGCGTTGGCAGATGGTTTTACTGTTGTAACGCATGAGATTCCTTCGTCTTCTGTAAAGAAGATTAAAATACCGAATGCTTGTGTAGGTGTTGACGTTAAGTTTATGACACCCTTTGAAATGCTACGTCATGAAAATGCGCGTTTTGTTCTGGGGGCTACATCTTGAGTGCTGTGACTGAATTGGCTTTTGAAGAAGCTATCGAGACTTGGCTGCTGGATCACGCCGGTTATGAGAAGGCAGACAACCACCAGTTTGACGCAGCGCTGGCGCTGGACAGTCAAACCCTGCTGGCCTTTATCCAGCAAACCCAACCCGAAACGTGGCAAAAGCTGGCGGCCAGTTATGGCGATAATGTGGAAACGTCGGTGGTTCAGCGTATCGCTGCCGAGTGTGACAGCCGGGGTCTGCTAGATGTGGTGCGCAATGGGGTGCGGGATCGTGGCCAGACGATTCACCTGGCCTACTTCAAACCGGCCACCGGCCTGAACCCTGACACCGAAAAACACTATCAACAAAACCGTCTGACGGTGATGCGGCAGGTCTATTACGATCTGGCCAGCAAGAATTCCATTGATATGCTGCTGTCGTTAAATGGCCTGCCCATTGCTACGGTGGAACTGAAAAACGCCTTTACCGGGCAGAAGTCCATTAATGCGATTCGCCAATATTTGAAAGACCGCGTGCCCAGTAACAAGACCCCGCTGATCCAATTCAAAAAACGGGCGCTGGTGCATTTTGCTGTGGACACAGACGAGGCCTACATGGCCACCAAACTGGCAGGCAATCACACTTTTTTCCTGCCCTTTAACAAGGGCAGCCACGGCGGCAAGGGCAACCCGGATCAGCACACGCACCAAACGGGTTACAAGACGGGCTACCTGTGGGAAGAGGTCTGGCAGCGCGATAGCTGGCTGGATATTATTCACCGCTTTATCCACGTGCAGGTGTCTGAAAGCTGCAATCTGGACACGGGCAAGAAGACCCGCAAAGAGACCCTGATCTTCCCCCGCTATCACCAACTGGATGCCACCCGCAAACTGTTGGCCGCCACCCGAGGGCAGGGAGTGGGTGCAAACTATCTGATTCAGCACAGCGCCGGTTCGGGCAAGACCCATACGATTTCATGGACTGCCCACCAGCTTGCCAGCCTGCACGATGAACTGGACACGCCGATCTTCAATTCGGTGGTGGTGATATCGGATCGGCGCAATCTGGACAAGCAGCTGCAGGACAATATCTATCAGGTCGAACACAAACGCGGAATGGTGGAAAAGATTGATAATGATAAGTCGTCCACCGACCTGGCCAATGCCCTGAATGCGAGGGTGAAAATCATTATCACCACCCTGCAAAAATTCAGCTTTATTCTGGACAAGGTGAATGACTTTGCTGGCCGACGTTTTGCGGTGATTGTGGACGAAGCCCACAGCAGCCAGAGCGGACACAGTGCGGCAAACCTGCGCGTGGCCTTGGGGCATTCCGGGGACGAGGCGGGCGAGGCCGCAGTGTTAAGCGCGGCGGAGGGGGAAGATGGCAAGCAGCCGGAAGAACCCAGCGGCGAAGATATTATTCTGGCCGAGATCAATAAGCGCGGCAGGCAGGAAAATATCAGCTTTTACGCCTTCACCGCCACGCCCAAACACAAGACGCTGGAAATGTTCGGGGAGGAAGATAGTGAAGGCAAGCCACGGCCATTCCACCTGTATTCCATGCGGCAGGCGATTGAAGAACGCTTCATTCACGATGTGTTGAAGTATTACACCACCTACACCACCTACAAAACCTACTACGGTCTGTCCAAGGCCATTGACGATGACCCGGACGTGGACGAAAAGAAGGCCAAGCGTGCCATTGCCCGCTTCATGTCCCTGCACCCGCACAATATTGCGCAGAAAACCGAGATCATGGTGGAACACTACCGGCGCTTCACCCGCAAAAAGATCGGTGGCCGTGCCAAGGCGATGGTGGTGACACGTTCACGCTTGCACGCGGTGCGCTACAAACAGGCGTTTGATGAATACATCAAGGACAAGGGCTATCAGGATATCAAAACGCTGGTGGCCTTTTCCGGAGCGGTGGAAGACCCAGATCTAAAGGAGGTCAGTTACACCGAGGCGGGCATGAACGGCTTTGGCGAAAAGGAACTGCCGGAGCGGTTCGGGTCTTCGGAATATCACACGCTGATCGTGGCGGAAAAATATCAGACCGGCTTTGACCAGCCCCTGCTGCACACCATGTTTGTGGACAAGCCGCTGAAAGACCTGAAAGCGGTGCAAACACTGTCACGTTTGAACCGTATGGCAGCGGGCAAGATAGATACCTTCGTGCTGGATTTCGCCAACGAGGTGGAAGACATAAAAGAAAGCTTCAAGCCCTATTTTGAAGAAACGGAAATCGACGAACCCACCGACCCGAACCAGTTGTACACGTTGGATACCAGGATCCAGCAGTTCGATATTTTGCGCAGTGAAGACGTGGATGCCTTCGCAGAAGTCTATTACAAGCCGCAGGTCAAGCAGACCAAGCGTGATCACGGTCAGTTGAACAGGTGATTGACCCGGCGGTGGAACGCTACAGGCAAGCATTCAGGGATGCGACTGCACCCGTGGGCGAAGAGCGCTACACGGACGAGGGCGAAGACTTCAAAAGCAGCCTGCAAAGCTTCGTGCGCCTGTACAGTTTTTTGAGCCAGATTATTGACTGGCAGGATGTGGCGCTGGAAAAGCACTATGCCTACGGGCGCTACCTGTTGACCAAGCTGCCCTACCGATCCAATGGCGGTGTGCTGGATCTGGATGATGATGTGGAATTGTCGTCTTATCGCAATGACAAGACCTTTGAAGGCAGTGCCGCGCTGATGGTGGGGGATACGCGGGCGGTCTACGGTGTAACAGACGTGGGCACCGGTGGAGTGCCGGAGGAAAAGCAGTCACCGCTGTCGGCCATTATTCAGATCATCAATGACCGCTTCGGCACGGACTTCACGGAAGAAGACAAGCTGCTGTTTGAACAGATCAGCGGTGATATGGCGCAGGATGAAAAGCTGGCCGAGCAGGCGCGGGCGGGTTCCAAGGAAAAATTCAAAGTGGTGTTTGAACCCAAGGCCACCCAAGCCTTTGTTGCCCGCCACGGGCGCAACGAAAAGATCGTCAACGATTTCATGTCCAACCCGGAAATGCGCGGCCTGATTATTTCCACCTTGCTGGATGACGTGTACGGGCGGGCAACGAAGGGCGAGGTAGCGCCCGAATAGATCGCCAGCTTCTTACAGCTCGTATTCGTCGTAGGTGTCCAGCACTTCCTGCTGGGTGATACCGAGGTAACGCATCGTTACTGCTGGTGCAGAATGATTCAGCATCTTGCTGATCTTTTCGATGGGCACGCCGTCAGAAAACATTGCCCAGCCCCGGCTTTTACGCATGGAATGGGTGTTGATATTCAGCCCGAGCCGTTCCCCGGCGTCCTTGAATGCACGGCTGACCGATACCCGTGAAATCGGTTTGATGCTGCCGCTGGTGCGGTTGCTGTGTACCTGAAACAGATACACGTCTTCGGGATGCGCCTTTTTTTGCTTTTCGACGATTGCCAGCACCTTAGAGTTCAAACGGATCTGCCTTTTCGTGCCCGTTTTGCCTTCTATAAGCGTGAATAACCGATTCTTGGTATCCAAGTCAGCGTAGGTGATTAGCAGCAAATCAGAGATGCGTAATGATAGGTTTACGCCAATGCGCCAGATGTTTGCGTAAATCTGACCGTGGTACTGTCTGAGCAGCGCTTCCACCGCGCCGATTTCTTCCTTAGTTTTGACCGCTTCAACTTCATTCATTCTATGTAACACCGTTCGCGAAATTTTCTGGATATGTTACATAGGGTAGACCAAATACCCGAAGAGTCAATAAAAACAAGCACTTGCTATGTAACAGAATGCCAATGTGTTGCTTAGGGGTGGGATTGGTCAGCCGTAATCGCAAGGTCATAAATAAGATGTGGAAGAACGGCTAAACGTAGGAAGCGTTGGGTCTGTCAATCTTCCCGTCTGTATGGTTTGGGTTGCAGGACTGTTGAAGTCAGACGTTAATCAAAACAACAGGACTGGATAGCAGTACCGGCTTTTACACCGAAGTGTCAAAGATTGCGCAGTTTTTGACGCACTGATGCAGCAATATCTTTCATACAAGACTCTCTAGGTATGGCTGCATGACATTCTTGACCCGACAAATCTTTGCGTACTGATAGAGCTCATCCATAGTGAATTTGCGTTCAGACCAGCCTTCACGCAGCGCTTCCAGCGCCACATCAAGTCCCACTTTGTTCCGATATTTAAAGCAATCCGCTACCGTCTTGGCCGGGCAAAAAATCTTAACGGGGATTCCGCCTACAGAATGTATCTCTACTCCGGCATGGAGCGCCTCAGCTGACATGGTCACAAAGCGAACGGGAGGGTAGGCAATCTCAGGTCGCCAGCTTTTTCGGTCAATCGCCAGCCAGACCTGGTGGGGGTTTTGAGTCGTTATATTGTAAAAGTTGAGGGCTGACAGTAGTGCCACTACAGCCTTAGGAGCCAGTTTGCTGACTTCTGCCAACGATTGATGCCGCCCGATGTCTTTATCCGGCCACTGGTACAGCCCCCGATCAATACGCTCAATAACGCCTTCTCTGGCCAAGCTATAAAGATAGTTTTTCGGCAGGCCGTGCTCCTGCAGGTCTTTCGGCCTGACAATCGATTGAGCCTGAACCAGATTGATGACCTGCTGACGTTTGGAATCCTTTAGCATTCTGACGTTATTATTATTTCATCGGCACTTGTCAATATGTGCCAAGGTTTTAATATTTATCCAAGGGGTGGTTTGATATGCCGCCATAATTAAGTGGTGCATACCTTCTTGTTGTTTTACCTTTTATCACCTATATTTCCCGTACGGGAATAAATGAGTAAATATTTGATGGTCTTAGACGGTCTACTACCGTACGGGAATATAGTCTCGCCAAAGGCGATAGGCCAGATTGTTCGTGATCGGCGCAAATCTCAGGGTGCTACGCAAGCTGAATTCGCAGCATTGTGTGGTGTTGGGGTTCGTTTTATTTCCGATCTGGAAAACGGCAAGCCAACCGTGGAGCTTGGGAAGGCTCTTCAGGTATTAACCTGCCTTGGGCTGGAACTACAGATCCAGCCACGCGGCTGGCAAAAGCATCGTGAGCTAAAATGAATACGGCGGTCAATGGCGAGATACTGAGCGTCTATTTGAATAGCACCTTTGTGGGTCGACTGTGGCTTGACGAAGAGCGCCGCTTTGTTTTTCAGTACGATGAAACCTGGCTCTGTGACGCGGATGCTATTCCACTTTCGCTTTCCCTGCCGTTACGAGCGGATGTGTTTGGGGATTCTCCAAGTAAAGGTAAGGTGAGAGCCTTTTTTTCAAACCTGCTGCCTGAGGCCGAGCTGCGCAGTAATATCGCGAAACGCTTGGGCTTATCCGAGAAAAATGATTTTGCTCTGCTGAAAGTAGTTGGCGGAGAATGTGCGGGCGCGGTCACGATCTTGCCGGACGGTGTAGGTCTGAGTGGAAAGGTGGAGTATCGACAGCTCGATGACAATGCGCTGAACAGCCTCATAAAGGATCTCCCGAAGCGCCCTATGTTAGCGGGCGAACAGGGTATTCGGCTTTCTTTGGCGGGCGTACAAAACAAGCTACCCGTTTATTACGATGGTCAGTATATCAGCCTGCCACTGGGTGAGGCTGCGAGCACACATATCCTTAAGCCGCCGATTCGACACTATGCGCATACGGTAGAAAATGAAGCCTTCTGCATGCGGCTTGCTCACCGGCTTGGTTTGCCGGTACCCGTGATAAGGGTATTGCACAAGGATGCCTCCCTGTATCTGATTGATCGTTATGACCGTGAAATAAGCGCGGAAGGATATGTCATACGACATCATCAGGAAGATTTTTGTCAGGCGCTTGGTGTTGCTCCAGATATAAAATATGAAAAAGAAGGCGGGCCTTCATTACAGGTTTGCTTCGAGCTGATCAGACAGAGCAGTATCCAGCCCGTGTTGGACATTCGGGCGATGCTGAACTGGGTTATATTTAATTATCTTATTGGCAATACGGATTCACATGCTAAAAATATTTCACTACTGCTGACAGCACGCGGGCCAGTATTAGCACCATTTTATGATTTGATGAGTACCGCTGTTTATCCTGATTTAACAGACCGTTTGGCTATGGGTATTGGCGGTGAGGATAGGCCGAACTGGGTCATTGAGCGTCGTTGGAAGGGGTTTGCTGCGGATGTCGGTGTAGGCTTTAAAATAGTTCGTGAGACATTGTTAAAAACAAGCGCCATTATTCATGACGCGGCTATGACGGAAGCCGATGTGTTTTATGGTGAATATGGCCATTGCGACATTATTGAAAACATCCTTACGGTGGTTGAAAAGCGTAGTGCAAAAATTATCAGACTAGAGCTTTAATGATATTTTTCTGCGGAATAGTTACGGAGTCACTGCCTTGTTCACTTGGGAAGTGAGCGACAACGACATTATCTCGATGTTCGGACGTCAGCAGCAGTGTGAGCCGGTCACCCAGTAGTCGCCAGGCCTCTTTCTGTTCGGATTTAAGTTCGTGGCGCTGGTAGATGCGTTTTAGCTTGTTTTGCTCCACATGGTTTAGGCAGCGTTCGCTCTCTCTTTTTCGATGCTCGATTTCCTGAGCCTGTTCCAGTTGTGTTTCGAGTTTCCTCGACTTGCGGGCTTCAATGGGGTTGATCCCATTGGATAGATCTGTTTTTATCTTCCTACAGATGATGCGTATTTCGGCAAGCGAACCCTTTGTCACGTTGCGTTTACAGCTCTGGACGAGGGGGCTGCGGCGTATTGTCTCTCGTTTGGGTGATGATACAGAATGATTCCCCGTTAATCTTCAGTTCGCGGATGATCTGAAAAAAATCAGCAGTCTATTTTTTTACCTTTGGTGCAGATCCACTTTAGTAACTGTCAGATCAAATCTGAACGACTACATCTTAAAGTTTGAGAATTTTTCTTCAGCCATGTGTCGAGCTGTGCTTCAGTAATGCCCAGGCCGATAATTGCGCCCGCATGTAGCGTGCTTAAATCTGTTATCGTCATTGCGGTGAATTTATCTGTATCATTGATGCCATGCTCATGACAGAAGTTTTCGATAAAATCTTCGGCCGGCTTTCCATGCAGACCCCGTTTGATCACCTGACCCATTACATCTTTTCTTTGCTGCCTGTATTGAATACGAAAAGCATCGATCTCGCCTAAGGATTTTCTTACCACACCGTATTGTTCACATGAACGAATATAAGCCCAGCAATAAAGATCAAGCATCGGTGCAATGTCATTTTTCTCATAAATGGCAAGCAACGCGGCAGTGTAGTCCTCGCGGGACACATCGGTAAAACTCAAAGGGCATAAATTAAGTTTGATAAACGGTATATTGCAACACAAGCGCGATGTTCGCTTATTCACATCCTCAAATGCCTGTAAATAGGATAGATGGATCAGCAAGAAGAAGCTTTGCTCGAAAGGGTCTTTAATTTTCCGGGCCTTGAATAAAATCAGCTCGAACAGCTCTTTTAAAACATGGGGGTTGCCCAGCGGTTTATAGTTGGATCTGCCAATATCCACCTCAATCTTCCGAATATTTCCGCAAGCCTCAGGATTGGCTAGCAAGTCCTGGGAAAGCAGGTGGTGAAGATTGCGGATGGTTAGGCTATTCAGCTCAATGTCTTGGGCATTTTCGACTAGGAACAAGATCGCTTCCTTATGGTTCATAATCATCACGGTTTCTTCATGAACCTTGCCTTCTGCCGAGATACCTTTTTCCACCAGTTTTTGCGTATCAAGCCTTGAATAGGTGTTCCCCTCAAGGCGGCTGGAGTTATAGGACAGATCGATCAAAAGCCGCTGGCAGATTTGCCGTGCATAGGTTCCTGCCGCCAATTCCTCATCAAAGCGCTTTCCTTTCTGAAACAGTTTCTTGTGCATGTCTTTAGAGACATAAGCGGTTTCATTAGGGACATAATTGTCCAGAAACGGCCGTTTATAGGTCATTTTTTCCCGGGCATGGAGGGGGATTTCCAGAAATTTAAGGGCGTCCTGGCTTTTTTGGCTAAAAATTTCATATGTTTTGTCTCTTTTTTGTCCCTTAATTATCTCGATAGGTGTTTTGGCTGGATAGTATTTTGTAGCTTTCTTCTGGCCTGTTTTCAGTATGCGGCCTGCATCGGTAAGGCTTGCAAGTCTTCGCTGTAATGTCTTGTAATTTATAGAAAAACTTAACTTTTTGGCAATTTGTCCACGTGAGATTCCTTCTGGATTTGTTTCTAGCAGTGCTGTGATTTCATCCATTTGTCTTTCAATGTCTTGTACCATAAAGCCTCTCATTATGTCTCTTGGTTCAAGATAGGCCATTTTAGGGACACGGTCAATCTATTTTTAGGACATGTCAAAACTTAAGGGACACTGAATCTCCGGCTCGAAACCACGATCCTGATTTTGGTCGCGCTCAGCTTTATCAAGAGAGGCCTTGAGTTTTTTATAGCTGACATGTTGGTCGTGATTTTCTCCTCAGCTTCTTCAATCGAAGGCAGTTCCTTTGGATCGCCAAGCCTTTTTTTTACAGCCTTGGTACGAACACCTTCCTTCGTATTTTGATCTGCGTGCTATTCAGTGCCCGGCAGTGTTTCACCCCGGCCGAGCTGCTGCCATTGTCCATCGCGCAGCAGCTCTAGTGGGCGGTATTCCCCCTTGTATTGCATTTTCGCACTGGTGGCGATCCAGTAGCCCAGATACAGGTAGTCCAAACCCCGTCGTTGCGCCTCGCCAATGGCCCACAGCACACTGTGGCGTCCCGGGCTGTGGGCGGCAAAGGCGGGATCAAAAAAGGTGTACACCGCCGACAGGCCCCGGGCCAGTACGTCCACCACACTCACTGCCATCAGCTGGTTCTGGTGGCGGAATTCTGTGAACAGGGTCTCTGACCAGGGGCTGTTGAGAAAATCCATATAACGCTCGGGACTCGGGTCGTCCATGCTGCCGCCGGGGTGGCGGCTGGCCATGTAGTGCCGATAGAGGGCGAAGTGTTCTTCGTTGAAGGCGGCCGGTTGTGGTGTGGCTTGCACACCCTGGTTGGCTTTCAGCGTACGGCGCTGGGCACGATTGGGCCGGAACGTGTGCACAGGGATACGCATCGGCATGCAGGCCTGGCATTGCGGGCAGTGTGGCCGGTAGATGTGGCTGCCGCTGCGCCGAAATCCGAAATCCGCCAGATGGCTGTAGATGGCAGTGTCCATGGGTGCGCCGGGATCCGTGAACAGGTTCACCGTGTTGCGACCGGCCAGGTAGCTGCAGGAGTGGGGGCGGTTGACGAAGAACGCCAACTGTTCCAGTTGGGGGTTGGCGGTCATTTCAGGGCTCAGGGTTCAGGATTGTCCAGCGGCCAGTGCGGCCGGCCTGGGGGCACCAGTGATCCAGCAGCTGGCGGAAGTGTTCGCGATCGATAGTTTCCGCGCCCAGGCTTTCGAGGTGTGCGGAGTGAACCTGGCAGTCCACCAATGCATAGCCCCATTGTTCGAGTTGGCGTACCCATAGCACGAAGGCGACCTTGGAGGCATCGCGGGCGCGGCTGAACATGGATTCGCCAAAAAACACCTTGCCGATACCGACGCCGTAGAGACCGCCAATCAGTTTGCCGTCGAGCCAGCATTCCACAGAATGGGCGTGGCCCAATTCGAACAAGTGCCGGTAGGCCTGTTGCATCTCTTCGGTAATCCAGGTGCCGCTATTAGCGTCATCGCGTGGCGTACTACAGGCCTTGATGACTTCGCCAAAGGCAGTATCCGTCGTGATCTTGAAGTGCTGTTGACGCAGGGTTTTGCGCAGACTGCGGGAGACGTGGAGCTTGTGTGGAAACAGCACCGCGCGCGGGTTGGGTGACCACCACAGAATCGGCTGGCTGTGGTTGTACCAGGGAAAGATGCCGTGCCGATAGGCGGCCAGCAGGCGCCCCGGGCTGAGATCGCCTCCTACCGACAGCAGGCCATCCGGTTCGTCCAGTGCCAGAGAGATATCAGGGAACGTATAGTCCGTGTCTCGGGGGTCAATCCAAAAGGGGGCAAGTCCGCGCATGTGTCCGTCCTTGCGGCGTTAGAGTGTTGATGATTGGTCTGACAATTGCCTAATTAGGCAATATGCCAGATTAATAGTTTCGCTTAAACGGCGCGTGTTCGCCAAGTGTCTCGATGTAATTCTGTATGCTGCGGGTTTCGCGTTGCAGGAAATCGGCAATGGCGCTGCGGAACTCCGGGTGAGCGATCCAATGTGCGGACCAGGTCGCCGTAGGTAGAAAGCCGCGGCTAATCTTGTGTTCGCCCTGGGCGCCGGGGTCGAAACGTTGCAGGCCGTGGCGGATACAGTAGTCCAGTCCCTGGTAGTAGCACAGCTCGAAATGCAGGTTGTCGAAGTGTTCGTCGCAGCCCCAGTGACGGCCGTATAGGCTGTGGCCGTCGCGCAGGCAGATGGCGCTGGCCACCGGCTGGCCGTCCCGTTCGGCGAGGAAGATCACCACCTGTCCCGGCAGGTGCTGGCTGATGTCGCGGAAAAAGGCCAGCGACAGGGTGGCGTGACCGCCGAGGCGGGCGAAGGTGGAGGTGTAGTGGCGGTGCACGGTCTGCCACTGCGCCGTGCTCAGCTGTTCGCCGTAAAGCTGGCGGAGGGTGGCGCCGGACTCCTGAACCCGGCGCCGCTCGCGACGGATATTTTTGCGCTTGGCCGAGGTGAAGTGGTCGAGATAGTGGTCGAAGTCGCGGTAGCCGCGATTGTGCCAGTGGAACTGGCAGCTGCTGCGAATCAGCAGTCCCTGCGCCGCCAACGCATCACGGTCGCGTTGGTCGGGGAACAGCCAATGCAGGGAGGAGACACCCAGCTCGCGGGCATGGCCGATGGCGGCCGAGATGAGTGCCGGAAGCACGGCGTTGCGATCCACATCCGGCGCCACCAGCAGGCGTGCGCCGGTGGCCGGGGTGTACGGCACCGCCGTCACCAGCTTGGGGTAATAGGCCAGGCCGCTGCGCTGGTAGGCCTCGGCCCAGTCCCAATCGAATACCAGTTCGCCGTAACTGTTGGTTTTCAGATACTGCGGCATGGCCCCCACCAGCCGCTCGCCATCGTGCAGCAGCAAGTGCCGGGGCAGCCAGCCCCAGCGCTCGCCCACGCAACCGTGCCGCTCCAGCGCACTGAGAAAGGCATGGCAGAGAAAGGGCTGCCCGGTACCCTCCAGGGCATCCCAGTCCTTCGCAAATATTGCCGATAATGGTGCTGTGCAGTTGCATGACTGTGCACTCTACACGATTGATTCATACTGAAAACCATACTTACGGGGTAGGGGGCGAGTGGAGAAAGATGCCTGTGCATCACGCCGAATATGCTCGTCATGGCGCAGGCTTTCAGCGTGGGCAGTGACGAGATCCGTCCCGAGGCGGGGCGCGCAGGGCGCTGATCCGCAATATGAGCACCACCGGCACCCTGCTGGTGGTCGATACGCTGCTGCCGGAAACGGGTAACCGCCAGGCTGTGTCGGTGAGTATCGAAGCGGCGGAGGCCAGCAAGGGGCTGACCTTCACGGCGGTGGTGCGCAACATCAAGGTTGAGCCGGCCAGGGAAAAGGGCGGGCCCAACCTGTTTCTGCACGGCGTCGAGTTCCTATTTTCTGATGCAATGGGTCAGTCAAATTAGGCACAGAGTTCGCCGTTGTCACCACATATGTCATCACCACCACCACCGGACAGATCATAAAGCCAGGCGAAAAAGGTACGGGTGGTCGTGCCATACTGATTGGTGAATTCAATCGTGATCAGATAGGTGCCTGCGCCAGCGACAGTAAAAATATCTTGTGTCAGGTCGAGGGCGGTTGCCCCCACACTCGCCACGTCCGGGTCTGTTGCAAGCTGTGTCATGCCGCTGCCATCGACCTGGGAATAGAAAACGGTAATGCTGTCGGCACCTTCCACGTCCCAGGAAAGGGTTGCAGTCTGTGCGGTTTCGCCATCTATCTTGGAGATATTGAACTGGTGGAGGATCGGTTCAGGCGTTGTGTCGTAGGCCAGGTTTTTCGTCTTGGTGGCCGTATTGCCTTCATCATCCGTTGCCGTGAGTGTGAACAGGTACTGCGTGGCATGGCTTCCGTTCAGATCCATGGGGAACTGGGTCGAGCCGGTGGCGTTGCCCAGTGTGATGTTGTGTCCCTGATCTGATGAGAGAACCCGTGTTTCTGCGCGGATACTCGACCAGGTGAAGATGGCATCGTTTCGATCAAGCACCCAGCGTGTATTGGATGGATCTGCCGGGTCGAGTTCAAGAATAAAGTAGGGCTTCACCCGACCGGTGAGTGAGAAGATGACCGGGGATTCGGGGCCCGTGAAATCCAGCACCAGAGAGCCGACCTCGCCATCACAGCTATTGATGGTGCTGGCGCGGTACAGGCCGTCGGATGCACGGGCCGTGGACTGAAGGTATACGTCAACGCCGCGGGGCATGGTGACGGTGGTTCCACTATCGAGAAAAGTGGTAGAGCCAGAACGGGGGCGATTGTTTTGCGTACGGGCAAACAAGTCAACCTTAGCGTCATTTGGCAGGCCTGACGGGGTAATCGTCAGGTCACACAATTGCGGCGCGATATCGTGATTCCACCAGGAAAAATGTGTCACGGTTGCTTGTAAGGCCATGCCGGTTGGGGAATCGACAGAGGCAACGACGGTGCCCACATTTTCCTGCACCCACTGACCACTGGTTTCGTTCAGATACCACAAGGCACCGCTGTCGCCGATCTGGATGGGTGTGCCGTCCGGGTGGTTGGCGATAAATACCGGGATTTCAATGGTGGCGGACTGGCCGCCGGCCAGGTTCAGCTCATTGCCATGTTGCGAAAACTGATATTCCACCGTGCCGTAGGACATAATGATCGGCGCGGCATTGCCGTTGATGTCGGTACCGGCGAAGGCGCCGGGAAACACGCCCAACTCGTCGTCATCGGACACATCGACCGGCGTGATGCTGAGCTGGATATCGCCCGTCACCGGGTTGCCATTGGCATCGACCAGTGCACCGGCCGCCAGACTGACCGCGGCACCGGAGATGCCGCTGATGTCGATGGCCGCATCGGCACTGATGGTGACGGGGGTATTTCTCTTGCCCAGAGTGGCGGAAAAATCTGCGCGGCCATTGTTGATTGCGAGCATAACGGTTTGTGCCGCATAACCGGATTTTCTCAGGCGGATGCTGCTGGCCTTGTCTATCTCGATGGAAAAGCTGACAGCGCCAGTGTTGTCGGAAGTGGCGAGAATGCCGTCGGCGTTATAGACCTCGACATTCTCCAGAACCATACGCTCAGGAGTGCGCACTAGGCCCGAGACGCTCACCTTATCTGCCGTCAGCTTGTCGGCTTCTGAATTGCTGCCGGAACAGCCGGCGACAAGGCCTGCTGAAAATAAAAGAAAGAGTAAGCAAATTGTCGTGTTTTTCATGCCCATGTTCATTTTTCGTCTCCATCGATAGCCGCAGTGAAATATTCAGAAAAGCGCATGCTGACCAGCTGGCATGCAAGACATGCGGATTTCATGAATATCTGATATACCGCCCAAATGATCTTGACGGCGTACCGGCATCTTAGCGAAAGCCTCCGTGTGGCACATACCAAGTCCTTGGTATGTGTGTCCCGGGGGTTTGTAATACACTCGTTTGAAAACCTGACGTCATTGTCATAGAACACATGCAAACCTACACTCTGATCCTTGTTGAAGATGATGCCGACGTGCGTGACCGTCTGGTGCAGCTCGTCGTTCAGCATGAGCATTTCGAGCTGCTCGCCACCGCCGGCAATGTTGCCGAGGGATTGGCGGCGCTGGCGAAACATCGACCGGATATCCTGCTCACCGATCTTGGTCTGCCCGACGGCTCCGGCATCGAGATCATCAAGGCCATCGACGAGCAACACCTTGATTGTGAGGCGATGGTGATTTCCGGTTTTCAGGATGAACACCGTGTCTTCAGTGCGCTGGAGGCGGGCGCCAAGGCGTATATCCTCAAGCACGACAAGAGCCAGAAAATCACCGATGCTATTATCAATATGATGAATGGTGGCGCTCCTATCAGCCCGGTCATCGCCCGTTTGATGTTGCGAAAATTTCAGGTGCCAGCGCAGAATGAGCGAGGCCTGCCAGAGGCCTTGACCCGCCGTCAGATCGACATCCTCAAACTGGTGAGCCAGGGGTTTTCATCGCAGGAAATTGCAGAAAAGCTCGGTATCCGTTATTACACGGTTACCACGCATATCAAAAACATCTACAATAAACTGCAGGTCAACAGCCGCACCGAAGCCCTGTATGAAGCGGGCAGGCTTGGGTTGTTGCCATAGCGTAGAAGCCCTTTCCAAAAGCAGATTGTTTTCCATCGGGATTAGCACGTTTTATGTGGCTAACAGGCAACAAAGTCAGAGCACTTGTTTTTCTTTTTTGTTACTGGTTGGTGGTCAATTATCTGGTCTTTCTTTCACCCATCACCTTTTTCCATGGCCCGGATGCGGGGCTGGTGCAGGATGTTGAACTCATTGTCAGTGAGGCGGCTTCACCGGCCGGTCTTCCACAGACCTACTGGCAGCCCTTGTCTCTTCCCGATGACTGGTACAAGAATCAACGTCAGGTAGGGCAGGTCTGGTATCGGGCCAATGTTTCCCTGGGTGAGCCCGGTGACAATATATGGGCGGTCTATCTGCCCCTGGTCGCGCACAATGCCGCCGTATTCATCAATGGTGTCTGGGTCGGTCAGGGTGGGCCGTTCGGCAAACCTACCTCCCGTCATCAAAATAATCCTCTGCTGTTCAGCTTTTCCCCGCTGCTGCTGCAGCCGGGAGAGAACCGGATCGATATCCGTGTGCAGGCGTCATTCCACGAACAGGGCTATCTGGATGGGTTTTATCTCGCCCCCGAGAGTCGTCTGAAAGACGTCCATGCCTGGAAGCATTTTGTCCGTGTTGACCTGATACGCTGGATGACCATGGCCATGTATCTCATGTCGGCTATCGTTTTTGCTTTCTGGCTGGCACGACCGCAGGACAGCATCTATGGCCTGTTCTCTCTGGAGCTGTTTCTCTGGGCCACGCACAACCTTAATTTGTTCGTCAGTGAAATACCGGTGTCTGCACGCCTGTGGGAAGCGATGATCATGAGCACACTGGGCTGGACGGTAATCGTAATGATCTTCTTCAATCATCGTTATGTTGGGGAACGCAATGCCGGCATCGAAAAATTTATCCTGGTCTTTGCGGTGCTCGGCATCGGTATCTTTTTCCTGCCGGATATCGGCAGTATCCTGCACATCGGCTACGGTGTCTGGGACAGTTTTCTGATGGTCTTTGGCTGCTACGCCATTTTCTATTTACTCAGGGCCTATGTGCGTCGGCAGGATCCCGATATCTTCCTGATGCTGCTGGTTGGTGTTCCCATACTTGTTTTTGGGTTTCATGACATATTGATCGTGAACCACTTTCTCGATCGGCGTGATGGCCTGATCATGCATTACAGCGCCATTCCGGCGGCGCTGTTGTTCAGCTGGTTTTTGATCAGGCGCTTTGTGCAATCGATTAACAGGGCCGAACACCTGGCCGATACCCTGGATCGGCGGGTGCGAATGAAACAGCGGGAATTGCAGTCGCAATATGAAAAATTTCAATCCGTTCAGGAGGAGGGGCTGCTGCTAAAGGAGCGTGAACGTATCATGCGAGACATGCACGACGGCATCGGCGGCCAGCTGGTTTCCGTCATCAGCCTGCTCCAGGAACAAAGTGGTGATGTTCACAAAAAAGTACGTGAAAAAATACAGCACAGCCTGACGGATCTGCGCCTCGTCATTGACTCACTCGATCCCCTGCTGAACGACTTGCCAACCCTGTTGGGCATGATGCGCATGCGCCTGGTCGATCAGCTGGAAGCGGCCAATATTACCCTGGAATGGGCGGTCACCGAATTGCCGGAAATGAAAAACATGAGCCCCAGGCGCAGCCTGCATATCATGCGCATCGTGCAGGAGTCGATTGCCAACAGCATCAAGCATGCCCAGTCAGAAAAGATGATGCTGGCAACGGGAGTGATTGGTGCGGAAAACAGGCAAGTGTATGTCGACGTGATTGATTATGGCATTGGAATTGCCGGCGGCCTGGATGCGGTGAATCGGCAGGGGCGGGGTATAAAAAACATGCAATACCGGGCACAACAGTTGGGGGCAATACTCAATATTGACTCTGCCGCCGGGGGGACGCGAGTTCGCTTATTGATGGATGTCGAGTGAATGAGCCCATGCTACTTTGTTGATTTTGTCACAGTGAGGCGATGTTTTTGACGTATAAAAAACCGTCGCCGGGCAGTGATGCCGACGGCGGTTTTTGTGCACATAGTTCCCTTGCCGACTATTCCTGGTTATCCAGGTAGCGCTCTGCGTCCAGCGCTGCCATACAACCGGAGCCGGCCGAGGTGATGGCCTGACGATAGATGTGATCGGCGACGTCTCCGGCGGCGAACACACCGGTGATGCTGGTCTGCGTGGCATTGCCGTTGGAGCCGCTCTGCACGCTCAGATAACCGTGCGCCATGTCCAGCTGTCCGCTGAACAGGTCGGTGTTGGGCTTGTGGCCAATGGCAATGAAGACGCCGTCTACCTTGACCTCCTGGGTGCTGCCATCCTGGGTATTCTTGATGCGCATGCCGGTGACGCCCATGTTGTCGCCCAGTACTTCGTCCAGCTCATGATTCCACTCAATGTTGATGTTGCCGTTTTTGGCTTTTTCAATCAGTTGGTCGGAGAGAATCTTTTCGGATTTGAACTTGTCGCGGCGATGTACTACGGTGACGTGGGAGGCGATATTGGCCAGATACAGGGCCTCTTCCACCGCTGTGTTGCCGCCGCCGATCACCGCCACCGGTTTGCCCTTGTAGAAGAAACCGTCGCAAGTGGCGCAGCCGGAGACGCCACGGCCCTTGAATTTCTCTTCCGAGTCCAATCCCAGATACATGGCCGAAGCGCCGGTGGCGATAATGAGCGCATCGCAGGTGTAGACGCCGCTGTCACCCGTCAGTTTGAAGGGGTGCTCCGTCAGTTCGGCCTTGTTGATGGTGTCGAAGATGATCTCGGTGTTGAAGCGTTCGGCGTGCTTGCGCATGCGCTCCATGAGTTCCGGGCCTTGTACACCCTCGAAATCACCGGGCCAGTTATCCACCTCGGTGGTGGTGGTGAGCTGGCCGCCCTGTTCCATGCCAGTGATCAGCACCGGCTGGAGATTGGCGCGCGCGGCGTAGACGGCGGCGGTGTAACCGGCCGGGCCGGAGCCGAGGATCAGCAGTTTGCAGTGTTTGGTTTCGCTCATTGGTGAACTCCTGATATGAAAGAGGGGGGGAACGATGAGGGTAATACTACGGAAAGCGCCTGCTTAAATCATCCCCCGTATCCCTGGAAAAGGGGGACGTCTGGAATGCCAAAGAGGCCAAGACAGGAAAAAAATGCCACACTAAATAGACAGATAAAAAAACAGGACGCCCGGCAGATGGATTTACCTACGCCAAGAACCCATAACGATGACCCTGCCCTTGCTTATGCCTGGGGCCTATACCGTAGTTTCGCTGCCACGGCACGGCAGCAAAAGGCTGTTCTGACCCGCTGGCGCTGGTGGATGCTGTTGCTCACCTTGTTGGGTGCCGTCTTCGGCACCCTCTGCCAGCAGTCCATCGACTGGCAGCCCGCCTGGTTGACGCAGTTGTTTGGTGGCCTCAGTGCCGTCACCATCGGCTTCGCTGCTTTTTTTGGCAAGGAATTTCTCAACCCGGACATCGAACGCAGCTGGGTGCGAGCTCGCTCCGTGGCCGAGGCCCTGAAGTCGGAGGCCTTCCGCTACTTGACCCAGGTACCGCCCTATCGGAGCGATGAGGCAGGAAAACACCTGCTGGATCGGGCGCAATTACTAGAGGACGATAACTCGGATCTGATGGTGTTGCCCCTGTCCGCGGATGAGAAGCGCAAGCATCTGCCGCAAGGCCCGTTCTCTGTCGATACCTATGTCCAGCAACGGGTCAGGGAGCAGGTGGAGCGTTATTACACCCCCATGGCTGCCAAACACCTGAGCACCCTGAGACAAGGCAACCGTTCACGTCTGGTCTTCAGTGGTTTGGCGGTGGTACTGGGCGCCTTGGGTGGACTGGGTGTTGCCGGGGCCATCTCGGCCTGGGTGGCGGTGTTGGGGGTGGCGGCGACGGCGGTGGCGGCCTATCTTTATGCCGGGCGTCATAGCTATCTGGTAATCAGTTATCAGGCCACCGCCCGGCGTCTCGAAGGTCTGCTGGTTCGCTGGCAGCAAGGTGATCAGGACGAACAGGCGCGTATTCGTTTCATCGAGGATTGTGAGTCGGCCATCTCGGTGGAGAACAGCGCCTGGATGGCGGAGTGGACGAAGAAGGAGGCGGGGTGAGCGATATTTTCATCAGTTACGCCCGCGAGGACCGGGAGCAGGTTCAAGCCCTGGTGGCGGCGCTAGAGGCTCGTGGCTGGTCGGTGTGGTGGGATTCCGCTATTCGCACCGGTGAGAAGTTTTCACAGGTCATCGAGACGGCACTGGGTAGCGCCCGCTGCGTGATTGTTGTCTGGTCCCGGCATTCGGTGGGCTCGGACTGGGTACTGGCCGAGGCCAGCGAGGCACGCCGGTGTGGGAAACTGGTGCCGATCGTGATCGATGATGCCAAGCCACCCCTGGTGTTTCGCCAACTGCAAACGGCGGATTTTACTGGCTGGGCCAGTGAGGAGGATGCGGCACCGTTTCAAGCGCTGGCGCATGATATTGCCAGTCTTATGGCCACTCCCTCGGCGCCGGTGCAGCCGGGGTCAGAGAGCGCGGTCGTGAAACGCAAGAGCACACCCTCAAAGACCGGCAGTCACCGACACCGACCGGCAAAGCGGCGTGTGCAGTTGGCCGTGCTGGTACTGGTGCTCGTCGGCGGGGGAGTCGGTGGACTGCTTTATCAGCAGCAGAAGGAGAAGGAACAGGCCGAGGTCGTCCTGACGGCGAGCCTGGTGCGGGGCGCTATCGACACCCGAAAGCAACTCATCAAGCAATATTCGGACGGACGCGATTACTGGTGGGCTTTTCTGGCAAAAGAAGGGGGCAAGGAGTTGTTGCAGCGCAGCACCCTGCTGGCGGTCGAGGCCCTGCGACGCCGGCCATCGACAGACGCCGAGAAGACGTTGCGGGACAACCTGGCTCTGCTCACCCGGCCCATCGCGGAACTGGACTATGAAGGTTCTCGCTCTTCCACTCTGGCGATCTCCCCGGATGGACAATATCTGGCCACCGCCAGTAGTAAAAATACCGCACGTATCTGGGAGACAACGGGCTGGCAGGAGGTCCACCGTCTGCGCCATCAAGGCCGGGTTCGGGCCGTCGCTTTCAGCTCCGATGGCCAAACACTGGCGACGGGGAGTGAGGACGGAACAGCCCGGCTCTGGAGCGTGAGCAGTGGTGAGGAACGATTCAAAATGGTGAATATGAAGGTGGTCGAGGATCTTGCCTTCAGCCCGGACGGAGGTCGTCTCGCCAGTGCCGGTTTCGATGGCTATGCCCGTATCTGGAACGTGGCCGACGGTCAGGAGCTGCAGCGCATCAAGCATCCCGTGTCAAAGGTTGAAAGGGTGCTTTTTAGCCCCTCTGGGAGGCAATTGGCGACGCTGGACGAGAAAGATATTGCACGCCTCTGGGATGCCGAAAGCGCAGAGGAGCTTGCGACGATTGGCCAGGGCAAAGTAGTGGATATCGCCTTCAGCCCGGAGAACAAATATCTGGCCACCGCCCTAGATTCTTTCGGAGATCGCAGCGCCCGCTTGTGGGATGTGGCCACGATGAAAGAAGTCGCTCGGCTGGAACATGATGGGGGCGCACTGGAGAGTGTGACTTTCAGCCCGGATGGGAAGTATCTGGCATCAACAGGCCAAGACGACACGGCCCGACTGTGGGCCTTGCCCGATGGCGATGAGGTCTTTCATGTGCGGCACCAGGATCGAGTGATCACGGCGGTGTTCAGTGCAGACAGTGCCTATCTCGTCACCGGGAGCCAGGACGGTTCGGCGCGGGTCTGGACGGTGCCCGGTGGTGAGGAGGTGGTGCGCCTGATTAACCCAGGCAATATCGGTGCGGTGTTATTCAGCCCGGATGGAAAATATGTCGTTGCCGCCAGTCAATTTGGTAGTGTCCGGGTGTGGCTCTTGCTGATCGACGACCTGCTGGCGGAAGCCTGCCGGCGCGTGACCCAAAATTTCAGCAGGGAAGAATGGCGGCAATACCTTGGCGATGAGCCTTACCGCAAGACCTGCCCCGCGAACCCATGACAGCGAACTTGCTATGGACGGGGAGGCTTTGTCAGGTTTGTGACAGTATTAAAAAAGCTCCGATCAATTCCCTTGACGTCATTCTGGCGAAAGCCGGAATCCAGTATCACATTGAATTTAATGCGCTGGATTTCGGGTTTACGCCACGCTTCGTCCGGACTGACAAATAAACCAGCGCCCCAAACATTGTTGAGGTGAGAGAAATTATGCGAATTGGTGTTCCACGCGAGATAAAAACCCTGGAAGGCCGCATTGCCCTGGTACCGGCCGCCGTGGCACAGCTGGTGGCCGAGGGCCACTCGGTGCTGGTGGAGCAGGGTGCCGGTGTGCAGAGTGGTTATGACGACGACCACTATGATGCCGCCGGGGCTGAGCTGGTGGCCAATGCGGCGGTTCTCTATGGCGGCGCGGAGCTGATCGTCAAGGTCAAGGAGCCACAGCCTGAAGAAGTGACCCTGTTGCACAAGGATCACCTGCTTTTTTCCTTCCTGCATCTCGCTGCCGCCACCGAGTTGATGCAGCAACTGCGCGCCGTGGGTCTCACTGCTGTGGCTTTCGAGACAGTCGCAACCGACAACGGCCAACTGCCCCTGCTGGCGCCCATGAGCGACATCGCCGGGCGGGTGGCGGTTCACGTGGGTGCCCACCTGCTGCATCGGTCGCAGGGTGGCAAGGGTATTTTGCTCGGTGGAGTGCCGGCGGCGGAGCGGGGGCGGGTGGTGATCCTCGGCGCCGGTGTGGCCGGAGGCAATGCCGCCCTGCTGGCCGCAGCGATGGGGGCTGAGGTAACGGTATTCGATCGCCAGCGCGACAAGCTGGAACGCATGCGCGCCCTGGGCAACAACGTCACCGCCCTGCATCCTTACCCCGATGCCCTGCACGAGGCGGTGATCGCCGCCGACCTGCTGGTCGGCGCCGTGCTGATCCCCGGCAAACGTGCGCCGGATCTGGTCAGTGCCGACACGGTACGTGAGATGGGTGAGGGCAGCGCCATTATCGACATCTCTGTAGATCAGGGCGGCTGCATTGAGACCACCCGCCCCACCACCTATGCCGATCCCACGTTCATCGTCGACGGGGTGATCCACTTCGGCGTCACCAACATGCCGGGGACAGTGCCGCGCAGCGCCTCGCAGGCCCTCAGCGCGGCCTTGACCCCCTACGTCTCACGCCTCGCCACCGGTGACTGGCGGGCCGATGCGGAGCTGTCGCGCGGCATCAACGTGGACGGCGGCGAGATCATCCACCCGGCCCTGCAAGAGCTGGTAATATAAGCCCATTTCAAGCTACGGATGTAGGAGCGGGCCATGCCCGCGATTGCTGGAAATAGCCACAGAGAACGCAGAGCTGCCCATAAACTATTAAGATAACTGCAATTAATTGTGGGAGCGGCTTCAGCCGCGAAGCAGGGCTTGCCTGTACCTTCGCGGCTGATACCCAAAGGGCACGATGAGCCGCTCCCACAAACCATAGACTTTGGCATAGCAGACAATCGCGGGCATGGCCCGCTCCTACGGCTCGGCGGCCGGCATCACCGCTTACCTATCAGCAAACACATCAGGAACATACCCTTGGCACAGCCAACCGAAAAAACACTCACCCGAAAGTCACTGGCGCTCCGCAGTGCCACGCAGCCCAAAGACGGCACGCCACTGGCCGGCCATATGGTGCGCGGCCTGCGCGAGGGTGCGTTGATCGTCTTCAGCGCCACGGCGCTGTTTTTGTTCGCCGCGTTGGGCACCTATGACCCCGCCGATCCCGCCTGGTCACACAGCGAAAGCACGAACCATATCGCTAACGCGGGTGGTGTGATCGGCGCCTGGTTCGCCGATGTGTCGCTGTATCTGTTCGGCTACCTGGCCTACCTGATCCCCCTCGGCGTGGCCTACGCCGGCTGGCTGCTGTATGCCGGGCGCAAACAGCCGGCCCCCTTCGATCTGCGCCACGGCACCCTGCGTATCGTCGGTTTCATCCTCACCCTGGGTGCTGGCACCGGCTTGGCGGCGCTGCACTTCGCCGATTTCTCACGCCTGCCGGTGGGTTCTGGCGGGGTGCTGGGCGATGTCGTCGGCGGTGGCATGGTGGACGTGTTTAATCCGGTGGGCAGCACCCTGTTTCTGGTCGCCCTGTTCCTCAGCGGCGTGACTCTGCTCACCAGCCTGTCGTGGTTTTGGCTGATGGACAGCATTGGTCGCCTGACCCTGAATATCCTTGGCGGTATTCGTGAGCGCATCTGGCTGTTCCGCGAAAACCTACAGGCCCGTCGCGCGCGCCGCAAACGCGAGGTGTCGGTCAAGGTCAGCAAGCAAAAAGTCGCCAAGCGTCTGCCGCCACGTATCGAGCCGGTGATCAAACAGGCGCCGGTGATCTCTGAACGCGCAGAAAAAGAGCGCCAGGTGCCGCTGTTCGATGCTCCGGTAGAAGGCACGTTGCCGCCACTGGCCCTGCTCGACCCTGCTGACGAGCGCAAGTCCGATGTCTCGGCGGCGGCGCTGGAGGCAATTTCCCGCCAGGTCGAGCTGAAGCTGGCCGACTTCGGCGTTGAAGTGGAAGTGGTCGCCGTGCACCCCGGCCCGGTGGTCACCCGTTACGAGCTGGCCCCCGCGCCCGGCGTCAAGGCCAGCCGCATCACCAATCTGGCCAAGGATCTGGCGCGCTCCCTGTCGGCCATCAGCGTGCGGGTGGTGGAAGTGATCCCCGGCAAGCCCACCGTGGGCCTGGAAATCCCCAATGAAATCCGCGAAATGGTGCGCTTGTCTGAGGTCATCAAGTCCTCCGCCTACGAACAGGCGTGCAAGAAATCACCGTTGACCATGGCCCTGGGCGTGGACATCGGCGGCAGTCCCGTGGTGGCCGACCTGGGCAAGATGCCGCACCTGCTGGTGGCCGGCACCACCGGCTCCGGCAAGTCTGTGGGCCTCAATGCGATGGTGTTGTCGATGCTCTACAACGCTACGCCCAACGATATGCGTATGATCATGATCGACCCGAAAATGCTGGAATTGTCGGTCTATGAAGGCATCCCGCACCTGCTGGCGCCGGTGGTCACGGACATGAAAGAGGCCGCCAACGCCCTGCGCTGGTGCGTCGCGGAAATGGAACGCCGCTACAAACTCATGGCCACCCTCGGCGTGCGCAACGTCGCTGGCTTCAACCGCAAGGTGAAAGACGCCAGCGATGCCGGCGAGCCCCTCAAGGATCCCCTGTTCACCCCCATTGAGCCGGACGACGTGCGCTACCTCGAACCCCTGCCGCAGATCGTCGTGGTGATCGACGAGCTGGCCGACATGATGATGGTGGTGGGCAAGAAGGTCGAAGAGCTGATTGCCCGTCTGGCGCAAAAGGCCCGTGCCGCTGGAATCCATCTGATTCTGGCCACGCAGCGGCCGTCGGTGGACGTGCTCACCGGCCTCATCAAGGCCAATATCCCTACCCGTATCGCCTTCCAGGTCTCCGCCAAGGTGGACTCGCGCACCATCCTCGACCAGGGCGGCGCCGAACAGTTGCTCGGCCACGGTGACATGCTCTACCTACCCCCCGGCATGGGCATTCCCATGCGTGTGCACGGCGCGTTTGTGTCGGATGCCGAAGTACATCGCGTGGTGAAGGACTGGCATGGCCGTGGCGCCCCCAAGTACATCGACGAGATTCTGGAAGGCCCACCCGCCGGCACCGACATGGGCGGCATGCCCGGTGCGGGAGGTGACAGCGAAGGTGAGTCTGATCCACTGTATGACGATGCTGTGCGGATTGTCACGGAGACGCGCAAGGCGTCGATTTCCGGTGTGCAGCGGCGTTTGAAAATTGGTTATAACCGTGCCGCGCGGATGGTGGAAGAGATGGAGATGGCGGGTGTTGTGGGTGAATTGCAGTCGAATGGGTCGCGGGAAGTGTTGGCGCCTCCGCCGGTGAAGGATTGATTTTGTGGGGTGGTAGTCAAGTAGGGTGGGCAGGCTTTTCATGCCCACGCGGAATGTGAATCAACTGACTTTTGCTTGAATACTGCGGGGAAATAGGGCGATTATGCTTGATACTAACAAGTTATGTGCAGAATTGAGCATGACACTTGAAGCATGGCAAGTCGTTGCATCCTTCTTGACACCATTGATCGTCTTAGTCTTCGGGTTCCTGATCAACAGGACGCTAGAAAAGAGCAAGGTGGCATATTTGCAAGAGAAGGAGTGGCAGGTCCGGTGGGCGGAAACGTTTCTGATTAGGGCCATCAAGTTTGAGGAGAATATTTCTGTCGTAGTTACCTCCTTATCTCAGCTGCAACAGAACGCGCAAAATAGAAGCAAGAGCGGTTCAAGTGAAGATGAACTACTGAAAACTATCAACCAGAGCATCGCCAATATCCAATATTTGGATTGGGACATCCAAAACTTTGCGCAGTTCGCAGATGATGGTGAAGGCGTAATACATAGAGGCAAGCAGCTTATGGATGCAATCAGAAACATATTCGACAAGAAACAAGGCGACCTAGAGTCCATCAGGCAAATGCAATTTGAATACAACAAAGCTGTGAGAACTGCTCACAGTCAAATCCTGAAGGCAAAAAGTTGAAAAGCACATAACCAGGCGCTGCACACGGACGGCAATTACGCTGCGCTCCATTGCCGCCGGTGAGCTTGGTCGTTAGCAATCAATAGGGAAAGTTGGTGAATTATCAACAAGCAAAGAAAAGGGTTATTACAAGAAGGGTTTTGGGCTTAATTATTAGCGCTCCTGCGCTTATATCCACCGTTGTTTCTCTGCTGAAATTGATTTACTTTAGAATCGATGACGGATCACAGATTGGAGGGGTAATTAGTCGCCCACTAAAAGCAATTGTCTCGTGGGTGTATGAGAATACACATCAGTATATTGGTTGGTTTTGGAAATATTCACCTACGCCAGATCTAGCGAATATTTTGAATCCAGAAAATGGTTATTTTATTGCCATCTACTTTATAATTTTTGTAGGCATGGCTTTTTTTACATTGGGAAACAAACTAGCCAGTCGCTTACGTAGTATTAATCTCAAAATAGAAAATCAAATAATTGAGGAATCTATAGAAGGATCGAAGGCGAGGAGCAGAGAACAAATAAAAAGGGAAATAGAAATCCCAACAAATAGCATCTTTTCACAATTTCATCAGCTGTATCTAGCCCCGATTGTAGCGGGCTTGATTATTGCGCTGTTACTTAAGATTATGGGGCTGTAATTGCTAACAAGGAAAATACATACGGACAGTCAAAAGCATCACTTGGTTTGTGTATTCCGCTTCGCTCCATTTTACACAAACCAAGCGTCACTTTTGCCTGCCGGTGATTTGCGGCATTAGCTTTACAAAAAATGACATAAAGTACTAAATTGAGCGATTTAAATTCCATGAAAAAAGAGAAAGTACTATGAAATATCTCCTAACTAGATTTGTATTGATGATGCTTCTGGTTACTCTTATCTCGTGCTCAACTCTGGATCACAGAGAAAAAACAATCTCGATATCTGGCGTGATAGAGGTATCATTAGTAGCGAATAGCGGGAAATACTGGATAGACAATGGGCCGCTTTTTGTTGCAAATAGAAATCCATTAATAACATACAGAGTTATTAGTAAAGATGAGCTAGAGTTTGCCGGTTCTAAAAAAACAGTATACGAGTTCTTTGAGTCGTCATTCTCAGACCCTGAAGGAATTTCAGAGGAGGCTTTTCGAAACTCTCATGAGTCATATGAATTTCATAAGAAAATTATAAGAGGACTGACTATCTACGTTTTTTATAAGGCCAATGAGTCAAAGGCTTATATCGTGTCAAATTCGATGCACTTTGGCTTAGAAGTTTACGCAGAGGGGCCTACATCTAATGTGATTGTTAACAAAATAATTGATAGTACAAGACTAACCAAAGGAAATTAACCCATGGAACCATTGACAACTGAAGAAAAGAAAGAGTTTCAAGAAATTCTGAGCTACTTTTACGGAGATCAAGCTTACAACTGGAATATTAACATGAATGTCCTAGAGCTTCTGGAGGAGCTTCTCAGAAAAAATGACTCCTGTAGCAAATATATGGACATGGTGCCACGGCCATTTTATTTTGGCAATACTCTCAAGTGGGGTAGTAAACAAGCGCGAAATGCTATTTTGAGACACTTGAAAAACAGAGACAAGAGTTACTATGTTTGCTTGAAAGCGGCTGCTATAGGAATGCGCACAAAGTTCCAAACAGCTTCGATGGGGCTTTAATGGGGCTTTAATGAATTTAAAGGGGTCAAAGCCCTTTAAGAGGAAAATAAACTACCCCGCAGCAAGCTATCTCGCTGACGCTCGACTTTCGCTACGCGAAAGCGGGGTATTACACGGCCAGCCAGGTAGGGTGGGCAGGCTTTTCATGCCCACGCGGAATGTGAGTCCACCGCGTGGGCACATACAACGTGCCCACCCTACCTGGCTCTATCCTCTCGTGTCTAAACCCGGGAGTTTATTGCGCTAATTTCCCGGGTTTCGCTACGCTCAACCCAGGCTACGGTTTAAAGTCTGATTAAAGCTGATTAAAGGGGGCAACGGATTAGTTAAAGGGGTCAGAGCCGAATGGCACTAAGGGACGGCAATTAAATAACTTTTACATCTTGTGAGTTGCCAGGAATTGCCTTGTAATTCCAATGCCCCAAATAATCATCATGAATAGTTGTTAGTCGATTTCTTTCTTCCTTACTCATTTTCTT
>JAKIUN010000051.1 GCA_021647505.1 Gammaproteobacteria bacterium
GGATTGCACGGCAACTCTGCCAGCCCTATGCCGAGCGTTCACTGCCCGTGGAGCAATGCGCCTGCGAGGGTTTCGACAGCAGCTTCCGCAAGTGGATGGCGTTGGCTGACAAGACACCTTACTGAATATTTGTCTTGATACCCGGTAGGAGCGAGCCATCTACGCAGACACGCTTCATGGCTTGACTTTGCACGGTCTCATCGCTTTTTCCTGAAGACCACCGGCAAACCCTAATCGTAGTTGTCGTGCCATAATGAAATGGATGTGGTAGCAGGTGTGCAAGATCAAGCAATGACCTCTTCCTGTTCACTGGCAATCGGCGGCCGGTAACCCATTGAAAAAAATGTATTTTATCTTAAGTAAGCACCATCCTGGTCCGTCCCCTATTATTCTTCTATTTAAAAATTATTGCTGAAATTATAATTGTTGCTACAATGGATACACAAATGTGTATCCATTGGTATGCTGATGAACAAGAGTTCCTCTATGAGGATTCGGGTTGAACCCGAACTGCACAATAATTTTTTAGCTACATGCAGGCAGAAAGATAAGCCTGCTGCGCAGGTTTTGCGTGAATTTATGCGTGAATATGTATCCAAATATCCACCTATTGAGCAGCAAGAGTTGTTTGTGGCAGAGACAGAAGCTGCTTACAAACAGGGATGATGATATGCCACTAAAACTCATAGATTTATTTGCAGGCGCCGGGGGTTTGACTCTTGGATTTACAGACAATCGTTTCAGCGGTGACTTTCAATGTATTTTTGGTGTTGATAATGATGAAGCTGCAGTTGAAACTCATAATCACCATTTTGGCAGGCACAGCATATGTGCCAATATTGAGGAATGGTTGGCCGGGAATCCGAAGATACCTGAAGCCGATATAGTTATTGGCGGGCCACCATGTCAGGGGTTCAGTCTTTTAAATAAAAAACGGCATGGTGACGCGAGACGATCACTCTGGGAACCATTTTTGGACGTGGTTGAGCGATCAGGCGCACGTGCATTTGTAATTGAAAATGTACAGGGCTTGTTAAAGTCGCCGGAATTTTTGGAAATTTGTGAACGTGCCAAACAGCTTCAATTTGAAGTAAGGGCCGATATTCTCAATGCGGCTGATTACGGGGCGCCACAAACAAGAAAAAGAACAATAATAATTGGCTGGAAAGGCGATATGTTGATGAAAGAATTGCCTTTCCCTCCATCGCCGACCCATTCCAAAGACTGCAAAGATGGCTTGCAGCAGTGGCGTACAGTAGGTAATGTGATTAGAGATTTACCTAAACCAAAAGGTACAGAAATTCGAAATTGTGCACCACCGCTTGATCTGCACTTTGGAAGAAATCCAACTTCGATGAGTTTGGAAAGATACAAAGCAGTGCCGAAGGGCGGCAACCGTTTTGATTTACAAGAGAATGCACCGCATATTACCCCCAAATGCTGGATTAGAAAAAAATCCGGCGGCACAGATTTATTCGGTCGGCTGTGGTGGGATCGGCCCTCAGTTACAATCCGCACTGAATTTTTTAAACCGGAAAAAGGACGTTATTTACACCCGGAACAGCATCGACCAATCACACATCGCGAAGCCGCAAGATTAATGGGGTTCCCTGACGATTTTGTTTTTCTTGGATCAAAAATTGAAATAGCAAGACAGATTGGCAATGCCGTTCCTCCAAATCTTGCCGGAGCAATTGCAAAAACTGTCGCGGGTATTTTTAGAAAACGACGCGGACGAGCAGCTTAGCTGGGGAATCTCTGTGGCCAGACGATCAAACCAATCAAATCCTGAGGAATTGCGGAAACGATTATTGGATTTGTTGATAAACTTCGAGAACAAGCTTCTAAAGGAAAATCTTCGTTCTCAGGTTAAAGAGCTTATCCCCGCCCACTATCTACTCAGAGATTTGGGAAGTTCATTAATCCCAACAACCGTTACAGCAGCAAGAGATCGCATTCTCCATTATTTGACAAAATACCCCAACACAGTAATTAAAGGGGAAGAGCTGATGGTTGTTGCAGGAATCAGTGAATGGGCACGTCGGATTCGAGAACTTAGAGTACAGTTAGGGTGGCCTATTTTTACCGGAATGAGCGTGAAAGAGATGAGCCGTGAAGGAGAGTTGTCGGCAAGTAATTATGATCTCGAGAATATGACTCCCAATGACTATATATTACTGGGAGCAAAACCAGACAGAGATGCAGCCTATCGCTGGAATATTGCAAATGATATTCGTAAAAAGAAGGATATTGGCGTTAGAGATAAGATATTGAAGTACCTTCGTAACAATGTTGGTCAACCTGTAACAGGGGAAGAACTTAGGTATGTAGCGAATGACAGGACAGAATGGGCGAGACGTGTAAGAGAGTTGCGCACTGAATGCGGCTGGTCTGTTGTAACCAAACAAACAGGGATGCCTGAACTTCCAATTGGAACATATATACTGGAAATGGATCGACAGTCTCATGCTCATGATCGGAAAATACCGGATCCAATTCGTTTGGAAGTATTAAGGCGTGACAATTACAAATGCCAAATGAAAGAATGTGGATGGCATGTCGCAGAATACAATCGTGCTGACCCAAGGATACTTGAATTACATCATCGGCAACATCATGTTAAAGGCGGAGATAATTCAGCGGCAAACCTTGTTGTTTTGTGTAACAGATGTCACGACAGAGTTCACTCAGAAGGCATTGACTTAACTGTACAATAATGGAATGAAATATGCCTGATACCCTGAGTACTGAACAAAGAAGCTTGTGTATGGCCAGGGTGAAAAGCAAAGACACTGTTCCTGAACTATTAATTCGCAAGAGCCTCTTTGCAAGAGGGTTTAGATACAAACTTCATGATAAATTTCTTCCTGGTAAACCTGACATTGTATTCCCGAAATATAGAGCCGTGATATTTGTTCATGGTTGTTTTTGGCATAAGCATAATTGCTCTGCATTTTCTTGGCCTGTCACTCGTAAGGAATTTTGGAAAACTAAGATAAACAGTAACTCTGAGCGCGACAAACAACATTTGACTGAGTTGAATGCAGCAGGTTGGCATGTACTGATCGTATGGGAGTGCGCTTTAAAAGGTAAAAGGAGACTGGATCTGGAAAAAGTGACTAATTCAATATCTCAATGGTTGATTTGTGGGCACAGAAACAAAGAAATAAACGGTAAGGAAATCAGGTAATTTATAACTTAATCTCCGGAACGACAAATGATACTTCGAAGAATTGCATGAAAGTCTATGGCCATTTTAAGGTCACCACAGCATTCCAGTGATAATGCCTCTAACGCAAAGGGGGCGCGTCGGGGGGTGCGGGTCGAACCAGACTAACCTGCTGACCTCAATATCTATTCCCACGAAGAACCGCCTTTATTCTCGCTTGGAGCGCCTATTTTGCCATCACAATGGAGCTTGTAAGCATATTCGGACTCTTTCATCTGGAACATCAGAAAGGGAGCATTGCTTGACTTTGCACAATCTCATCGCTTTTCTCCGAAGACCACCGGCAAACCCTAATCGTAGTTGCTGCCCGTTACCCGCAAATATTTCCACCCTTTAAAAAAATGGGTTACAAGTCGCGCCCTAAGCAACCACAAAAAACAAGACTCCAATGAAAATAATACGTTACATTACATCTCTACTTTTTCTACAGACTTGTGGGTAATGGGCAGTCGTAGTTGTCGTGCCATAATGAAATGAATGTAGTAGCAGGTATGCAAGGTCAAGCAATGCCCCCTTCCTGATGCGTATTCCACGATGAACGACCGGAGTTTCTTGCAACAGGCCATCGACCTGGCCAACCGCTCTGTGGACGAGGGCGGCGGCCCCTTTGGCACGGTGATCGTGCGTCAGGGCTTGGTGATCGGCCGGGGCAACAATCGTGTCACCCTGGATAATGACCCCACCGCCCACGCCGAGATGCAGGCCATCCGTGACGCCTGCCGAAAAGAAAACAACTTCAGCTTGAGTGATAGCGTGCTCTACGCCAGTTGCGAGCCCTGTCCCATGTGTATGGCAGCGATTTATTGGGCACGTATAGAACGGGTGGTGTTCGCCGCCAGTGGTGAGGATGCCCGTCGCGCCGGCTTCGATGACCGCTGGATTGCACGGCAACTCTGCCAGCCCTATGCCGAGCGTTCACTGCCCGTGGAGCAATGCGCCTGCGAGGGTTTCGACAGCAGCTTCCGCAAGTGGATGGCGTTGGCTGACAAGACACCTTACTGAATATTTGTCTTGATACCCGGTAGGAGCGGGCCATGCCCGCGATGGACTCTGTCAGAATGATTGGGAGCGCCCCCAATGCCATTTAAGTTAACAAAATCACGACTGTTTTGTAGGTTGGCGGTGACGAAGGAACCCCAACATTGTTGGCTTCGTTGGGGTTCGCAGGCTCACCACCAACCTACAACAAGCAGGATCTCAGGCTTAACTTAATGGCATTGGAACGCCCCCTAGTTGGCACGCAACAACTGTGGGAGCGGCTTCAGCCGCTCCCACAATGCGCTTGCAAGGTGATGTTCATCGCGGGCATGGCCTGCTCCACAGACTCCTGTTACCTCAAGTCGCCGGAAACACCGCACTTGCCTCAAACACCGGCCCATCCACACAGACACGCTTCATGGCCGGGCCGCCGGGTGTCCGTACTTCCACCACACAGCCGGCACAGCCGCCGACGCCGCAGGCCATGAATTCTTCCAACGACACCTGACAGGGCAGCCGGTATTCCCGCGCCAGGGCGGCGACGGCCTCCAGCATGGGATGCGGACCACAGGCGAACACAGCGACTTCCTTGCGCTGTTCATCATCGAGGGCCTCCAGCCAGGCGCGCGCCAGATCCGTGACGTAGCCTTCGAAGGTGCCGGGATAGCCTTGCTGGCTGGCCAGGCGCGAGGCGATGCCCCAGTCATCGAGCAACGGCATGGCGGCGATCACCCCCTCGGGCATGCCGGGCACCATGATCTGTGACGGCTGTGCCTTGAACGGAAATGGCACCTCGGAACCCATGATGACAAAGGGTTCGTAGGCGCCCTTCACCTCGCGCAGGTGGTCGGCAAGAAACACCATCGGCGGCATACCCACACCGCCACCGATGAGCAGCGGGCGGCGGTGGGTCATGTGCGACTCGAAGCTTTTGCCGATGGGGCCGAGGATACTTAGCACCTCGTCCACGCGGCGGGCGGCGAGGCGGCGGGTGCCGACACCCAGCACCTTGAAGAGGAAATCCACCCAACCGGCCCGGGCATCCACACGCAGGATGGAGATGGGGCGGCGCAGGGGCAGGTCGGGGTCACACTGGATATGGGCGAACTGCCCCGGCTTGGCGCTGGCGGCCATCTGTGGCGCGCGTACGCGCAGGATAACCTGGTCGCCCGGATGCTCCTGGCGTTCGAGGATACGAGCGTTTTCGGGGAAAATAGTATCGCGGTGGGGTCTCTGGTTCGGCATTGGATTATTCACCGTCTGGTAGGGTGGGCAGTGCCCACCATTTTCGGAAATGCGGGCTGCTCATTGGTGGGCGGTGCCCACCCTACCCGCGGGTTTGGTGTTGTACGCTAGGTTGTATTAATCGCAGGTGTGATAGGTCAACTCGCCGGCCAGCAGGGTGCAGTTGACCCGCCCCTTCAGTTCCCAGCCCAGAAAAGGGCTGTTGCGGCCTGCGCTTTGTAATTCGTCGGCACGCAGCTCCCAGTACGGTTCGGGATCGAAAATACAGACATCGGCGCGGGCGCCGGTGGCCAGGCTGCCGCCCTCGCCATCATCCAGCAGGCCCAGGATCTCGGCTGGGTGCTGAGTGATGCTGGCGATGGCTTCAGACAGGCCCAGCAGGCCTTCGTCGGCCAGCCGCAGGGTCAGCGGTAGCAGGGTTTCAAGGCCGCTAATGCCCGGCTCGGAGGCCGGAAAGGGCGCCAGCTTGGCATTCGGCGCATGGGGCTGGTGGTCGGAACATACAGCAGCGATGGTGCCCTGTTTCAGTCCCTCGCGCAGTCCTTCGCGGTCGCGCTGGCTGCGCAGCGGTGGGCGCACATGGCACTGGGTATCAAAATAGCCGATGTCCATGTCCGTGAGATAGAGCTGGTGGGCGGCGACATCGGCGCTCACCGGCAGACCGTCGTACTGGGCGCGGGCGATCATGCGCACGGCGCGGGCGCTGGACAGATGGCAGAAGTGAGCACGTACACCGGTTTGCTCGATGAGCTGCAACTCGCGTGCTACGGCGATGGTCTCCGCCGCCTCAGGGATGCCGGTCAGGCCCAGGCGCACGCTCACCGCGCCCTCGTGGGCACAGCCGCCGGCGGCCAGCCACGGATCCTCGGCGTGGAGGAAAACGGTCAACCCCTGACTGGCGGCGTATTCCATGGCGCAGCGCATCACCCGGGTGCTTTCCACCGCCTGCAATCCATTGCTGACGGCCACGCAACCGGCCTGTTTCAGGGTCGCCATCTCGGCCAGCTGCTGGCCGGCCAGACCTTGAGTCAGCGCCCCCAGAGGCAATACGCGGGCGTGGCCGGATTGTTTGGCGCGGTGGCGGATGAGGTCAACCAGGGCCGGGGTGTCGATGGGCTGCGAAGGATCCGGTGGACATACCAGGGTGGTGATGCCAGCGCTGGCCGCCGCCGCGGTTTCTGTGGCGATGGTGGCGCGGGATTCTCCGCCGGGCTCGCGCAGTCGCGCGCGCAGGTCGATGAGGCCGGGGCAGACGATGTGGCCTTTAGCATTGATATGGCTGTCGGCGCTGAAACCGTCCGGCACCTTGCCCACGCCGGCAATAACGCCATCGGTGATGTGCAGGTCGGTGTGGCTGTCGATGCCGTTGGCGGGGTCGATGAGGCGGCCTTGCTGGATGCTGATGTTCATGCGCTCTCTCCCTCCGCTGGCGCGCGGCCCAGGGTCATGGACATCACCGCCATGCGCACGGCGATGCCGTTGCTGACCTGTTCGAGGATCACCGACTGTGGCCCGTCGGCCACCGAGGAGGCGATCTCTACGCCGCGATTGATGGGGCCGGGATGCATGACGATGGCGTCAGGTTTAGCCAGCGCCAGCTTTTCCTCGGTAAGACCGTAGGTACTGAAATACTCGGCTTCGCTGGGTAGCATGGCACCCTGCATGCGCTCTTTTTGCAGGCGCAGCATGATCACCACGTCGGCGTCGCGCAAGCCCGCGTCAAGGTCGTGAACGACCTGCACACCGAGGCTTTCCACTGCCGCCGGGATCAGGGTCTTGGGCGCCACCACGCGCAGTTCGGAGACACCCAGGGTAGTGAGGGCGTGGATCAGTGAGCGCGCCACGCGTGAGTGCTTGATGTCGCCGACGATGGCCACTGTCAGCGGCGCGAATTCACCCTTGTGGCGGCGAATGGTGAACATGTCCAGCAACGCCTGGGTGGGGTGGGCGTGACTGCCGTCGCCGGCGTTGATGACGCTGACATGGGGTGCGACGTGCCGGGCAATGAGATGGGCGGCACCACTGTCAGCGTGACGTACCACGAACATGTCGCACTGCATGGCCTCAAGGTTGTGCAGCATGTCCAGCAGGCTCTCGCCTTTCACCGTGGCCGAGGTGTTGATATTGATCTTCAACACATCGGCGGAGAGGCGCTTAGCGGCCAGCTCGAAGGTGGTGAGAGTGCGGGTGCTGGCCTCGAAGAACAGATTGACCACCGTCTTGCCACGCAGCAGCGGCACCTTGCGCACCTGCCGGTCGCTCACGGGAATGAAGGACTCGGCGGTGTCGAGGATATCGACGATCTGTTGGCGCTTGAGACCCTCGATGGTCAGCAGGTGGTGCAGACGGCCCTCGCTGTCGTGTTGCAGGCTATGTTGTCTCACGGCGCCTCCACGACGCTTAGTTCCAGGGGCTCGGGGCCACTGAGCTTGACGTGTTCGTGCTCGCCGAGGTCGAAGTGACGGCCCACCACGTCGGCCTGGATGGGTAGCTCGCGGCCGCTGCGCTCGCCCAGCACGACCAACGTGATGGCGGCGGGACGGCCGTAGTCGAACAACTCGTTCATGGCCGCACGGATGGTGCGACCGGTATGCAGGATGTCGTCCACCAGCACGATATGACGTTCGTCCACCGACACCGGCAGGCGCGAGGGGCGTACCTGCGGGTTCATGCCGATACGCGAAAAGTCGTCGCGGTAGAAGGAGATGTCCAGCTCGCCCAGGGGCTGTTCGAAACCGAGCAGTGTGTGCAGGCGTTCGGCCACCCACAGGCCACCGGTGTGAATGCCTACCATCAGCGCATCGCGCATGCGGGCGGCCTCCAGTCTGGCGCGCAGGTCATCGGCCATCTGCTGGATCAGTTGTTCAATGGTATCCTGTTCGGTCACGGGCTCAGGCATCCTGGGGCTGTGGTGGCGATTCGGCCAGCCAGGTTTCGAGGATCACCTTGGCGGCCAGTTTGTCGATGTCGTCTTTTGGGTAGTGTTTTTTTTGCCCTAATCTACCCTTGAGCAGCGATTCGGCCTCCAGCGAGGAGAGGCGCTCATCGATAAAATGGGCAGGCAGATTGTACCGCCCGTGCAGTTGATTGCCAAAACGCCGCGCGCGGCGACTGAGTTCGTGATCCGTGCCGTCCATGTTCAGCGGCAGGCCGACCACCACGGCGTCCGGTTGCCATTCCTCGAACAGGCGGGTGATGGCCGGCCAGTCTGGTTTTCCATCACGCGCGGTGACGGTGGTGAGGGCGTTGGCGGTGCGGGTAAGCTCTTGGCCCACGGCCACGCCGATGCGCTTGAGGCCGTAGTCAAAACAGAGAAAGGTGCGTGCCGCCACCGCGCTCACGCGTGGCCGGCGTCGCCGGTGAGCTGGTGGATGTTAACGCCTACCAGGCGAGCGGCGGCCTCCCAGCGTTCCTGCACCGGGGTCTCGAAGATGATGACCGGGTCGGCCGGGCCGCTGAGCCAGGCGTTATCGAGCATTTCCTGCTCCAGCTGGCCCGCGCCCCAGCCGGCGTAGCCCAGGGTGATCAGCGCATCGTCCGGGCTACTGCCTCCGCTCATTGCGCGAATGATATCGGTGGAGGTGGTAAGGCCGATGTGGGGGGTGACTTCCATACTGGACTCCCACTGCCCCAGCGGGCTGTGCAGCACGAAGCCGCGCTCCGGTTCCACCGGGCCACCACGAAAAATAGGCAGGGCGGCCTGTTCTGGGTCGTGGGCCTGCATGTCCATCTGTGCCATCAGATCACCGAGACGGAGTTCCACGGGCTGGTTGATGACGATACCCATGGCGCCCTGTTCAGTGTGTTCACAGACGTAGGTCACACTGTGAAAGAAGTTGGGGTCGCGGAGATTCGGCATGGCGATGAGAAACTGGTTGCTGAGGTAGGTGACATTGTCGCTCATGGATTCATAGTAGGGAGAGGCGGCGCCGGGTGCAACCGGGTTTGTTGTTTTCATTGATTTGCCACAGAGACACGGAGAAAAAATCTTCAAGCTTGTGGCAGTGCTCTGCGGCGTCACCTGGCTGCGGATTTACCCGGCTTGGTCTCCGTTACACCGCGCAGCGTCACAAACCTGAAAGGTTTTTCTCCATGTTCTCCGCGTCTCTGTGGCAAAAGAATCAACGCGTGGAAAGATGGTTGCCGGCATCGAATTGCCAGGTACGGGTGATGATCAGCTGATCGTAGTCCTTGCGGATGTCCTCTGGGAAGCGCGCATAGGGCGCGGCGAGGCGCACGATGCGTACTGCAGCATCGTCCAGCACCTTGTGGCCCGAGGGTTTACGGATCTGGATATCCTGCACCGAGCCGTCGGCGTTGATGGTCACCGCCAGCCGTAGGTTGCCGGAGAGTTTGGCGCGCTTGGCTTCGTCGGGAAAATTGAGGTTGCCGATGCGCTCCACCTTGGCTCGCCAGGCCTCTTCGTAGCTGGCGAAGCGGTATTCCTTGGTGCGCGAGGAGATGTATTTCTTTTTGGGGCGGTGGGAGAACACCTGGCGGTTTTGGTCGATCTCTGCCGACAGGCGGGCAATTTCCCTGCTACGTGACATCAGCTGCGCGGTGTTGAGCGGTCTTTCCTGCATCTGCGGGGTGTTGATGCCGGCGGACAGGCTGCGCTCGGAGACATCGGCAGTGAGCAGCTCGTGGCGCTGTTGTTCGGGCGCTGAGGGCATCTGTGTCTGCGGTACGAATTCGCGCACCTCGCCGGCCTCGCCGGTGGGGACTATCGGGGCAACAGGGGTGGAGGGACGTACCCGCTCTTCGCTGTTGCCGCCGCCCTCCTGATTGGCCTGGGCGAGGAAGTCGGCATCTTCCGGCTCCTCATCGGCGCGGCTTTGCACCAGGGTGACCTCGAGGCCTGGTAGTTTTTCCGGAGGCTTGATGCGATCTTCGCCGCTGAAACTGACACCAAGAATGATCAGTCCGTGCAGAATCAGGGCAAGCACCACCGTCAGACTCAGGCGGTCTGTACTGGTGACTCGGGGGCGGGTTGCGCGGAGGGTTGCCATGACGACTTCTTAATCTATTGAGGTGGACGGGCTGCTATTCAACCGCGCCAGCACACTGCGGGTCAATACACCACTGACGATACCCAGCACCGCCGCCAGTGTCATCAGCGGCGGAAACAAGTGCAACAGCGCCGGATGCGGGATGAACAGGGCGTAGGCGGCCCAGAACTGCCCCGTCATGTGCGCCAGGGCGGCCAGCAAGCCAAAGCCTAATGGCCCCAACGCCCAGCCCGGCACGGCGCGTGATACGGCCCAGCCCAGCCCCAGCGCGGCGACACTGGCCAGGGCGCCGCTGAGGGAAAGAAAGAAGGTGGGCGAGAGAAAGGTGCCCAGCAGCACACTGCCGATCAATACACGCAACAGCGCCACCCACACCGCCATACGCCAGCCGTAACGGCACAGCACGATCAAGGTGACTACATTGGCCAGCCCGGGCTTCACCCCCGGCAGGGGGCTGGGCAGGGCGCTTTCGGCGATGTGAATGGTGATTGCCAGGGCGGTGAACCAAGCAATGAGGTGGTCGTCGCGGGTGGTTTGGATGAGTTGGGTCATCGGCCTAAAAATTGATGCTGTCAAAACGCGGATCATCGGCCATGATCTGCACGCTGACACGGTTGGGCAGACAGGCGGCGACGTCACCACCCTCGCTGAGCCAGCCGGTGTGAATGCATTGGCGATTTTGACAGGGGGAGTTGGTGAAGCGCACTTGGCCGTTGCCGATTTCGAGGTGACTGACGCCCAGCACGCCCGGCACATCGAGGTGTTGCTCGCGGAATAGGTCGAGCCGTGCCCACGGTTTGCCATCCACCCACACACGGGCCTCTAAGCCTTGTCCGCTGCCGTGCCAATAGGCGGCGTAGAGGTTGGGCACCAATAACAGGGTGGCAATAAGCACCAGCCAGTCGCCCCTTGTCAACCAAGTGTTTAACCGGTTGTTCATGGATTTACAGTGGCTCGCTAAAGCGAACGTCTGGTTTGGGCTCAACGTCGAAATAGATGCGCTCGTCCAGCGACGGCGTCATCTGTACACGACCTTCGGTATCCACCAGCATCACGCCGGTCACGCCCAGCGCGCGTGCTACCGGCAACCAGTCGACGGGATCCGGCCCGGCCACGGTGATGGCAGTGGCGGCGGTATCGGCCACGTCGGCCTGTTTGGCGAACACGGTCACCGAGCTGAGCCCCTCGGCGGGGTAGCCGCTGCGTGGGTCGATAATGTGTTGGTAGCGTTTGCCGTCATAGTCGAAATAGCGTTCGTAATCGCCGGAAGTGAAGATACTTTCGTCACCTTCGATGTCCACCGAGGCCAGCATGCCGGGCTGGTGTGGATGGCGAATGCCAATACGCCAAGGGCGCTCACCGTGGCGGCCGATGGCGCGCAGATCGCCACCGGCGTTGACGATGGCGTTGTCGATCCCCCGTTCGCGCAATTGTTCGATGGCCTGGTCGATGGCATAGCCCTTGGCGAAGGCGCCGAAGTCGAGACGTACCGCCGGGTTACGGCTGCGCAGCTGGATGCCATCCAGCTGCAGATCGGACATCTGCGGGTTTTGTGCCAGCAGGGTGTGGATGGCTTCGGGTGCGGGTGGCGGGCCCTTGGGGGCCTCATCGCTGGCGAAACCCCACAGCCGGATGAGCTGGCCGATGGCGGGATTGAACAGGCCGCCGCTGGCCTCGGACAGTTCGCTGCTGCGCCGGATCAGAGGCACGATGGAGGGCGGGCAGCTAAAGAATTCGCCCGTCGGCAGCAGTTGGTTGACGCGCCCCAGTGGGCCGCGATGCCAAGCATGCCAAGCATTGTGCATGTACTCGAAATCACGCGCCAGGGCGGCCACTGCCTGACGACCACGGGCCTCCTCCACGTTCCACAGGGTGATGTCCACCAGGGTGCCAAAGGTGAGCAGCTGTTCCTGATAGACTGGCGGGCGTGGGGTGCAGGCGGCGAGCAGGACGGCCATCAGTAAGGCCGAGAGAGGCAGGGCGTGTTTCATGCGGATACCTTGTCTGCAAGGCGCGCAGCGATCACGTCCATCAGATCGCCGGCGATGTCCAGGCCATAGAGGGCGTCCAGTTCGCGGATGCAGGTGGGGCTGGTGACGTTGACCTCGGTGAGGTAGTCACCAATGACGTCCAGACCGACAAACAGCAGGCCCATCTCACGCAGGCGCGGCGCCACCTGGGCGCAGATCCAGCGGTCGCGTTCGCTCAGCTCGACGCCCACGCCACGCCCACCAACCGCCAGGTTGCCGCGATTCTCGCCCTCGGCCGGCACCCGTGCCAAGGCATAGGGTACGGGTTCGCCATCGATGAGCAGGATGCGTTTGTCGCCGTCGCGGATTTCGGGGATGAAGCGTTGCGCCATGGTCAGGCGGCGGCCATGATCGGTGAGGGTCTCGATGATGACGTTGGTGTTGGGGTCTGCCTCCTGTACGCGGAAGATGGAGGCGCCACCCATGGCGTCCAGCGGCTTGAGGATAATGTCGCCCTGCGCGGCGAGAAAAGTGCGTAATCGATCCTCGTCGCGGCTCACCAGGCTGGGTGCGCAGCACTGCGGAAACCAGGCAGTGGCGAGCTTTTCATTGGCCTCGCGCAGAGCCTGGGGGCGGTTGACCACCAGACAGCCCTCATCTTCGGCCAGACTCAGTAAATGGGTGGTGTAGAGGTATTCGGTGTCGAAGGGCGGATCCTGGCGCATCAATACCACGTCCAATGCAGCCAACGGTTCTTCCTCGGCTTCGCCGAGGGTGAAGTTGTCGGCGGGTTTGTCACGTACTGTCAGCGGCCGCTGGCGGGCAAAGGTGCGGCCATCACTCAGCCACAGGTCAGCCGGCTCCATGTAGTGTAGCGACCAGCCACGGCCCTGGGCCGCCAATAACATGGCGAAGCTGCTGTCTTTTTTGCTCTTGATGGCATCGATGGGATCCATCACAACGCCGAGTCTGGTCATGGCGGTCAGTGGCCTCCTGATTTAACTGGATTTGGATATATTTTGAAAACGCGTATGATTCGCGCTCGGTGTTTGGTGTAATTTATAGGTATTCAGGAGCCTTTAAGTATCCTGTCCACGGGTCGATAGTGAGCAGGAACGGTCTGTTAAAGGACTAAGCCATTGAGTGACAGGCATTTATGGATTGTACTTGAATAATGTGATAAATACACAGGACGGTGCTATTGATCCAACAGTCCTGTCTGCGTCTGCACGACTGTGGTATGACTGTCCACCTGAAGAAAATAGTACCCAGAATGGATAAGCAGGGAGGAGATTTCCCGGATAGGGCATCTTCTCCCCAAAAATAATAATGGTGGGGTTGGCATGTGCCGCGCCGCTGGGTATTCACCCATTATGATCGTTAAACGGAATAATGTGAGAGGTGTAGCGGTGGCGAACGATACTTCGGAGGCCAGCCTTGATGGCGTCAAGGTGATGGTCATTGATGACAGCAAAACCATACGTCGTACCGCGGAGACGCTGTTGAAAAAGGCAGGATGTGAGGTAGTGACCGCTGTCGATGGCTTTGAGGCGCTGGCGAAGATTACCGACCAGAGCCCGGATCTCATCTTCGTGGATATCATGATGCCGCGATTGGACGGCTATCAGACCTGTGCATTGATCAAGAAGAACCCAACTTACCGGGACATCCCGGTCATTTTATTGACCAGCAAGGATGGTTTGTTTGATCGTGCACGTGGCCGTATTGTGGGTTCTGATCGTTATCTGACCAAGCCCTTTACCAAAGACGAGCTGCTGAACGCCATCAGGGAGCATCTGGCAGTGACACTGTAAGACCTGTCCGCGCACGCAGATTTTTTGCACAAAATAATACGAGAAATATCTGGAGGCCTAATCCATGGCGAACATCTTGATTGTCGATGACTCACCGACCGAACTGCATGTGTTGACCACGATGCTGGAAAAACACGGATTCTCGGTGGTTTCCGCCAGCAATGGCGAAGATGGGGTCGAAAAGGCCAAGACCGACAAACCAGATCTGATTTTGATGGATGTGGTGATGCCGGGTATGAATGGTTTTCAGGCGGCACGACAGATTTCCAACGATCCCGAGACCGGCGATATCCCCATTATTATTGTCAGCACCAAGGATCAGGAGACGGACAAAATGTGGGGTCTGCGTCAGGGGGCCAAGGGTTATGTCACCAAACCGGCACAGGAAAAGGAGTTGATATCCACCATCAATTCTTTGTTGGGCGGCTAAAGGCGGGACACCGGCTTGAATGATCGTAAACATCCATTGACGCTGTTGCGGGATATCGAGCAGCGCAGCCTGCAAAATACACGCGGCCTGCCACAGCGAGCCGAAGCCCGCGTGCGCTGGCGTGGCATCGGCTTCCGCATCGGCAATATTACCCTGGTGGCGCCGTTGACGCAGGTGCATGAAATCCTTCATTACCCCAAACTGACCCTGGTGCCGGGCACCCTGAGCTGGGTGAGGGGGCTGGCGAATATTCGTGGCACGCTGTTACCGGTGATGGATCTGCGCGGTTATCTGGGGCAGTCGGTCGCCAGCCTGGATACCCATTCACGCATTATGGTGGTTCAGCAAGAGAACCTGAGCGTTGGACTGCTGGTGGATGAAGTTTTGGGACTCAAGCATTTCGACTCGCAAGAGGCTGTTACGCGAGTGAAGAAACTAAACGAGGCGGTGAAGCCGTATATTCAAGGGGCTTTTTTGCAGTCAGACCAGACCTGGTACGTCTTCAACATGGCAACCCTGGCGGAAGATCCGCAGTTTTTACAAGTGGCCGTCTAATGCAAGACAAAACAAACCCGTGCTATTACATGATTGTAATTTCGAGGTGCTGCCGTGAACCGGCGGGCCTGATGCAAACAAAAACTATCAAGGGCTAGGAGCCGAAACCCATGAGACAAGCATCCAACACTAAATTCGCCTTTGACAGGGGATTGATGAGTATCGGCATCCTGCTGTTGTTGTTTTTTCTGGCGGCGGTGGCCTCTTTCATCTACGTCGAGAGACAGGCGGCCTACGACAAGGAATACATCAGCCTGTCGGGCGAGGAACGTGTGCTCTCGCAGAGTATTGTAAAAAACGCCGCGGAGTCAGCCAGCGCCACTAATGTGGCGGCCTTTACACTGCTGCGGCAGAATCGTGAAGATTTTGCCGGCAATCTGCAGATTTTGCGCAAGGGTAATCCGCAAACCGGCCTCCCCCCCAGCCCGGCAAGCGTTGAAGACAGTCTGGCCGCGGTGGAATCCCTGTGGACGACCATCGGCAGTAATGCCGACGTGATTTTGCAGGCCGAAGGCACCATCCGCATGCTGAGCGAGTTCGTTGGTGCTATCAACGACACCATGCCCAGTCTGCTAGCCCTGTCGGATGAGGTGGTCAGTACCATGATTGAGTCGGGTGCCACTGCTAGCCAGATCTACATCGCCAGCCGCCAACTGATGCTGGTGCCGCGTATCGCGGTTAATGCCAACCGCATCCTCGCTGGTGGTGCTGATGCGGCGGCCTCAGCAGAACGTTTTGGCCGCGATGCCGCTCTCTTCGGCCGCGTGCTGGACGCCATGTTGAATGGCAATCGCAAGATGAACATCAAACGCGTACGTGATCCGGACGCCCGCGACAAGCTGGCGGAGGTGGCCGACGCCTTTGAGACAGTGCATGAGCTGGTGGGTCGTATCCTGGAACAGACGCCTACCCTGTTCGAGGCCCAGCAGGCCTCCGGCAGTCTGGTCGAACAGAGTGAAACCCTGCTGGCCAGCACCACGGATCTGATGCAGGCCTACACCTCACTGGGTGATACCCGTGCCATCAATGCCACCACCGGCAGTCTGCTGGGCGCCGTCGCGCTGTTGCTGCTGATCGTGCTTGGTTTCAAGATCGTCGGGGACACCCGCAACCGTCTGGCCGAAACGGCAGCACAGAATCGTCGTAACCAAGACGCCATCATGCGTCTGCTGGATGAAATCGGTGACCTGGCCAACGGTGACCTCACCGCCCAGGCCACGGTGACGGAAGACATCACCGGCGCCATCGCCGATGCGATCAACTACACCATCGACCAACTGCGCCGACTGGTTTTCACCATCAACGAGACCACCGTGCAGGTGTCTTCGGCAGCGCAGGAAACGCAGGCCACCGCCATGCATCTGGCCGAGGCCAGTGACCACCAGGCCGAGCAGATCACGGCCGCCTCGGCGGCTATCAACCAGATGGCCATCTCCATCGATACCGTGTCCAGTAATGCCAACGCCTCCTCCGATGTGGCCGGCACCTCGTTGGATATCGCCAAGAAGGGCGCCACTGCGGTACAGGACACCATCCGTGGCATGGACACCATCCGCGAACAGATTCAGGAAACCTCCAAGCGTATCAAGCGGCTGGGTGAAAGTTCGCAGGAGATCGGCGACATGGTGGAGCTGATCAATGGCATTGCCGACCAGACCAATATTTTGGCCCTGAATGCCGCCATCCAGGCCGCCATGGCGGGTGAATCGGGTCGTGGTTTTGCAGTGGTTGCGGACGAAGTGCAGCGACTGGCGGAAAAATCCACCGATGCCACCAAGCAGATCGAGGCGCTGGTGAAGACCATCCAGTCCGATACCAACGAGGCTGTGGCCTCTATGGAACAGTCCACCACACAGGTGGTGGAAGGCGCCAATCTGGCCGTCAATGCGGGTGAGGCATTGGGTGAGATCGAAACCGTGTCGAAGGAACTGGCGGAACTTACGCAATCTATTTCCGAGTCGGCAAGACAGCAGGCCATCGCCGCTTCGAGTATTTCCGAAAGCATGAATGTGATCCAGGAAGTCACGACACAGACCTCGGCCGGCACCAATGAGACCTCTGCCTCGATTGGCAATCTGGCGGATCTCTCCAACGAGCTGCGCAAGTCCGTTGCCGGCTTCAAGCTGCCGAGTTAAGTCAATGGTCAGTCAGTGTGCTGTGAGTCTGTCACTGCCCAGGAGCGCCCGAAGGACTGGTCTGTCAGCATCCATGACGGTATTCCGTTTCTTGCAAAGGACTAAGGCCATTCGCTGCGAAATGCACTTTGCCATGGATGCTGACAGAGCCACTGAATCCACCAATATCAACTTGACGGATCACTGAAGTGCTACCAGTGAAAGCCACTGTAGAGCGCCTGCCGGGCCTTGATGAAGGGTTTATCAAGCCGCTGCCGGCAATGGAGCCGGAGCAGTTCGAGCAATGGGCGGCACTGCTGAAGCAGCGCACGGGCATGCGCCTGCCGGACAATCGCATGTCCTTCCTGGTGACCAATTTAGGGATGCGTATGCGTGAGCTGGGTATTGTGGATTTTCAGGCCTATTACGACTATGTGACCTCGGGTCGCGAAGGGGTGGTGGAATGGGGGCATCTGGTACACCATCTCACGGTGCACGAAACCCGCTTTCTGCGCCACGAGAGTGTGCTGGCACTAATCCTCCAGCACTGTCTGCCCGCAAATCCGGCAGACTGTCCGACGGAGCCCTTGGGCATCGATGTCTGGAGCGTGGGTTGCTCCACCGGCGAAGAGCCTTACAGCGTGGCAATGGCCATCGATGACCGCATGCGTCAGCTGGACGCGCCCTATTTTCTGGGAATGATGGCGAGTGACATCAGCCGAGCCGCGTTGGCCACCGGACGTGTGGGTACGTATAGCCACGAGAAAGTGCGTGATATCGGCCCGCGTTGGTTGAAACACTATTTTACCGAAACCGACACTGGCCGGTTTCAAGTCAGCGAGACACTGCGCAAGCGGGTCTGCTTCAACCACCTGAACATTCTGCAGGTGGGCGATGCGCCGATAGGCAAGATGGATATTATCCTATGCCTGAACCTGTTGATCTATTTCGACCGCGAACAGCGCATACAGATCGCCAATACCCTGGCCGGTCATTTACAGCCCGGTGGCATGCTGATTCTGGGTGTGGGGGAGCTTCTTAACTGGGAGCACCCGCACATGAAACGTTTTCCCTATGCCAATACGCTGGCATTCCAACACCAATAGCATTGGACAAGGCGCGCAGAAAGACATGGGCGAGGAACTCGATTACACCACCCTGAAATGGGTCAAGGACGAAATTCAGGAAAGCCTGAACCAGACGCGCCAGGCCCTGGAAACCTTCGTTGAAAACCCGGGTGATGCCACCCAGATGCGTTTCTGCGCCACCTATCTGCACCAGGTCTATGGCACTCTGCAGATGGTGGAGATCTATGGTGGCGCGCTGCTGGCAGAGGAAATGGAAAAACTCGCCAATGCCTTGCTCAATGGCGAAATCGGTCAGAAAGAGGATGCCTACGACGTGCTGATGCGCGCCATCCTGCAGCTGCCGTCCTATCTCGAAGGGCTGGAGCACGGGCAGATGGACATGCCGGTGGCACTGTTGCCCCTGCTCAACGACCTGCGCGCCGTGCGCGGCGAAAATCTGCTTAGCGAAAATGCCTTTTTTGTACCGAATCTTAGCATTTCTCCGCCACAGCCCCAGTTGCCGCCGGGCAAGACCTACCCGGATATCCAGGTCTACGCTCGCAAACTGCGCCCGCTATTTCAGGTCTCCCTGCTCGGTTGGTACCGCGATCAAGATGCCATTGGCAGCCTGAAAAAACTCTCTGCCGTATTGCGTGAGTTACAAAATGCCTCACAGACCGATGCCGCCCGCCGTTTGTGGTGGATTGCCGGTGGTGTGATCGAGGCGTTGATCGACGGCGGACTGGAAACCGGTACCTCGGTCAAGCTGCTCATGGGTCACGTCGACCTGGAGATCAGGCGACTGATCCGCAATGGCGAGGCTGTGTTCGAGCACGCTCCGCCCACCGAACTGCTGAAGAACTGCCTCTATTACACTGGCACGGCCCAGTCCGGCGGTCCGCGTGTCAGCAGTCTGAAACAGGCCTTCCAGCTTGAGCAGCTATTGCCTTACAGTGGTGCGCTGGAAGAGGCAAGGGACAGCCTCAAGGGATCGAATGCCGATCTCATGGACAGCGTCTCGGCGGTGATCAAGGAAGACCTGCTGGGGATCAAGGATCAGCTGGATATCTTCGTTCGCAACAGCGGGCGTGATGTTGCCACACTGGCGCCCCTGGGCGACAGCTTGCGTCGCATTGCCGATACCCTGGCTATGCTGGGACTGGGAAACCTGCGCAAGGTTATTCAGCAGCAGGCCGGGCACATCGACGCCTTTGTCGAGACCGATGAGATCCCCGACGACAGTCTGTTGATGGAAATGGCCAGTGCGCTGCTCTATGTTGAGGCCTCGCTGGAAAATCCTGATACCAAGCCTGGTGGCCACGAAGCGGCGGATGCAGCGGATCTCGGTCTTGGTGACGAAGAAGAATCGCCGGTGCTGATGCCCGCCGGCGAACAGGCGCAGATCGTCAATCTGGTGATCAACGAATCTCGCGAACTGCTGACCGATGTCAAGGAAGGTCTCAACACCTTCGCCGTGGACAGCCGTTCTTTTGGGCCCATCGAAGACGTGCCGGCCAAACTGGCGCAGATCAAGGGCGCCCTGGCGGTACTGAACTTCCAGCGGGCCGCTGAGCTGCTGGACGCGGCCGTCAAATACGTGCGTGACGACGTGCTGGGGCAACAGCGGGTGCCGGACGCCATTGCCCTGGATGCCCTGGCTGACGTCATCACCAGTATCGAATACTACCTTGAGGCTATTGAAGAGGCCCGTGCCCATCCGGAAACCATTCTTGCGGTGGCCGAACTCAGTGTCGAAGAGCTGGGCTATCCCCTGTCCTCGGCGCAGGGAGCCGATGTTGCTATGCTGGGAAGGCCTGACGCTGACCGTGTGGCGAATGCCTCATTGCTTGATTTCGATGCCCAGTTCGACATCGACCTGAGTGAAGATAGTGGGGCCGAGAACGAACAACCCCTACGACAGGATGCTGAAACAGCCCCCCCCGAGGCGACGGATTCCGGTGCTGTCAGCGACGACACAGCAGCAACAGAATCGATTGCAGAAAGCGCCGTTGACGAGATTCACACGGTAACGGAAGTCGAAGGCAGCGATGAGGAATTCGCCGCTGACTTCGAAGCGGACATCGACGAAGAAATTCTCGAAATCTTCCTCGAAGAGGCGGACGAGGTGTTGGGCACCATGACCGACTGTCTGCACGTCTGGCGGGCAGACCCCGAAGACCACAAGCCCCTGGAAACCCTGCGACGCTCCTATCACACTCTGAAGGGAAGTGGCCGCCTTGCCGGTGCGATGGTGACCGGTGAATATGCCTGGGCCTTTGAAGGCATGCTCAACCGGGTAATGGAAGGCAAACTCGAACCGACATCGGCCCTGTTCCGACTGCTGGAGTTGTCAGAACCTGTGCTGCACGGTCTGCTGGCCCATCTCAAGGGGGAGGCCGAAAAGCGCCCGCCGGTAAAGCGCCTGATAGCGCTGGCCAACACCCTGTCCGAGGGTGGCGAAGTGTCTCTGGCCGAGTTGCCGGGCGCGGTGGCCGAGACCCCGGAGGCAGAGCTAAATGCCATTTCCGAGGAGACAGCACCTCACGAATTAGAAGCGCCCTCTGCCGCCGAAGAAAAATTCTTTACCGAGGAGCCTTTCGCCGAGGCTGAACCCGCCTTCGACATAGGCAGTGTTGGGATTTCCGCCGACGAAACGGAAGCGCCTGAGGTCATCCCCGCCCCTCCGCAGACCGAACAAGAGCCGGCCTTCGACCCGGTGCTGGCCGACGTCTTCCGCAAGGAAGCACAAGCCCACCTTGAAGCCCTGCGGGAATTTATCACTGATCACAGTGCCGTTGGCCCCTTCCCGGTGACCGAAGGTTTGCACCGTGTCCTGCATACCCTGCACGGCAGCGCGCGGATGGCGAATGTGCCGTCTATTGCCGTACTCAGCGAGCCCATGGATCGCTGTGTCCGCACCCTGCTGGAGCGGGACATTCCCTTTGACCACGCCGGCCTTGCTGCACTGGAAGAATTCACCAACCGGTTGGCCGATGCACTGAGTATTTTCGATCTGCCGAACCCCCCGCAACAGGATAACACTGAGCTGCTGGCACGCATTGCGCAGATGCACGAGCAGGCGCTGGCAATGCCTGCTGCGAAGGCCGGGTCTGTAGTGGCAGCAATGCCTATACAGGCAACACCGCCGGTTTCGTGGCATCCTGAAGAAGATCAGGAACTGCTGGAAGTGTTCCTTGATGAGGCCACTGAAATCCTCACCGCAAGTGATGGATTACTGCTGCGCTGGCCCTCCAATTTGCACAACCCTGAATTGTTGCACGAACTACAGCGTGCCCTGCATACGCTCAAGGGCAGTGCGCGACTGGCGAATATCCATTTCATCGGCGATCTCACCCATGAAATGGAGGCGTTGCTGGAGGGGGTCACCGAAACCCGCCGTGAAGTCACTGTCGATTTACCGCCACTGATCCAGGATTGCCTCGACTGGCTGCAACAGGCGGTGGAGCAGATACGCTGCGGTGAGGAACTGGCATCGGCTGACGAGTGCTTGGCACATCTGGCCGAGTGGCGGATGGAGGCTGAGTCAGAAGGTGAATTCGCCGGGAAGGCTACGCCACAGACGGATATCAGCGGGCCTGAGGCGGGACTGGTTGAGACCGACGCCGGTTCCCATGAAGAAGAACAGATCGAGCTGGCGCCCATGTTTACTGCGGCATCGGTTGTGGAAACAGCCACGACGGATGACACGGATTACGATACCGAGCTGCTGGAGATATTCCTCGAAGAGGCAGAGGAAATTCAGGAATCGGTAGAAAAAATTCTCGACCAGTGGAGTCAGAACTATCAAAGCCTCGAACATGTAGCGGAGCTGCAACGCGCCTTGCACACCCTCAAGGGTGGGGCGCGCATGGCCAATGTTACCGCCATCGGTGATCTGGCCCACGTGGTCGAGTCCCTGCTTGAGCGCATGGCCGATGGCCTGATCACCCCTGAAGTACGTTTCCCCGCTCTTCTGCAGAGCTGTCACGACTGGCTCAGCGAAGGCCTGGAGCTGGCCCGGCAACTCCAGGCAGTGCCGCCAGCCACAGAGCTGGTGACGCAGATCGAAGCCGCAATTCGTGGTGAGGTGCAAGCGGCGGAAGAAGAAACACCCGCAGTGAGCGGGCTCGCCTCTATAGAAACGGTTGGAGGGGAAATCCCCGGCGATGTGTCACTGGTCGGAGACGAGATTGAAGAAATTGCCGCGCTTGATCTGCAGAACGTGGGCGTTGTGGACAAGGCGACACCCGTGGCCGCTGAGGAACAGGTGCGGGTGCGTGCCGATTTGCTCAATGATCTGGTGAATTTTTCCGGCGAGATCAATATTTACAGTGCCCGAATCGGTCAGCAGCTTACCGCCTGGCGTTTCAATCTGGCGGAACTGGATCAGACCGTGAGTCGTTTGCGTGAGCAGTTGCGCAAGTTCGAGATCGAGACCGAAACGCAGATTATGTATCGCCATGATACCGGTGGCGATACCCATGCCGAGGATTTTGATCCGCTGGAACTGGATCGTTTTTCCACCATGCAGCAGCTGTCACGCGGCATGGTCGAGAGTCTCGGCGATCTGACCAGCATTCAGGGTTTGTTGGAAGAGTTATCCGGCGATACCGATACCCTGCTGTTGCAGCAGCAGCGCGTCACCAGCGAGCTGCAGGAAGGCCTAATGCACACCCGCATGGTGGCCTTCTCCAGTATTCTACCGCGCCTGCGTCGCATCGTGCGGCAGACGGCGGCTGAAACGGACACGCAGGTGAAACTAAAAATCAGCGGAGCCGAGGGCGAACTGGATCGCAGCCAGCTAAACCGCCTGGTGCCGGCGCTGGAGCATATTCTGCGTAATGCCGTCGATCACGGCATCGAACCGCAGGCGGAACGCGAGACCGCTGGTAAGCCGGCTGCCGGCACTATCCATATCGACCTCGACCATCAGGGCTCTGAGGTAATGCTAAAGGTGGACGATGATGGCCGGGGCCTCGACATTACCGCCCTGCGCGAAAAGGCCATTGAAAAGGGGCGTCTGTTGCCCGATGCTGACCTCAGCGACCGTGAGCTGATGACCTTCATCCTCGAATCCGGTTTTTCCACCGCCAAGGAGGTCACGCAGATATCCGGCCGTGGTGTGGGCATGGATGTGGTGAATACCGAAATCAAGCAGCTTGGTGGCACCCTGCATATCGATACCACGCCTGGCAAAGGCACCCGTTTCCTGATCCGCCTGCCACTCACGGTGTTGGTCAACCAGGCATTGATGGTGCAGGTCAGTGAAGCAACCTATGCCATACAATTGCCCAATGTGGAACATGTGATACGCGTCAGCCGTGATGAATTGGAGCCGTTAGTGACGGACGTGGAGAGTCACTTTAACTATGCTGGCAACCGTTACCAGTACCTGAGCCTGAGCAAGGTACTGGCCGGCGTGCCGCCGATCCTGCCAGACGCCAAGCTGCGCATTCCCCTGTTGCTGCTGCGCAGCGGTGATCACCGCGTGGCGTTACAGGTGGATGCCTTGCTGGGCCGACAGGAGATCGTCATCAAGTCCGTGGGGCTGCAGCTGAGTGCCGTGAATGTGCTTTCCGGGGCAACAATTCTACCCGATGGTGAAGTGGCGCTGATCCTCGATATCGGCAATCTGGTGCGTTCGATCCTGGCCCAGCAACACAGCGGTGTGGTTGAGCCACTGCTGCCGATGGCCGCCGAAGAAGAACAGCGCGAGGAGCAGCGTCTTACCGTAATGGTGGTGGACGATTCCATCACCGTGCGCAAGGTCACGGAACGCCTGTTGTCACGCTACGATTTTGATGTTATCACCGCCAAGGACGGTGTCGATGCGCTGACCGTGATGCTGGAGCAGATCCCTGACATCATGCTGCTGGATGTGGAAATGCCACGCATGGACGGCTATGAGCTGGCGACGACCATGCGTAATGACGAGCGTCTGCAGCAGATACCAATCATCATGATTACCTCACGTACCGGCGAAAAGCATCGCCAGCGGGCCATGAAAATCGGTGTCAACGAATACATGGGCAAACCCTATCAGGAGGCCGAGCTAATCGACAATATCCGCACGCTGGTGGGCGCAACGGTCTGATCTGCCACGACAACAAATGGCTACTGTGATAGATGTACTGCCCGTTCGTGTCGTGATACTCGCCGCCAGCGCTGCGCATGCTGTGCACCTGCGGATGTTGCTGGAAACAGCCGGGCTGAAGGTAGTGCACAGTGGGGGTTTGGATACGGCTTCGTTGCAGGCCGTGGAAAGTGTGTCGGCGGATGTGCTGCTAGTGGACTTAAGCGAGGAAATCGAGTCGGAGATCGAACTCATTGACGGTCTGCTGGAGCACAGCACACTGCCGATCATGTTTAACGACAGTAGTCCCGGTGGTGGCCGCGCCGACAGTCAGTGGGCGAAGCGTCTGGCGCTGAAACTGGTCGAGATGGTACATGCGACGGCGCCCGTACCGAAGGAGGCCGAGAAGCCCGCACCGTTTGCCGATATGGCCGCATCACCGCGCGAAGTTTCACGGCCCGCCGGTGCTGCCGAGAACGTCTGGGTACTGGGAGCCTCGCTAGGTGGCCCGCAAGCACTGCGGGATTTCCTTGCCGCAGTGGATGTCGACCTGCCAGTCGCCTTCGTGTTGGCCCAGCACATCGGTGTCAACCATGTGCAGCTGCTGGCGGAACAGCTCAACCGGGTCAGTGCATTCCGCGTGCTACCGGCCAAGCTGGGCCATATACTGCGCCACGGTGAGGTAATTCTTTCCCCAGCGGATCGGCACTTGCAGCTGACCGAAGATGGTTATGTGGCGCTGACGGCACTACCTGCTGATGCGATCTATTCGCCCAGCATCAACCACGTGATGGCCGCCATGGCCGAACGTTACGGCAACCGCGTGGGTGCTGTCGTCTTCAGTGGCATGGGTGACGACGGAGCAGAGGGCTGCCTGGCGGTGGCTCGCCAGGGCGGCATCGTGTGGGCGCAAGACGGAAAAAGCTGCGTTATCAGCAGCATGCCGGATCAGGCGCGCAAGACCCATACAGTGACCTACAGCGCCAGTCCGCAGGCCATTGCGCGGCACCTGTGTGAATACTATCGCAACAACAATTCGCAGCCGTAAATAGCACTCAGACAACGAGAGGACACCCCCATGTCAGAAGCGGATATCCTGCCCAGCACCACAGTTCGCAGTCAACTGATTCCCCTGGCGGACATGCGTCTGCTACTGCCGACCACCTGCATCGCGGAGATCATCGATTGGCAGGAAGCTGAGGCCGTGGACGATGCGCCGGCGTGGTGGCTGGGGATGTTGGAATGGCGAGGCCTGCGCATTCCATTGCTGTCCTTCGAAGCCGCCAACAGTCGACCGCACGGCGAGGTTTCACGCCGCAGGCGTATCGCCGTACTGAACGGCATCGGCGGTGATCCCGAGCTGCCTTTCTATGCCCTGCAGCTGCAAGGTATTCCTCACCTAATCCAGGTGGATCAGGCCAGCATCGATACAATCGCCGAAGTGGAAGAATCGCTGCCGTTGGTGCTGGAGTCCGCCATGTTGCAGGGACAGGAGGTACTGATCCCGGATCAGGACAAACTGGAGGCCCTGCTCAAGTCTACCGGCGTCACAGTATCGAAACTGGACGAACCGTCGTCGGGTGCATAGCCCAAGGGTGGGCAGGTTTTTCATGCCCACGCGGAATATGGACTAACGGCGTGAGCAAAAGAAGAGGGGCATTCTTTTTTCTGTAGCCGTGTAAGCTGGCCAGTCTTCATCGATCGTGTATATGAGAGATTCGGAGTGGAGAGGCTCGAAACAGTTCGGCTACTACCGCCTTGAGCGCCACATTCACCGAGTGCTACAACAGCTCGGCGACATAGCGATAGACTTCCACATGAGTCCTCGACAGAAATTGTTTGCGGTCATCATCATCCCGGTAAGCGCTGCCTGTACCTGCCATGTGGATCGACGGGATCAAGCTCTGTGCTCCTGTATGCAAGGTTAAGCAACGACCCCTTCCGGCTCCTTTAATTTGATGGAGCGTAGCGTAATCCGAAAAGTATTGGGCATTCCCCTCTTCCATCTCGGCCCCTTAAAGGGCTCTGACCCCTTTACTCACTTTGCCGAGATCAACCAGTAAAGGGCTCTGACCCCTTTAATGCCTTTAATGCGGTATAATGCGGTATTAGATTTACAATGACCGCGGTATAGGTCAAACCTTTGGGAGTCACCTCGGCAGAGCCGGGGATTACCTCACTGATTTAAATCGTCTAATACTTTATCAATAATATTTAGCGTTTTTTCGATAGCATGAGATAGTGTCATTGAAGCAGTCCTTTTCTATTTGGTTTGTTTGCGCATTCAAATGTACATGAAAAGTGACTGCTTTTTTCTATTTTGATGACGATTAACAGTAGTGTTCTATTTGACCGGTTTCCGTCAGTGGCTGATCTACACCCCCTTGATCATCGTAAAAAATTCTATTTGTTTCTGGGATACTTAAAATGGAAATGCGAATAATTGGCACGTAAAACGGGTTTGAGTGAATATTGTATAGTCCGTGTCACGCCATTATTTCCAGTAGTATATTTCGCAAAATAGCGGCTGAGTTTACCCTCTGAAAAACTTAGGTATTCTTGTGTATTACTATTTTTGTTCAGCCAAAGTTTATTGTTAGTTAATTTTATAGTAGAGTGGTCGCCAATGAGTTGAGCGGTGTATTGTAATTCAGGATCGATTTTAGGGTCTCCACTCCAAAACACATAGGCCAGTTCAGAATCTTTAATACCTGAAAATTGCCCCTTAACAATCTCAAAGAAATACGTGCTATCACAAGGGTCGAAAGCACCGTTGACAATATCGCATTTTTTATCAACTAGCTCATACAAACCAATATGATTTTCCAAATTAAAAATTTCATCATTTGAACATGCGCTAGTCATAAAGAAAAAAATTATCAGCAGAAAGGTAAAAGTAATTTTCATAAATTTATTAGATATCTGTTTAGTCATTTCTATATTTCTCATGCATAAAATTTTTTGATTACTAGTAAGTGCGATTACCAAGGGTAACTGATTACAATACGTGTCTTCGTATCAACCCAATCAAAGATTTTCTTAGCATCACCTACTTCAACGTGAATACAACCGCCAGTTGGTCCGCCGTTACCTGCGTAAGTAGCCCGCCCTGGCCATTCGTGTATATAGATGCCACGTTGCCCCCAAATTAAAATGGAGTAATTCATACGGCAAGGGACTGCTATTTTTCCAATATTAGGATAATCGCACACATATTCCTGACTGAAATAGGGATGGCGCTTGACATTGGGAAAGGCAGGGTTGATGGTGAGGTCTCTTGGGTATTTTAACCCTTTTTTACCTAGGCAACGAAACTCTCCTAAGCCAACACATTCCATGCCTCCTTCACACTGGTGATTAAACTTGATATTGATGCGCTTGCTCATTCTTTATCTCCTATACGCCTCTATTGGTTACATATTTATAACTATATAATTAACAATAAAAATTTTCGGTTTAATCATACAATGAGACCTCAGAAAATTTCAACTTTTGTAAATTATACAGTGATGCAACTGCTTTCTGAATTCGCGTGTAAGAGAGCGTCACGGTAGGAATGCCAGTCGCCTGGCACCCCCCGCACAGATCCTTTCTATTACCCATAAGTTTACGTTAAAGCTATTCGAAGCTATTCGCGAAGCTATTCGGGTCAGGTCTTGCCTTTTGCCCGCCTCTTCCCCTGCCAATATCCGTTCGTTTGTGGATACGATTGAAGTGTTGGGTGTAAACGCCATTGAGCTGGCGCATTCCCAACGATAGATTTACATCCGGTGTCTCCACCAGCAGGTGGTAGTGGTTTGTCATCAGACAGTAAGTATGCAGTACCCAATTGAATCATCGACAAACATCAGTAAGAACCGTTAGGAATTCTTTCCTATCCTCATCGTCAAGATAGATATCATCACGCCCATCACCTCTGGAGGTCACATGGTAAGCGCTCCGTGATATTCAATTCTCAGCGGTCTTGACATGCTCAAAGCTTAGTCCAGATATAGCAAAAAACAAGACTTGACCCCATGCTCTGCCCTAGCGAATGGCAAGGGCCAACCCGCGAGGGGCGGTCTGAAGGAAGCCGGACGCACCAACAGTAGGCCCCTATTGTCACCTGGGCTAAACCGTGGTCTGTCCCCTATTGTCTTCATCGATCGTGTATATGAGAGATTCGGAGTGGAGAGGCTCGAAACAGTTCGGCTACTACCGCCTTGAGCGCCACATTCACCGAGTGCTACAACAGCTCGGCGACATAGCGATAGACTTCCAC
>JAKIUN010000052.1 GCA_021647505.1 Gammaproteobacteria bacterium
CGCTGACCAGTTCCAACTGATACTCGAACAACTGGCCCAGCCCTTCATGGCCGCTCATACTGCTTATCAGCAGGACGTCATCACCCAACGGTGTCTTGAGCTTTATTTCTCGATTTTCCTGGGTGATATTAGCCATCTTCTGTCATTCCTTCATCGTCGCTGACACACAACAGGGCACGCCATGATTGCACACTATTCAGTCAAACTGATATTGCAGAATACCCTCATCGATACCTACCGTCACTCGCGCAATGTTTTTACCCTGCATCATGCGCTTGAGAAGCTCTTCGCTGATCGCGGGCAAGACGGTATTGGTCAGAATCGCATCCACCATACGCGCACCGCTTTCAACTTCGGTGCAACGGCTGGCAATCAGATCCACTACCGCATCATCATATTCAAACGGAATGTTGTGATTCTCTGCGATGCGCTTTTTAATACGCCCCATCTGCAGCCGGATAATCTTGCCTAGCATGTCATCACTGAGTGGATAGTAAGGGATCACCACCAGGCGGCCGAGCAACGCGGCAGGAAACACCTTTAGCAAGGGCGCGTGCATGGCTTGGGCCAAGCCTTCGGGCTCCGGCATGAGCTCGGGATCGTTGCACATGTTCATGACCAAGTCCGTGCCGACATTTGATGTCAGCAGGATCAGGGTGTTTTTGAAGTCGATAAAGCGCCCTTCCGCATCCTCCATCCAGCCTTTATCAAACACCTGAAAAAAGACCTCATGCACATCGGGATGGGCCTTTTCCACCTCATCGAGCAATACCACACTGTAGGGCTTACGGCGCACGGCCTCGGTGAGTATTCCACCTTCGCCGTAACCAACATAGCCGGGCGGTGACCCCCTCAGGGTCGAGACGGTGTGCGCCTCCTGAAATTCACTCATGTTCAGGGTGATGACATTCTGTTCACCACCATAAAGTGCTTCCGCCAGCGCCAGGCCGGTCTCGGTCTTACCCACTCCCGAGGGGCCACAGAGCATGAATACACCTATGGGTTTACTGGGATTATCCAGCTCGGCACGGCTGGTTTGTACCCGGCGGGCAATCACCTCAAGGGCATGACGTTGGCCGATCACGCGCTGATTCAGTGTTTCGGCAAGCTTTAACACGGCATCGATTTCGTTTTTCACCATGCGGCCGACCGGAATGCCGGTCCAGTCCGCCACCACGGCGGCAATGGCCTGGCTATCGACACTGGGGGAAATGAGCGGCGTTTCGCCCTGTAGTGTGATTAGCCGTTCTTGCAGATCCTGCAAGTTTTGCAACAAATCGGTGCGCTCTGCATCACTCAGCACGGCAGGCGTATCCTCTTCGGCCTCGTGTCTTCCGGTCTCGACACTAATCGCTTCGGATGCCTCATCGGCGCCTTTTTCCAGTTCGCTCTCAGCGCCCTCCACCTTGCCGGTATGACCGCGCAGCTGTGCACGAATCTCCAGCATCTTATCGACCAGTTCCTTCTCTGCCGCCCATCGCTGCTCCAACTCACCAAGACGGGCTTGCTCAGTCTCAAGTTTTTCTGTGGCCCCGGATTCACGCTTACCGACATCCATGCCAATAACCTTTTCGCGGCCGATGATCTCCAGTTCGGTTTCCAGAGAGGCGATGCGATGACAGGCATCTTCGACTTCAGCGGGCGAAGCGGACTGACTGATGGCGACCCGGGCACAGGCAGTATCGAGCAGGCTGATGGATTTGTCCGGCAATTGCCGCGCTGGGATATAACGGTGGGAAAGTTTGACGGCGGATTCCAGCGCCTCGTCCAGCACCTGGACGTGATGATGTGATTCCAGCGTCGAGGCCAGACCACGCATCATCAGAATCGCCTTCTCTTCGCTCGGCTCATCCACCTGCACTACCTGAAAGCGACGCGTCAGTGCTGGATCTTTTTCGAAATATTTTTTGTACTCGGCCCAGGTGGTGGCCGCCACCGTGCGCAAGGTGCCACGCGCCAATGCCGGCTTGAGCAGGTTGGCGGCATCGCCGGTACCGGCAGCGCCACCGGCGCCAATCAGGGTGTGGGCCTCGTCGATAAACAGGATGATAGGCTTGGGCGATGACTGCACCTCTTCAATCACTTGGCGCAGGCGTTGTTCAAATTCACCTTTCATACTGGCGCCGGCCTGTAACAGGCCCAGATCCAGAGTACGCAGACTCACATCGGTAAGGCTGGGCGGTACATCACCCGCAGCAATGCGTAAGGCAAAGCCCTCAACTACGGCGGTTTTTCCAACACCCGCCTCACCGGTCAGGATCGGATTGTTTTGCCGGCGGCGCATCAGGATATCGATGATCTGGCGAATCTCGGCATCGCGGCCAACGATGGGATCCAGCTCGCCCTTGCGCGCCTTTTCCGTCAGATCGATGGAAAATTGTTTTAACGCCTCCTGCTTGCCCAGCTGCGCCGGTGCCATGGCACCACTCGCCTCACCCGGCACGGCGCCATCTCCCACCTGAAAACCATCATTGGCGCTCATGTTCTCTTCAGGCGATCCACCGACAATTTCATCAAATCGCTCCGTTAACGTGTCGAGGCTGATCTTTTCAAACTGTTTTGAGATACCCAGCAAGGCATGACGTAAGCTGGATGTCTTAAAAATACCGATGATGAGATGGCCGGTGCGTACCTGGGATTCGCCAAACATCAGCGTGCCGTAGACCCAGCCCCGCTCAACGGATTCTTCGATATGTGATGAAAAATCCGAGATGGAAGTAGAGCCGCGCGGCAGGCGATCCAGGGCATCGGTGAAGTCCTGCGCCAGATGCGAGGGTTCGAGATTAAACTGTTTGATAATGCGATGCAGATCTGAGTCCTGCAACTGTAGAATCTGGTGAAACCAGTGCACCAGTTCAACATAGGGATTACCGCGCATTTTGCAAAACACCGTAGCGCTTTCTATTGCCTTGTAATCCAGGCTGTTGAGTTTGCCAAACAAGGCAACCCGGCTGATATCAGTCATGATACATGTCCTGTATAATCCCCTGCTCAGCAGCGATTTAAATTGTCCGCTGAAGTTAATTGTTTTAGCATATTATTTTTACGGTTTAGGTGGACATTTTGCAGACGATGGAAACTCATCACTTGATCCGTGATATATCATTTGCACATAACTAAACTTCCACCCATCATTTTCATTTAACATCTCAAAATTCAATGATGCCGGCTCACCTACAGAGTCAAATCCGTTTACAGTTAAACAGCCTTTCGAGTTAAATAAAACTTCATAATAATTTACCTCATCGGCAATTACAGTATCTACAGAAGAAAAAAACGGGAAAAAATTATTAAAATCTTCACCCTCTTTTGAATTGGAGAATAGATTTTGGTTATGCCGGGTCAGCATTGTAATGGCTGAGTCATAATTTTTGATTTTTAATGCGCTTAAATATGATTTATAGTTATTATAAAGTGAAGTTTGTTGGTCACTTTCAAAAACGGCACATGATAACAACAAGGTAGATGATACAAACATAAATAACGTTTTCATATTACCGCCCCATGATCTTTTGAAGCTCCATGTCATAAGCTATGTGCTTACCTTTAAGGGCACGAGCCGCAAGACAAAGAAGACCTGAGCACGACAAGATTAGCTCTTCAATGTTGAATTTTCCTGAAACAGATATGGCTGCAACACCAACGAAGCTAAACATTGCCGTGTATTTAACGTCATTGCCATCCCCTTTTGAGAAAGCGATAGAGACATTTCTAACCTCTACTCCTAAGTCTTGTAAAGCGGAATTTGCTTTAAAAGTTAACATGCCAGCACCTCCGGAAAGGATGGCGTTACCTTGCCCATCAACTGTTAGCTTGAAATTTCCTTTTTTCCTCATAATTTTTGTTGTCACTCCCTTGTTTTTGGAATAGGCAACCTCTAACAGTTTTGCGATTGTTATTATTACTTCCGTTTGATGCTGCATTTCATATAACCTTATTTGTAACTACTCAGCCTGAAATCTTTTGCTTAACCTTGACCATGCGCACATCACGCTCGGCTAGGTTGTTATCAAAGGGGAGCGAAAAGTCGTATAAAAATGCCAACACCTCCTTCATTGTAATTGACCAATCGATCATGGAAATTTTTGACCTTGTGCTGCTTTTTTTCCGCGTCTCTTGTTTTTGTCGACGGCCAATATCGGAAGTTCATCGCGACTTGCGTGTAAAAGACGGCTGTAGCGCCGATCATGATAGCGGATGCGCCAAGAATCCGCCGCCATAAAAATTTCTTGACAAATAGCAGGCCAGCAAGGAAAGAAAACATCATACTGATAACCAAAAATATATTAAAATTTCTCTGTTGCTCAGACTCAGACTCATACAATTGGATATTAAAATACTCAACCAGAGTACCGGACAAGTATACAAGAGCGAAACTAATTATCAGACCAACAATCATTCCTAAAAAAAATAATCCGGTTTTTTTCATTGCATAACTAAGCCTTATCGCACATTGATTTTTGAAAAGGAGCTCCCCCTTTTCATTTTTAGCATCACATGGGTCATTCCATGGATAGTTTGACCTGAGGGTTAGAAAGTACGACATAATGTTTTCTCTTATTTTTTCCTGGCAATATGAATAATTACCAAACAGGCCAAATGGAGGGCGTTTTTCTATACATATATTCCTTATCCCTCTGTTTAGGTGTCGGTCTCCACCGCCTGTTTTATCGGCTCCATGGTGAGATCCCCCGCATCGCGCCTGGCACCTTCTGTCATCAGCCATGTTGTCCAGCCCAACTGCCCCAGTTGCCCGAGTCTTAAACCAGGTACCTCGTCTTTTTTCAATACCAGATTCACATCCCAGCAGAGTTCATCACCAATATACTGGCGCAACAACCCGACCATGCGTTGAATGCTTTTTGTACCCGGTAGAAAGCGCTGATAGTCGGTAAATCCAACGGGGCCGAGGGTGATGCGGAATTTGCTCTGACAGTCCCAAACCTCCGCCCCCAATGTTGCACTGCCACCCAGAGCCGCCATCTGGTTGACGCCGCCCAACCGGCAACGACAGTCTTCCGGTAACGGAAGCCAATGGCCAATAAACTGGGTGATCTTGATGGGCAGGCGAAAGAAGCCTTTGAGCACGGCGCCCAGGCCCTCGGCATGACGTGTCTGGCCGGACATTCGCCCGGCATAGTGCAATTGGGCGAAATACAATTCGGCATCATAATCCGGCCTTGAGGGTTTTTTCACACCGGCAAGGGCGCCGACATAGAATGCAAAGCGGTCGGCCTCCGGACGATCATATTCGACGGCCGGCCGGCCATTGGCCCAGGCCCGATAGAATAACGACAACATCCGGTGATGGAACACATCGAGAAAACGGGCAAAGGTGACATCACCCGCATTATGCATTCGATCAAAGGCATACTCCGTCAGGTGCAAAGGCAAAGGCCCGTTCGGCCCGAGCAGACCAAAGAAATTGACCGATAAACGGGCCGGCCTGTTTTCACCGCCGGGTTCGAATGAATCCAAGGGCGAAGGGGCAAACCGCAGTGACGGTTGTTGTGCCAGGCGAATAGGATCATCGCTTGCCGTCAGCGACTGTCCCAGTCTTGGTTTGTCATCATAGGCACATTCCAGACGACGAACTGCCTGGAAAAAATCAAAATTATACGGCGCATCCTGTAGGGCCTGTTGCAGCTCTACAAGGTCTGGCGCCTCCCTATCCTTGCTGGCCATCGGATTATCTCTCCACGGTCATGCGACCTGATAACCGTTTCTGTAAATGAATTGATCGATACGAATTTGCTGAAAAACTGCTCCAGTACCGCCCCCAAAAGAAAAACACCTGAGCCTTCAAAATCAGATTCATTGAATGTTACGCTGACCTCCAGACCACGGCCAAAAGTGATCGGACCGGCAAGCGGAATACGACGGGTGATGGCCTGTGTCGTGATGGACTTAAGCCCTTCGACCTGCTTTTTAATCGCCGCCTCACTGGTATCGCCATACAGCGTCATCAGATCACGCAGAGCGGCCGCACCTTCGTTGTGACTGCTGCCAGCCAGCGAGAGATAATTGAGCGAGAGATGGTTTATCAGGCGCCAGGCGGTCTCGCCCTCGACAAATGACGGTTTGGGTGCCGTAGGTCCAGCCACACACCTGACGGATTCCACTGGTGCGCTCATTTCCATACTGAAATCTGTTTCTCCCTGACCGACGGGCATGTGCAACGGCAGGTCCCGGTTTGTACACAGGGTTTCTACCGAAAGCTGACGCAGCTCTGTGCGATAAGGCGCTTCACTGGCATCCACCAGCGACACATAGGCCTCGCTGCCCAGATAGCTGGAACGGGCACCCTGTCTGCGCTGGCGCGATGAAAGCAGGCGCGGAATACGTTGCACGGCATAGTAGGCATTTAAATCCGACTCCGTACCGAGATCGTTGGCGGCATAAAATGGCAGAAATTCCTGCTCCTGATCGGCACTGGTACCAAATCCCACCACACGCTTGACCTGATAGACCTCAAAATCCATGGGCCTGCTCCGGTCAGGTACCGCATGGTATTCATGCTTCGTATCGGTCAGGTGGATACGATCCATGCGTTTGGAAAAAAGATTAATCGCTGGCGAGCAAAACAAGGCGAAGTTATCTTTACTGACGAGTTTCTCGAGATCGCTATCACTTCGGTTCAGCAGAATGACAACATCGATTTCGCTATCCCTGCAACGCTGAACGGCGCTCCCTATGCCGCTGAACTCAACAAACATGTAGCGACTTGGAAAGGCAAAATATTCCTGCAACAAGCGGTAACCGCTAAACGATCTCTGACTATAGGGCAGTAAGGCCTGATCGTCCTCGAAGCCCACACGCTGAATATGAGACCGGTCCAGCACCTCATATCCTGAGGCTTTTTTGTCTGCCGGCATAACGACCAAGGCCACCCCATTGGCAAGTATGCGTTCGTAGATCTGCATCGGAAGCTCATCACTGCCGCGAAGGTGAAGTGACAGCTTTTGCAGTGATATCTGATTGAACGTCAGACCGGCATTTGCCTGTAGACGTAGGCGAATACCGGCCTTTGCACCCTGCACATGGGGCAAACCGGGCTTGCCGAGCTCGCCCAGATAACTGAAATACTCGGCCTCTTTGATCTGGATCGGCCAAAGCTCTGTTTCATGGGCGGTGCGATATTCGCAGGCGGCTTGCCCCCCCTCGCCCAAATGGCTGCGCAAGATACTGTGCCGCGGGATGACAAAGCCATTCGCCAGCGAACCTTCACTTAAATCCGGTTGGAACCGGACAACCGCCATGGACGGCGTTGGGGCCAGATAATGCGGATAAATCATTTCCAGCAGGTTTTGGGTAAAGCGGGGAAACTCTGCATCAACCTTGAGCTGCACCCTGGCCGCCAAAAATCCAAAGCCTTCCAGTAACCGCTCCACATAAGGATCGGCGCATTCCAGCCCTTCAAGCCCAAGGCGCCCAGCGATTTTGGGAAACTCTTTGGCGAACTCTGCGCCGACTTCCCGCACATGTTGCAGTTCGCGGTTGTAGTATCTCAGCAGCCGGGGATCCATCAGGCACTGCCCGCCCGGGCGTTTTCCATAACGGAAACATTGCCGTTTTCCAGATCCACCTGTGTCTTCAGATACATACGCTCCGGAAGGGGTTGGGCCCAGAGTTCACCTTCAATTTCGAAGGTGATGGCATTGTGGTTCATCTCCCCCGCCGCAATCACTGCACGCACCTTGAGCGTATCGCGCAGAATGCGCGGTTCAAAATCGAGAATCACTTGGTGTAGGGCCCGTTCCAAGGCGCCGACATCGGTACTCGATGCGGTGTGGCCAGCCAGATCAGGTAAACCGTAATTGAGTACAGAATGGGCAACCAACGGATAGTCATCAAGCGGCTTCCCAGCAAAATTATCCGCATTGAGTAACCAGCCTAAATCCCGTAGCACAGCCGATCTCAGTGCACCGACAGATAACACCCGCTGCTGACGAGACTCCTTGGTTTTATGGGGATCATCGTCGGTAAGGCGATCCAGCAGTGAAGGCTGCAGCCGCTCCTTCGGTATTAACTCAGCCACCGCAGGCCCCATCGGTGGCAAGCGAGCCGGTCTTTAGGTCATCAGGCTCCGTTGCCGTATCCAACGAAATGGAGCGAATATCCATCAGCGAATATTCATTTTCATCGGTCGTCAACAGCCGCTGACCAAGACCAAAATAAAGGCCTTCATCGTATTGCTGCCATTCTGTCTTGCGTGCCAGACGGATGGCGCCATCCTCACACGCCTCAGAACCTGGATATCGGGTTGGAATCAGACCAACCGATTCGCCACCGTTTGCCCAGACGAAATAGGCCGGCATCCAGACCATATCGCGCAGGTCTACCGGCTCTTCAATCGTGATCTGTTGTATTTGGTTAAATGGAATCCAGTAATAATGGCCATTGACAATGGCCTCAACAATCGGCCCCAGGCGCATATCGGCATCCGCAATCCAGTCAAAAGGCTTGCCGTCACAGGTGCCTGAGGAAGCCGGCGCCAACTCAAAAGCCTGTTCACGTAAGTCACTCGACTGCACATAATGGCCATCCGCCGACAAGCGCAGGGCCTCGACAAGATTGGCCGCCCATTGCGCCGGTTGACCGAACAACAAGGGTGAACGCTTGCCGGCAAAGACCTCAGCACGCAGCACTTCGCAGCGAATGGCTTCACGATAGGTCTGCACCATCGCCAGGGCAGCAGCATCCAGCTCGCCGGCCACATTTAACTGTGTCAGGGCACGCTGCCATTGCCCCATTACCGCCAGCAACTGAAACAGAAAAATGCGCAGCTCTGCCTTTGAGGGAGCATCACGCACCTGCGCCTGTAGTTGGTTTAATGTCTCTTCCAGCTCACTGGCTTGCAGAACCCCTTCCACCGCCATGCTTTTCTCCTTTGACGCACTATTTAACACGCCCTTAAGGTAGAAAATCCTTTATGGCGCCTCCAGAATCCACTGAAATCGCGCTAACGACGTCGCATGCAAGCTAAAATTGCACATTTACTCGCCGCAAACTCCGCTTTTTTGCTTGTTTTTCGCCTTAGCATCACCGCCTTGATTGGATTCCTAGAGGCGCCGCCTTACACATTGTCGGGCGCTTATTCCTGCTTATTGGTCTCAAGGTTCCAGGTGCGCGTTGAAGCCGCGCCAGCCGCGCCCATTTGATCCACCGGGGTGTATTCCCACACAAACTTGCCATAGGCGAATGTCACCAGCTCGGTGGGTCGATTTCCCTCCGTGTTACCATTGGCCTCCTGGGATACCGAACTGATGATCACATCCTCCATCACATACTTCATAAAGGTGTGTTTGTCTTCGGTTGCCAGACACAGCTCAATTTCGATCTTGGGAATATGCTTGCCGCTGGCACAGTAGATCGCCAAATCCGGTGTGCCACTGTCGATGGCCTTGGTGATCGTAAAGTGCTGGAAATCAGCACGTCCACCGGTACGCCCACCAGTGCCACTGGTTCCCGAAACGGCCTGCGACAAACCCTGGTTGTAGCTCAGCAGCTCCATCCAATCGGCATGCGCGTCGTCCGTGCTCTCGCCCGGTATACCTTCAATCTTCATATACATATCAAAAGACATATGATTCACTCCTTGTTGTGATGGGACGTATCGTTGGGACGCCCACTGATCCCGCTTTCTGTTGAAGCTGACCGCGCTAAGAACCGTCGTAACGCGGCAGCCAGCCTACTATATTATTACTTTAATACTTTCCGTGTCACTACGATTTCTCTGATGGCAACCTTGACACCAACCTTAACGATACCGTCAACCCTTCGAGCTGATAATGGGGTCGCAGATAAAATTTCGAGGTGTAATAGCCGGGATTACCCTCAACCTCTTCAACCACCACTTCTGCAGCGGCAAGCGGCTTGCGCGCCTTGTCCTCTTCCGAGGCCGTGGTCGGGTTCGGCTCGACATAGTTCATAATCCACTTGTTGAGCCATTTTTCCATGTCGGCACGCTCCTTGAACGAACCAATCTTGTCACGCACGATGCACTTCAGATAATGGGCAAAACGGCAACTGGCGAACAGGTAGGGCAGACGCGCCGCCAGGGCGGCATTCGCCGTGGCATCCGGGTCGTCATACTCAAACGGTTTTTGCAACGACTGAGCCCCGATGAAGGCGGCAAAGTCCGAATTTTTCTTGTGAATGAGCGGCATAAAGCCATTCTTCGCCAACTCCGCTTCCCGCCGGTCGCTGATGGCGATTTCAGTCGGACATTTCATGTCGACGCCACCATCATCGGTCGGGAAGGTATGGGTTGGCAACCCCTCGACAGCCCCACCTGACTCAATACCCCGAATACGCGAACACCAGCCATACAGCTTGAAGGCACGATTGATGTTCGTCGCCATGGCATACGCCGCGTTGGACCAGGTATATTTGCGGTGATCCGCTGAGCCGGTATCTTCCTCAAAATCGAATTCCTCAACCGGATCCGTGCTCGCGCCATAGGGCAGGCGGGCAAGGAAACGCGGCATGGCCATGCCAATGTAGCGGGAATCCTCCGACTCTCTGAGTGAGCGCCAGGTCGCATATTCAGGTGTCTGGAAAATCTTCGTCAGATCACGCGGATTGCTCAGCTCCTGCCAGGAGTCCATCTGCATCAGCGTCGGCGCCGCACCCGTGATAAAGGGCGCATGGGTCGCTGCGGCAGTCTGGGCGATTTCCCCCAAAAGCTCCATGTCAGGCGGGCTATGATCGAAATAGTAGTCTCCCACCAGGCAGCCATAAGGCTCCCCACCAAACTGCCCATACTCTTCTTCATACATTTTTTTGAAGATGGGACTTTGATCCCAGGCCGTGCCTTTGAATTTCTTTAAGGTCTTGCCAAGGTCTTTCTTGGAAATGTTCAATACCCGAATTTTCAACATCTCGTCGGTTTCGGTGTTATTAACCAAGTGGTGCAGACCGCGCCAACTCCCTTCCAGTTTTTGGAAATCCTCTTGGTGCAATATCTGATTGACCTGTTCAGTCAGTCGTTTATCGATCTCGGCAATGACGGATTCAATGGATTTAATGGCATCATCGGAAATCAGCTGGGAGGCTGAAATCGCCTGCTCTGCCAGCGTCGTCACCGCCTGCTCCACCGCTTCTCTGGCCCGAACCGACTTGGGTTTGAATTCCTTTTTCAGCAGGGATGCGAATTCACCGGGCTCGATGGCCACCTCTTCCGCGGCTGCCTTTTGTTCTTCAAGGGTTGCATCTTCAGCCATGACCTTATTCCTCAGCAGTCGTTGTTTTTTGCGAGGCTTCATCCTCGGGTTTCGGCGCAGAGGCCAGTGCCTTCAGCAGCGTGGGATCATTCAGCGCCTTGGCAATCAGATCTTCAGCCCCGCCTTTGCCGTCCATATAGGTGAGCAGATTTGCCAATTGTGTCCGCGCCTGAAGCAGCTGATTCAAGGCATCAACCTTTTTCGCCACGGCAGCAGGGGAGAAATCATCCATGCTCTCGAAGGTGATATCCACACTCAGATTTCCTTCACCGGTCAGTGTGTTCGGCACCTGGAATGCAACCCGGGGCTTCATGGCCTTGAGCCGCTCATCGAAGTTATCCACATCGATTTCCAGGGCTTTCCGGTCTGCTACGGATGGTAACGACTCTTCCGGTTTACCAGAAAGATCGGCCAATACACCCATGACAAAGGGCAACTGAATCTTCTTTTCTGCGCCGTAAAGCTCAACATCATATTCAATCTGCACTCGTGGTGCCCGATTCCTTGCAATAAACTTCTGACTACTCGCCTTTGCCACAAGGCACCTCCTGGTTATTTATATGTACACGACAGATCTGCAGTTGTTTAACTCAGTACTTACCTGAATCTGTGACTATCAGGTTCTAGCCCGGATATTTCAACTTGATACACACACTCTATTTAACATCATCCGTTGGAACTCCGCCAATCTCCTCGATCTGGGTAAGACCGGCGGGCGCCAGATCACGCATAATTTCCATAAAATCCTTTGATACCAGCCGCTTGGCTCGCTGCAATAACAGTGGAACCGGGCTGGAAGGCTCGCAACGGGAATAATAATCGCAGGCCATATCCAGCAGACGAATCACGTCTTCCCGACTGTTGACCTCGCCTGATAGCGGCGCGGTAGCAGCCACCCCGCCTATCACGTCAGTTTTCGCCATTGTCGCCTCAGCCCCATCCGCATCACTGGATGTTGTAGCGGCCTCCTCATTGACAGAACTTCTCCCGCCAACGCCCTCGACGCCCCGATGGTTGAGCTGCTCATCAATCACCTGCCTGGCTTCGTTCAGGATGTGCGTGAGCGTTGAAAAATCTGCCGCTTGTTCTGTACCCAGCTTATCCAGCAAGAAAGTATCAATATCCGCGACGGCCTCTATTGATAGTAGTAGCGTGGATTCAAGCGCCTGTAAATCTTCAACATTGGTATCCATGAATGCCGCATTGATGGTGGTCATCTCAGGGACGGTCTCTTCCATACTGGACGGAACAGGCGCCTTGCCACTGGCATACTGGATATCCCGCAGTGTAAAACAGCCAAAGACATTCGAATCCGCCAATACCGCTTCACGTATCCCTTTCAGCATCGTCTCAGCATCACAGAGCGCAGCAATACTGTTTATGCGCAACGTTGGATCGTTATCCTCACTGGGATCAAGCCGAGGATGAACCTCATCCCAGTATTGGTCAAGTAGGCCTTTGATCAACAGTAAGCCATCTTTTAAGCCGGCCAGGCCCTTATTGTGAACCAGGGACTGCGTCAGGTAGACGGCAATACGGAGATCCTTGGTGCGCTTAAACAGATCAATTGACTTGTTTTCGACCTCACGCCAATCGGCCTGCTGGGCAGGGATCACGGTCGTTCCAATCTGTTGCTCGGGCTTACCCTGGGCAACTTTTTCTATCTCGATAAATTCAGGATCATATTCAAGATCTTCTCCGCAGGAAGATTGATGAGAGACCTCGTCCAATAGTTGCCTTAAAAGCGTGCCGTTAACTGTATCAACCATTTTATTTGTTCTCGTTTGAACCTGAACCCGTGACCTATCACACGGCGGCCAGCTTAGCGCAGTGGATTGCAGTCGTTCTTGTGATCTCCCGCCCTCGCACTATTTTGCCATCCATAGCAATGATTTTTCTACCCACGACGCCCACCATTTATTGCATCCAACCCATAAATGCTCGCAAAAAACCGCTTGCCAATACCCTTGAGAGAACGTCATCCATAAGCTGCGTTATCGTTTGCATCAGTTTGATGGGTTGTTAGCGCTTTAATTCAATCTGGACTTCTTTGTAATTAGTTTCTTGAGCAACACCTTTTGTATAGATAATAATTAATTTTTTATTGTCTATAACTAACTTCGATACTACTCCCGCTACCGAGTCTATGTGGACATCAGATATTGCTAGCGTTGCTGTTTTTCCACAAGCATCGAATACCGGCTTCTTTGTGTACAGCTCATAAAATGCTTCCTTTTCATGTAATCCGGATATCCTTAGATATACAAAATAATCCATTCCATTGGCATTAAACGATTTAACCTGGGCAACAGAGTCAGCAACAAAGCAATCAATATCAGGAAAGCATGCGGCTAAGTTGAACGCTATAAATAATAATATTGCCATTAATTTAATTTTCATAGAATCACGATTACTTCCATGCCTCAATCCAACCTGACGTATATTTAAAATTCTTTGCGACGGCAATCTTAGTAAGATAATGAGACAAGCCATCAGGCAACTTTAAAATAAAATCTTTAGCTAGTGGTATTTCAGTAATGTAATTTTTGGTAAAAGGTTCAAAGTCATACAAACTCTCAACTTTCCATCTGGACATGAAATTACTATTACTTCCTTTCGTTGTATAAACAAGCAAATGAAATCGATGGTCGGCATTTTTTAGCCTGATATTCGACTGCTCCACCAGGAGTGCCCCACCACTGAGCAAATAGCCTTGTCTAATTGCGCTTCGTTTTCCTTGTTTTAGAGCCGTCGCATAGCTTGATCTTAAAAAATCAGGATTACCAGTCTTACTAAGTGCGATTGATTTATTTTTGTCTGATTTATCTCTGATATATCTTTTCAAGGCAAGCATGGTATCAGATACTATTACCGAGCTTTTATATATTTCAGAATCAATCTTAAGAGTTTGACCCTCCCCATTGACATAGTGATTTGCTAATTTAGCAGCTTCATGAAACCCATGGTACTTTCCGCCCCACCATAGTGCTTCAAATAACTCTTTCATGAATTCCTTCTCGTTACCAGTAAAATTCTTATTAAGCTTGCCTTTACACGTTAAGTAATCAATTGTACTTTGCAGAAAATCGAAACTATCTTTTGATTCAAAAACAGCAACTTTCCCCATATGCCACAATGGTGAACCAGGAATATTTTCCCTTTCTTCTAAGCATTTATTACCCTTTTCTATTAAACCGTTGAGGCTCACGCGGCCTTCCTCTCCTGTTATTTGATAGATATGCAAATGCCAACATAACCACTACAGTCGTTGGATAGAACTCCGTTCTCAAGGGCAATATACTGATGTGTTCATAAGAAACCCCGTGGCCGCCCCCCTCATAATCGCTTAATTCATCGCATTTACTCAAGTTTCAATGCGTTGACCTCGAGGTGTAAATGTCACCATTTAGCAGTCGAAATTCACTTGGCAACTATACGGATATTCATCCATAACCACTCTTCTCCCGCTTAATGTTGCAGCCGGTCGGCATCCAGTCGACGAATGCTCAGCATCAAAAAGGTGCCAATGAGCAGCAGGTAATAGACGATATCGGTACTGCTGAAAATACCACGAAGCAAGGGCTGAAAATGGCTCATCAGCGACAGGTAGTCGAGCAGACCCTTGTTGTCCGCACCTGCACTGGCAAGATTGAGAATCCACAGCAACAATAGCAGGCCGAAGGTGCTCACCGCCGCCACCACCGGCTGTGCGGTCAGCGTGGACAGATACAGGCCAATACTGCAGAAGCTGGCCAGCAGTAACAGCAGCCCCAACACCCCAGCGGCCCATAGCCCCAGATCCAGCGTGCCGCCGGCCAGCAGACTGAGCGGCATGACGGCGATCAACAACAGCATCACCAACACAAAGCCCAGTACGCCGAGAAACTTACCCAGCACGATCTCGGTCATGGACACCGGCGCCGACAGCAGCAGCGACAGGGTCTGCGCGCGACGCTCCTCGCTGATCAGGCGCATGGTCAGCAGTGGCACCACCAGTAACAACACCGTGGCGGCGGTACTGAACAGCGGTGCGACAACGATATCGGCGGCACCCGGCCCACCGGGAACGGCGGCCAAGCGCGGCTGGATTTGCAGAAAGAAGTCGAGATAGGAGAGAAAAAACCAAGCGCAGATACCGCTGACTACGGCAAGGATGGCCCAGGCCATCGGTGACAGGAACAACGAACGCAACTCGCGCCCGGCGATGGTAAGGGCCATCATGCGACAGTCTCCGTATCACTGCCACTGTCAACGTCACCCGTCGTGATATCGACGAAAATCTGCTCCAGCGAACGCCGTTCCGGGGTCAACTCGCACAGGCCCCAGCCCTGTTCCACGGCAATCTGTGCCACCTGCTCGGCCGTTGTGCCGGTGTTTGCTCCACCATCGGCAGGGCGCAGCAGAAAGGCGCCGTCGTCACACTCCTCTACCCGTGCAATACCGGGGATAGCCGCACGAATCTCCTCAGCCTGTGGCGGTCGTACCAGACGCAACCGCAAATCAGCAGTCTCGCCGCGGCGGGTCAGGGCCTCGATCGTGTCGCTCATCACCAGGCAGCCACGGTTGATGATCTGCACCCGGTCACAGATAGCCTGCACCTCAGGCAGGATGTGGGTGGAAAGGATCACGCTGTGCTCGCCGCCCAGCTCACGGATCAGATGGCGGATCTCGCGGATCTGGATCGGGTCGAGACCCACGGTGGGCTCATCCAGCACCACCACCGCCGGGGAATGGATAATCGCCTGGGCGATGCCGACGCGCTGCTGGTAGCCCTTGGACAGATTGCCGATAAGACGCGCCCCCACTTCACCGAGACCACAGCGCTCTTTGGCCGAAGCTACCGCCTGCACCACCCGGCGGCGCACGATGCGATTGAGCCGTGCGCAGAAACGCAGGTATTCGTCCACTGTCAGCTCACGATATACCGGTGGCTGCTCCGGTAGATAGCCGATCTCCGCCTTGGCGGCCTTTGGCTGGTCAAGGATATCAAGGCCGTTGATGGTGATCCGTCCCGCGCTAGGTGCAAGGTTGCCGGTGATCATACGCATGGTGGTGGTTTTACCAGCGCCATTGGGGCCAAGAAAGCCCAGTACTTCACCGCGCTGCACCTCGAAGTCAACGCTATCGACAACCGTCTGCGCACCAAACCGGCGTGTCAGCTGTTCAACCTTGACCAGGGTCTCTCTGGGTGACGTTTGTAGAGCAGGGGCGGGGGCGTGTTGTGACATTGGGTTTGGCAAGCCTCGTGACGGTTTGGCGTATGATATAGTCGATGCAGGGCACTTCCAATCATAGATTGCGGTCTCTGCGTGACCTGAAGGCTGTAGCTGTCAGGCGTGATTCGCAGGAAAGGGGGGGTGGCTCCAATGCCATTAAGTTAACAAAATCACGACCGTTTTGTAGGTTGGCGGTGACGAAGGAACCCCAACATTGTTGGCTTCGTTGGGGTTCGCAGGCTCACCACCAACCTACAACAAGCAGGATCTCAGGCTTAACTTAATGGCATTGGTGGTGGTTCCCTTTTCAACAATCACAACGCAGCAAATGCAGCCCTGCGGGGCTTTACGCCCGGCCCGCAATCTACGATTGGAAGTGCCCTCAGAAAGTTCAACGATAGAGCATCTTACTCCCATGGCCCAGCCCTACTGCGAAAAGTTTGGTTTCGATGATGACAGGATTCATCAGCGCCTGCGCTGGCTGGACTTCTCAGTAGAAGATCACGTCCTCGCCCGGCGCCTGCAAATGGAGGTCATTCGCCCCAACATCACTGCTATCGTCAATGACTTCTACGACTGGCTGGATAGCGTCGAAGAAGTACAGGAGATGCTCAGCAACGGCTTCGATATCGGGCGTCTGAAGATCACTCAGACAGACTATGTACGCAGCCTGGGCATGGAGTTCGACACCCCGGAGTATTTCGAATCGCGCTTACGCGTTGGTCAGGCCCACGCCTGGATCGGCCTCAACCTGAGTCTCTACAACTGCGCCTACTACTGGCTCAGCCAATTCATCATCGCCCGCTTCCCAGACAACCTGCGAACGGCGGACGGCGATGGCCAGCGGATCGAAACCTTCCTGCACAAGATCGTCTGCCTGGACATCTCTCTGGCCATCGAGACCTACCACGTCGCAAAGGTCACCTCGCTGGAGGAAACCCTGGCCCACACTCAGCAACAAAAAGACCGCCTGCGCGTAGCTGCCAGTACCGACTCTCTCACCGGGTTGGCCAACCACGACGCCATCATCGCCGAGCTGGAGATGGCCCTGACAGAGATCGCCCAAGGCGAGCACACGGTAGCCGTGGTAATGGCGGATCTGGATCACTTCAAGGATGTCAACGATACCTACGGTCATCTGGCGGGGGACAAGGTGCTGACAGAAGTCTCACGCCGTCTGCGCGCCGCCCTGCGTGGATTCGACCGTGTCGGCCGTTACGGTGGTGAGGAATTCCTGCTCATTCTGCACAACGCCACCCCCACCTCCATGAAACACGTCACCGAGCGCGTACGCAAACACATTACCGATAATCCGGTCAAACTGCCGGAGCTGAGCCTCAAGGTCACCATGAGCATGGGCGTCACCATGATCCGCTCCGGCGAGACGGCGGAAGACGCCATCGCCCGCGCCGATACTGCGCTCTACGCCGCCAAAAAGGCGGGACGTGACCGCATCGTCGTCGCCTGAAGGCCCGCCGCCAACCCATGCCTACCTACATTCTTGGCGTCGATACCGGCGGCACTTTCACGGACTTTGTCCTTCTGCGTGATTCCCAGTTGCACGTGCACAAGGTACTGTCGACGCCGGACGCCCCGGAGCACGCCATCCTGCAAGGCATCCGCGAGCTGGGCCTTGAAAATAACGAACTGTTGCTGATCCATGGCTCCACCGTCGCCACCAACGCGGTGCTCGAAGGCAAGGGCGTGCGCACCGTATATATCACCAATCACGGCCTGCGCGACACCCTCAGTATCGGCCGCCAAGCCCGGCGTGAATTGTACAACCTCAACCCACCCCTCAAGCCCCCGCCGGTACCGCGTGAACTGTGCCTGGAAACAGGTGGGCGTCTCAGCGCTACGGGCGAAGAACTGGAGCCTCTCACAGAGGCCGACCTCGCCGAACTGCGTGCAGAGGTCGAACGCCTTGCCCCGCAGGCCGTAGCCATCAACCTGCTGTTTTCCTGGCTGCAGGCCGGGTGCGAGAACAGTGCCGAACGGCGTATCGAGGCCGCTATGCCCGCTGGCCTGTTCGTCTCACGCTCATCCAAAGTACTGCCCGAAGTTCGCGAATACGAACGCGGCATCGCCACCTGGCTCAACGCCACCGTGGGGCCACTGGTGGCGGGCTACCTGCGACGCCTGTGCGAAAGCATACCGTACGCCCACGTCTCCGTGATGCAGAGTTCCGGCGGTGCCATTAGCGCCGCGCAGGCCGGCGAACAGGCCGTGCACATGCTGCTCTCCGGCCCCGCCGGCGGCTTGGCCGGGGCGCAGTATGTCGGCGCACAGGCAGGATGCGGGCACTTGCTGACCTTTGACATGGGCGGTACTTCCACCGACGTCGCGCTACTTGATGGTGGCGAACTTCGCCTCACCAGCGAAGGCCGCATCGGCGACTATCCTGTGGGCATACCGATGGTTGACCTACACACCATCGGCGCCGGCGGCGGCTCTATCGCTCGTGTCGACGCCGGCGGCATACTGCAGGTCGGCCCCGAATCCGCTGGCGCCGCACCCGGGCCCGCCTGCTACGGACAGGGCGGGAAAGAACCCACCGTCACCGATGCCAACCTGATTGTTAGCCGCCTGCGCGCCGACACCTTCCTCGGTGGCAGCATGCGCCTGGACGTAGCTGCCGCACGGAATGCCATCGGCCGCGTCGCGGCACCCCTGGGCCTGAGCATCGAGGCCGCCGCCGAGGGCATCATCGCCGTCGCCAACGAACACATGGCGCGCGCCCTGCGTGTGATGTCGGTGGCGCGCGGTGTTGACCCACGTGAGCTGACCCTGGCCAGCTTCGGCGGCGCCGGCGGCCTGCACGTCTGCGCCCTCGCCGAGGCCCTTGGTATGGAAAACGCCTTGGTGCCGGTACATGCCGGCGTGTTATCCGCCCTCGGCATGTTAGTCGCCCCACGTGCGCGACACCTATCGCGCACCCAAACCGGTCTGCTGGACGACAGCCGCGAAACCGAACTGAAGCACACCTTCAACGAGCTGGCTGCCGAAGGTCGCACCGCACTGCGCAACGAAGGCGTGAATGAAAAAGATATCGAAACCCACCCCAGCATCGACCTGCGCTACCGTGGCCAGTCCTACGCCATCAACCTGCCATGGCAAGGTATCGACGCCACCCGCGAGGCCTTTCACCAACGCCATGAGGCCCTCTACGGCCACCGCCTGCAACAAGATGTAGAACAGGTCACCCTGCGCATCAAGGTACAGGGCGCCAGCCTGCAGGTTCCGCTGGATGGCAAAGCCACATTGGAGGGTGTCATCGACACCGCACACATCCATCGTGGCGAAACGGAAGCCACTGTCATTCCCCGTATCAGCCTGCAACCGGAACAAGACCTGCGAGGCCCGGCCTTGATCACCGAAACCGTCTCCACCACCTGGCTGGCGCCCGGCTGGCAGTGCAGAGCAGACAGCACAGGAAACCTGCTATTATCCCGGGAATAGCGGGTCGGGGGCTATATCGCTCCCAGATCAAGGGATGTATTTGGTGCTTGAGATACAGCAACTGCAGATGGCGCAATGTACTTTCTGTGTTGCGCCCGGTAGATCCTCCGTTGAGCGGACTTCTCTGTGATTTCCCGACCCGCTAATGGAAATGTGTATTTTTTAAGGCAATAGCTCCTAATGCAAGCACCTATCATACGACCAATTATTGAGCAGCATGCTGAAGAAGCCGCCTTTTTGTGGTTGCAGCGTAATGCTGCGGTGCGTGAACCGCATTACTCCCTCAAGGATCTGGCACATCTGGATGACCGTTTAGAGGCACATATCGATGGTCTGCGCATTGCAGGCGATGTAGGTTGGGAGATATGCAAGAAGGCTCTGGCGATAAAAGAGCCTGGTGAAATTTTTACAGCGGCGGTACTTGCCTTTGAGAGTGACGATGGCCACCGAGTTGATGAGGTAATAACGGCAATTGAGGTGGCGCCGGAAAATTTACAGGCGCTTGTGTCGGCTCTGGGCTGGATTGACACCAGGCATTTTCAGCAGTGGGTGCCCGGCATGGCAAATGCCAGTGCCGATATCTATCGTTATCTTGCCATTTCCGCCTATACCATTTGCAGGATTGATCCCGGAGAGTCACTGAGCACGGCGTTACAGAATTCGGATCCCTTGATTCAGGCGCGAGCCTTGCGAGCAGTGGGTGAGCTAAAACAAAAAGACCTGATGCCAGAACTTAAGAAATTCAGTCAGTCGAGTGATCTGGCGTGTCGCTTCTGGTCAGCCTGGTCGGGGGTACTGCTGTCTGATTCGTCTGCAATCGATAGGCTCAAAGTTTTTGTTTCGATAGAGTCTGCTTATTGTGAGCCAGCCGTTCAGTTGCTTCTGCGGGTAATGGACATCAAGCAGGCACAGTTATTTTTAAACGGGCTTTTAAAAACAGCGGATAACCAGCGCCTGATTGCCTGCGGAACGGGGATGATTGGTGACCCAGTTGTCATTCCCTGGTTGATAGAGCTAATGGCGAATCCTCAGTTGGCCCGTGTTGCTGGCGAGTCTTTCAGCATGATCACTGGTGTCGATATTGCTTATGACGATCTGGAGGGCGAATGGCCTGATGGCTTCGAAGCCGGGCCGACAGAGAACCCGGAAGATGAAGACGTGGCCACGGATTTAGACGAAGACCTAGCCTGGCCAGAACCTGATTTGATTCGATCATGGTGGCAGAAGAAGAGTAAAAACTTTCGTCCCGGAACGCGTTATTTATGTGGTCAGCCTATCCATGTTGAGCATTGTCAAAAAGTGTTACGCGATGGATATCAACGCCAGCGCCGTGCTGCAGTATTGGAGCTTGCCTTGTTACAAGCGGATACCCCGGTGTTCAATACAAGTGCCCCTGGTTTTTTGCAGCAAAAGTGGCTTGGCAAATAGCAGGTAGGTTTGAGGTGAAGTGTAGGAGGCGCCCTGATTCTCATCGAGCGTATCCCTGAAACAAAAAGAATTATATTGCCCTGAATAATGGCAGGAACGGCTCCCCGGGCCGCGATGACCTCCCCCCCCTCTTGGCATCGCAGGCTAGAGGGTTTCTCCTATCAATGCGACACCCCGCCAGCATACTTTGGGATAGTTTATTGGTATTGCCTCAAAATTGACTGACAATGGCTTTCCTCTCCTGCATGCTTGCTATAACTCCCAAACTCGGCAGACTTCTGCTGCGGACGGGAATAATGAGAAATAGGCACACCGGGAGCAAAGGATTGTCCTTGAGCAATAATAACCATGACTGATGACCAGGAAGAAGAAGTCTACCGCGACGTTCTGCCTCAAGGCTTCGAGATTCACTGGTACGAGGTGAAATCTGTACTCGGTCGTGGTGCCTTCGGTGTCACCTATCTTGCCCTGGACAAGAACCTCGATCAGCTTGTCGCTATCAAGGAATACTTTCCCAACGATTTTTCATCTAGAGAGACGGGCTATACCGTCCAACCAACCACCGGCAAAAATAAGGAAATGTACGAGTGGGGGCTGAACCGCTTTATTCGCGAAGCCCGCACGCTGGCCAAGTTCAAGCATCCCAATATCATACGTGTACTGAGTGTTTTCGAGCGCAACAATACTGCTTATATGGTCATGGAATATGAGCAGGGTAAAGAACTGTCCAAGCTGTTTAAGGAAAAAAAGCATTTTACCGAGCAGGAGCTGCTGGATATTTTTCTGCCGATAATGGAAGGCTTGAAGTTGGTTCATGATGCCGGTTTTATTCATCGTGATATCAAACCCTCCAATGTCTATATTCGCGAGGACGGTTCGCCGGTTCTGATTGATTTCGGTTCCGCCAGACAGGTATCGGGTACGCCCACGCGGGCCCTGACCAGCTTGGTAACCTACGGCTATGCGCCCTTTGAGCAGTACAATGAGAGCGAGGAAAAACAAGGCCCGTGGACCGATATCTACGCCCTCGGCGCCAGCCTCTTTTCCGCCTTGATGGACAAGCTGCCCGTTGATGCACTCACCCGCGGATCGGGCATGTTATCGACCGGTATTGACCCGTATGAGCCATTGTCAGTCATTTTGGAGGAAAAATACTCGGCTTCGTTTTTACGCGCCATCGATCACGCCCTGTTGTTTCATGCCAGTGAACGGCCACAGGATGTGATGGTCTGGGCGGATATGCTGAGTGGCAGGATTGCGGTGCCAGAACTGCCCCCTGCGATGCTGAAAAAGCCGTTACAGGAAGAAGACCAAGATGGCACGGTCGTATTGACCAAGCAGCCCAGTGTGCAGCACGGGGCGATATCCGGCATGCAAGAAGAGGAAGATGCAGAGAGACCGCCAGTCAGGCCTCAGAGGCAAGTCTTGCCCCAGTCTGCCAAACGGAAGTCAAATACCAGGCTGATCTCAATGGTGCTGGTTACGGTGGTTGTTGTCGTGGCGGGGGCCATCATGCTGATGCAGAGCCCGGAAGAGGCACAGGTGTCTGAACTGGATCTATCGGAAACAATCGTTGAACAGACAGTTGAGCAGGTGGCTGAACCGGAAGTTGAACAGGCAGCTGATCAGGCCGGTTTGCTGCTGACTCAGGCGGATCAGGCGCGTCAGGCAGGCAACGATATAGAACCTGAGGATAAGAGCGCCCTACAACTCTACTTGCAAGTATTGGCGCTTGAGCCGTCCAATCAGCAGGCCAGTAAAGGTATTGAAGAGATTATTGGGCTCTACACCGACGGCATCCGAAGCGACCTTGATGCCGGCTATTTCGATCAAGCCGAGAAAAACCTTCAACGGTTACTCGCGGCGAGGCCTGATTCAGAAAAGCTGTTGGAGTTATATGATGATCTGACGGCGGCCCGGGCCAACCAATCTCAACTTTCGCAACTGCTGGCCCGGGCTGACGACTATCTAAAGCAAAACAGGCTGTTATCACCCAAGGGTAAAAACGCCCTGTCAACCTTGCGCAGGGTGCTTGAGGTTGACCCTGACAATAAGGAGGCGCTACAACGCATTGAAACGATTGCCTCCCATTATATCAAGCTGGCGGAGAAAGAAGTTGCGTCAGGCAAGCTCTCTGCGGCAATTGAGAGCATCCGAAATATCGAGATTACTGATGCCTCACACGTCGAAATTGCAAATCTACGTAGCAAAATATCGACAAAGAAAGAAAAAAGACTGGAGCAGTTGGGCAACCTCCTCGACCAGGCAAGACGAACCCTTGGTGCGGATAAACTTCTAGCACCACCCAGAGACAATGCATTTTATTTCTACCAGCGGGTTTTAATAACTGATTCGAGAAATATAAAGGCGAAAAGCGGCATTGAAATAGTAAAGCTTAAGCTTAAGAACCAGTTCGATGCCTTGATGAAAACACACAATTATCCCAAGGCAAAATCTCTCGTAAAAATGATCGAGAAGGCCATGCCAGAATCACACTTTGCCAATAGCTTGCGTGCTGAATGGGAGAAAAATAAACCACCAGAAAAATCTGATATTCAGGTCATCGAGGAGATGATAGGTCGTTTCAAGCAAGCGCTTGAATCACGCGACCAAGGTGCACTGGAGGAGATGAGCAAATTTCAGCCAAATCGTAGAGGATTTATTGGTCAGCTGTTCAGTAATTACCAGTCCTTAAAACTGCAAATCACAAATATCAGGATCATCGGCAGGAAAAAGACAGGCATGGCGAATGTGAAAATTACCCAACTGATAAATATTCAGGGCCTGCCTGTTCAGCCAGGGGCATGGAGTCATTTCAAGATCGAAATTAAACAGAACAAGGAAGGTCAATGGAAAATATATTGGTAGCCCACGGGTAGAAATTTTCGCAATCCCGTTAAGCGCTGCTATACTGAAAAGCAACGATAGAAATGATGGCGTGATACTTCCGGTACGGGGGGATGGCATGAAGTTACTTCGAGTTATTTTGGTTTCACTGCTGGTTTTCTCCCTGGTATTATTACCAATCGCCCATGCTGCTGAGCTGGCACTGCCCTCGGGTGATCTGACCGCACCGACCATCAAACATTCACCGATCAGGAAAGATGTCCCCCCTGGCCAGCCAGTCGACATAAAGGCAACGGTTACCGACAACGTGGGGGTCAAAGAGGTCATCCTATTTTATCGGGAAAGTGCTGAAGCTGACTTTAAACGTTTGAAAATGAATCGCGACCTAGATTCATTTATCTATACGGTCACTGTCCCAGTCGCTGATGCTCCTGGTCTGGAATATTACATTCAGGCAACAGATCTGGCCGGAAATACCCTGTTGTTTGGGCATGCCTTTTCACCCCTGACCATCACCGTGGCGCCCGCCGCAGCTGAGGGAAGTAAAACAGGGGCCGTCGCCACGATGGAGACCCCGACTGCATCAGCCGGTAAAGAAGAAAAATCCGGTGTGAGTAAGTGGGTCTGGATTGGCCTGGGGGTGGTGGCTGTGGGTGCCTCACTTGCCGTAGCAGGTAGCGGTGGCGGTGACGATGAACAGCCTCCGCCGAGTACGGGAACCATCATTATTAGTGGCCCTGCCCCCTAGTGGTAAGTATAGGTAGAAATACCCTTAAGTAGGTCGGTGACATGCTAAGAGAAATACGAATTCGCTCTACAATTTATGTTTCTATCGTGCTGATATTATGTGTTTTTATTGGAGGGGGGGTGTCGGGCTGCAAGCCTTCTTCACCCAATTCAAAAACAAATACAGTCCAGCATGATGGCCATAAGCTTTCTGTTAAATTGGCCTTGCCAATGGCTTTGACTGGGCTGCCGGTCAGCAATCTCAGCGCGAAAGTTTCGATTGATGGTCATTCATCCACTGCCTTGACGGTTAATGCGGATAATACGGTCAGTGGAGAGATCGCCAATGTTAAAGCCGGGCCTCATCAATTGATCATTACCTATTTTGTTCTGGAGGCAGGTCTGCCGGTCAATCTTGCTGTTGCCATAAAAGATATTAATATCATTGCCAATGGTACAACACGCGTCGATATCAGTGAATCAGATCTTAATAGAAATATCGATGATGACCGTGACGGTTATACTAATCTTGCAGAAATCAGGATAGGGACACGCGCGCTCGACAAGTTTGATTCGCCTGGAGGTGAATCACCATTGTATGTCGTTTCAAATGGCTCGTTCGGCCAGTCAACATCCAATAGTTATGTAATAAAGCATACTCTTGGTGCTTCTGTGGGCGGTGCTTCTCAGAGCACAAATTACAGAATTGTTTCAGGGTTTTATGATAATTAATAGTGCGATTTTAGATACAGATAGGTGACGGGATAGATCACTAATAGTTAAAGTTTTTGTGTACCTATGCTGGTGACAAATAGAAAGGTGATGACAATGATGCAGAATAGAATTGGGCTTATCGTGTTTATTTTGTCATTTCTGTTGTTTGGGCTAAATGTCCGTGCTGCTGACATACCGATGATGATGAACTATCAGGGCAGTGTGACTGATGCTGCGGGTGTGCCGATAAATGGCGATGGTTTTTTCAAGTTTGCAGTCGTCAACGAGGCGGGAGATATGGCCTATTGGGCCAACGATGGCACAACCATGGATGGGACAGAGCCAACGGCTGCCGTTACTATTCCTGTTTCTGATGGTCGTTTTGTGGTGAAGATTGGTGATACCGACCTAGCTAACATGACAGCACTCAGTCCTTCAGTTTTTGATAACACGCGAATCTACCTTAGGGTCTGGTTCAGTATAGATGAGCTTAATTTTGAAAAATTTGCCACTGATATGCAAGTCGTCAGTACAGGTTTTGCGGTTAAGGCGCAATCTGTTGGCTATGATGGGCTGAAAAGCAACGCTGATATCTACATGACGTACAAGCCGAATGATACAGCTTGTACAGATAATCAGATAATGACATGGGATGCGGCAAACACCAGATGGATTTGTGGCGATATAAACATCGCTGCAGAGACGGATCCTACAGTAGATCCGAGCGTTAAAGATGGTGTGTCCTGGGGTGAATTGTCTGGTAGACCCGCCGGGCTGGACGATGGTGATGATGTTGGGATTACCACTGAATCAGATCCAACCGTGCTGGCCAGCGTTAAAGATGGCATTTCTTGGGGCGAGTTATCCGACAGGCCCGCTGGGCTGGATGATGGTGATGATGTTGGGGTTACCACTGAATCAGATCCAACCGTGCTGGCCAGCGTTAAAGATGGCGTCTCTTGGGGCGAGTTATCCGATAGACCCGCCGGGCTGGATGATGGTGATGATATTGGGATTACCACTGAATCAGATCCTACTGTGCTGGCCAGCGTTAAAGATGGCGTCTCTTGGGGCGAGTTATCCGATAGACCCGCCGGGCTGGATGATGGTGACGATGTAGACATTACAGCAATCAAACAAGGCGTTAATACTAGTTCAGTAGTAATAACAGCGACTTCAGGTGCCAGTGCTCAAAATATGACTTCATTGACAGTTACACCACCTGCAGACGGATACGTATTCGTCGTTGCAAGTGGTCGTTTTGGAATAAACCAGACCGTTGTGGTGAACAATTATGCATACGCTAGTGTTAGTACTATATCAGGTCAGCATAGCTCCAGTAATGACACTGCTATGGTTATAGATTCGAGTGCGGGAACTGTGGCTCTGAGGAGTTGGGTGCCACTGTATATAAATCGTATAGAATTGGTAACGGCTTCAACACCTATTACCTTTTACGCCGTCGCATATAGGGATTCGAGTGGGAACAATTCTATTTACATGGACTCCCTACGCTTAACGGCGATTTTTATCCCCAATCTTATGCCCTAATCAGGCCGGGTATAGTATTAAACATGCTTTTTGTTAGAGGTTCTTAGCGGTAGTTTGATGTGGTGGGCTGGTTACTGTGTACGAGTCATACATAAGGAGATAGAGTAATGAAAGGAATAATAAAAACACATCCTATAGTTAAATATGTTTTTCTTTTTTTTGTTCTATCAGTGATCTTTCCGGCAGACAGTTGGGCAATTTCTATTTCTGCTAACGTTAGCATTGATACTGTCTTAAACCCTATTAAGATCGGCCCCAAACTGGGTAAGGCGGATTATGGCCCATTTCACGTCGTCGACAATGGTGGCACCACAAATACGGGAGTGGGGGATGGTATTGATGAAACATGGAGTTGGTATTTTGACTTTAGGAATGATGACAATTATAAAAAATTTATGGATAAGGGAGAGTTAACTGACCCCGTTACTGGAGCCCCTTTACTGTCTAGCGCCGTTCTTACCTTAACGTTAACATCGAAAGATGGCCTTGGTTATACCGATGGATTTTCACTTGGTAACTTACCGCTATTTGGCGGTTGTGGAGGGTGTGACCCTTACGATAAGAAGATTTTTTATCTTGCTAAGGACAAGGAAACCACTCTTGAAATTAATCTATTTGGTAATAACATCTTGGGTGATGATATTTATACGGCCGAAGAAATTATAGGTATCTTTCCAATTACGGGGCAATATGAAGGGCGTGTACTGGCAACGTACGCTGATGATGCAATAATAAATAGCGCTACTCTTCGTCTTACTCGCCTTACTGTTGTGTCAGAACCACCGATACTGACACTTATGATCTTAGCATTGCTTGCCATGATTGGTTTTAAGAGAAAACCGAGAACAACAGGATCCAGTCTTGCAATGCAGCATTAACAGGTTGTTGAAAAACCCTGATTAAAGGGTAGAGTAGAGGGCAGGAATCTCGATTAAAGCGATTAAAGGGGTCAGACCCGAATGGCACTAAGTTAAGCCTCTTTAGCACAAAAAAATATCAGCAACTACGGGCATAAAATGGCATAATTTGCCATGCGAAATCAAACGCCTTTATTCCCAGATTTTCACCTGCAAACCCTCCGC
>JAKIUN010000007.1 GCA_021647505.1 Gammaproteobacteria bacterium
GAAGTTGTGGGTTTTTCATGTGGCGCATCGGGTAAATCCTCGAAGTTTTATGAAGAAAACTGAAAAAAAGCGGTTTTTTGCAGGTTTTCAGTGGAAGGCCTGCTTTATTATAGCTTTCTTCGCGCCATGAATGGAGTGGTTTTTTATATTAAATCATGAGGTTGGATAGTTTTCGGGCGGGCACTAGTTTATAAAAACCTATTCTTGGTGGGTGAGTTGACGGGGTACGGAGCGGATCCTCGGGTCGCGATGTCAAGGTGGGGAAACCATCGTGGCCTGAGGATCCGCTCCCGTGTTCAGCGCCATAAAACTATTTCGCCGCACAATGAAAGCAGGTACCTGCGGCGAGCAGCGGGGAATCCAATCCGGAGAGATAAAAGTGTCCTTTAGTCGTCGATGCACCCCTGCGGTACTGGCAGGCCAGCGATGCGGGAGCCCTGGCGGGAGGGGCCGCCAGGGAACAGGCGGTAGAGGGCGTCGCGGTCGCTGATCTCGTTGCCCAGTTCTTCACGCATGTGCTTCATTAGTATCTTTACCATCGGTGTGATGCCGTATTGGAAATAGAACTTGCGCAGGTAGCGCAGCACGACCCAATGTGCACCTGTCAGTTCGATGCCTTCCTTTTTGGCCAGCTGTTCGGCCAGTTCCTCTTTCCACTCCTCGGGGTTGACCAGGTTGCCACTGGGGTAGACCTTGATCTGCCGATCTTGGAACTCGAAGCTGTCGCGGTAGTGTGGTGTGCTTGATGTTGTTTCGGTCTTTTTCACCTGATGGTTCTGTTCCAGCTCCGAGTCCAGCATGGGAACCGGGATGCCGGAGATCTTGCTACCCTGATACGTTACGCCACCGGGGAATAGGGTGTTGATGGCTTCATCGGTGGCGCGCTCAGGGCCGAATTTTCTGGCAATTTCGCGTTTCAGTAGTTTGAGAATGGGCGGGATTGTGTAGGTGGCGTAATAGTCGCGCATTAGCTTGATGATGTCCCAATGGGCATCGGTCAACACCAGTCCTTCGTCTTTTGCAATGGTCTGGGCGAGATCAGGGTTCCAGTCCGCGAGATTGGCCAGGCGGCCGTTGGCGGTGAGGCTGACAGGATTTCCGTTGACGACGAGCTGTCTCATGGGCTTCTCTCCTCCTAATCGAGTGGTGCTTTTTTTCGGATATGTTTCATTATAGGGGAGATTTTCGTTCACAGACGTAGTCTTTCATGTTTGGGCGCCATCTTTGTCACGGCTGGCCTGTAACTGCCGCAGCATGGCGCGGGCGGCATTGGAGAGGGTGCGCTGGTGATGATGCACCACGCCCAGCTGGCGGGTGAGGAGGATGCCGGGGACGTCGAGGGCTTGCAGGTCGTTGCTGAGCATGGCCTGTGGTAGCACGGACCAGCCCAGCCCCACGCTGACCAGCATTTTGATGGTTTCGAGATAATTGGTGGTCATGCTGACGCGCAGGCCGCCGACTTCAGCGCCGATGGCCTGTTCCAGCAGGGCGCGGGTATAGGTGCCGTGGGCGGGTAGGATGGCGGCATGGGCTGACAGTTGGGAGGGTTGGATGTGCCGCTGCCGGGCCAGGGGATGCTCCCTGCCGGCGACGATGCGCAGGGGGTCGATCCAGATGCGTTCGCTGTCGAGATCGGCCAGCGGCACCAGGGGCAGGGTGACGATGCCCAGCTCCAGCTGACCGGTTTGCACTGCGCGGCAGGCGGCCTCGGAATCCATGAAGCGCAGATCCAGTTCTACTGCGGGCCAAGCCTTGGTGTAGGCACGTAGAACCGGAGGCAAGCGGTGCAGACCGATGTGGTGGCTGGTGCCGATGCTCAGTCGGCCGTTCACCTCACCACTGAGGTTGGCGATCAGGCGCAGGCTGTCGTCGATTTCGGTCAGGATGTCGCGGGCGCGCGGCAGCAGCATGCGCCCGGCCTCGGTGAGGCTGATGCGGCGGCCGATGCGATCAAACAGGCGCGTGCCCAGTTCTGTCTCCAGTGTCGAGATACGTTTGCTCACCGCTGATTGGGTGAGATAGAGGTGCTCGGCGGCGAGGGAGAAGGATGCCAGCTCGGCGGCGGTGATGAAGGTCTTGAGGTTGGTGGTGTCCATGGCCGAACTCTATCTAATTCCATTTGGGAATGGAATTCATGATATCTAAGCAGTAATATCAACAGCGGCCTGGACAGGAATTCACGCATAACTGGACAACTAGAGGTTTTTCTGGGAAAACGTTATACGAGCTCCTTGTCATCACAAACTTTGGCAGGGATAGGAATCAGGAAAGGGCTGTATGCCGCAGTTTATCCGCTAATCTTTCCCATTGCCTCAGTATCAATCTGGGAGAAGGCTTTTTTAACCGCATCCATTTCAAGGTTTTCACTGCATAGAAACACTATAAAGCGATCCCCTGAAACAAAGTTCAAACAGTTTTTGGTGCCGCCATTATTGGTTTTTTCCGTTTTCTCTAAAACAGTATGTCCTTGTAGCGAGATTTCCTTCGTATAATGGCCGTCGTCCTCTGTTGTCTGCCCGCCAACCGCGCGGAGCATGGTATGGGAGGTGTATAATAGGCCTAGGGTAGCGCTTCCCATCTCGCCAGCCCCATCCTGTATGCTCAGGCTCAACGAGCTTGTGTCGTTATTAAGCTCTTCATTGCTCCCATCACCGTACAGAGCCGTTACCATACTCCATTGAAGATCCGTTAACACTTCAGTATCATCAGTTACCTCGTATTGAGGCATGTCCAGAAGTGTCTCGGGCAACAGGGTTTTCAGCGTACTGAAATCCAGTGGTGTCATTTTTTCCAGTACGTCTACTTTCTCCATTTTATTTTCAAGGTCAGGGGCTTCGTCACTGAAGGATTTTATCGCAGAGAGTGTGTCGAATAACCCTGGTTCATCATCCTTGTCGCTACTGCAACCGACCACCAAAAACAAGGCTATTAAAAACAATGCCATGTGTTTGTAATCTCGGGAGTTGTAAAATAAAGTAGCCATCAATCACCTCTGTTTTTTCCATAATTATAATCATCAGCTGAAGGCGGTCGCAGGGATCGCCTTCAGCTGACATGACACTCGGCAACTAGCGACGACGCAAGTGCCCCAAGCTTTTAATCGGCAGATCAAACCCTTCTTGCAATGGTTTTCTCGCCTTTGCCTTAAGCGCAACGCTGGCGATACCCACTACGCCTACCCCGACTCCAGCCAGTCCACGTACACCACAATTATATTGAGATGCATCAGATGTTGATCCACCAGAGATGAAAAGTTGCCATAGCTGATCCATGCCATCGACCGTATCCAGATCGCAAACATTGACAAAGATTTCCTCTGCGCCAGGCATAATATTTGCGGTATCAAACCAGTTACTGGCGGGTGCCGGCAAATCCATAACCTGCCAACTGGAGGTATCTTCGGACATCAATACCGTCCATTGGCTAAAATCTTCACCCGTCGTCAGAGTCAACGACACACTATCGTGCGGGGCACTGCCTGTTATCCCCCAGTTGAGGGTGCGGGTTGCTTCTGCGTAGTCAAAATTGTCAATACTGACATCGGGCATCGTCACCACGATGGACTGTGGCAGCGTGTTATAACGTACGTGACTTAACAACCCCGTGCTCTCCATGGTGCCAGAACCCGCTAAAACCCAGTAGCTTTCCACCGGAAATTCATTGGCAATAGGCATTACCCCGGATGCCGCTCCCGCTAACCCACCGACGACCGGAGAAAGAATATTCGACAAGGTATACCGTTGCCCACCACGCTCACCAAAAATGAACAAAGCATTCACATTCAATGTTGTCGGGCTGGTTATCCAGCCCAGGTTCAGAGGGCTTCGCGTAAGCGAAATATCATAACTTGCTCCATCCTCCACGGTTTGATCCAACAGGAAGCCATAACCAACTAGGTTCGGAGGGGAAGAGAGGCTCGCATCAGAATAAGCCAGGATCAGCATACTTAGAAGACCATCATCCTGTAAATAAGCTGGGTTTACCGGGAAGTTGTCCAGCAGGCTATTAATAGCTGTCGAATAAGGCAGTAAGTCGCCCATAGGTTCGAGTGATATAGAAGCTGTATTATCAGGGACATTGCTCAGATCAATATTCACAGGGGTATGGCCATTAGAAGGGGACGGGTCAGCATCATCGACCAGGTAATAGACAATATTCTCCGCCACCAAAACGTCAATAAAAGTATCGACATTACGAATCCCTTCGAAAACCTCTTCATAGACAACAGTAATGGTGGCGCGGTCGCGGCCAATATCGCCAAAGTCCACCACGCCATCGGCATTACTGATTCTGGTCTGTGCAATGGTGCGATTGTCCGTGTTGTACAGGGCAACCGTTATGTCTTGCACAGGCTGATCACTGCTCAGGTTATCTTTTATTACAAAGCTCAGACGACTGCCAACTTGGGCCTCTTCACTATAAACAAGGGATGCCGTCTGGCTGGTTTGCCCACCGTTAGCATTCGTTATGGTAACGGTCGTCTGTGCCGTACCCGAGCCTGTGGCAGGTGCTGTCCACACCACCGAGATGCCCGCTGTCTGGTTTAGATTGCCTGCCGTGGTGTCCCATGCATAAGTCAGGGCATTGCCGTCAGGGTCTGTGGCCGTTACACCCAGAGTTACAGTCTGGCCACTGGTTACGATTCCATTCGGCATACGGGTGAATTCTGTTATCACCGGTATCCGGTTGGGCACGACGAAATCTACAATGACAGGCGTATTGGCATCGGCTACTGTCACACTCTGACTGAGCAGGCCAACAGCAAACAGTGAGACAGGAACCTCCAACGGTACATTTATGCTGTACTGCCCTGCGGCATTGGTGATTACCGTTGGCCCAAAGTCACTGAAAATAGTGAAATCTACTATTGGGCTACCGGAGCCTTCTTGGGTTACAGTGCCTTTAATAATGCCATCTAAACGTTGCTCAATGGTATTCGCCAGATCCACACATTGACCGGTATTTCTAATCGTGCTGCCTTGCGTGGTTGGTGTGAAAATTTCGTTGCTGCCCACATTACCTTCGAGGGCGCTGGTAACATCATAAATAAACTTGACGCTGCCGCTTTCGGCATACAGTTTGACACGTTCGGCTACAGCAGTTGTACTGCGTTTGACGGTCACACAAGCCCGGCCATTCATATCCGTGCGTGCCGGACTTGACCTGCCATTGTAAGTAACCCCCTCGGCAATCAGCAGAGAACCCGCCGCCGGTGCATTATTTTCATCCTGAACCGTCACACAGAGACAGGCATGTTCATCCATTGGTACGTCTACGTTCCACCAGGAAAAGTGGGTGACTTTGGCTCGGGCGTAAAGCACACCATCATTGTTCGGATCGATTACCTGCGCATCGTCCATCTGCGGAGTTGCAGGCTCGGCATCTTCCCGTACCCAGGTGGCCGTGGTTTCATCATAAGACCACCAGGGAACCGTATCACCCGTTGAATACTGACTTTGCAGGGTATCCGGCAAGCGCACAGTCACTGTGGCGGGTTCGCTGAGTTGTGTCAGCTCCGTGCCATTGGCATCGGTAACCGTGATTTCGGTAAAGACAACGCTTTCCAGTGGTGTATCAACCTCGCCTCCCAGAGTACTGGCTGCCATATAGTCACCGGGAAAGGTGGGTCGCCCCGCTTCAGTGGTTGGATCTCCCACGGCCACTTCGACCGTCACATTACCGCTGCTTGCTAGGCTACCGGCGGGAAAACTTATCTCAGCCAGCGAAGGGCCTGTGACATTATCGGGGTCGGCGATAATCAGATTATTGCTTTGCGCAGCATCTATCGATTCATTGTGATGATATTGCAACAGGCTGGCAGCAACTGCATACGTTTCGCCATCAGCGACCGGCAACGAACGCTGAAACGTGGCATAGCCGTCTTTTTCGTAAGTCAGGACAATGGAGCCGCTGGCGGGAACGGGAATATTGCTCAGCTCGTAAAAGCCGTTTGCATCTGTCGTCGCGGATTTGCTGCCGGAAGACACCTTAACGTCAACTAAGCCACCACTGCCGCTAACCACGCCAGCGACTGTCACCTGGCCTTGTGGGGTTACATCCCCGTCCTTGTTATTGTTGTTGCCGCCACATCCGCTCACAACAATACTTAACAAACCCAGAAAAATGATCGGAGCCAATGAACGACTGAAAAACAATTCTCTTATTATCTTCATCTTTGCAAAGCTTCCCATTTTTAATCTCCCACTAAAAACCTCTCAGGCACGAAAGGAGTCATCCCCGCATGGCGGCACATAAAATTGGGCCATGGCCCAATTTTATAACGCATATTAACACACAGGTGAGATGGTCTTGTAACGTTAAAGTTTTGGTAATATACACAAGTTACATAAATTGCCTGGTGTTTGGAAAATGGACGAATGACAAACTCAGCTGTCGCAATACGCATGAAAAATACTTATTATTAGCAAGGGTTAATGCATTGCATTATTTATGACAAGGTGCGCTAGAATGCTTGCTTGATCCATTCCGGCAGGGAATAGACTTCATGATAAAGATGAATTGTTATGATTCCATGCTTGACCTACTATCGGCCCATCGTCATGGCCGTGGGGCGGGCCTTCCGCCTCGTCACCATGGCCGGTAAGCAAGAAACACCTGAATCGAGGATGGCGTCATGGCTGGCAAGACCCTGTACGACAAATTGTGGGAACAGCACGTGGTGCGCACCCAGGACGATGGCACCTGCCTCCTTTATATAGACCGGCAGTTGATCCACGAGGTGACTTCGCCGCAGGCCTTCGAGGGGCTGCGGCTGGCAGGGCGCAAGCCATGGCGGCCGGCGGCCAATCTGGCCACGCCGGATCACAACGTGCCCACGACTGACCGCAGCGGGGGAGTGGCAGGCATCAGCGACCCGGTGTCACGCCTGCAGGTGGAGACGTTGGATCAGAACTGCGCGGAATTCGCTATTCCTGAATTCCATATGGACGATCCACGTCAGGGCATCGTGCATGTGGTGGGGCCGGAGGAAGGCGTGATCCTGCCGGGCATGACCGTGGTTTGCGGCGATTCCCATACCTCGACCCACGGTGCCCTCGGCGCACTGGCGCATGGCATAGGCACTTCTGAGGTGGAGCATGTGCTCGCCACCCAGTGCCTGATCCAGAGCAAGTCGAAGAACATGCGTGTGGTGATCGAAGGTCAGGCGGGCTCAGGTGTCACCGCCAAGGACATCGTGTTGGCCATCATCGGTGAGATTGGCACCGCGGGTGGCACCGGTTATGCCATCGAATTCGCTGGTCAGGCGATGCGTGATCTCTCCATCGAGGGCCGTATGACGGTGTGTAACATGGCCATCGAGGCGGGTGCGCGTGCCGGCATGGTGGCGGTAGATGAGAAGACCATCGACTATGTGCAGGGGCGGCCCTTCGCCCCCAGCGCCGAACACTGGGAGCAGGCGGTGGCTGCGTGGCGTAAGTTGACATCCGACAACGATGCCGAGTTTGATCACGAAGTGGTCATCGACGCCACGACTATTCAGCCACAAGTGACCTGGGGAACATCACCGGAAATGGTGGTTTCTGTTGCCGGCCACGTGCCTGATCCGACGCAGGAGAGTGATCCGGTGAAGGCCGAAGGAATGACCCGCGCACTGGCCTACATGGGCCTGAAGGCCGGCACGCCCATCAGCGAGATCGTCGTGGACAAGGTGTTCATCGGTTCCTGTACCAACTCGCGTATCGAGGATCTGCGTGCTGCTGCGGTAGTGGCCAAGGGGCGCAAGGTGGCGGGCAACGTCAAGCAGGCACTGGTCGTGCCCGGCTCCGGGTTGGTCAAGCGACAGGCCGAGGACGAGGGCTTGCACGAAATCTTTATCGCCGCCGGCTTTGAGTGGCGCGAGCCCGGTTGTTCCATGTGCCTGGCCATGAATGCCGACCGCCTGGAGCCGGGTGAGCGTTGCGCCTCCACCTCGAACCGCAACTTCGAAGGCCGCCAGGGGCAGGCTGGACGCACCCACCTGGTGAGCCCGGCGATGGCGGCGGCGGCGGCGGTGACGGGGCGATTTGTGGATGTGCGGGAATTGTAAAAACCCAACGCAAAGGCACGGGGGCAAGGAATGCAAAGATCTTTTATAAACGTTTTTTTTGCGCTCTCTGCGCCTTTGCGCTGAAAACAAGGTAACAGAACAATGGAAAAATTCGACAAGATGACGGGCATCGTGGCGCCCATGGATCGTGCCAATGTGGACACCGATGCCATCATCCCCAAGCAGTTCCTGAAGTCCATTAAGCGCAGCGGCTTCGGTTCCAACCTGTTCGACGAGTGGCGCTATCTCGATCATGGCGAACCGGGCAGGGATAACAGCAAGCGACCGCTGAATCCGGATTTCGTGCTCAACCGGCCGCGCTATCAGGGGGCAAGCATCCTGCTGGCGCGGGAAAATTTCGGCTGCGGCTCCTCGCGCGAGCATGCGCCGTGGGCATTGCTTGACGATGGCTTTCGCGTCATCATCGCGCCGAGTTTCGCCGATATATTCTTCAATAATTGTTTTAAGAACAGCATCCTGCCCATTGTCCTTGATGAAGACACGGTGGATGGTCTGTTTAAGGCTATGGAGACCAGCGAAGGCTACCACTTGGATGTGGATTTACAGGCGCAGGCTATCACCACGCCAGGCGGTGAGGTGATCCCCTTCGAGGTGGGTGAGTTCCGCAAGTATTGCCTGCTCAATGGCCTCGATGATATCGGCCTGACCCTGCAATATGTGGATGAAATTCGTGCCTACGAAAAATGCTGTAAGCAGGAAGCGCCGTGGCTGTTTGCATGATTTTTTCAACGCGACGGCGTAGAGGACGCAAAGATTCTTCACTATAAAGATCTTTGTGCCTTCACGCCGTTGCGTTAGCTTCTCAAGAGGATTGGCACATGAGTAAGAAAATCGCAGTACTGGCCGGTGACGGCATCGGCCCCGAGATCGTCGCCGAGGCGGTCAAGGTTCTGGAACGCCTGCGTGAAGACGGTCTGGCCATCGAGCTGGAAGACAGCCTGGTGGGCGGCGCCGCCTATGATGTACACAACACGCCCTTGCCTGACGAGACGCTGGAACTGGCCAAGGCCTCGGACGCCATCTTGCTCGGTGCTGTCGGCGGTTATCAGTGGGAGTCGCTGGATATCAGCGTGCGTCCGGAGAAAGGCTTGCTGGGGCTGCGTGCGGAGCTGGAACTGTTTTCCAATCTGCGTCCGGCAATCCTCTATAAACAGTTAGCTGACGCCTCTACGCTTAAGCCAGAGGTGGTGGCTGGGTTGGATATCATGATCGTGCGTGAGCTTACCGGGGGTATCTATTTTGGTCAGCCTCGCGGTGTGCGTACCCTCGATAACGGCGAGCGCCAGGGCTTCAACACGCTTGTCTACAGCGAATCTGAGATCGAGCGTATCGGCCGTTCTGCCTTTGACATCGCCATGAAGCGTGGCCGGCGTGTCTGTTCTGTGGACAAGGCCAACGTACTGGAGTGCTCCGAGCTGTGGCGCGAGGTGATGGAGTGCGTGGCCAAGGGTTATCCCGAGGTGGCGCTGTCGCACATGTATGTAGACAATGCCGCCATGCAGTTGGTGCGCGCCCCCAAGCAGTTTGACGTGATGGTCACCAGCAACATGTTCGGCGACATCCTCTCCGACTGCGCCGCTATGCTCACCGGTTCCATCGGCATGTTGCCGTCCGCCTCGCTGAACGCCGAGGGCAAGGGCATGTACGAACCCATTCACGGTTCTGCGCCGGACATTGCCGGGCAGAATATCGCCAACCCGCTGGCGACGATTCTCTCCGTGGCCATGATGCTGCGCTACTCTCTCGATGAGCCGGTCATGGCCGAGCGTATTGAACAGGCGGTGGAGAAGGTGCTGGATCAGAGGCTGCGCACGGTGGACATCTACAGCGACGGTATGCAGAAGGTCTCGACCTCCAAAATGGGCGATGCTGTCGTTGCAGCGCTGTAGTACCGCGTTAGATTGAAAACTCGAACAAATAGGTGAGGGAAATGAAACAGATAGGCTTTGTCGGCTGGCGCGGCATGGTGGGTTCGGTGCTAATGCAGCGTCTGCGCGAGGAAAACGATTTCAATGATATCGATCCGGTGTTCTTTACCACGTCACAGATGGGCCAGCCCGGCCCCGAGGTGGGCAAGGATGTGCCGCTGTTGCAGGATGCGAAGAATATCGACGCGCTGAAGGCCATGGATGTGATCGTCACCTGTCAGGGCGGTGGCTATACCGAGGAGGTCTATCCACAGTTACGCAGTGCGGGTTGGGACGGCTACTGGATTGACGCCGCCTCTACGCTGCGTATGAAGGATGACAGCATCATCGTGCTGGATCCGGTCAATCTTGACGTCATCAAAGACGGCCTGGCCAACGGTACCCGGGCTTTTGTCGGCGGCAACTGCACCGTGAGCCTGATGCTGATGGCCATCGGCGGCCTGTTCCAGCAGGGCCTGGTGGAGTGGATTTCGCCCATGACCTATCAGGCGGCCTCCGGCGCCGGGGCGCAGAACATGCGCGAATTGATTCGGCAGATGGGCGCCATTCACGGCGAGGTGACGGATCTGCTCGATGATCCCGCTAGCGCCATTCTCGATATTGACCGTAAGCTGACCGATTTTCTGCGTTCCGATGAGTATCCGAAAGATCAGTGGGGTGTGCCCCTGGCCGGTAGTCTGATCCCGTGGCTCGATTCGCCGTTGGACTCCGGGCAGACTCGCGAGGAATGGAAGGCGCAGGTGGAGACCAACAAGATCCTCGGCCGCAGCGACAGCCCTATCCCCATCGATGGCATTTGTGTGCGCATCGGTGCCATGCGCTGTCACAGCCAGGCGCTGACCATCAAGATGACGCGTCCTGTGCCACTGGACGAAATCCATGACATGCTGGCCGAGGCCAACGACTGGGTGAAGGTGGTGCCCAATGACCGCGACGTGACCGTGCGCGAACTGAGCCCGGCGGCGGTGACCGGCACCTTGTCGGTACCCGTCGGTCGCCTTCGTAAGCTGACTATGGGTGATGATTACCTCGCCGCTTTTACCGTCGGCGACCAGTTGCTGTGGGGCGCCGCCGAGCCGTTGCGCCGCATGCTGCGTATCCTGTTGGAGCGGTAAATGGACGATACACAGACCTTTGATGTGGCTGTCGTCGGCGCTACCGGCGCCGTCGGTGAGGTGATCATTCCCCTTCTGCAGGAGCGCGGTTTCCCGTTGGCCAGGCTCTATCCACTGGCCAGTGATCGCTCCGTCGGTAATAGAGTGCTGTTCAGCGGCAAATATCTGAGCGTGGGTGATACGGCATCGTTCGATTTTTCGCAGGTGCAGATCGTGTTGTTGGCTGCGGGAGCGGAGGTTGCCGCGCATTATGCACCGCTGGCGGTGGAGGCCGGTTGTGTGGTCATCGACAGCAGTGCCTGCTTTCGTGGTGATGACGATGTACCGCTGGTGGTGCCGGAGGTCAATGCCACCGATGTGGGATATTTTTCTGATCGCCGTATCATCGCCAGCCCTAACGCTGTCACCATCGCCATGTTGGTGGCGCTAAAACCCATCATCGATGCCGTGGGCATCGAGCGCATCAATGTCGCCACCTATCAGGCCGTGTCTGGTAGCGGCCAGGCGGCGGTGAAGACGTTGGCGGGGCAGACCGTCAGTCTACTCAACATGCGCGCCGTGGAAACCGCGTCGCATGACAAACAGATTGCCTTCAATGTGCTGGCGCAGATTGGCGGCGTGCTGGACAACGGTTACACTCGCGAAGAGATGGAAATGGTATGGGAGTCACAAAAAGTGTTGGGCGATAGGGGTATAGTTATCAATCCAACGGCGGTGCGCGTGCCGGTATTTTTTGGCAATTCCCTCGCTCTGCACATCGAGACAAAGCAGAAAGTGACTGCGGAACAGGCGCGTAAGCTGCTCAAACAGGCAGCGGGTGTGGAATTGCTGGATGAGGTTGAGTATCCTTCTGCCGTTAGCGAGGCCGCTGGTGATGATGCCGTTTTTGTGGGCCGGGTGAGAGAAGATATCAGTCATCCACAGGGACTGGATATGTGGGTCGTGGCAGACAATGTGCGTAAAGGCGCGGCGCTGAATAGCGTGCAAATAGCTGAAATCTTGGTAAAAGATTACTTGTAAGCTATAGTTCCCACTATTATTTTGCCCTGCTTACTCATATTAGGAATCCTGATTTAAGTCATGGTCGGCTGTCTTGAGCCTAAAATCTTCAGCTTCCGCGTTGCCTGGTAGTGCTTAACTGTTGGTGAAAATCCCGCTCATAACCTCTTAGCGGCGATTTACTCGCGGTTTTATACCTGGAATTTGAAGCGATTGAATCTCAATACGGCTCACTTCAGACTAAATTAGAGGTTCCCTATTAAATTTTTTCTGCATGGTGCCGATGCTGTAACTGGAATTCCTGGGATATGGATATGCGAAGGCGGGCGCGATAACTTCAAATGGGAGTGGATGGAGTGGATATAGGTAAGAGATTGGCACCGATAATTGCTGTGTTGGCGATGCTGCTACCTGTGGCGGCCTTCGCCCTGGGATTTGGCAATATCACCATGAAATCGGCATTGAATCAGCCGTTAGACGCTGAAATTGAATTGCTGTCGGTGCAGAAAGGCGACTTGGAAAACCTGAAGATTCGTCTGGGATCACTTGAGGATTTTGCCCGCGTTGGCGCGGATCGTGCCTACTTTCTGACCAAGATAAAGTTCAGCCTTGCGCAAAAGCCTGATGGCACATCCTATGTCAGGCTGAGCAGCACCGAACGGGTCACTGAACCCTTCCTCGATTTTGTGGTTGAGGCCCGCTGGCCGCGCGGCCGTATCCTGCGTGAGTTTACCGTACTGGTCGATCCCCCCGTGCTTTCTGATGAGGCCCCGGCGCCGATTCGGCAGGCAGCGGTGCAGACGACTCCCGCTGCTGCCGCAACAACTACCCGAATCACCCGCCAGGCTCCGATTCGTGAGCGTGCCATGCCGTCGTCGGTGACGTCACGTGATGGCGTGTTGAGTTATGGCCCTGTCCAGCCTAACGAGACGCTGTGGGTCATTGCCAGCAGGATGCGTCCCGATGAGTCGGTTTCCGTCAATCAGATGATGCTTGCCCTGGTACGCGACAATCCGCAGGCCTTCTATAACGGCAACGTTAACCAACTCAAGGCGGGTTACGTGCTGCGTATCGAAGATCCGGCTGCGATTACCGCGCTGTCTGTCGCCCAAGCCAATGCAGAGGTCGAGCATCAACGCGCCGAATGGCAGGCACGCAAGAGTGGTCGCCCCCTGCGCCAAGTTGCGGCCACTGAGGTTGCGGCTGTTGAGGCAGGCGCAGATGAGAGCAGTGACGTCAGCGGACAGGCGCGTCTCAAGCTGGTTGCCCCGGGCAGTGAAGGCTCGGGTTCCGGCACTGGTGATGCAGATGCTGATCGCCTGCGTCAGGATCTGGTGCTGGCCGCCGAGGCGTTGGATGCCAATCGGCAGGAGACCGATGAACTCAAGACCCGTCTGTCACAGATGGAAGAACAGCTTGCCTCTATGCAGCGCCTCATCATGCTCAAGGATGATGAGATGCTGAGCTTGCAGAAACAGCTGGGTGGCGAGGTTGAAGAACCGGCAGTTCCGGAAGCGGTCAGCGAACAGGAGATGCTGGGACAAGAGGTGCTGGAAGGTGAATCCGTTGAGGGTACAGAGCTTGCTGCTGAAGGTGATGCTGAACCCTCCGCTCTGGAGATTGCACCGACGGAAGAAACCCAAGAGCCTCAAGAACCCAAGCCTTCCGTTCCGGCACCGGTTGCAGAGGCTCCCGCCCCTGAACCAGGCCTGTTGGAGAGCCCTCTGTTAATGTACGGCGGTATCGGCGTGCTGGTGTTGGCTATTGTGGGCTGGATCATGGCGCGTCGTCGCAAGATGCAGGAAGGCTTCCAGGAAAGCATCCTCAATGTGGGGGATGAAGGTGCTGCGGGTACGACAAACAGTGGAATGGCACGGAGCGCGGGTGGCGAAAGCTCCATGGTGAGTGATTTCGCTATGAGCGAAATCAGCGAAATGAACGGTGTCCAGGCAGATGCCTCGGACGTGGATCCCATTTCGGAAGCTGATGTCTATCTGGCCTACGGTCGTCATCAGCAGGCAGAAGAGATTATTCGCGCCGCATTGGAGAACACACCAGAGCGCAATGAGCTGAAGCTAAAGCTGCTGGAAGTGTTTTTTGCCGCCAAGAACGGTGAGGCATTCGAACTACAGGCGCAGGTGTTACACGATGCCCTGGATGACGAAACCGATCCCCTGTGGGTTAAAGCAGTGACCATGGGTAGCCAGCTGTGTCCTGCTAATCCCCTGTTCGGCGGTGCTGTGCACGCCTTGCAGGAGGAGTTGGAAGGCGGTACGTCTGTTGCCGATGAAGACTTGCTGGACTTCGATTTCGATCTTGATGCCCCGACTACGGAGGATACCAAGGTCAAGGCCGGCGATTCTGCTCTTGATGATGCCGAACGGAGAGAAAGGGCGGAAGCCACGACCCCGGCGACATCGGATACTGGCCTGGATTTCGATGTGTCCACCCTGGATTTCAACCTGGATCAGCGCGACGATGAGATAAAGGAGGAACGTGTTGCCTCGAGCGATGATAATACACTGGACTTCGATATGAAGGCGCTGGACGAGGCCGTTGCCGCACCGGAAGCCGAAACTAAAGTGGCGTCTGAAGAAGCCCGCAAGGCAACAGATGATCTGGATATCGATAAGTCGACGACAGATGTCGATGATTCTGTACTGGCATTCAGCAGCGATGAAATGGAGCCTTCGAAACAGTCAGGGTCGAGGGAGAGTGAAAAGTCCGATTTTACCGTGGATCTGAGTGCCGAAGAGCTGGCGCTGGATAACAACGAGGCCATCAAGTTCGATAGTCCGGCCGAAGCGATGGATAGCAGCGAATTTGATATTACTCTGGACGAAGTGATTGAAAACGATGCATTGATTATCGAGGACGGCTTGGAAAGCACTGTGGCTAAACAGCCGGATACCGGTAAAGACAAGGCGACTGAAGACGAACTGCTTCTTGGTGAGAATCTTGACGACGAGCTGCTCGGCGATGATATGTTTGGTGAAGTCGATGAAATCGGCACCAAACTGGATTTGGCCAAGGCCTATGTCGACATGGGTGACGGCGACGGGGCACGCAGTATTCTCGACGAAGTACTGGAGGAAGGTGACGATACTCAGAAACAACAGGCTAAGGATCTGTTGGAGCAGATCAGCTAGCCTGCAAACGGCTAACTGGTAGAATCAATGGCGTGGCCCGCAGGGCCGCGCTTTTTTTTGTCTGGGCTGTGGACTGCCCGTTCCCGGCCGAGTATCCCGGATGTCTATGCACCCTGTCATCAAAATCATTTTGTTCTTGATCTATGCGACGGCGATTGCCTTTGGCGATGTAATGACCCTGTTTGCGGGTGCTGTGTTGATGCTGGCCCTGTATCTGCCGGGGCCGAGGGAGCAATTGTTGCTGGCATTCCGCATGCTTCGGCGTATGCGCTGGTTTTTTCTCTCCATCGCGCTGGTGTATCTGCTGTTCACGCCGGGGCGCCTGCTGTTTTCTGCCTGGCCCTGGGGGCCGACTCTGGAGGGGCTGAGCGGAGGGGGGCTGCGTATTATCTCGCTGGTATTGATCGTATTTGCGGTCAACCTGCTATTGCGCACTACGCTGCACCCGATGCTGATCTCGGCCATCCTGTGGTGCTTGACGCCACTGGCCTGGGTGGGACTGTCGCGTGAGCGCCTGGCGGTGCGTATCGCCCTGACCCTGGACGCCGTCGACAGCGTGCAGGTGATCTATCGCCATCGGCCGCGTGACGATGGGCACGCTGGAGAGCCTTCAGGAAACACTCGCCCTGCAAGCCTGAAGGCACGCCTGCGGCGTATCGGCGCCACGGCGCAGCGACTGGTGACGGCGGTGATCGAGCAGGCGGAAGCGGCACCGACGGTGGCCATCGAGGTGCCCAGGCCCAGTAATCCACCATTGATACAATGGTTGTATCCACTGCTGTTGGGGACGTTATTTATGGTGCTTAGCGGGTAATATTAATCGTTGCGAAAGTACTCGTAGTACATTTTCGTTGTCTTTCTATTGCATCGGTGTCTGGCTCAAATAATGCAGCCCTACCCAATGTCATTAAGTTAACAAAATCACGACTGTTTTGTAGGTTGGCGGTGACGAAGGAACCCCAACATTGTTAGCTTCGTTGGGGTTCGCAGGCTCACCACCAACCTACAACAAGCAGGATCTCAGGCTTAACTTAATGGCATTGCAGTCCTACCCATTTCCACTCTTGAGCCCTAAAAGCCAAGAAATTCGCTACTTTTTGGGGTTTTGCAATAGGCTCACTATAGTGATAATTTTCGCCTGATAATAAAACTACATGCCGTCTGCATTTCCCCGCACAGCGGCCTGGGTGGCAGGATGTCTGAGCAGGCTGGCTTTGATATCGAGAATGTCCACCAGACCCAGGTTTTCCAACTTGCCATTTTTATAGATACCCTGCAGCTTCATTACCAGACGGCCATTCGACTTGCGGTACATACTGCCGTCCAGCTCAAAGCACTTGGGCTGGTGCTCGCTGCCGAGATCGAAACACAGGGTGAGGCGCCGGAATTCGCTCAGTCCCTCCAGCTCCTCGGCAGTTTCCTCAAGGTTGAGCTGTACGGACTGTTCGGCGAAATCCCGCAGAGTGCAGGCATAGGTGCCGCCATCGCGCAGGCTGAGGGTGGCAGGCAGGCAGGTGTTGAGACGATAGTGTTGGCGCTGATCGGCGAGCGCTAGGGTGCTCGGTATGACATCCAGCAACACCACTTGATGGCCGGCGTAGATACCGCCGCTCACTGGCATGATTTTGCGCACCAGAGTATCGAGATGGCAGAGGACACCGTCGTTGGAATTGGCCGTGAGGGTAACGGTGTTGTGGCGGCGGAACGGGCCACGCGGGCCCAGCTCGGCACGGCGTACATAGTCGCGCTTGTTGTCGTCGTCGGGGTTGAAGGGGATGAGCAGACTGAAGCTTTCCAGTTCGGTGATCAGGGTGCGTTCCTCGCCGGTGAACAAACGCAGCACAGCTGCTGTGCTGCGTATTTCCATTGGCGAATAGACGAAGTAGCCGTTGATACTGTAGCCAAGGATGAGGGTGTCCAGGGCACCATCTTTTTGGAATTCCGGGTAATAGCGAACCTTTTCCCCGATGGGATAGTGCTGGATCAGTTGGTTGATCCGCGGCAGCTCCAGCGGCTCATCCACCACCGAACCTGAGGCCGGCCGGCCATCCGTGGGCGCCCCCTTGCCAGTGCTGAACACCTTTTTGAAGAACTTGACCATGGGCCTGTCACGGCCTCCTTTGGCTGATCATTATCCACGAGCGTACAGTTATCGGCTCGACACAAAAACAGATGGCCGTAGGGACGATTCCTCAGGCCATGATGGATTGCCAGGCAGTGTCATCGCGGCCTGAGGGGCTGCTTCTACGGGTTGTTGGGCAAACTAATGTGCAAGAAATGTGCCTTAAGCCAACAGGGTGGGTATTGCCCACCATTTTCGGTGAACAAAGCCTCTCATGGTGGGCAGTGCCCACCCTACCGAGATAGGCTGCCACCTTAGCCTACCGCCACCCGCGCGTTGCGGAACAGACGCAGCCAGGGGCCGTCTTCGCCCCAATCCTGCGGTGCCCAGGAATATTGCACGCGACGGAATACGCGCTCCGGGTGCGGCATCATGATGGTAAAGCGGCCATCTGTATTGCACAGACCGGTGATGCCATCGGGCGAACCGTTGGGGTTGGCGGGGTAGTTTTCGGTAGCCTGACCGTGATTGTCCACGTAACGCAGCGCCAGTAACCCGGCGTCGTGCGCCGTTTGTTCGCCACCACTGCGGGTGAAATTGGCACGGCCCTCGCCGTGAGCGACGGCAATGGGCAGCCGTGAACCGGCCATGCCCTGCAGGAACAGCGACGGTGATTCCAGCACTTCCACCAGCGACAGGCGGGCCTCGAACTGTTCGGACAGGTTGCGCTCGAAGTGTGGCCACGACTCGGCGCCGGGGATCAGTTGATGTAAGTTGGACATCATCTGGCAGCCGTTGCAGACACCAAGGCCAAAGCTGTCTCCGCGCTGGAAGAAGGTCTCGAACTCTTCGCGGGCGCGGGGGTTGAAGAGGATGGATTTGGCCCACCCCTCGCCAGCACCTAACACATCGCCGTAGGAAAAACCGCCACAGGCCACCAGGCCCTCGAAGTCGGCCAGCGAGACGCGCCCGGCGATGATATCGCTCATGTGCACGTCCAGCGCCGCGAAACCGGCGCGGTCGAAGGCGGCCGCCATTTCCAGCTGGCCGTTGACGCCCTGCTCACGCAGGATGGCCATGCGTGGCCGCGCGCCACGGCTAATAAAGGGGGCGGCAACGTCGTCCTGTGGATCGAAGCTCAGGCGGGCATTGAGGCCGGGATCGCTCTTGTCGAGGCGCGTGGCCCGTTCCTGCTTGGCACAGTCGGGGTTGTCGCGCAGGCGCTGCAGGTGGAAGGTGGTCTCGGACCAGGCCTCGCGGAAGGTGGCGCGGTCGGCGGCCAGCACCTCGCGGCCATCGAAGTGGAAACGGATGTGATCGTCGTCACTGGGGGTGCCGATGACGTGGCTGTGACGCCCCAGCCCAGCCTCGCGGAGCCAGCCCAGCACCTCGTCCACATCGCGGTGGCGCACCTGGATCACGGCGCCCAGTTCTTCGCTGAAGAGGCTGGCGACGGGGTCGTCGCCGAGGTCGTCGAGCAATACGCTGAGGCCACAGCCGCCGGCGAAGGCCATTTCACACAGGGTGGCGAACAGGCCGCCGTCGGAACGGTCGTGGTAGGCCTGGATCAGGCCCTGCGCGTTGAGCTGCTGGATTACTCCAAAAAAGGCCTTCAATGCCAGCGGATCATCGAGATCCGCCGGATGGTGCCCCATCTGTTTGTAGACCTGTGCCAACGCCGAGGCGGCGAGACGGTTGGCGCCCTTGCCGAGATCAATGAGGATGAGGTCGTCGCCGAGGTCGTTGCGCAGCTGCGGGGTCAGGGTATCGCGCACGTCGCTGACCGGGGCGAAGGCCGTGATCACCAGAGACAGTGGTGCCGTGACCGACCGCTCTTTATCATCATCGCCTTCCTCCCGCCACACGGTCTTCATGGACATGGAGTCCTTGCCCACCGGGATACCGATACCCAGTGCCGGACACAGTTCCATACCCACCGCGCGCACGGCGTCGAACAGGCCGGCGTCCTCGCCCGGGTGGCCGGCGGGGGCCATCCAGTTGGCGGATAGCTTGAGGTTACTGAGCTTGTCGATGCGCGCTGCGGCGATGTTGGTGATGGCCTCGGCCACCGCCATACGCGCCGAGGCGGCGTGGTGTACCAGGGCAATGGGGGTGCGTTCGCCCATGGCCATGGCCTCGCCGGTATAGCCGCAGTAGTCAGTATTGGTCACTGCCACATCGGCCACCGGTACCTGCCACGGGCCGACCATCTGGTCGCGAGCCACCAGGCCGGTGACACTGCGGTCGCCGATGGTAATGAGGAATCCCTTGTCGGCCACCGTGGGCAGGCGCAGCACGCGCAGGGCGGCGTCCATCAAGTCGATGCCGGCGGTGTCGAAAGCGGGCTTGTGAAAACTCTTGCGCTGTACGTCACGCAGCATCTTCGGTGGCTTGCCGAGGAGTACCTCCATGGATATGTCGATGGGGGTGTCATTGGGCGAACCGTCAAACAGGCCGTCGCCGAGGATCAATTGCTCTTCTTCGGTGGCCTCGCCGATCACCGCGAAGGGGCAGCGCTCGCGCGCGCAGATGGCCTCGAACTCGGTCAGGCGCTCAGGGGCCACGGCCAGCACGTAGCGTTCCTGCGACTCGTTGCACCAGATTTCCATGGGCGACATGCCGGGGTCATCACAGGGGATAGCGCGCAGTTCGAAGCGGGCACCACGGCCGCAGTCGTGGACGATCTCGGGCATGGCGTTGGACAGTCCGCCCGCGCCCACATCGTGAATGGAAATGACCGGGCTGTTTTCGCCCAGCGCGCAGCAGCGGTCGATGACCTCCTGCGCGCGGCGTTCCATTTCCGGGTTGCCGCGCTGCACCGAGGCATAGTCGAGATCTTCGTGGCTGTCACCGGTGGCCATACTGGAGGCGGCGCCGCCACCGAGGCCAATGAGCATGGCCGGGCCGCCCAGCACGATGAGCGGCGAGCCGGGCGGAATGACGTCCTTTTCGACGTGCCCGGCGCGGATGTTGCCCAGACCGCCGGCGAGCATGATGGGCTTGTGATAGCCGCGTACTTCTTCGCCATTCGGCCCCGCGACTTTCTCCTCAAAACTGCGAAAATAACCACAAATGTTGGGCCGTCCGAACTCATTATTGAAGGCGGCGGCGCCGATAGGGCCTTCGAGCATAATGTCCAGTGCGGAGACGATACGTTCGGGACGACCGTGATCCGTTTCCCAGGGCCGTGCCGCATCCGGCAAATTCAGGTTAGATACGGAAAAACCGCACAGTCCGGCCTTGGGCTTGGAGCCGCGTCCGGTGGCGCCCTCGTCGCGGATCTCACCGCCAGAGCCGGTGGCGGCGCCGGGAAAAGGTGAGATAGCGGTGGGGTGGTTGTGCGTTTCGACCTTCATCAGGATGTGCACATCCTCGGCGTGATGGAGGTATTCGCCGGTCTGGGGGTCGGGCAGAAAACGCTGGCCGGCATGGCCTTCCATCACCGCAGCATTGTCTTTGTAGGCGGACAGGGTGCCCTCGGGGTGCTGTTGCTCGGTGTTGCGGATCATGGCGAACAGAGACTTGTCCCGCGCCTGGCCATCGATGATCCAGTCGGCATTGAATATTTTATGGCGGCAGTGCTCGGAGTTGGCCTGCGCGAACATCATCAGCTCAACGTCGGTGGGATTGCGGCCCAGGGCGGTGAAATTCTCCAGCAGGTAGTCGATCTCGTCCTCGGCCAGGGCCAGGCCCAGCTCGCGGTTGGCCTGTTCCAGTGCCATACGGCCTTTGCCGTTCTCTGCGCAAAGCACGTCCACGGTGCGCAATGGCGCGGGTTCGGCTTGCAGGAACAGGTCTTCCGCTTCGTCGAGGCTGTCCAGCACGCGCTCGGTCATGCGATCGTGGATCAGTGGTCGCAGGCTGGCCAGCTCGCTGTCCGTCAGGGATACGCCATCGGCGCTCTGAAAATGGTAGATCACGCCACGCTCGATGCGCCGCACCTCTCTGAGGCCACAGTTGTGGGCGATGTCCGTGGCCTTGGAGGACCAGGGGGAAAGGGTGCCGAGGCGCGGCACCACCAGTAGCATTTGCCCCTGCCCGTCGCCGGCCGTATCGCTCAGCCTCTCTCTCGTCGGGCCATAGCACAGCAACTGCTCCAGCACGCGCCGGCCATCGGCGTCGAGGCTGCAATCCAGATCGGTGAAGTGAATAAATTCAGCAGTAATCGTCGCCAGACAGGCAATCTTCTGTCGCGCATTAGCCAGTAATTTATCGACACGAAACGGGGAGAGAGCGGCGCCGCCGCGAAGCTGAAGCATAGGTCTTTCCAGTGTGGTTCAGGGCTGATCAAGGAGAAACAACCAGTGTCTGCCGAGGTGCTTGAAAAGGTGCTCGAAAAAAGGGGCAATGATACTGTATCCGCAGCGTTTTTGCCTGACCCAAAATACAAATCCCCTCATCGCATGAAGCGATGAGGGGATGGTTCTCCCATAGAGACAGTCAGCCTGAGTTAAATCTCTGTGGGTTTAATCGAATCAAACCTTGAACTGCCGCACCATGCTGGACAGCTGCTCTGACAGCTGGGTGAGTTCATTGCCGGCAGAGGCCGTCTGTTGTGCGCCAGCGGCGGTCTGCTCGGTGATTCCGCTAATAGCCACGACGGACTTATTGATCTCTTCGGCCACGGCATTTTGCTCTTTGGCAGCACTGGCTATCTGCACGTTCATCTGGTTGATGACGGCCACCGCCTCGGAAATGGCATCCAGCGCCTCGCCTGCCGTGGCCGCCTGCTGCACGCTCTCATCGGCACGCGCACTGCCATCCGCCATGACCTGCACGGCCTCGCGGGCACCGCCCTGCAGGCGCTCGATCATGGACTGAATTTCCGCGGTAGACTCCTGGGTTCGTGAGGCCAGGGTGCGCACTTCATCGGCCACCACGGCAAAACCGCGCCCCTGTTCACCCGCACGGGCCGCCTCGATGGCGGCGTTGAGAGCCAACAGGTTGGTCTGTTCGGCAATACCACGAATCACATCCAGCACACCACCAATCGACTCACTATCGCTCTCCAGGCGATTGATCACCTCGCCGGCCTGGCGCACAGCCTGTGCCAGGCTGCCGATCACATCAATGGTTTTGCCTACCACCTGTCGTCCATCGTTGGCCGCAGCATCGGCATTCTGTGCCGCCTCTGCAGCAGCCCCTGCATTGCTGGCAACCTCGTGACCGTTGGCGGCCATTTCGTTCACGGCCGTCACCACATCATCGGTGCGCTGCTGTTGTTGTTCAACACCCCGGCGGGTTTCCTCGGTCACCGTTGTCAGTCGTTCCGCCGAGGTATTCAGTCGTCCGGTATAACCCGCCACCTCCCGGATAATGTTGTGCACCAAACCGGCAAATTTATTGAAACCCTGCGCCAACTGGCCGATTTCATCACTACCGTTCACCGCCAGCCGCCGGGTGAGATCGCCCTCACCATCAACGATATCCTTGAGTGCCTGCAGGGTTTGGTTCAACGGTTTCACCACTGTGGAGACGATCAGCCACGTGATCAGTCCACCCAACAACAGGCCGATCAGCAGCAGTGTTGCTACCAGGGTACGAGTGGCATTAACCTGATCCACCAGGCCGTGAAACATCACCTGCGCCATTTCATCCAGCTCAACCACCAGATCCTCAACTTTGCTGCTGACGGTCTCTAACAGGGGGCCGACTTCCGTGCGAATCAAGTGAGCATCGACACGCCAGGCATCACTGCCATGAATGGCGATCAACCTGTCCAGGTGGGTGGCAAACTGCTCTTTCAGTGGCAGAAACTGTTCCAGGGCATCGAGCTGATCCAGCGTCAGCAAATCTTCCGCAGCCTGCAGACGCGCCAACCCGGCATCCACGCTGCTTTGGTAGAGATTGATTTCCTGTAACGCAGCCCCCTGCCGAAAGGCCAGGTAAGCGCGCAGGCCATTCATCACGTTGGCCCAGGCATAGCGAACGCCTTCAATATCCATCAGCAACTGGCGACGCTCGACCGAGGCCTCTTCTTCCCCTTCGGTCTGAATCATGCCGCTGAGCAATTGCAACAGCTGCTGGCTGAGTGGATTGATGTGCTCAGCGGCATAGGCGAGCGCAGGAATATTTTTGGCGGGCTGTTCCGCCAGCTCAATCATGCGCTCCTGGTAGGATTCATAACGTGCGATATCCCTGGCAATATCCTTGACAGAAGAAGAGATATCCGTGCTGGCCGACACCAGCGGCAGCGCCTGAATCTCACCCAGAAGCGAGTCAACACGCTGTAAATTTGTCTCGTAGGCCTGCCGCTGAGAGGCTTCATGACTCAGCAAATAAAAACCCAGGGCACTGTTGGCCTTATCCAATCGATGTTCCAGCTCACCCGCCTTCAGCACCGCCGGCTCGATATCACCGGCAATGGTGGCGACACTCTTTTGAGTGTTGGTAAGGCTGACCAGTGCGCTACCCGCGATAATGGCAATAATCAGCTGCATCAGGCCCAGGCCGGCAATGATCTTTGCGCGGATCGAAAGGTTGTTGAGTGGTTTCACGGCGAGTTCCATTCGGGTAAGGCTAGCAAGGGGATATTCGTCATGGATATCGGCGAACTCGGACAGGACTTTAGGATGCCTCAACAGGCTGTTGAAATAATCACGAACGAAGCGTCCAACTGACCATTAGCAGACGATTCCGGTTGTTGGTAAAAGTCGAGTAATCCCATACCTTGTCATCTATTTCTGTGGCCGTGTAAGCTGCCCGCTATATTTAACTGCTAAATGAAACTCCCTTTGATGGGCAATCAAAGGGAGTGTTTATTGTGAGGTGGATAGCTCTATTTGCGGCACTGAGTGCGTTTGCGCCCGATGGATTTACAGGGTATGGATGTCGAGTCCTAACGAGCGGGCGGTCTCTGCCGCGCCTGGATTGCCGATGACCGCAATGCTGGCGTTTTCTGCACGCAAGTAGGTTTTTCCGACACGTTTCAGATCCTCCAGGGTGACTGTCAGCAGGTGTTGGCGATAACGCTGACGCTGTTCCGGTGTGCGGCCGTGCAGCTGATTGTGAAAGGCGTCCTTGGCTTCGCCGGCTGGTGAGCTGGGTTTGTCCAGTTGGCCGATGATGCCGAGGATGGCCTCTTCCAGCTGGCGGGGTTCGTGTTCCTCGTTGAGCAGCCAGTCGATGGCGCGGTCGAAGTCTTGCAGTGTTTCCTCCAGGCGCGGATCGCGGTAGGAATAGAAACGGAAGCTGGCAGTGCTGCAATCCTGACTGGCGCCACCGCCATAGGCGCCTCCCTGTTCGCGGATGGTGCGATGCAGGAAGCCGTTGCGCAGAAAACCCGCCAGTACCGTCAGTGGTGCGGCATCCGGGTGTTCCACCGGCACTGTGGGATAGGCCTTGGCGCAAAAATTGACAGAGGTACTGGTGGTCCACAGGGCGTGCACCGTCTCCTGTACCTTGGCCAGGCCGAAGGGTGCGGTGTCTTGTGTGGGGGTTGCTGGCCACAACGTGGCGGTATCTTGCATCAGCGGGGTCAGGTTTTGTGATTCACCAATCAGCAGGAATTGCCGCTCAGAGGCCAGGATTTTCTGGTGTAGTCGTTGCAGCTTTTCCGCCAGTGCGGTGAGGTTTTTTGTCTCATTGAGGCCATCATCCACGGATTTCAGCGTCTGTATGCCGAGTAGCCCGGACTGCCGATGACTCAGTGCGGCGGTGGGACTCATGCCACTGCTGGCGGCCTGCATGGCAAGGCTGTGGCCACGCCCGGTGACGCTCTGTTCGCAGCCGGCGCGCAGTTGTGCCATGAGTTCACGGATGCGTGGTAGTTCATCGAAGCGGACATCACTGAAAGAGGTGCGCAGCAGCTCGGCAAATTCACGCTGATTGCGCGACAGGGCCTTGCCCGAGAAGATCAGATAGCCGGATACGCTCTGCACGTCGTCGATTTTCCCACGTACGCTGCTGTAGGCGGACAGGCCACCGCTGACCTGGGTCTGCCAGGCCTGGGTTTCGAGGTAATCGCGCTGGCCACAGCCCAGCTCGGTGAGGCAGTGGGTGTAGTAGGGCAGTACCGCCAGCAGCTCATCATCGAGCTGCGGCAGACTGACAACCACCTGTTGGTAGATCAGGCCGTTGGTGCCCTGTGCATAGAGACTGCAGGGGATATCGTTGATGGTATCGGTCTTGCCCTTGGCAATGGGCATCTCGGCCGGTACATCTTCCAGGCCGACTTTGGGCAAGATGTCAGCGTCGTCTTCCTGCATCTGCCGCTCGGCAAGTTGTTGGGCCTGGGTGACGATATGCTGTTTTTCTTCCGCGCTCAGGTTGGCCTTGATACGCGCCAGACGGGCGTGTTCGTCGGCGTCACGGCGAGTGGCCAGCTCGGTGTCTGGCTTTAGGGTCAGACGTACCCGGTGCGGGTTGTCGAGGAACCACTCGCGGATCAGGGCCGGGATGAAATCTGTGTCGCGGATGTCTTCACGCAGTTGTTCGATGGCTTCGTCCAGATCCAGCGCCGCCACCGGGTCACCGTAGTGAATGGCGGAGGGCAGGGCATCGAGGATCAGCTGCAGGCCGTAGGGGTAGTGGCCGCCACCGACCTCGCGCTGGGCCAGTTCGAGCTGGTGCAGGGCGGACTCGACACGTTCCTGTGGCACACCCTTTTCGGCCACCTCACGCAAGGTATCCAGGATCAGTTGTTCTACGGCGGCCGCGTGTTCGGGGCGGCTGCCTTCCAGTCCGGCCATGAAACTCATCTCTCGATTGCTGTTTTCCAGTCCGCACAGGGGCGAGGGAGCCGTACCCAGATCGGTGGTTTCCAGGGCGTGACGCAGGGGCGCGGCGCCGTCATCCAGTAAGACGCCGGACAACAGTTCGGCACGCAGCTCGGCCTGTAGGTCGGTGCTGTGGCCCAATAACCAGCCGAGCACGATGTGGGTCTTGTCACCATCCATCTCGGCTTCTTCCAGGGCATAGGATTCTTCAATGGCGATGGGGGCGTAGTAGCGCTTTTCGTCATTGACGACGATGAGCTTGTCGGCGCGCTGAAAGCGGCTCAAGGCCCGCTCTTCGAAGCGCTGCTGGTGCTCGGTGGCGGGAATGTCGCCGGAGGTCATCAAAATGGCGTTGGACGGATGGTAGTGGGTGCGATAGAACGCCTTTAGTTCCGCATAACTGAGGTCAGGGATTTCCTGCGGTTCGCCGCCACTGTTGTGGTGATAGGTGGTGGTGGGGAACAGGTATTTGGTCAGGGTCTGCCACAGAGTGCTGACCGGTGAACTCATGGCGCCCTTCATTTCATTGAACACCACGCCCTTGAATTGCAGCTCCGTGTCGGGGTTGTCGGCCTCGGCAAATTCCAGCCGGTGGCCTTCCTGGGCGAAATCCAGTTCGTGCAGGGTGGAGAAAAATACCGCGTCGAGATACACGTCCATCAGGTTGAAAAAGTCTTTGCGGTTCTGGCTGGCGAAGGGATAGGCGGTCCAGTCGCTGCTGGTGAAGGCGTTCATGAAGGTGTTCAAGGAACGACGGATCATCATGAAAAAGGGGTCGCGCACCGGATAGTGTTCGCTGCCACACAAGGCAGTGTGTTCGAGGATATGGGCGACGCCGGTGGAATCTGTAGGCAGCGTGCGCAGGGCGACGAGAAAGACGTTTTCGCTGTTGTCCGAAGACAGGTGGTAGTGCTTGGCGCCGGTTTCACGGTGTTCGTACTCCTCCACTGTGAGGTTGAGGGAGTCAATAGGCTGGCTGCGCAGATGCTGGAATGCGGGGTGGTGCTTTGGGCTGGTCATGCGGTGTGGTTTCTCATTTTGGACATGCGTTTGGGATGGACACCCGGAAAAAGGCGAATGGCGGCATTCTACCGTGATTTCTGTTTTTCCACAGTCTTCTCCATTGTCACGGGGGCCTATGACAACGAGGTGCGCCGGGGCGGGATGCTGCCAAGCAGTTTGGCGCAGGCCATCAACCAGGCCCATTCCTGCTCGACAGCGTGCGGGTCGACATCCAGCGGATTGAGCATGAACAGGTCGTCGATGACGTAATGCATCGACAGCAGAACAGCGGCGCCGGGGATCTGTGACAGGGCCTCCGTGGCGTCGGCCTTGCGGGTGAATTTCTGCGCCAGCTTGAGATCTTTGCCCATTTGCCGGAGTTCCTGCATTTTCAGCACGCTGAGGCGCTGTTGCAGAGGGATTTGCCGGCCCCTTGAGGCGATGCCGGATTTCGCCAGTGTCTCGAATAGCTTGCGGTGGGTATCGAAAGGAGGCACATGCAGGGTGACAGCGCTGTCACGGGAATTGTACAGGCTGAAATGAGGCAGGAAGGCATGGCCACCAAAACGGGCCATGAGTGCACGGTCAATGTGACGTGGCTGACGTGGATTGCGGTTGAGCAGCAGATTGCGTTCGGTAGTGCTGAGGGCGTCGATCTGCATGCCGGCTGGTGGCGCCGACAGGCTGGCGGCGGTCACCGCGTCGGGGGCGTTGCGGAACTGTTCGAACAGGTGCTGTAGGTAATTGTCCAGTTCTTGTACGGTGGGTCGATTGAAGGCGAGGAAGGTTGCCAGTGCGACACTGTCGGTGTCTTTCATCAATGTGCGCAGGCTGCTGATACCGCGCTCATCCAGGCCCATGACGGAAAGACCCTTGAGTAGTGGTTTTCCCTGGCTCGGCTCTGTTTTTGCAATGACCCTGGCGGCTTCAGCCCGTTTGCTGACCTGTGCCAGCCACTGCTGGATCAGCAACAGGATCGCAAGGGTGCCGGCAACGATCAGCAGGGGTGTGGTATCAGGCATGCGTCATCCTGTCCCGAAACCGGGATTATTTCAATGCCGTACTGGATCTTGGCGGCAGGGTGCAGGCCTATTCAAGTTTCCCGATTGTCGGACGACAACCGGGATTGAAGGGGTTGGAAAGGTTTTTGGCCCCGCTGCGTGGCTTGAGTCAGGAGGTAATGATGGAAATCAGCAACTTGAATATGCCCATGCCGGCATTGCCCGATGCGACGCGTGAGCCACCGCGTGATGCCGAAGTACCCACTGCCGTGCGTGAAGCCCAGGCTACCGAGCCGGAAAATAATGACGCCCGCTCCAGTAGTGGTGGTGAACGGGATGATCATTCTGCACCGTCATCGACACCCTCCCTGGGAAGTTACGTCGACGAAACCGTTTGACAGGCAGGCCTCTGCCCGGATTTGCTGCTCTTTCAGGACACATTCTTGAGCCGTGGGCGCGGCAACAGCTTTGATATCGCCAGCCTTACCGTTGCTTTTTCCGCAACGGGGCCGGTGGATTCACAAATAATTAATACCGCCACCGACTTTGCCGCCTCCAGCGGTATCCCCGTCACCACTGTCACCCGCAGAAGCCAAATTACCAAAGTCCGCACCTCACGCTTCCGGATGTTCATCGGCGGCCTGAATTTTCTCCGCCCAGGCAAGGGTCTTTTCAATAATCGATGCTCGATTGAGCGTGGTGAGTTCGCGCGCCTTGAGCAAATGCCGACCGGCCACCCAGACGTCGCTGACCTGTTCACGCCCGGCGGCGTAGATCAATTGTGAGATGGGGTGGTAGACGGGCTGCGTCTCCAGTGCGCCGAGGTCGACGGCGGTGATATCGGCGGACTTACCGGGTGTGAGGGAGCCGATGGTATTGTCGAGGCCCAGCGCGCGTGCGCCGCCGAGGGTGGCCATGTGCAGGGTCTGGGCAGCGGTTACGGCGCTGGCGTCACTGGCGACGGCCTTGGCCAGCAGGGCGGCGCTGCGCATTTCGCTGAACATGTCGAGGTCATTGTTGCTGGCGGCGCCGTCGGTGCCCAGGGCCACGTTGATGCCGGCGTCGAGCAGTTTCTGTACCGGGCAGAAGCCACTGGCCAGCTTGAGATTGGATTCCGGGCAGTGCACGACGCTGGCGCCGCTGCTGGCGAGGTGGGCGATTTCACTGTCGCTGAGCTGGGTCATATGCACGGCGGCCAGGCGCGGCGACACCACACCCAGTTGGGTCAGGCGCGCCAGGGGACGCAGGCCGCTCTGGGCGCTGGCTTCGTCGGCCTCGTGGGCGGTCTCGTGCACGTGCATGTGGATGGGTAGATCCATTTCCTCGGCGTAGGTGACCATGCGCTCGAGGGGCTCGTCGGAGACGGTATAGGGTGCATGCGGTGCAAAGGCGGTGTGGATCAGTGGGTGGTGACGGTAGTGGTCGTGCACCTCGATGCCCTTGTGCAGGTAGTCATCGGCATTGGCCGCCCACACGGTGGGGAAGTCGATGAGGATCAGGCCGACCATAGCGCGTATGCCGGCGTTGTCGGCGACACGGGCAGTTTCGTCTGGGAAGAAATACATGTCGTTGAAGCAGGTAGTGCCGCCGCGCAGCATTTCGGCAATGGCCAGGCGGGTGCCGTCGGCGACGAATTCGGGGCTGATCCATTTTCCCTCAGCGGGCCAGATGTGGTTCTGCAACCAGTCCATCAGAGGCAGGTCGTCGGCGAGGCCGCGGAACAGGGACATGGCGGCGTGGGTGTGGGCGTTGACCAGACCGGGGATCAGGGCGTGGCCGTCGAGGTGGTGCTTGACTCCAGCCCGATACTTTTCGCTAGCCTTAACACTGGGCAACAGTTCGACGATGCGCCCTTCGTGGATGGCGACGGCGTGGTGCTCCAGTATTGTGTTGTGGGGTTCGACCGGAATGACCCAGCGGGCGTGGATCAGGGTGTCGATGGTTTCAGGTGTCGTTTGCATGGGGGGAAGATAGCGTCTGCGGTGTGTGTGGGGCAAGTTGTCCGGCGGTGTAGTCCCTGCGCGCTTTCGTTATCATGCATAGCTTTTTCCGGATTTCATTTTTCATAGTGACGAGGACTCAATATGACCGATCAGGCCGACACAGTGGAGGCGATACGCTGGCAGGAAAATAAATTGCAACTGCTGGATCAGCGCGTGTTGCCGCACGAGATCGCATATTTGACCTATGGTGATGCCCATGCCGTGGCCGATGCCATCCGCGACATGGTGGTGCGCGGCGCACCGGCGATTGGTATCACGGCGGCCTATGGCATCGTGCTGGCGGCGCGGGCGTGCTTTGCGCAGTCGCCGGTCGACTGGAAGCGGGCCATCGAGGCGGATCTGCAAACCCTGACTGCATCGCGCCCCACGGCGGTGAACCTGTTCTGGGCCATCGAGCGTATGCGTGAGGTGATCGCGGGCATCGAGGGTGACCCGGAAGCCGCGTTGCTGGCCGAAGCGCGGCGCATCCACGACGACGACATCGCCGCCAACCGGCACATGGGCGAGCTGGGCGCGGCCCTCATCGAAGCCCCTTGCGCGATACTCACCCACTGTAACGCCGGTGCCCTGGCTACCGGCGGTTACGGCACTGCCCTGGGCGTGGTGCGCGCCGGTTTCGCGGCCGGCAAGATCACCTCGGTCTATGCCGACGAAACCCGCCCGTGGATGCAGGGTGCGCGCCTTACCGCATGGGAGATGGTGCAGGAGGGTATCCCCGTCACCCTGCAGGCCGAGGGTGCGGCGGCACATCTGATGAAGCAGGGCAGGGTGGGCTGGGTGATTGTCGGTTCTGACCGCATCACCGCCAACGGCGACGTGGTCAACAAAATCGGCACCTACGGTCTGGCGGTGCTGGCGCGTCACCACGGGGTGAAGTTCATGGTGGTGGCACCGGCCTCCACGGTGGACATGAGTATCGCCTGCGGTGATGACGTTGCCATCGAACAGCGCTCACCCGATGAAGTGCTGTACTTAGCCGGCCAGCGCATCGCCGCCGAGGGCGCCGAAGCCTGGAATCCCGCCTTCGATGTGACCCCAGCGGCGCTGGTCGATGCTATCGTCACCGAGCGCGGTGTGGTGCGTAATCCGGATGTGGAAAAGATGCGGGCGATGATGGAGAGAGCCTGATGATTGTTGGTATGGTCGTAGTGAATAGCGGGACGCCCCCCAATAAAAAAGCACCTTGTGTAACTACATTTTCGTAACTACAATCAACTTATGCGGTTTGCGTGGGACGAAAATAAAAATAAGGCTAACTGCACCAAACACGGCGTGAGCTTCGAGACGGCGCAACTTGTGTTTGACGACCCACATGCCATCAGTGTGCAGGATCGGCATGAGTGTGGGGAGGAGCGCTGGCAGACCCTGGGTCTGGTGGGCGGGGTGGTAGTGCTTCTGGTTGCCCACACATACCGCGAGCAGGGCAATTTCGAGGTAATCCACATTATTTCCGCTCGAAAAGCGACCAAACGAGAGATACAGAGATATGAACAAGCCAGATAAAAAACAGCGAGAGGAAGTCGCCCGCCTGGCCAGGCAGCCAGACAGCGAGATTGATACATCCGACATTCCAGAGGTCACAGACTGGGCCGGCGCCGAGGTGGGTAAATTCTATCGACCCATGAAAAAACAGGTAACGTTACGCCTCGATGCCGACATGCTGGAATGGTTTCGCGGGCAAGGCAGTAAGTATCAGACCCGAATCAATCAAGCTTTGCGTGAATACATGGATAGCCATCGAAAGTGCAGTTGATTGATTGACGGGCTTGTCATGATAGACATTGAAGGCATGTGAACATGACACTTCGTCTTGATGATGAAACCTATGACCGTCACCCAAGACAACCCCCAGGCTGCTCAGAAACTTGTATTGATAATCAAAGGTGCAGTCTCTTTATTAAGCGAACAACCTGGCATTGGGAGACCCGGACGAATACCAAACACCAAGGAATTCGTCGTTGATCACTCCTCTTATATTTTACCGTACCGGGTTCGTGACAATAAGATTGAAATCTTGCGCGTACTGCATGCCACAAGACGGTGGCCACAGAAGCCTTGGTCGCAGACTAGGATGACGGACTGACTCCCTGCGCCCAGCCGGATATTTTTCTGGTCAATCCCCAAACTGGCTATTTTCCATGTAAACGATGCCGTGTGCCGTTCTCAGCGCCGTTATTAGGGCGGTTCTGGCGGGTGCCGTGGGGGGCTTTGGTGTGGTAGTATTGGTCGATTAACGCGCGGCTGCTGCACGCATCAGGCAAACTGCCGGAAAGCACTGAAAGCAGCTGCCCAAAACAAACCACAACACACTGGATCCTATGGCCGATTTCGCCAAAGAAACCCTCCCGGTCAACATCGAAGAGGAAATGAAGCAGTCCTATCTGGACTACGCCATGAGTGTCATCGTCGGCCGCGCCCTGCCGGACGTGCGCGACGGCCTCAAGCCCGTACATCGTCGCGTGTTGTACGCCATGAGCGTGCTGGGCAATGACTGGAACAAGGCCTACAAAAAATCCGCCCGTGTGGTGGGTGACGTGATCGGTAAATATCACCCGCACGGCGACTCGGCGGTGTACGACACCATCGTGCGCATGGCGCAGCCTTTTTCACTGCGCTATATGCTGGTGGACGGGCAGGGCAACTTCGGTTCGGTGGATGGCGATTCCGCCGCCGCCATGCGTTACACCGAGGTGCGCATGGCCAAGATCGCCCACGAGCTGCTGGCCGATCTCGACAAGGAAACGGTGGATTTCGTCCCCAACTACGACGAATCCGAGCACGAACCCGCTGTATTCCCGGCCAAGATCCCCAATCTGCTGATCAACGGCTCTTCCGGCATCGCCGTGGGTATGGCCACCAATATCCCGCCGCACAATATTACCGAGGTGATCAACGCCACCCTCGCGTTGATCGACGATGCCAGCCTGGATATTACGGCCCTGCTTGAATACATTCCCGGCCCGGATTTCCCCACGGCCGGCTTCATCAATGGCGTGAGCGGCATCCATGAGGCCTATCGCACCGGCCGCGGCCGCTGCCTGATGCGTGCGCGCAGTGAAATCGAAACCGACGACAACGGCCGTCAGCGCATTGTTGTCACCGAGTTACCGTATCAGGTCAACAAAGCCCGTCTGGTGGAGAAAATCGCCGAGCTGGTGAAAGACAAGAAGATTGAAGGCATCTCTGAGTTGCGCGACGAATCCGACAAGGATGGCATGCGCATGGTGGTTGAGCTGAAGCGCGGCGAAGTGGCCGAGGTGCTGCTCAACAACCTGTTCCAGCAGACCCAAATGCAGACCGTGTTCGGTATTAACATGGTGGCGTTGGTGGATGCTCAGCCGCGCCTGCTCAATCTCAAGCAGATATTGCAGGCCTTCATCGATCACCGCCGTACCGTGGTCACCCGCCGTACTATCTACAACCTGCGCAAGGCGCGTGAAAAGGCCCACATCCGCGAGGGGCTGGCGGTGGCGCTGGCCAACATCGATCCTATCATCGCCCTGATCAAAGCCGCGCCCAACCCGGCGGTGGCGAAGGAGGGCATGATGGCCACCGGCTGGCAGCCGGGTGTGGTGGTGCAGATGCTGGAGCGCGCCGGTGCCGAGTCTTCGCGTCCGGACGGGCTGGGCAAGGCCTTCGGCTTCATCGACGGTAGTTATCATCTTTCCGACACCCAGGCACAGGCGATCCTGGAAATGCGTCTGCACCGTTTGACCGGGCTGGAACAGGACAAGATCCTCGGCGAATACGAGGAACTGCTGGCGACCATTTTCGAGCTGCTGGAGATCCTCGGCAGCATCGAACGCCTGATGGAGGTGATCCGCGAAGAACTGCAGGCCATGAAGGAACTGTACGGCGATGAGCGCCGCACCGAGATCCTCGAAACCCATCTCGACCTCAGTCTCGAAGACTTGATTACCGAAGAAGACGTGGTGGTGACCCTCTCTCACGAAGGCTATGCCAAGGCCCAGCCGCTGGCCGATTATCGCGCCCAGCGTCGTGGTGGCCGCGGCAAGTCCGCCACGGCCATGAAGGAAGAGGACTTCGTCGATCAGCTGTTCATCGCCAGTACCCACGACACCATCCTGTGCTTCTCCAGCGCCGGCAAGGTGTACTGGAAGAAGGTCTATGAATTACCGCAGGCCGGTCGTGGTGCGCGCGGCAAGCCGATTGTCAATCTGTTGCCGCTGGATGAGGGGGAACGTATTACTGCGGTGCTGCCAATCCGCGAGTACGAGGCCGACAAGAACATTTTCTTCGCAACCGCCAATGGCACGGTGAAGAAGACCTCGCTGCAGGACTTCTCACGCCCGCGCAGCAACGGCATTATCGCCATCGATCTGCGTGAAGGCGATCAGCTGGTGGGCGTGGACATCACCGACGGCGAGCGTGACGTGATGCTGTTTACCAGTGCCGGCAAGGTGATCCGCTTCAATGAAAGCAACGTGCGCGCCATGGGCCGCACCGCCTGCGGTGTGCGTGGCGTGAAGCTGGCGGCGGATGCGCGGGTGATTTCGCTGATTATCGCCAGCGAAGGCTGTGTGCTTACGGCGACAGAAAATGGTTACGGCAAACGCACTGCCGTGGATCAGTACCCGGCCCATGGCCGTGGTGGGCAGGGCGTGCTGTCGATCCAGAGTAACGAGCGCAACGGCGCCGTGGTGGGCGCCGTGCTGGTGCAGGACGATGACGAGATCATGCTGATCACCAATCGTGGCACCTTGGTGCGCACCCGCGTCGCCGAGGTCTCCGTGCTGGGTCGAAATACCCAGGGCGTGAAGCTCATCAACCTGACCAGGGGCGAGAAGCTGGTGGGCATGCAGCGCATCGTCGAACAGGATGAGGACGAAGGTGATGAGGGGGGTAGCGATAATGCGTCAGCCGAGACCAATGAATCTGACAATAGAGTAGAGGGTGTAGAGGGAGAGGGCAGCGAAGACGAATAAATGCCACCATTCCCCGTAGAAGCGGCCCCTCAGACCGCGATGATGACCCGCCCATGGCGAGAAAAAACATCGCGGCCTGAGGGGCCGCTTCTACAGATAAATGATTTGAAAATCCGAAAAAGCAGGAGTAGTTGAGGTGGAGACAAGAAAATATAATTTCAGTGCTGGCCCTGGCATGCTGCCGCTGGATGTCCTACAAAAGGCCGGAGGCGAGATACAATCCTGGCGCGGTTCGGGCATGTCGGTGATGGAGATGAGTCATCGCGGCAAGGAATTCATGTCCATTGCGGAACAGGCCGAGGCCGACCTGCGCGAGATCATGGAGATTCCCGACAACTACAAGGTGCTGTTTTTACAGGGCGGTGCCTCCAGCCAGTTCGCCATGGTGCCGCTGAATTTGCTGTGTAACAAAGGCAAAGCGGAATACTACCGCACCGGCTCCTGGTCGAAGAAGGCCATCGCCGAGGCCAAACGCTTCGCTGAGGTCACGGTAGTGGCGGATACCGAGAGTGACGGCAAGTTCACCAGCGTGCCCGCCGAGGGCGCCGTGGTACACGGCAGCGACGCGGCCTATGTACACTACACCCCCAACGAGACCATCGAGGGTGTGGAATTCCCCTATATTCCCGATACCGGCAACATACCGTTAGTTGCAGATATGTCGTCGACCATCCTCTCGCGTCCCATCGATGTGTCGAAGTTCGGTATTATCTATGCCGGTGCGCAGAAGAACATCGGTCCCGCTGGGCTCACCGTGGTTATTATTCGCGATGACCTGATCGGTAATGCCAGGGACGGTACGCCCGCCATGTTCGATTACAAGATCCATGCCGATGCCGGTTCCATGTACAACACGCCGCCGACCTATGGCTGGTACTTGGCCGGGCTGGTGTTTGACGGGATCAAACGGAACGGTGGCCTCAAAGCCATGGCCGAGATCAACCAGCGCAAGGCCGGCAAGCTTTACGCTGCTATCGACGCATCCAGCTTTTATAGCAACCCGGTGGATCCAGCCTGCCGTTCGTGGATGAATGTGCCCTTCACCCTGGCCGATGCCGGGCTGGATGCCAGCTTCCTCGCCGAGGCCAAGGAAGCCGGACTGATCACCCTCAAGGGCCATCGCTCCGTGGGCGGTATGCGCGCCAGTCTCTACAATGCCATGCCGGAAGCGGGCGTGGATGCGTTGATTGCCTTCATGGCCGACTTCGAAAAACGCAACGGCTGAAAAGATTGGCCACAGAGGCACAGAGTACACTGAGGAAAAATAAAATTGTTTTTCTCTGTGTACTCTGTGCCTCTGTGGCATCAGAAGAGGGTTGAAGATGTACAAAATTCTGACTTTGAATAACATCTCCGTTGCGGGCCTCGAACGCCTGCCACGCGACCAGTACGAAATCGCCTCCGAGATCCAGCACCCGGACGCCATCCTGCTGCGTTCCTTCAAGATGCACGACATGGAAATCCCGCCCACGCTGAAGGCCGTGGGTCGTGCCGGTGCCGGAGTCAATAATATTCCCGTCGACAAGATGAGCGCCATGGGCATTCCGGTTTTCAATGCCCCCGGCGCCAATGCCAATGCGGTGAAGGAACTGGTGCTGACCGGCATGCTGCTGGCGGCGCGCAACATCTGTCCGGCCTGGGACTTTGCCCGTAATCTGCAAGGTGACGACGCGAGTATCGGCAAGCAGGTCGAGGCGGGTAAAAAGAACTTCGGCGGTTTCGAACTGCCCGGCCGTACCCTCGGTGTCGTCGGTCTCGGCGCCATCGGCCGGCAGGTGGCCAATGCCGCTGTGTCGCTGGGCATGAACGTCATTGGCTTCGATCCCGGCATCACGGTGGAGGGCGCATGGGAATTGTCGTCCAATGTAAAAAAGGCGACCAGTGTGGACGACCTGTTGTCCAATGTGGATTTCGTCACCTTTCACGTGCCGCTTGTCGATGCCACCAAAAACATGATTAATGCCGAGCGGCTGAAGATCATGAAAGACAAGGTGGTGATTCTCAATTTCGCCCGCGGCGGTATTGTCGACGATGAGGCCGTGTCGGTCGCCATCAAGGCCGGCAAGGTCTATGCCTATGTATGCGACTTTCCCAGCAATCTACTGAAAAACCATGAGCGCGTGATTACGTTACCGCACCTGGGTGCATCCACCCAGGAGGCGGAGGACAACTGCGCCATCATGGTGGCCGACGAAGTGCGTGAATATCTGGAAAATGGCACTATCCGCAATTCTGTGAATTTTCCTGAGGTGTTCATGCCGCGCACCGACGGCTATCGCATTGCTGTGGTCAATTCCAACGTGCCCAACATGGTCGGGCAGATCTCCACCACGCTGGCGGATGGCGGCTTGAATATCATCGACATGCTGAATAAGTCGCGCGGTGACCTGGCCTATACCCTGGTCGATGTTGATCAGCCAGTGGCCGGTTCGGTACTGAAAAATATCGAAGCCATCGACGGCGTGCTGGCCGTTCGCAGTCTGTGAGACAAGCTCAATGAGTGACAGACTGGACAAGATTCGCAAACGTATCGATGCTGTGGATGCCGATATTCAGCGGCTGATTTCCGAGCGTGCCGCACTGGCACAGGACGTGGCGAAGACCAAGCAGGCGGAACAGGGCGAGTCGCCGGAAGAAGTGCTCTTCTATCGTCCCGAACGTGAGGCACAGGTGCTGCGCAAGGTGCTGGAACGCAACCAGGGCCCGTTGCCCGGTGAAGAAATGGCGCGCCTGTTCCGCGAGATCATGTCTGCCTGCCTGGCCTTGGAGCAGCCACTCAGCGTGGCCTTTCTCGGCCCCGAGGGTACGTTTACCCAGACTGCGGCACTGAAGCACTTCGGTCATTCTGTACGTACCCGTCCCATGGCCGCCATTGACGAGGTGTTCCGTGAGGTGGTGGCGGGCAGCGCCCACTTTGGTGTGGTGCCGGTGGAAAACTCCACTGAAGGCGTGGTCAATCACACCCTGGATATGTTCATGCGTTCCTCGCTGGCTATTTGCGGTGAGGTGGAATTGCGTATTCATCACCACCTGATTGGCCGCGACCGTCATGACATAAAAAAGATCTATTCCCATCAGCAGTCGTTGGCACAGTGTCGTGAATGGCTCGATGCACACCTGCCTGAAGTGGAACGGATCTCCGTCAGCTCCAATGCCGAAGCCGTGCGCCGTGCTGTCGCAGAGGAGGGCAGTGCCGCCATCGCCGGAGAGACGGCCGCTGATATTTACGGTTTGCCGGTGCTTGAGGCCAAGATTGAGGACAACCCTGACAATACCACGCGTTTCCTGATCATCGGTACGCAGATGGTTCCGCCCTGTGGAGATGATAAAACCTCGTTATTGGTATCAACGCCGAACCGCCCCGGCGCACTCTATCGTCTGCTGTCACCCTTCGAGCGAAATGGCATTTCTATGAGCCGTATCGAATCACGGCCCTCACGTCTGGCCAACTGGGAATATGTGTTCTTTATCGACATCAATGGCCACATCCAGGATAAAGCGGTTGCCAAGGCTCTAGAAACCCTGAAGACAGACTCGCCCATGTTCAAGGTGCTGGGTTCCTATCCCAAGGCTGTTTTATAACCGATCCGTAGGGTGGGCATTGCCCACCATGTATCAGCGTGCCAGCCAGGACTTGGTGGGCGATGCCCACCCTACACGGCTTGCGAAGGGTCAGAGAGCCGAAGCAAAAGAGAAGTGGTAATGAATCGTTTCGAACAATGGGCTACGCCGGGTGTGCGTGGTCTCCATCCCTATCAGCCGGGAAAGCCTATCGACGAGCTGCGGCGTGATTACGGCGTTAGCGACATCATCAAACTGGCCTCTAACGAAAACCCCCTTGGCCCCAGTCCATGCGTGCATGAGGTGCTGGCCGGCAAGTTCGCCGGACTGGCGCGCTATCCTGACGGCAACGGCTTCGCCCTCAAACAGGCGCTGGCTGAGCGTCACGACGTGGACATGGCGCAGATCACCCTCGGCAACGGTTCCAGCGACGTGCTGGAATTCGTCGTGCGGGTGTTTGTGCAGCCGGGCGATGAGGTGCTGTTCTCCGAACATGCCTTTGCTATGTATTCCATCGTCACGCAGGCCGTCAGCGGGCAGGCGGTGGTCGCCCCAGCGCGTGACTGGGGACACGACCTCGAGGCCATGCGCTCGCTGATCAGCGAGCGCACGCGGGTGGTTTTTATTGCCAATCCCAACAATCCCACCGGTACCTGGCTGCCGGGCGATGAGTTACAGGCCTTCATTGCTGCAGTGCCGGAACGGGTCGTCGTGGTGATCGACGAGGCCTATTTCGAATATGCCAGTAGTCCCGCCCTGGGCGCGGCTGGTTACCCGGATGCCAGTCGCTGGCTGAGCCGTTTTCCGAATCTGCTGGTGACGCGCACCTTCTCCAAGGCCTACGGGCTGGCCGGGTTGCGTGTGGGCTATTCGCTGTCTCATCCGGACATGGCTAACCTGCTGAACCGCATCCGCCCGCCCTTCAATGTCAACAGTCTGGCCCTCGTCGCAGCCGAGGCGGCACTGGTGGACGAGGCACACGTCCAGCAGGCGGCGCATCTGAACGCGGAGGAAATGGCGCGGGTCACGGACGCAGTGAGGGAAATGGGCCTCGATTTCATTCCTTCCGTCGGCAACTTCGTCAGCATTGATGTGGGCGGTGATGCGGCGTCTGTGTATGATGCACTGCTTTACGCGGGTGTCATCGTGCGTCCAGTGGCCAATTACGGCATGCTGCGGCATTTGCGCGTGACGTTGGGGCTGGCGGCGGAGAATGAGCGCTTTCTGGCAGCGCTGCGTAAAGTGCTGAGGAAATAAAATGCTCGACGCAAAGGGAGCAGCGCTGATTATTTTCGTTGTGTCGTTTTGCGGTGCGACGTCAGGGGCAGGGTTGCTTCATCGTGCGCATGGCGCACGCTACAGGCACATGTAGTGTGCGCCATGCGCACAAGCATGGATATCCAGTTTTTCGCGTTGCAGCACACTGCGGTACAACGTAACAGCCAAGGGTGATTCACTATGGGGTCAAATATAAAAACTTTGCGCCTTTGCGTTGAAAATAACACGACAAGATAAACCTCGAAGCAAATGATTAAGCAACTCACCATCATTGGTGTCGGTCTCATCGGCGGTTCTCTCGCACGCGCCCTGCGCGAGGCCGGGGCGGTAGGTGAGGTAGTCGGCACGGGCCGTCATGTGGCTCACCTGCAGCAGGCGCAGAAACTGGGTGTCATCGACCGCTATACGACCGATCTCGCTGCGGCGGTGCAGGGCGCGGACATGGTGCTGCTCGCCGTGCCGGTCGGGGCGATGGAGGTGGTACTGCGTACAATCGCGCCGCAACTGCCGGCCGAGGCGGTGCTCACTGACGCCGGTTCTACCAAGGGCAGCGTGATTGAGGCGGTGCGCCGGGCCTTCGGTGAACTGCCAGCCAACTTCGTGCCCGGGCATCCCATCGCCGGCACGGAAAACAGCGGTGTCGAAGCCTCCTTTGCCGACCTGTACCGTGACCGCCGCGTGATCCTCACGCCGACGGAAGCCTGTAGCGCCGATGCCGTGACGCGCGTGCGCGAGATGTGGCAGGCCGCCGGCGCCGAGGTGACGGAAATGGACGCCGAACATCACGACCGTGTATTGGCCGCCACCAGCCATTTGCCGCATCTGCTGGCCTTCGCTCTCGTCGACACGCTGGCGAAGATGGACGATAAACAGGAGATCTTCGCGTATGCTGCCGGCGGTTTTCGCGATTTTACTCGTATCGCCTCCAGTGATCCGAAGATGTGGCGCGATATTTGCATGCACAATGAGCCGGCCCTGCTGGCCATGCTGGATTGCTTCGAGGCCGATCTGAAACGTCTGCGTGAGGCCATTGCTCATGACGATGGTGACTATCTGTTGGAGGTCTTCAGCCATGCCAAGGCCGCGCGTGACCGCTTTTGTGACAATGAATGATCAACCCGTAGGTTGGGGTGAGCTTGCGAACCCCAACGATGCGGCTTCGGCCAACCCCGCTTGTTGGGGTTCGTGCCTCACCCCAGCCTACGTATTTGCGAGTTTTATGTATGAACGATAACGTGACATTTACCGTGCAACCCGGCGGCCACCTCAGCGGCGAGGCGCGCGTGCCCGGTGACAAGTCCATTTCCCACCGTTCCATCATGCTGGGTTCACTGGCCGAGGGCGTGACCGAGGTCACCGGTTTCCTCGAAGGTGAAGACAGCCTCGCCACCCTGCAGGCCTTTCGCGATATGGGTGTACGCATCGACGGCCCTGAAAATGGCCGGGTGACCATTCACGGCGTTGGCCTGCACGGCCTCAAGCCGTCGGCCGGGCCTCTGTACGTGGGCAATTCCGGCACCTCCATGCGTCTGCTGGCCGGGCTGCTGACGGGGCAGAATTTTGACGTACACTTGACCGGTGACGCCTCATTGTCCGGTCGTCCCATGCGCCGTGTCACCGACCCGCTGGCGCTGATGGGGGCGGTGATCGGTACCGCCGAAAACGGTACCGCACCACTGGATATTTGTGGTGATCAGCCGCTCTATGGCATTAATTTCGAGATGCCAGTGGCCAGTGCGCAGGTCAAATCGGCCCTGTTGCTGGCTGGGCTGTACGCCAAGGGACGCACCTGTGTCACCGAGCCGGCACCCACCCGCGACCACACCGAGCGCATGCTGGCCGGCTTCGGCTACCCGGTCGAGCGTGAGGGCGCCACCGCCTGCGTGACGGGTGGCGGCAAGCTGACGGCGACCCCGGTGGAGGTGCCGGCGGACATTTCTTCTGCGGCTTTCTTCATGGTCGGCACCAGTATCAGCGAGGGATCGGATCTTACCCTGCGCCACGTGGGCATCAACCCCACGCGTATTGGTGTTATTAATATCCTGCGTGCCATGGGCGGTGATCTGACCCTGAGTAATGAACGCGAAGTGGGCGGCGAACCGGTGGCTGATATCCGCGTGCGTGCGGCGAAATTGAAGGGTATCCGTATCGACGAGGCACAGGTGCCGCTGGCCATCGATGAGTTCCCGGCCCTGTTCGTGGCCGCTGCTTGTGCCGAAGGTGAGACGGTGCTCACCGGCGCGAGTGAACTGAGAGTGAAGGAGAGCGACCGTATTCAGGTAATGGCCGACGGTCTACAGACCCTTGGCGTGGATGCCCGACCCTGCGAGGATGGCATTGTTATCCAGGGGCGCGCTCGCGAGGCGGAACCCATTGGCAGTGGCCGGGTTTCTAGTCATGGCGACCACCGCATCGCCATGGCCTTCGCCGTGGCTGCGTTGCGCGCCAGCGGGCCCATTGTCATTGATGATTGCGCCAACGTGAACACTTCTTTCCCGGATTTCGTCAACTTGGCGCGCCGAGCAGGGTTGGGCATCGCGGAGGGAAGGCAGGACTAAGTGGGGCATTTGTTGGGGTGACGAAGGAACCTCAACAAACGGAGTTCGATACCCGCACATGTTGGGGTTCCTTCGTCACCCCAACCTACCATGTGGATATAGATTATGAATCCAAGCGACACCATTCCCGTGATCACCATCGACGGCCCTACCGCCTCCGGCAAGGGCACCATCACCCGCCTGCTGGCGCAGCGTCTCGGCTGGCACATCCTCGACAGCGGCGCCCTGTACCGCCTGGTGGCGCTGGCGGCGCATAAGCACAGCATTCCCCTGGATGACGACGAAAGCCTGCAGCCGCTGGCAGCCCACCTGGATGTGGAATTCGCCGTCGATGAAGACTCTGGCGAAATCGTTACGTTGCTGGAAGGGGAAGATGTGACTCAGGATCTGCGTAGCGAGACCTGCGGCAATGATGCCTCGCGGGTGGCGCAGATAGCGAGGGTGCGTGAGGCTCTGCTGGCACGTCAGCGGGCGTTCTGCGAGACGCCCGGACTGGTGGCCGACGGGCGTGATATGGGCACAGTAGTCTTCCCGGATGCCGTACTCAAGATATTCCTCACTGCAAGCGCCGAAGAACGCGCCAGTAGACGCTATAACCAGTTGAAAGACAAGGGTTTGGGTGTTACTATGCGCGGTCTTTTAGACGAGATTGCCGAGCGTGATGCGCGTGATCGTGGGCGGGCGGCCTCGCCGCTGGTGGCCGCCGAAGATGCGGTTGAGCTGGATACGTCCGAACTCACCATCGACGAGGTCGTGGATCGTTTGTGGTCGCTTTGTCAGGTTCGCTTGAACTAGGTAGTTGTCGAATATTTCATGTCTTGTCTGAAAGAAGGCGCAGTAACTGCAGGTTGCGGTTCTGCGTTTTGCTGTCTTGGCAGTAAGCAGTGGCAGCAAACAGGCAGTACCCGTATGTGTGGGTAACTGCAAAAAGGTGCCTGCTCCAGTGGGCGTAAATTCACTTAAACTACCATCTTTTTCACGTTAGCCTGGTTTTGACGAAGGCGCGTTTGGATGGTTTGCACAAACTGTCGTTCCCGGCTCTGTGGTTTGGAACGTCAAGGATAGAAAAGCGATGAGCGAAAGCTTTGCCGAATTATTTGAAGAGAGTCTCTCCCGCACCGAAATGCGCCCCGGTTCCATTCTGACCGGTACCGTGGTCGATGTGACCCCCGATTTCGTAGTGGTCAATGCCGGCCTAAAGTCAGAAGGCATCATTCCTGTTGATGAGTTTCGCAATCACGAGGGAGAGATCGAAGTAAAGCCAGGTGATGAAGTCGAAGTTGCCCTGGAATACGTTGAAGACGGTTTTGGTGAAACCCGTCTGTCCCGCGAAAAGGCCCTGCGCGCCCGTTCCTGGCGAGTGCTGGAAGCCGCTTTCGATGCTGGCGAGACCGTTGTCGGTATCATCAACGGCAAGGTAAAGGGTGGCTTCACGGTGGAGCTGAACGAGATCCGTGCGTTCCTGCCGGGTTCCCTGGTCGATGTCCGCCCTGTGCGCGACACCACCTACCTGGAAGGCAAGGAACTGGAATTCAAGGTTATCAAGCTCGACCAGAAGCGCAACAACGTGGTTGTATCGCGCCGCGCCGTGGTGGAGGCCGAATCCTCCGAAGAGCGTGAAGCGCTGATCGCCAGTCTTCAGGAAGGCCAGACTCTCAAGGGTATCGTCAAGAACCTCACCGACTATGGTGCATTCATCGATCTGGGCGGCATCGACGGCCTGTTGCATATCACCGACATGTCTTGGAAGCGCATCAAGCATCCGAGTGAGATCGTGGAAGTGGGTGACGAGATCGACGTCAAGGTACTCAAATTTGATCGCGAGCGCACCCGCGTTTCCCTCGGCCTGAAGCAAATGGGCGAAGACCCCTGGGAAGACATCGCACGTCGCTACCCGGTCAGCTCACGTCTGTTCGGTAAGGTCACCAATCTCACCGACTACGGCTGCTTTGTGGAAATTGAGGAAGGTGTCGAAGGTCTGGTGCACGTGTCCGAAATGGATTGGACCAACAAGAACGTGGCCCCCAATAAAATCGTTCAAGTTGGCGATGAAGTGGAAGTCACTGTCCTCGATATAGATCCCGAGCGTCGTCGTATCTCCTTGGGTATGAAGCAGTGCAAGCCCAATCCATGGGACGAGTTCTCTGCCATGCACAACAAGGGTGACAAGATCATCGGCACCATTAAGTCGATCACCGACTTTGGCATTTTCATTGGCCTGGATGGTGGTATCGATGGTTTGGTGCATATGTCCGACATCTCCTGGAACATGACCGACGAAGAGGCGATTCGCAACTTCAAAAAGGGTGATGAACTGGAGACCACCGTGCTGGCGATTGACCCCGAACGTGAGCGTATCTCGTTGGGCGTCAAGCAGCTGGAACAAGACCCCTTCAGCAACTACCTGGCCGATCACCCCAAGGGCACAATCGTCAAGGGTACGATCACCGAAGTGGACGTCAAGGGTGCCGTGATTCAGCTGGCCGAAGGTATCGAAGGCTATCTGCGGGCTTCCGAACTTGCGCGTGACCGTGTAGAAGACGCACGTACGATGCTGAAGGAAGGCGAAGAGATCGAAGCCAAGTTCATCGGTGTTGATCGCAAGAACCGTACCCTGAATCTGTCCATTAAAGCCAAGGATGATGCCGCCGAAGTCGCCGCAGTTCAGGACTACAGCCGCAACCAGCCGAACGTGGGTGCAACCACACTGGGTGATCTGCTGAAAGAACAGATGGAGAGTAATAAGTCGTAACTGGCGACAATCAGTGAGGGGTCGGATATCCGGCCTCTCGCTATCTGATTATTGAACAGGCTGTTGAACATCATTGTTTTTCGGTAGAATTGGAGCTTGACAGGTCTTAGATTGTCAATAGCCTGACAAGGAACTCGAGAAAAAGCATTCTCGGTATGGGTAACGTGAGGGAGGGCTGAGTAGATGACAAAATCAGAATTGATTGAGCGTATTGCATGCAAGCAGCCCCATTTGCCGTATAAAGACGTCGAGCTTTCAGTAAAGACGTTAATCGAGCAGATGGCACAAAACTTGTCAACAGGGCAGCGGATTGAGATTCGTGGCTTCGGCAGCTTTTCACTGCATTTTCGGCCGCCACGCATCGGCCGGAATCCGAAGACGGGTGAGGCGGTTGCCCTATCGGGCAAGTATGTGCCGCACTTCAAACCCGGCAAGGAGTTGCGTGAGCGAGTGAATGGTAATCGCGGCAGCAATGGCCAATAGTCTCCGACTATGTGTAATCTGCACAAGTCGCCAATATAAAAAACGGTATTCGCACAGGGCGATGCCGTTTTTTTTTGCCCGGAATGAAGATCCTGATCTCAGCTTGTATTGCTCCTAATAATTTGAAAATAATGAACGGGTGTCACTGATATGAAACGAATCATTTTTCTGGTGGTGTTTTTGCTTGTCCTGGCTGTTGGCCTCAGCTTTGCGCTGATGAATGCCGAGACGGTCATGCTCAGTTACTATTTCGGCACGATTTCAGCACCGTTATCGATTGTTGTCGTTGTTTCTCTTGCCGCCGGTACCTTGCTTGGCGTACTGGCATGCATGGGCATGGCGCTGGGGCTAAAGCAGGAAATTTCCCGTTTGCGTCGTAGTGTCAAAGTCACGGAAAAAGAGGTAGAGAATCTCCGTTCACTACCATTAAAGGATGAGCATTGAGCCTGGAGTTGACACTGTTGTTTTTCCTTCTACCCGTGGCATTTTTGTCTGGCTGGTGGATGGGAAGACATAATGGTAATAAGGGGCGAGCGGAAATACACGGTGAAGAGTTTTCCTCGGGCTATTTCAAGGGGCTGAATTATTTACTCAATGAGCAGCAGGATAAAGCCATTGATGTTTTTGTACATATGCTGGAAGTTGATAGCGAAACAGTGGAGACCCACCTTGCACTGGGAAATCTTTTTCGCCGTCGGGGAGAGAGTGATCGTGCCATCCGTATACATCAAAACCTCATTGCCCGCCCGACACTGAGCAAAGACCAGCGTGCACGCGCATTGTTGGAGTTGGGCCAGGATTATCTGCGCGCAGGCATGTTAGGGCGGGCGGAGTCACTTTTTCTGGAACTCATGGAACAGGGGTTATATCAGCGTGAGGCCCTGGAAAGACTGTTGGATATTTACCAACAGGAAAAGGAGTGGACTAAAGCCATTGATGCGGCAAAGCGTATCGAGCGCAGAGGCGGTCAACGGATGGGCGTCTTGATCGCCCACTTTCATTGTGAGCAGGCGGAGGCGTGGCGGCAGAAAGGCGATATAAAGTCGGCGTTGAAATGTCTCAAACAGGCTTTGGTTTCGCATAAAAATTCTGTTCGTGCGAGTTTGCTGAAAGCACAAATTGAACAACAGATGGGGCGCCATAAGCTGGCGATAAAGACACTCAGCCAAGTGGAACAGCAGGATGCGGATTTTATTCCTGAGGCCGTTCCGCTACTACTGCAAAGCTATAATGCGCTGGAACAAAGGCATAAAGGGGAACGTTATCTGCGCCAACTCCTGGAAAAATATGGCGGTATAACACCCTTGCTAGCCGTTGTGGATTTGGTGCGGGAAGGGCGGGGTGAGGAGGATGCAAGCGGACTTGTCATCCAGTATCTGCGTGAACGGCCGTCGGTCAGGGGACTGGATAAACTTATCGAATTGCAGTTGGAAAGTGGTCAGGGAGAATTGCATGAAAATCTCCTTATTCTGAAGGAACTCGCGGATAAGTTGTTACAAGAGAAAATGCCTTATCGCTGTCGTAACTGTGGTTTTGGATCCAAGGCCCTGTGCTGGCTGTGTCCCGGCTGCAAGCAGTGGAATACCATCCGCCCGGTTCAGGGAGTGTCGGGTGAATAGGTTCGGGTGCGTTTTTGTGGATGTTTGCTGGAAATTTTTACTGACGGGGGATGAATGGCTGAGATGACAGACCCGCGGGTAATCGTCGCCCTGGATTTTGCTGACGCGGTACAGGCGCTGGCCCTGACAGAGCGCCTGGATCCTGCACACTGCCGTTTAAAGGTCGGCAAGGAGTTGTTTACCCGCAGTGGGCCAGCGCTGGTTGAGACGTTGCAGGAAAAGGGTTTTGAGGTTTTTCTCGATCTCAAGTTTCACGATATTCCCAATACTGTCGCCAAGGCTTGCAAGGCTGCGGCCGATCTTGGCGTGTGGATGGTCAATGTGCACGCAATGGGTGGGCGAAAAATGATGGAGGCTGCGCGGGAAGCGGTTGCGTCAGCTTCACATCGGCCTCGACTGATTGCTGTGACGGTGTTGACCAGTATGGGGGATGCCGATCTGGCTGAGATTGGTTTGCAGGGGAGCCCGGAAGATAATGTGCGACGTCTGGCCGGGCTCGCAAAATCGGCAGGGCTGGACGGGGTCGTCTGTTCACCTCAGGAAGTGGATATGCTACGCAACACGATTGGAGGGGATTTTCAGCTGGTGACACCCGGCGTGCGGCCAGTTGGTGCGGCGCTTAATGATCAGACACGGGTGGCAACGCCAGAGGATGCAATCCGCGCAGGTTCCAGTTATCTCGTTATTGGGCGTCCCATTACACAGGCCGATGATCCGCTGGCGGCACTCAAGATAATCAATGAGGGAATATTACCGCTGCTTTCGCATTGATTTCGCCGGGCTGCTTGTCCTAGGATTGTTTCTGTAACATCCAATGGAACTATCTGAAAGGAGTCAGAATATGTGTAAAGTCACGCAAATAGCCGTTGTCCTGTTGTTTCTCCTCGCTTCCTGGGCTGCATTCGCCGAGCCGCTGAATATTAATGCGGCGGATGCTTCGACGATTGCGCAGGTCATGGATGGTGTCGGCCAAACCAAGGCCGAAGCCATTGTTGCCTATCGGAAGACACATGGTGATTTCAAGAGTATTGAAGGCCTGACCAAGGTTAAGGGTATTGGCAAAAAGACCGTGGAAAAAAATCAGTCAAAGCTGACGATTGGGTATTCGGGCAAATAAGCGCTGATTACCGGAAAAGCGCTGCCTGGGAACGTCAAAGAGACAATCCCGGGCAGCGCTTTCTTATTTTGGCATTATCATCTTGAAAGAGTACGACCCCTGCCTCCTACCGCACGAGGTTGCCGAGTGCTACAATCAGACGCTTTATTCATCAGGCTTAGCGGTGAATGGCACTGACTGACAGCCTGATACTACTGTCATCCCGGCGCAGGCCGGGATCCAGAACTAACAATTATTGCTACTTCCCTGGATTCCGGCCTGCGCCGGAATGACGGGTGAAAGTGGCTGGATGGGAATTTCAACTTACAGTAAACGCTATTCAGCTCATGGACACTTTCGTCTGCAATGTACCCTGCCGCCTGAATAATCTTGTTCCTCTTATCGATGCCCTTAAACCTAAACTTAAACCTAAGCTATTAAACATCATGAAAATATTACCTGTCATCCTGTCTGGTGGATCGGGCAGCCGTCTCTGGCCCCTGTCTCGGGAACAGTACCCCAAACAATTGATCTCATTTAACGGTAAAGGCAGCCTGCTACAGGAAACGGTTCTCAGGCTTGATGGTTTAAGCGCCGACCTTGCAGCCCCCATGCTGGTTTGTAATGAAAACCACCGGTTTCTGGTGGCGGAACAACTCCTGGAAATCGACCATGAAGCCTCGGTGATCCTGCTTGAACCCGTGGGGCGGAATACGGCACCGGCGCTGACTATTGCCGCCATGCACCACCTGCAAGGGGACGGTGATGCCATTCTGCTGGTGATGCCGGCCGATCATGTTGTGCGTCTGGCCGAGCCTTTTCATAGAGCAATCAATGAGGCCGTCACCCTTGCCGAGTCCGGCGCGCTGGTTACCTTCGGCATTGTGCCTACGCATGGTGAAACGGGCTATGGTTACATTCGTAAAGGTCAGACACTCGATGGCCACGAAAATGCGGCAGAGATTGCCGAGTTTGTCGAAAAACCGGACAAGCAGACAGCTGAAGGCTATGTTGCTTCCGGTGACTTTTTGTGGAACAGCGGGATGTTTGTCATGAAGGCATCGGTTTGGCTGAAACAGATCGAGACTTTCCAGCCGGCAATGGCTGCCGCCTGCCGGAAGGCACTCCAAGACAAAGTGCAGGATCTCGATTTTTGCCGTCTGGATCACACCGCTTTCGAGGCTTGTCCCAGTGAGTCCATCGACTATGCCGTCATGGAAAAGCTGGGCGCAAGTGGCGGTGAGGCGCAGGGTATCGTCGTATCGCTGGATGCCGGATGGACTGATCTCGGGGCCTGGCCTGCCATTTGGGAGGTCTGCGAGCGTGACGAATGCGGGAATATGATTAAAGGCGATGTGCTGACCTATGACACCCGGAATACGCTTATTCATGCGGAGCACCGTCTGGTCGCCAGCGTCGGGCTGGATGATTTGCTGGTCGTCGAAACGGCCGATGCCGTGTTGGTGGCGAACAAATCACATGCACAGGATGTCAAAAAAATCGTCGAACAACTGAAACTCGATGGCCGTTCTGAAAGTTTGGTGCACCGACAGGTGTATCGTCCATGGGGTTCCTATGAGGGGGTCGATGCCGGAGAACGCTTTCAAGTGAAACGCATTGCCGTCAAACCTGGTGCGGCCCTGTCTCTGCAAATGCATCATCATCGCGCAGAACACTGGATTGTCGTCAGAGGGACGGCGCGTGTGACCTGTGGCGCCGAAACCTTCCTGCTGACCGAAAACCAATCCACCTATATCCCCATTGGTGAGAAACATCGGCTGGAGAACCCGGGGACGGTCATGTTGGAACTCATCGAGGTTCAATCTGGAAGCTATCTGGGCGAAGACGACATCGTGCGTTTCGAGGATCAGTACGGCCGCAGTGAATAACACACCACGTTAATTAGCGATTGCCGGGAACGATTTGTGCGGATAAAATCGGTCGGCTTGTGTATCGGTGTTATTTAATTCAAAGGAAATACAAAGGAAAACCATGGCAAATTCACACCTTTTCACCTCTGAGTCCGTGTCTGAGGGACATCCGGACAAGGTCGCAGACCAGATTTCCGATGCTATTCTGGATGCCATCTTTGAACAGGATCCCGTTGCGCGTGTGGCTTGCGAAACCCTGGTTAACACCGGCATGGTGGTTATCGCTGGTGAAATCACCACCGAGGCCTGGGTTGATGTGCAGGAGGTGGTGCGCAAGACCGTCCGGCGTATCGGCTATAATAGTTCGGACATGGGCTTTGATTGGGAATCCTGTGCGGTACTCACCTCCATTGACAAGCAGTCGGCGGATATTGCCATGGGCGTCGATGAAAGTGAGGATCATGAGCAGGGTGCCGGAGACCAGGGTCTGATGTTCGGCTATGCCAGCAACGAGACGGATGTCCTCATGCCCGCGCCGATCACCTATGCCCATCGGCTGGTGCAGCGTCAGGCGGCAGTGCGCAAAAACGGTACGCTGCCCTGGCTGCGTCCGGATGCCAAGAGCCAGGTGACCTTTCGCTACGAAGACAACAAGCCGGTCGGTATCGAGGCCGTGGTGCTTTCCACCCAGCATACGCCCGATATCACGACCGATGCGTTGCGTGAAGCGGTGATGGATGAGATCATCCTGCCCGTGTTGCCCAAAGAGTGGCTCAATGGCGATACCCAGTTTCACATCAACCCGACCGGGCGTTTTGTGATTGGTGGCCCCGTCGGCGATTGCGGCCTGACCGGGCGCAAGATCATCGTTGATACCTATGGCGGCATGGCCCGTCATGGTGGGGGCGCCTTCTCCGGCAAAGACCCCTCCAAGGTGGATCGTTCTGCGGCGTATGCCAGTCGCTACGTGGCGAAAAATATCGTTGCCGCCGGGCTGGCGGATCGTTGCGAGATTCAGGTTTCCTACGCCATCGGCGTGGCTGAACCCACCTCGATCAGTGTGGAGACCTTCGGCACGGGTAAGCTGGCTGAAAGCCGTATCGTCGAGCTGGTACGCGAGCATTTTGATCTGCGTCCGCGCGGTCTGGTGGCGATGCTCGACCTACTGCGCCCCATCTACGGCCCGACTGCGGCCTATGGTCACTTTGGACGCGAGGATGAAGGCTTTCCTTGGGAGAAGACCGACAAGGCTGATGTCTTGCGCGATGCCGCCGGTATCTAGTACACCATCAAGTGCGTAGGTTGGGGTGAGCCTGCGAACCCCAACAAGGAGGGCTGTCAAATCTCCGCTGTTGGGCTTTGTACCTCAGCCCAACCTACACGCTTTTACACATTGTCTAAGGAGCGCTGCAGCGGAACATCCGCCAGGCTTAGGTCAATGCAAGCATTTGTTTCAACGGCGTTCATTCAAGCTGCAACCTGAAGCCACGGATTCAGGTTCAAATAGATAAATGGAAAGGAGAATGACCATGAACGCTGTAACCGAGACTACCTTCAACGACTACAAAGTTGCCGACATCAGCTTGGCCGAATGGGGTCGCAAAGAAATCGCCATCGCCGAAACCGAAATGCCGGGCCTGATGGCCCTGCGTGAAGAGTTCGGCAAGGAGCAGCCCCTCAAGGGTGCCCGCATTATGGGCAGCCTGCACATGACCATCCAGACCGCCGTGCTCATCGAGACCCTGGTGGTGCTGGGCGCCGAGGTGCGCTGGGTATCCTGCAATATCTTCTCCACCCAGGATCACGCCGCCGCCGCTATTGCCGTCGAAGGCATTCCCGTGTTCGCCTGGAAGGGTGAGAGTATCGAAGAGTATTGGTGGTGCACCGAGCAGGCATTTAACTGGCCCGACGGCAAGCTGCCCAACATGATTCTCGATGATGGTGGCGATGCCACTCTATTACTGCACAAGGGTGCGGAATTTGAGAAGGTTGGCGCTGTGCCGGATGCCAAGCCTGGCGATAATGAAGAGTGGGTGGCCATTCTCGATGTGCTGCGTCGGAGCTTGCCGGTGGACAACACCAAATGGCAGAAGATTGCCGAAAGTGTCAGAGGCGTCACCGAGGAAACGACTACCGGCGTGCACCGCCTTTACCAGATGGAAGAGGCGGGCGAATTGTTGTTCCCTGCCATGAATGTCAACGATTCGGTCACCAAATCCAAGTTCGACAATCTCTATGGTTGCCGCGAGTCCCTGCTCGATGGTATCAAGCGTGCCACCGACGTAATGATTGCCGGTAAAATCTGTGTGGTGCTGGGCTACGGCGATGTCGGCAAGGGCTGTGCCCAGGCCTTCCGTGGCATGGGTGCCACCGTTTTGGTGACCGAAATCGATCCCATCTGTGCCCTGCAGGCCGCTATGGAAGGCTACCGTGTGGTCGAAATGGATGATGCCGCCAGCCAGGGTGACATCTTCGTCACCACCACCGGCAACGTCAACGTCATTGACCACGACCACATGGTCGCCATGAAGAACGAATCCATCGTCTGCAACATTGGTCACTTTGATTCGGAAATCAATATCGCCTCACTGGAAAAATATGAGTGGGAAGAGATCAAGCCGCAGGTGGATCACGTTATTTTCCCCGATGGCAAGAAGATCATCCTCCTCGCCAAGGGACGCCTGGTGAACCTGGGTTGTGCCACCGGCCATCCCAGCTTCGTCATGTCCGCCTCTTTTACCAACCAGGTGATGGCACAGCTGGAATTTTTCAACGAAGGCGGCAAGTACGAGAATAAAGTTTACGTGTTGCCGAAAATGCTGGATGAAAAGGTCGCCCGTCTGCACCTGAAGAAGATTGGTATCAACCTGAGTACACTGAGCCAGGAACAGTCGGATTATATCAACGTGCCGGTGGAAGGCCCGTACAAGCCGGATCATTATCGCTACTAGGTAGTCCTCCCCTCTACCTCTCCTCTGGGGAGGTAGAGGATGTGTTTTCTGTAGGGATGATCTTATAGGCTGTAATGGGAGCTTGTGGGGTTTATGATTCAAAGTTGTCTCTGCGATTAGAGTGAGTGGAGGGTAATTCCACCGTCTATAGATTCAACAAAGAAAGGATGTGGTATTAACAATGAGTGATTTAGAAAAGAGTACAAATGTTGTCTGGCATAACGCGACAGTGACCCGAAAGCGCCGCGAAGAGCAGAATGGCCATAAAGGCGCGATTCTCTGGTTTACCGGGCTATCGGGATCAGGGAAATCCAGCTTGGCGCACGCCATTGAAGAACAGCTGCACCAGCAAGGCTGCCGTACTTTTGTGTTGGATGGCGACAATGTTCGCCATGGCCTGTCAAGTGATCTCGGCTTTTCAGATAAAGATCGCGTTGAAAATATCCGCCGTATCTCCGAGGTGGCCAAGCTGTTTCTTGAAGCCGGGGTGATCGTCTTGACGGCCTTTATTTCTCCTTTCCGTGCAGAACGAGCCACTGCCCGTAAGGTGGTTCCCCACGGGGATTTCCTGGAGATATTTTGCGATTCATCCATTGAGGTTTGCGAAGGGCGGGATGTCAAGGGACTGTACAAACGCGCCAGAGCTGGCGAGATTCCAGAATTTACCGGTATTTCCTCTCCCTACGAAGCACCCAGCACCCCGGAGTTGAAAGTCTTGACGGGTGAGGACACCATTGAAAGCTGCGTCGATCAGATCCTCCAGCTTCTTGAGGCGCGTGGTGTATTACGGATCAATGGGCAATGACTGGGTATCTCGTTAAGACGCAAGACTTTGTCACCGGTTGAACATGGACGGCATCGATACCCAAATTGTCAGATTACTGCGGCAGCAACTGCCAGACGTCATTGCTATCTATCGTTTTGGCTCGTCGATAACACAAAGCAGTCGCCCCGATAGTGACGTAGATACTGCAGTACTCCCTTCATACCCGCTAGATAGCTCTCGTGTCTGGAAAGTGGCTCAAACCCTTGCACAACTAGTGGGAACCAATGTCGACTTGGTCGATTTGTTGAGAGCCACCACAGTTATGCGCGCTCAGGTGATTTCCACTGGCAGGCGTCTGTACTGTAGTGTTGGATCAGAATGCGAACGTTTTGAAGATTTTGTCTACACAGACTATGCGCGATTGAACGAGGAAAGGAAGGGCATTTTGCAAGACATTGAACAGCGTGGCACGGTTTATGGTTGATGACGTACTGATCAACAAAGCTGCCACCATCGAGCGATGTTTGCGACGAGTTGCTGATGAATATCAAGGCCACGAAAGTGAGCTGGAGAGTAATCATACCCGGCAGGATGCCATTATTCTTAACATTTTGCGTGCCTGTGAGGCGGCCATAGATGCGGCTATGCACGTAGTGCGAGTCAAGCGACTTGGTCTTCCCCAGGAAAGTCGTGAGGCCTTCCGCCTGCTGGAAGAGGCCGGATTTCTGCCCGCTGAAATCAGCCAGCACATGCAGGCAATGGTGGGGTTTCGCAATGTCGCCATACACGACTATCAGAAACTCAATTTAGATATTTTGAAAGCAATCCTCAACGAACGTTTAGATGATTTTCGCCAGTTTGCCAAAGTGATGGTGAAGTTTGCTCAGTTAACCCGATCAAGCTGAAAGCTTCCCTAAAAAATTGTAGGAATGGCTTTTCAGATTGCAAAAAAGCCGAGAGAAAGCATCATGGATTCCCAAAAAGAATACACATCCACCTTCAGTATCGAATTCTTCCCCCCCAAAACGGAAGAGGGCAAGGCCAAACTGCGTAAGACTCGCGAAGAGCTGGCCAAGCTCAACCCAGCCTTTATCTCTGTCACCTACGGGGCCGGCGGCAGCACCCAGCAGGGTACCGTGGACACGGTACAGGAAATTCAAAAATCCGGCATCGATGCGGCGCCACACCTTACCTGTGTGGGCGCCAGCAAGGAAAGTATCCGTGAACTGCTGCAACTCTATATCGACAACGGCATCCATCGCATCGTCGCCCTGCGCGGCGACATGCCCTCCGGCATGCGCGAGATGGGTGAATTCCGTTATGCTAACGAACTGGTGGCATTCATCCGTGCCGAGACGGGTGACCACTTCCATATTGAAGTCGCCGCTTACCCGGAAATCCACCCCCAGGCGAGCAGCGTCAGCGCCGACCTTGATCATTTCAGGCTGAAAGTCGAAGCCGGCGCCAATAGCGCCATCACCCAATATTTTTTCAACCCCGATGCCTATTACCGCTTCGTCGATGACTGCGAAAAAATGGGCCTCGATATCCCCATCGTGCCTGGCATCATGCCTATTACCAATTACAAGAACCTCGCCCGTTTCTCCGACATGTGCGGCGCAGAGATTCCCCGCTGGCTGCGCAAGCGTCTGGAAGACTTTGGCGATGACATAGAATCCCTGCGTACTTTCGGCCAACAGGCCACCACCCAGCTGTGCAAGAACCTGCTTGAACAGGGCGCCCCCGGGCTGCACTTCTACAGCATGAACCGGAGTGACCCGACACAGTCCATTTGGCGTGAACTGTTACAGGGCTGATCACTAAGAATGATATGCCCTGTCCTCAGTGAGTCCGTATAACTCCCCCTTGACCGCCCAACCAATACAGGCTTTAATGCTCCTGCCGTTCAATTCGTGAACAAGGAGCTTTGGTAGGGTGGGCACTGCCCACCAGCGTTAGACTCAAGTTATGCCTGCAGACGAAGTCCACTACCGCATCATCAAGCTTATTGAAGTCCGGCCCGACATCAGCCAACGCCAATTAGCAGAGGCGCTGGGCATCAGTCTGGGCAAGGTCAACTATTGTCTCAAGGCGCTTATCGACAAGAGACAGGTCAAGGCGCACAACTTTCAGTACAACCCCAACAAAAAAACCTACGCCTACCTCCTGACTCGTGAAGGCATTGAAGAAAAGGCCCGCCTCACCAGTCATTTTCTCAAATTCAAAATGGCCGAATACGAACGATTGAAACAAGAAATCGAGCAATTGCGGCGCGAAGCTGGTCAAGAGCTGGCCGGTACAGAGACATTGCTTGCGGATTATGCAGCCAAGGATTGAGCCAGAATTATGCACCTGAAAGCTGTAATCCGCAAAACCACCCGCGAAGAAGCCCCCGCGACATTGAGAGATACCATGGAAGGGATAAAGATCTACGCTAAAGCACATACACCAGCCAGGGATTGATCATCGCCATGCGTCTGACGACACACGCCCAGAAAATCATTCGCGATACCGTAAGAGAAGTCTTCGGCCGCGAGGCCTGTGTCACGCTGTTCGGTTCGCGCATCGATGATGCTGCTCGTGGTGGCGATATCGACCTTCTCATTCAATCGGAGATACCCATAGAGCAACGCGAACGCAAAGCATTGCAGCTCGTGGCCAGATTGCAGATTCGACTGGGCGACCAGCCCATCGACGTATTGGTGCTAGATCCGGAAACAGAACGACAACCGGTGCACGAAGAGGCCATACGTACAGGGATAAGCTTGTGAATCAAAACCTGCCGGTGGATCGCTTTCTGCGCCTCCTCGAAATTGTCGCCCATGAATATGAAGATGCCCCAGCGATCAAGGCCGCCGTACTGAACCGATTCATCGATGAGATCGAATCATTACTGGCGATTTGGAAAAGGGCGGAGGTATTCTCCGCACGTTACTTATAGCGAGTACACGAAATCACTGCTGTCCCGTTAACAAAAGCTACAGTGGTGCAATCTGCTAATATGCGGGGGGGGGGGGCAAGTCGCACGAATGATACGATTGGAGACATGAATATGAATAACCTCTTCCGTCATTCCGGGCTTGACCCGGAATCCAGTGATTTTAACGACTTCCTGGATGTCGGAACGGATTCGGCATGACGATGTGAAGTTAACGGGACAGCACTGATGTGAGTCCCATTCGGGGAGAGAGGGTAGAGTCAGAGAGAATTTGAAAGAGAAGAAAACGATGCAGTGTGCAATGTGTAAGCAGGGCGAAACCCAGCCCGGAAGGGCAATGGTAGCGCTGGGGCGTGGTGTTACCACGGTAGTGGTCAAAGGTGTGCCAGTCGATGTGTGCGGAAATTGTGGTGAATATTATCTTTCTGAAGAGATGGCGGACAGGGTTTTGGCAATGGCAGAAGAGGCCGTTGCCCATAGTGCAGAAATTGAAATGCTGCGATGCGCAGCCTGAGGCGTAATTGATGTCCGAAAATCTCATTGCCCCCAATGGAATTGAATCATTAATACCAATTACCAACTCTCGCTTTGCCGAATATGGGCAGTTTGGGAAGGGGTAAAGGGTAGCGTCCCAATGCCGTTAAGTTAAGCCTGAGATCCTGCTTGTTGTAGGTTGGTGGTGAGCCTGCGAACCCCAACGAAGCCAACAATGTTGGGGTTTCTTCGTCACCGCCAACCTACAAAACAGTCGTGATTTTGCTAACTTAATGACATTGGGTAGCGTCGTCCCCTTTGGCTTTTTTGCTTCTTTTGCTTAAAAAGGTTGGCCAAGTCAAACTAACCTGGTTGATTATGTGTGCCAATATAGAAAAGGTGTAACAAAAATGAGTCTTAAAGACAGTTCAACTGAGCAAGACTATTGGAACGATTTTTATGAGAAGTGCGTGATAGATGTGCCTTCACAATTCTGTGTCTCGATGCTAACAGACATCAGTAAAAGGAAGACAGTAGTTGAATTTGGTAGTGGAAATGGAAGGGACTCCCTTTATATGGCAAGTATTGGACATGTGTTGGTCGCAATGGATCTGTCTGTTGAAGCTATTGAAAAATGTAACTCCTCAATGATCTCCCAGGGTGTAAAGCACGCTGTCTTTTTACATGGTGATATGTCAAATGATGTCGATGTACAAAAGGCGCTCGCTGTTGCAAGGGGGAACGCGCATGCTGACGAGCCGGAGTTGGTTATATATTCACGATTTGTCATGCACTCATTGGATGACGAGCAAGAGAAAAATTTTTTAACATCCTTATCAGGGTATATGAAGCCAGGTGAGAAGTTATATTTAGAATTCCGTTCCACTGAAGATGCAGTAACCGATAAGTATTATGGCAATACTAATCACTATAGACGATATATAGATACAACAAAATTCGTTAAGAGTTTATCTGAGAACTGTGGTTTTGAGGTCAACTATTCAGTTACAGGGCAAGGAATGGCACGTTATAAGGAGGAGGATCCATTTATTTCAAGGATACTGGCGACAAAGAAGTAAGTATAAATGCTTCTTAGATATCTGATCCGCACCCCTCTTTTGGACTGTTTTTTGTTTCGTAGACAAGAAATATAACATCTTAATTGCTATGCAATATTTTACCTTAGCTCGATCGTGATGCAGTGAGCATGCTAGTGGGTCAATATGTTTATTAGAGATACGTTCAGAACAACGATATTGTCAGTTATAGGAAAGGGTTTAGGGTTTTTAGTACCGATAGTAATCGCAAGAATATTTGGGGTATCTGTGGAAACAGATGCCTTTTTTTATACATATGGAATAGTTCTTTTTGTTGTTAGTATTTTGTTACCAGTAATTGAAAGTGCAATTGTTCCCTATGTTGTGGAGATTATTGATGGAAGTGATGAGGAGAATGATCTCCTCGGAATACTTTCTGTGTGGGCTGTGGTGGTAGGCAGTGTAATCTGTACTTTTATTATTGGATTCTTGCCATTTTTTCTTAGTATGGCAACAAATTTTGAAGAAAGGCAAATAGAACAGGTGGTTTTGTACTTCTTTGGGCTATCATTGCTGATAATAATTACCCTTCTGTCAACGGTATATTCGGGGTTCTTAAATGCAAGAAAGCGATTCTCGGTGGTTGCGATTTCGCCTGTTGTTCGTGCAGGGATATGCCTTGTATTTATACTGATGTTTTCAGAATCCTTGGGGTTTTGGTCGGTTATTATTGGATATACTTTGGGAGAAATATTACGGCTGTCCTTATTTTTGTATGCTGCAAGGAATGTGGGAGTTTTTCGGTTTAAGGGAGTCTTTCATCCGACTGCTAAGCAAAAAAAAATGCTTCGAAATGTGGCACATCAAACGTCCGGATTGGCTGTAGTGAATTCCAGTACAATTATTGATAGTACTATGGCAGCTTGGGTAGGGGCTGGTGCGATTTCGCTGTTGTTTTATGCGGAGCGCTTTAACATGATCTTGGCAACTTTATTTACAAGTGGAATTTTGGTTACACTGTTATCTTACTGTTCCGAAACATATTTTTCCAAAGGTGCGGACGCTCTTAGGCTAAGGCTCAATAAGATAGTAAAAGTCTGTTTAATTATTGGTGTAATCGCAGTTCTTGTGCTGATTAATATTAATGGTTCCGTTATCAGCTGGTTTTTTTATGAATCTAATATTTCAGCAAACGATAAGGACTTGCTTAAACAAATGTGGGATGTTTATCTAATTGCCTTTATTCCTTATATAGTTGCGCGGATCTATGTAAGGGGACTGGTTATTCTAAAAATGGGAAAGGTAATAATGCTAGGGGGTTGGTTGAAGATAATTATAAAAGTAGTATTTAATATTATTTTTATAAAAATTTTTGGTTTGATTGGTTTGGTGTATGCCACGATGGTAATGACGTTATTTGAAGCAATATACTTTTATTTTCAATTTAATAGATGTTTGAATCTGCAAATGGAAATGAGTCGATGAATGTATTGATGGAGCTGTATGCTCAAAAAAACAAAGCAGATGACCTTCTGTTTACGCGGTACATAAGTAGAAATATAGCAGTTATTTTTGTTGTGTTATTTATAAAATTAAAGGTATCACCAAATGCTGTAACTATCCTAACTATTATTGCTAATGTTATGGCAAGTAGCATACTACTCATGAGTGATACTGGTTTAGCTGTCTTTGTTTATGCCCTAATGCTGCAATTGATGTATATATTGGATTGCTCAGATGGAATGCTGGCTAGATATGTTGGGAAAGGGTCTGCAACGGGAGCCTGGTTTGATTTGGTCGTGGATCGCCTGAATCAGTTTATTATAATGTCAACTGTGTTGGTCTATGAATTACAGGGAAATGCTAATCTTTTGAGTGATGTGGAGTTGGTGGCAAGTATTTTATTGTTTTTTGGAACGACAATTATATTGGCAAATGCAATAAATTTAAAAACTATTTTAGTAAAAAATTCTCAAGGAGGTAGATCAAAAAGCCACGGAAAATATTATGATTTTGGTGTGAGTTTGCTTGTTGATTATCCGGTAATGTTGATTGTGTATGGAATTCCCCTGCTTTTGGCCGAGAGTTACAAGATTATATTTTATCAGATGTTTGGGTTTGGGTACTTGTTACTGTTATTAATTCTGATTAATAAGACTGTTAGGACGCGGCGAGGTTAAGTTGGAAAATAATAATCCTATTTTGGCGTTTTTCCCGGTTATTCCGGCTTTGTGTCGTCGTAGAAGAAATAAAATAAGCTACGTACTCTTATTTTTTGTTCTTGCGATTCCCTTTCAGAAATTCCCAGAAACTCTTGCTCTACATTCTATCATTACTCTTGATCCATTTTTTATAGAGGTGTTACGCGCTTTAGACGAAGTCATAATACTCTTGGCGTTGATGCTGGCTGGGGTAATAGGGGTCATCCGAGGAAAAATATTCCGGGTATACTGCCAGCCAGTATATTGGTGGTTAGCAGGGCTTGTTGGTATGTCTATAATTAGCGTAATAGTTAATGATGTTCCAATTAAGCAAGGTGTTCTGGGAACCTATGATCTTCTTAAGATATTTTTGATTGTTCTTTTATTTAGTCACATGAAATATGAGGGTCGTGATTTTAAATGGCTAATTCGAGGGGTTGTCATGGTATCTGTGATATTTTCTCTAGTAGGCGTGGCTGGTGAGCTTGTCGCATTATTTGCCGGGGTGGGTATCAATATATTCGTTGCAGATAATCAGAGATTTGGACTTTATAGGGTGATTTCGTTGGCGGGGCATGGGTCATGGAATTATCTTGGAATGTTCTCAGTGTTAGCGTTTTTTTTAGTAACGGCTAATAGGGAAATTAGCCTTCAAATGAAGGCACTAATTCTTTTTGTTGTGAGTTTATTAATTATCCTAACATTATCTCGGCAGGCGTGGTTGGCATTTATTGTTGTGTTGTTGTGCTTGTACTGGAAGAATCGTATTGTCTGGAGTTTTGTGCTGTTTATGACATTGGCTTTAATGCTAGTCATTTTGGGGTATGGGGAGGAATTTACTGCTCATTTTGGGAAAGATATATCTTTAAATGAAGCTGAATATTATAGATTATTTGCTTTTTATCAATCAATTGATATGTTTCTAATGAGTCCCTTGATAGGAGTTGGGCCAGGTAGTTTCGGTGGGGTGGTCTCTGTGATGTTTGAGAGTAAACATTATGATGCATGGCCGGAATCTTTTCAGGAATATATATACGGAATCCGTAGTATCGATCAATTTTGGCCACAATTATTGGCAGAGGTTGGCGTGTTGGGCATGTTATTTTTTCTTATGATTATCGCGATTCTTATGAGAGAAATTAAAAAATCTGAGGTATATTTCAAGGCGTTAGGTGAATCTCAATTATCAGAATATGGGAGAGTGCTCCGATATTATATGCTAGCAATTATAATTATGGGTGCATTGTCAGGAATAAACTCACCATTAGTGACTATTCCGTATTTTTCTCTAGTTGGTATATATATAAGTTTCGCGTGGTCTTTACGTGGCGTATCTCGAGTTGGTAAGAATAGACTGGTTAAAGTCATCGACAGCAGTGGTGATTATTAGTGAAAATTATTTCGGTAAATAAATATTATTGGCATAAGGGAGGAAGTGAAGCCGTATTTTTTGCTGAAAAAAATTTATTGGAATTACATGGCCACAGTGTGATCCCCTTTTCGATGCGGCATAAGAACAATTTAGCTACGGATTATTCCCGTTATTTTGTGGATGAGGTTGACTATTTAAAAATTGGATTGGCAGGGAAATTGTCAGCAGCCTTAAAGGTGATTTATTCATTGGACGCAAAAAGAAAAATGGATTCTTTGCTTTCGACAGAAGTTATTGATATTTCACATTTTCACATTTTTCAACACCAGATTTCGCCCTCGGTATTTGGCCCATTAAAGAAGAAAAACATACCGATTGTTTTAACTCTTCATGATCTAAAGCCTATGTGCCCAAATTATAAAATGTATACGCACGGCGCTGTTTGTGAAAAGTGTATGGGTAGGAGGTTTTACAATTGCTTGCTAAATAAATGTACGAAAGATTCAGCATTCAAAAGCATGGTAAATGTTGTTGAAATGTATATGCACTATGCCCTCCAGTATTACCAGAACGTTGACAAATACATTTCACCTAGCAATTTCCATAGAAATAAAATGATTAAGTTCGGTTATCCTGAAGGCCAAATTGTTACGATCCCAAACTTCATTGATGCCTCACAATTTGAAATATCGAATGAAGATCATGGTTATGGTCTTTATTTTGGTCGCTTATCGGATGAAAAAGATGTTTGTACTTTGCTGGAGGCGTGCAAGAAATGTCCTAATATCCCGGTTGTGATTGTGGGGAATGGGCCTGCTGAGGGTTCACTGAAGCAGTTGGCCAAAGATTTGGGATTAAATAATGTGCAGTTTTTGGGCTACAAAGTCGGTAAGAATCTAATTGATGTCGTGCAAAAAGCAAGTTTTACTATTTTAACATCCAGAATTTATGAGAATTGCCCGATGTCTATATTGGAGTCACATGCAACTGGAAAGGCGGTTATTGCTTCACATATAGGTGGTATTCCAGAGTTAATTAAGGATGGTCAGGATGGATTTACTTTTGAGTCAGGGAATCCGGATGACTTGGCAGAAAAAATGATTTTTTTATGGCGAGATAAAAATACACGAGTATCTATGGGACTAAGTGGTCGTAAAAAGATTGAGACTGAATTTACACCAGAAAGGCACTATGATCAGCTTATTTCTGTGTATAGTAGTTTACTTTAAGTCAAAGTAGTTGGTTAGGGTGTTGATTGTTTATTGAAAGAGTATCTATATATGCATTTAGGATTTGAGATGCAATTATTTGCCAGTTGTATTTTTGTTTAATTATTTCTTGGAAATCATGCGTATATTCTTTATTGCCTAGTTTTTTGCCTATTTGTTGGCAGAGCGTGGCTATGTCACCGGTTCGAAAGTAACTTTCCTTGGTCAATTCAACTTCTAGGTTGGCAGGTATATTGCTAACTAGAACGTCGAGGTTGTAACTCAAGGCTTCAAGCAGGGCGATTGGAAGGCCTTCGTGGTAAGAGGGCATAGCAAATAGCCGCGCATGGGAAAAAATTCCGTTTAATTTTTCTCCTTGAATAAACCCTGTAAGGGTAATGTTATTCAGCTTCGCTAGTTTTTTTAGGTTTCTGCTGTAATCAGTTTCGTGGTCAGCATCACCAACTAAAACTAATTTATATTCCGTATTATCCAGCTGTATATAGGCTTCTATAAGGTCATGGAACCCTTTTTCTGGGACAAACCGTCCAACCCCAATAATATACTTATTTTTTTGTAGGCCGAGACTCTCGACATAGCCGCTATCAGATGCGATGTGGGGAATGTTTACGCCATTGGGGATAAGAATACAGTCATTCCGATTATATTTTGTTTCTAAAATAGTTTTTATGGTATTCGAGATGACGATAATCTTGTCTGCATGATTTGTTCCAAGCCTCTCGCCAAGGCGCAACACAAATTTGGCCATACGTCCCCATTTTTGACGGTCATAATCAGGGCCGTGGTTTGTCACAATGACTCTTAAACCGAGTAATTTTGCAAAGGGAACCATAATAGAGGGACCAATTGCATGTATGTGAAGAATGTCGGGTTTTAGAAAGTATGCGTGTATAACACCGAGGAAGGTATGTACGATAGCTTCAAGGCTTTTACTCTTTGGCGTGAAGAGATGTTTAAGTTTTACACCTTTATATTCTAGGCCGCCTGATTGAATATATGGTTTTCTGGTAAAAAGGGTAACATCGCAGCCCAGTTCAACAAGGCGTGGGTATAGCTCTTGGCAATGTGTTTCAACTCCCCCCTGAATGTGAGGGATGCCCCGAGTACCTAGAACAGCTATTTTCATTATTTGTAACCAACAAATACCAGCGGGGAGAAGGCCTAGTTGTCTTTTAGCATTTGTGCGATCTCTTCATCTGGCAAGACGTATTGTATGGTGCCTTTATTTTCGCTTTGTATATGCTCATTGTTTGTAATCCGCAGGTCACCTTGCATTGGATCCTGGCCAACATCACATTTTGGAATTTTATCAATACAAATAGGGCGTCCTAACAGACTTTTAATTTTGTTTTTTACCACCCATTTGATGGGATGTTTTATATATTTTTTCATTACTGGTGCAGCTGTCCCAACCATCCAGCAATTCTTTGGGCAAGTTTGAACTAAATCCCGTACACGATTAGCTTGCTTGCTGTTCCATAGAGATTCGAAGGTTTCACATTCATGTATGTTTCCCATGCTCTCTTTCCAATATCTTTCTTCCAAACCATTACAGGGAAATACATCTCCGTTTGGTTCGATAAAGAAATTGGCTGATCCTGCTTCACACGGAAGCATGCGTTTTCCATCTCTTATGTAGTTGATTAAACCAAGGTTGAAAAAGGCCCTGAACCAGCTTTTAGGGCTGTTTTCTTTCATTAAGCTTTCTATCAAACTATGGAAGTTGTTTATAACTTCATCTTTATTGTCGATGAAATTGTCATTCTTGTGGAAATAGTAGGAGTTGTGGAAAGCGGCTGTTGCGAATTCAAAACCCATACTTTTCGACAGTCTGTATAGCCAAAGCATATCTTCAGAGTTCTTGTTAGAAACAGTGCAACCAAAGCCAATGTCTTTGACTCCCATCTCCTGCAGTCCTAGTAACGTTTTTAGGCCCCTATCAAAACTGCTCTCGCGGCCGCGAAGTTCATCATTTTTCTGAGATAGGCCCTCGATGCTGACCCTGATACCTATATTTGGGAATTTCTCAGCCAATTTGTGGATTTTATTTACATGCCAACCAGAGGTTGATATGACGATCCGTTCTGATTTTCTTGACATGACTTCTACGATTTCATCAAGATCGTTGCGGACAAAGGGTTCGCCGCCAGTAATATTGACGAATTTGAAGTTTGGAAGGATTTCAAGGTCTTTGGCGGTAATTTCTTCTTTTTTATTTGTTGGGTTTTCCCAGATATCACACATTTTACAGCGCATTTGGCACCGATAGGTTGTGATGATGGATACGTCAGTTGGGTAGGGTGTCGTGGTGCTTTCCATATCGGTTGCATTATTTCAGGTGAGTTATGAGTGAAAGTTTGAAATTTGGGTAAAAAATTACCATGCGCAAGCTGGGGGAGTCGAGCGGCCCCATATAGTATTTCATCGCAATGCATTGTAAACGCGTATCTCCTGTAACGCCACTTGAAGTAACCGGGGTAACAAAATGCGTTAACTCCTGGTTGTATCGTAACTAAATGGGCTAAAGCAGATAGGAATCAGGTTTTGCCAGAAATACTATGAAGGTGTCTAGTTTCTCTGGATAGCCAGTCCAGATTCAGGCTGTGACTTGCATGGTTCTTGTGCGGGGGTTTTTGAGGCAATTGAGACCAAGATTCTGGTACAAATCACGATTTACACGGGGAGGGCTCCATTCCTTTAGCGAATGCAGTATCATGTCTAACGGGTTGCTGTATGGACTAGATAAAATCAGGGGGACGGAGTGCTACCAAGAGGGATTTTACGTGAGTACGCTAGTGTGCTGTCGTTTGTTGCCCGGTTTTTTGATGCTTTCTGTATTGTTCTCGGTGCGACAGTTGCCTATGCATGGCGTTTTGACCAATGGCCCATGCCGGTTCAATATCGGATGGCGATCATTCTTGGGGTATTGCTCACTCTGATCCTTTTTTCCAGCTCAGGCATTTATCAATCATGGCGTGGCAAGAGCTGGTTGCACCAGGCGAAGGTGATATCAGTTTCCTGGTTTGGTGTCGTTATCGTATTGATTCTTATTGCTTTTTTGACAAAATCCAGCGCAGAGTTTTCGCGTCAATGGCTGGTGGCCTGGATTTTATCGGGCTGGACTTTTCTGTTGTTGTTTCGTTTTGCGTTGACTTATATTCTTCATGCCATGCGACGCCGGGGTATGAATCACAAGCGTATCGTGGTGGTTGGGGCTGGCGCGCTTGGGCAGAGTGTGGCGAAAAATATCCAGGGGGCGGACTGGACGGGGTTGGAGGTAGTGGCCTTTCTCGATGATTCGGAGTCATTGCAGGAGCATTGGATCAATGGGGTGCAAGTGTCGGGTAAGACGACTAAAGCTAACTTGTTGATTGAAAAAGAGAAAATAGACGAAATCTGGCTCGCTTTGCCATTGCGTGCTGAAAATAAAGTGAAAGAGATTCTTTACGACCTCCGTCATAGCATGGTAACGGTTCGGTTTGTGCCGGATATCTTTGGTTTTCGCTTACTCAATCATTCGGTGACGGATGTCGCGGGAATGGCGGTTCTGGATTTGACGGCGAGTCCCATGGTCGGCCTGAATCGTGCCATCAAGGCAATTGAAGACCGGGTGCTAGCGCTCTTTATCCTTGTACTGATCAGCCCACTGTTGGCGGCGATTGCGGTGGGTGTGAAGCTTAGTTCACCAGGGCCGGTGCTTTTCAAGCAAAGGAGGCATGGTTGGGATGGCAAGCTTATTAAGGTTTACAAGTTCCGCTCGATGGTGGTTCATTGCGAGGATGCCGGCAAAGTCACCCAAGCTAAAAAATGCGATTACCGAATCACGAAATTTGGTGTTTTTTTACGACGCACCAGCCTAGACGAACTACCTCAGTTTTTTAATGTTTTACAGGGGTGTATGTCTATCGTCGGGCCCCGCCCCCATGCGATTGCTCACAACGAGCAATATAAGGAGCAGATCGAGGCCTATATGCTACGGCACAAGGTCAAACCGGGGATTACCGGTTGGGCGCAGGTGAATGGACTGCGTGGTGAGACGGATACGCTGGACAAGATGAAGAGGCGGGTGGAGTATGACCTGTACTATATTGAGCACTGGTCGTTGTGGTTTGATATGAAGATTATTGTGCGTACTTTGTTTACAGGGTTTGTGGATAAGAATGCCTATTAGATCAAGGGCCGAGAAAGACTAAGAACCTTCGTGACGCAATGCCATTAAGTTAAGCCTGAGATCCTGCTTGTTGTAGGTTGGTGGTGAGCCTGCGAACCCCAACGAAACCAACAATGTTGGGGTTTCTTCGTCACCGCCAACCTACAAAACGATCGTGATTTTGTTAACTTAATGACATTGCCTCGTGACGTATTAATCTCTTTGGGTTGAATCGCATTGAGTCGTATTCTCCGCAGCTCGCCTAAAGCGCCTACTTTTGGTGCTGCGATTATCGTCATTCCGGCCGGTTTTTAGCCAGAATCCAGAGATTGCCGCCCGGGATCCGGTTTTCGCCGGAGCGAGTCATCCAGAGTGCTTGAAATTCTGTACATTCTGGATTCCCGCCTGCGCGAGAATGACGGTATGCCAAGCTCCTCCCCCTGTGTCAGTCAGTATCCTTCAATACCCCACCGACCTTCGCATGCCGAAAGTCGAGCGTAGCGAGATAGCTTGCTGCGGGGTCGTTTATTCGTAACTACTCAGGCAGAAAAATACGGTAAGTCATTGTTTTTATTGATCTAAATTCCCATCAAAACTGCCAAAACCTTCTGGCTTTGGCGGTTTTCTTGGTTTTCTGAAAATCACCCTTTAAAAGCAACGGGTTAAGTGCCTGAGTAGTTACGTTTATTCTTATATTTCTCTGCGACACTTTGTCGCGCGACCATTTGTCACTTTTTGCCCTCTGTATTTCCCGATAGATTGACTCTCTGAGAGAACCCGTAAAACGGGCATCATCAGTGAATGACTTGCCGTTGTGAGTCATAGTGGGAGAGTCGAGTATGTGGATTGCTATCGTTTCCAGCTGTCGAATCAGCCAGCTGCTCCAGTTCCGCCTTCTGACTATAGTCTGTCTGTTGGGCCTGCTTTATGTCCCTTTGCAGGCTGCGGCCAATGAGATGGATCAGGCCGTGCTGCATCCTGCTATCCCGTTGCTGGATGAGAGCGGTGATCATGTGCTGGATAGTGGTAAGCCTTACAGCCCGCGTATGAGCTGCGGTAATGCCGGTTGTCACGACTACGAATCTATCACTCATGCCTATCATTTCGAGATGGGCCGTGACGAGGCTAGTGACGATTTTGGCGCCCAACGTGATTTGCCACATCTGGTTTCGCCCGGCTATTTTGGTGGTTATGCCTGCATGGGTGGCAGCAATCCTGAAGTGTTGGCAAAGAAGGTCAATGCCAGTGCCGATGACTTTGCCGACAAGGGTTCCGCCGGATTGGTGGCCCGTTGTATTTCCTGCCACGGCGGCGGTGGCTGGATGGAGAAGGATCGTAACGGCAATCGCTACGATGAAACCGACGTTTCGACGGTGGCCGAGTTCGACGGGGATTACTTTAACCGCGGCACCGATGCCAACAATCAGCCTGCCGATAGCGCTACCGTCACACGTTGGGATTGGAAGAAGAGCGGTGTGCTGGAGGCCGATTGTTTTATCTGCCATGCCGACTTCACCCAGCTGACCAAGACGGATCCGCAGCTGAATACTGAGGGCAGTGCCAGCGCCTACGATCATTTCCGCGAACTGCGTCGAACCCAGCTGGTACGCGAAGGTTTTTTCTATCGTGAAGCCGCCTCGGCGATTCTCGAATTCCTCAATCTGCGTCACGACGGCTGTGCCACGGGTGTAGCGGGCTGTGCCGCCAGCGACATGAGCCTGCTGAATTTTTCCCGTGACACCGCAGCCAGCAATGCCCCGCATTCGCGTACCAAGCCAGAATATGCCCTGTTGCTGGATGCGGCGAACAAGCCGGAGATCAACTGGAATCCGCAGGCCTTCGACAGCAACGGCAAGGTGAAGATCCCCATGCTGCGTTTTCCTGGTAACGACAATTGCATGATGTGCCACCGTACCAGCAATTCACGCCGGGGTTTTTACGGTTTTGGCGAGGGCGCGGCAGCGGTCTCCGATGAAGTCACCGGCATTCTTGAAGAGGACTATCAGGACGACGTGCACAAGGGCAAGACCTGGACCGCCGAGAATGGTGAGAGCCGCGATATCGAAAACTGTAATGCCTGCCATTCGCGTAACTACTTCAATCGCCCCTTTGATAATGTCGATCTTTCCGCCAATCACAATATTCTCAAGGGTAATTCCGACATGGATGTGCGCAATGACCTGGACTATGCACCCAATGCCCGCTCCTGTGAATATTGTCACAACGATGCGCCCGATCCAGTGATTCCTTCTGGTCAGGAAAACATGCTCAAGGCCCATCTGGAGCGCTGGAAGCACAGCGGTTTCATGGCCGGTTATCCGCAGACTGCACTTGAGCGTATTACCCAGGCCCATCTCGACATAGTGGGTTGTCAGTCCTGTCACATCACGGGCAAGAAATCACGCGGCCGGCCCATCAACCCTCTCTATCGCTATCGCCAGGCGGAAAATGGTGATCTGAAAATCATTCCCTACAATCCACGCACGCGTTATTACTGGAAAGATCGCAACAGTGGCCGGGTGCTGAACAAGACCGAGCGCAACCAGGTGTTTGAGGTTGTCGAGAGCATGGACGGTAATTACGGTGCCATTGTTGACCCAATTTCCGGCACCGAACTGGCGCGCGTCAGCGTGCGCCAGTCGCACGGCAGATGGCGCTTTGGTGAGCCGCAGAGCTACGGCGATTTTCTGGCCCTGAAACGGGCCTATGACAAGCTGCTGCAACTCAAAGGTGTACAGAATGCCGATACTGTGCAGGTGTGGACGGAGTCCAATCAATACCTCATGTCGCACAATACGCGCCCGGCGGTGTCCTCGGTGCAATGCAGTGAATGCCACAGCAAGAAGCAGGATGGCTCTTTCAGCGCCCTGTTGTCACGGGATGGGTTGTTTGGTGAGGTTAACCGCAAGTCGGTGACCACCCTGGTCGATCCGCGCCTGATTGACGAAGGGCTGGTGATTCTCGATATGCCCTACATGAAGATGGATGCGGCAGGCGAGGTGACGGTAAACGTGGCCGATATCCTGTACCAGACACTGGTCGACCCCTCCATGACCGTATTGGGTTCTGCACGTGCCCGCCAGGTATCCGGCCTCATGCAACGCAAGCTGATGGCGAGCGTGATCGATGGCGGCATCGTTGCCAACACGGCGGATGCACAGAAGCTGAAAGACCTGTTCGGCAACGGGGAGATCTTTGTCTACCAGCCAAACTATGGCAACGCATCGTTGCGTAACACGGTGTTGCTGGCCGAGATCAACGGACAGAGTAGTCTGCTCTATCCCAGCTATCGTTTTGACATTGCCCTTGCCGCCGACGACCGTCTCCGCGATCTGGCAGCGGCGGGGCAGGGCACGCGGGTGTCACCACTGATCTCCCTGCGGGCCCGTGATCACCGCAGCCAGGCCGTGAGCCGTTTCGACTCGGCACGTTTGTTAGTCAGACTGCCCTACAACGGCAGCAGCGATGACCTCCGGCAGCTACGGGTGGTGGCATCATCCGCCACTGATCAGTGGACAGCCATCGATAGCGCCGACATCGTCACCGTGCAGCCACAGACGACCACTAGTGATGGTTATGTGATTTTCTGGACGGGTCATTTCAGTGATTTTGCCGTTACCGATGTGGCGCTCGGCACTCCGCCGACGGTGGATGTCGACGATGCCCAGGCCTCATCGAGTGGTGGTGGTGCCGGCCCTGGACTGGTGCTGCTGAGTACCCTGGCCTTGCTCTGGCGTCGTCGCAAGTATTGATGAGTTTGTAACGGTTGAATGCCACGGCGGCGTCTCCTCCCCTTGGCTGTCGTGGCATTCACCACTTTTTACCAGTGTTGTCCCGTTAACTTGATCTTGCAATGTTTCAAACGCCCAATCCGGGGGACAGACAGCATTAACGAGGAGATGTGAGACATGAAACCGGGCAACCCCTCCCGTCATTCCGGGCTTGACCCGGAATCTGGTGGTTTCAATGACTTCCTGGATGCCGGGTCAAGCCCGGCATGACGATATGTTGTTAACGGGACAGCACTGACTTTTTGCGGAGATTGGTATCGAGATGAATAACAACGGTTCCGAACAAACCACCCTGAAAACACCCCTGCAACAGGCCTTGCCTTGGCTGGCGGGTGCTGGTTTTGCCCTCAGCCATATCGCCTTGACAAGCAATTGCACCGTGCCCCGGGAGGGGCACTGCTCCACCTGTGGTAGCTGCGTCGTGGCCCTGGGGGCCATTGTGGCCTGGGCGGTGCTGAAAAATAGACCGGTGGATGCCGGTGTGGATTTAGCCGATAAGGCCTAAGGCTGCGATGTGCCGGCCTCTTACCCATTCTTTGTTCCGGCCTGCCTGTTGGCCGGTGTGTTTTTTACCGGCACGGCCACGGCCGGATTGTCCGGACGCCTCGACACGCTGATGCAGGTGGACAACCGCGCATTCGCCGATCAGGGACAGATTGAGGGAAGAGGTGATCTATTATTTGTCGATGATGAACGAGGCTTCCGTTCCGGGCTGAGCTTGGCTTTGCGCCATCGTGACGGTGATAACTCAGCTCATCTCTATCAACTGTTTGTTGAAAAACGCGTCCTGAAATCATTCATTCCAGAGCAACAGTTCCATGTTAGGGCCGGTCGCCTGCAACGTGCCGATGGACTGGGATTTTATACCCTGGACGGCGCACAACTACGCCTGCAGGGCCAGCGGCTGGGCGTCAATGCCTATGCCGGACGTCCCGCCCGCATCGAAGACTTCCGTGGCCTCAGCGCACAGGCCCTGTACGGGGCGGATGCACATTACTCAATACCTGCGCAGGCCGGTATGGGGCCGGGGACGCTGCGTCTCGGCTGGCAGCGGCGGGTCGATGACCGCGCCGTGGATCGCATCAATGCCGGCTGGCGAACATCGGCCGGAAGGGCGTCCGTGGCATCCTTGCTTCAGGGCACCTATCTGCCGGCGGAAAGGCGGCTGGAAAATGTGCAGGCCTACGTCGAAGGAAATGTCTCGGAAAAATCCTTTGCACGGATGCGCTTCGAGACCTATACGCCCAGCCATGCCCGGCTGAGCTTTCGCCAGCGTTTCTATGCCCACTATGCCCTGAACGGGCAGATGGCCCTGAGTGGCGAATGGCACTATCGGCTACGGCATAATCTTGGTGGGCAGCTGCGGTTGCGTCATGTGTGGCGCGAGGATTCACAGGGCGATCATGCCAACAATGGCGATGGCATCAGTCTGGACGCGAGCGGCCGCCGCCCTCGTGGCCAGACCTGGGCCGTGCAGCTCGACCACTTGCGTCTGCACGATGATCAAAACACTGGCCTCTATTTCCAGTATGGCGCCAGCTTGTCAGCAAAGCGGCGCAGTATCGTCAGTGGCGTCATGCAGTTTCAGCAGCGTCGCTTGATTGGCAAAAATCACGTACTGGGCCTGGAGGCGCAAGCGGAGCAGGCAATGCGCGCAGATTTGTATGCGTCCTGCTTTGTCAGCTTTATCTACAATAGCAATTTGCAAAATGAATACCGTGCCGGCGTGCGGCTCAGCTATCTCTTCGATAATCGTGGTCTGAGGATATTGCCATGAAAGGAGTTGTGCTGATCATGGCTCTGGCCCTGGTGAGTTTGTCCCTGTTTGCCGGGGAGACGGTCGAAAAGGAAAAGAGCTGGTGGGAAAAACGTCATCAGCGCACGGATATCTTCTATCCACACAATGCCCATCAGGCAGTGATGGAAGAGGAGGGCGATGCTTGCCTGCGTTGCCATCCCTTCAATGGCACTGATATACGTGATATCAAACGCCTGCAAGCGATTAATGTCATTGCCAATGAGCCACTGCGTGAGATTTGTCACAGCTGCCATGTTGTGCAAATCAGCGCCCCCTGGCGGTGTGACCTGTGCCACGACCAGCCACAAAAGATCTGGCCGCCAGACCATAACTTCAACTATATCGCTCAGCATGGCGAGGATTCTCGGCTTGATGACTCAGCGTGCCGAGAGTGCCATCTCGATCTCTCGTTCTGCACCGATTGCCATTTCCGCCGCGACAGCTCTCGCCGGCAGGTTCATCGCCTGGGCTATATTTCCGCGCACGGCCTGGAGGCGCGCTTCGATACCGCCAGCTGCGGCCGTTGTCATAATGTGAACTATTGCAGCGATTGTCACCGGAGATTGCCATGAGCAGGGCTTGGCTGCTATTGCTGCTGACGGCGCTCCTGCTGTCGGGCTGCGACATGGATGCGGATGAATCGGCACACTCGCTGGTATCGGGCCATCTCATCCTCGCTAGTGGGCATGGTGGTGACGGCGCGGCCTGGGGGCTGGCGGATTGTGCCGCCTGTCATCCGTTGATGCTGATTCATCGCCAGGTGCCGCGCATCCGCGACATGGTGCGAGACAAGGGCTTCGACAGCTGCACGGGCTGTCATGGCGGCAATGGCACCCCGCAGTCGCGCCGCTGTGTGCTTTGTCATAACCCGAACGACCTGCCGTCGCATCCGTTGGGCGATGGTATCAATGGCCACGACTTTGTGCAGCCTGGCCGTAATCCGCTGGCCGACGAGCAGTGTCTGGTCTGCCATGTGGCGTCTGATATGAACGGGCGTTTCGATATCAACCGCGATCTGACTCGTCTTGCCGATGCCAACGGTTTGACCACGCCCTATGCCGCGCTCAGTGATTTTTGCCTGCGTTGTCACAATCGTGACCACCCGCAGGTCGGTTTCGAAATTACCGACGTGGCTTTCGATAATCCACTCATCGCCATCGAAGATGCTTGGCGTTACAGCGACAAACACGGCGCGGTCGATGGTGGCGGACGCACCTATGCTGGACTGCGCGACACTTATGTTTATGCCAGTCGTGTGGCCTGCACGGATTGTCACACCATGCACGGCACACAAAATGCCGGGCTCATCATCGACCGTTCGGACAAGGGCGCCAGCCGACTGACGGTAGCGTTTCGCCAGCATCCCTGGCCAGTGATCACCCGTGAAGGTGACTTTTCGCAGTTATGCGTGCTTTGCCATGACATGGAAATGCTGCTGGAGCAGGCTGATGTGGATGCGGGTAATGGCTTGCGCGGTGTGCACCGGGTGGGTGGGGACTGCCGTCCCTGTCACCAGCACGGTGAAGCGGTACAGGCGGGCATGTGAGATGCGTTATGTCCTCGGTTTCGCTTTGTTCTTTGTCTCCGCAGCCACCGCGGCCGAGCGGCTGGTGGATCTTCCGCCTCTGCATCATCTTGTCAATATCAAGCCATCACAGGCGGTGCAGCTTCCCGAGCGTTTTCCCTTGAATCACCGCAGTGAAATCGTCTGTGAGACCTGCCACGGTATCGAGGACATTGAAGACATCCCCTTCGATGAGGTGGACAAACGTGCGCCAGCGTTTTTGCGCGAAGGCCCCTATGCGAAGACCACGGCGTTCTGCTATCGCTGCCACGAGGAAAAGGCCTACCGCCGGAAAAATATCCACGACCTGCTGGACGCACAGGGAAAGTACGATGAAAAGGCCTGTGAATACTGTCACCAAAAGGCGCTGGATCCAAACAAGGACTATACACGGGAGCAGTTAAAGCTGCGTCTGCCGCCAGAGACCCTTTGCCTGGGCTGTCACCTGAAGACGCCGCATCTCAATGCACTCAATCATCTGCAGAAACCTGACCAGAAAATGCGCCGGCGTATGCAGGCGGCAGAGCGCAAGCTTGGCATCATTCTGCCGCTGGATGAACAGGGCCGGATCATGTGCGTCACCTGTCACTCGCCGCACGAACGTGGCTTGATCGATGTGGGCAAGCCGGCCGGAAAACAGGTGGCGGGTGGTGATTTACAACAGGGTGTGGTTTACGAAGACCATCCCTGGAATAGCGTCTATCGCGCCGACAAGCAGACACGGCTGGAGATGCTGCAAGACAATGCCACGCCGCTGAATCTGTATTACCGCCGCCTGCATTCCGAGGTGTTGCTGCGCCTTTCCGCAAAGGACGGTTCCCTGTGTTTCGCCTGCCACGAGTTCGAGAGCTAATCGCCGTGCAATGGGTAAAGAAACTTCGCGCTATCCCCAACGGACAGAAATATCGCTATGGGCTGATCATACTCAGTTGTGCGCTGTTCTTTGCCCCGTTTTTGATCCTGCCGGGCTTGGTGGACAATCCAGACTTGTGCGGCAAGGTTTGCATCCGCCGTTTCTATCTCTATTTCCCCGGCATGACACTGGACGATTTGGGCGCGCAGATGTCGGTGGCGATGATCGGTGTCATCGCCCTGTCGGCTATTCTCATCACGACCTTTTTCTTTGGTCGCATCTGGTGTGGCTATCTCTGTCCTGTGGGCGGTTTTCCCGAATTGGTCAGCCGCTTGCTCAATGATCGCTGGAAAATCGAATACCGCGCCCTGCCGCAGGTGCCGATTCGCTACGGCTATTTCGCCACGTATTTGCTGTTGATGCCGATGCTGGGTATCAGTGCCTGTACCCTGTGCAACTTTATTACCGTGCCGCGTATTTTCGAGGCCTTCAGCGGTGGGTTAATGGGCATCGCTTTTCTGTTTTCCGCTGTGGGTATTGTCAACCTCGGCCTGCTGTTCCTGCTTGGTTTCTTTGCCAGCAAGGGGCGTGCCTATTGTCAGTTCCTGTGCCCCATCGGCGCCATCGACGGCATCGTTAACCGATTGGGTGCGAAGTTTCGTTTCACTCGCCGTATTCGCGTCGAGCGTGATCGTTGCACCGGCTGTAATGTGTGTGCCCGCCAGTGCATGACCGGCGCTATCAAGATGGTGGATCGAGTGGCAGTAGTGGATCAGTTTTCCTGCATGTCCTGTCATGAATGCGTGGATGTTTGCGACTGGCACGCCATCGACTGGCTGGCGATGCCACCGGACATCACGCCGAAGCGGAAAAAGAAGGGCATCGATTATCATCCCCTGCCGCAGTGGACGGCTCTGCACCGGCAAGAGAAGCCAGTGCCGGCCTGGCGGCGCATCAACTGGCAACGGCTGACCCTGGCGTTGATTGTTTCCATCGCCACCCTGTTCGTGATTGTCACCCAGGTGATGGCCGATGAGCGGCACGGAGACGTGGATGGCTGTCTGTCCTGCCACGCCTTGCCGGATCTGCAATACGTGGATAAGCAGGGTGTGTTGCGCGTGGCTAGCATCGATGCCTCGCACTATTTGAGTTCCCTGCATGGCAGCGTGCCGTGCAAGGATTGTCATCGCAAGATCCGTGACTATCCTCACCGGCCAAAAAATGGCGAAGTCGACTGTGCGGCCTCCTGCCATGTGGAAGAACCCTCCGGTGGCAAGCCCTATACTCACAAGGCGGTAATGGAGGAGTTTAGGGAATCCGTGCATGGCAAGGGCTGGAGCAAGGGCTTTAGCGGCGCCAATCGTCTGCGTGAGGCCAGTGATGAGACATTGCCATCCTGTCGCAAGTGCCACCCCAATGAGCTGTATATTGGCGCCAAGGATCTGCCGCGTTTTCGTGAGGACTTCAACCATCTCGAAACCGAGTGTGGTGGTTGTCACCAGGGTAAGGTGTGGATGAGCCAGTTTGGTGGCCACATCCTGCGCCGTTTTATCGGCTCGCGCTGGGACAAGCGTGACCACAACCGCATTTGTAACGATTGCCATGCCGATCACCAACGTATGGCACGGGTGGAGATTGAAAACCCTGAAACGGGAAAAAAAGAAAAAGTGGGCGCCCGTTTCATACTCGCTAGTGATAGTTATGCCATGACTCTGCATGGCCGCCTGCTAAGAAGTGGTGTGGAAGCGGGTGCCTCCTGTATCGATTGCCATGCGCCGGCCGGGTTTCGCCATGGCGTGCGCCGCGATGATGATCCGCTAGCGGCGACGCATACGGATCAACTGGCCAAAACCTGCGCCAGCGAAGGCTGTCATGGTTTTGCCACGCATCCGCTGAATGTGGGCTTCGTAAGCACAGACCTGCACGATATCGATATGATTATCGCCACCAATGATATTGCGCCGCTGGATGAAGCACGACTTTCCACCAACTGGAGTAAGGCCATCATGGCCATGCTGCCGATTGTTCTGGTGTTGGGCGGCGGTAGCCTGTTGTGGCTGTTGTTTGGCAATAAACGCCAAAGTGTCATCTTTGCGGTGCTGGGCGGGGACAGCTTTCAGAAGCGGATCATTGGCCGCAGGCCGAAGAAACCCCATAAGCGGCATAAAAAGGCCGTTACTAAGGATAAAGATAAGTCATGATAATTATCAGCATGGTTGTGGGGTTGTTTGTTGTTCTCTCTCCTGTGATACAGGCAGCGGAGAATCCCTATTTTGATCTGGGGGAAAATACACTGCCGGATGCCAAAGCCTTGCAGAAAGCGCGCAAGCAGGTCGATGACTATCATGAGCTGAAGGTTCGAGATGAACTGGGTGTTGCACCCTTTCATAAAAGGAACTCCCGAGCAAAGGTGGGAAAGCAGCCCCTGTGCCAGATTTGCCATCCGGCATTGCCGCATCGTCACTCAGAGCGCAAACGCAGTTTTCTCAATATGCACACATATTATGTGGCCTGTGAGACCTGTCACTTCCAGCCAGAGGGTGTCCAGTTTGAGTATCGTTGGGTTGCCTATGGTGCGGCGGCTAGCAACATAAATCTGGATAACCCGCAGCAGGTCGACAGTACGGAAGACTTGCCGATTCCCTCCCTAGTACCCGATTCAGTTTCCCGCATTGCGCCTTTCCTCCATGATAAGCCGGCCCTGCTATTTAAGGATGACCCCGGCGCCAATGCGATTGCTCGCACCTGGGATAAGGGTAGTGATGAAGAAAAGACCCGGCTCAAGGCCGGCCTGCATGTGTCCCTGAAAAAAGATGGCCGACACTGTGCCGATTGCCATCGCCAGAATCAGACACTGCTTGACTGGCAGATGCTGGGTGCCAGCGACCAGCAGGCCCGCGCCATTGAAAAAAATGCCATCGCGCAGTTTTTTTCCCGCTATAAAAAGAAGGATCAGCGGTTGCGCATGACGGAACTGTTGCACTGAATAGGATGAGCATTGCACGACAGATTTTTTTTCGGCTGATTCTGTTGCTGGGCTTTGGCGAGGCACAAGCCGCCGTGGTTGCAGAAAGATTGATGGTCCTGGAGGTTGGTCTGAATCAGCCCACTGATGTGGCCGTGCGTGATGATGGCCGGGTTTATGTGCTGGACGGGGTCAACGGGCGTGTGGTTGTGTTCACCCGTGACGGTGAGCGGGATTTTGCATTTTCACGCCCCGGGAACGGACCGGGTGAGTTGCGATTACCGGTGGGAATAATTATTGGAAAAGGTGAGGTATTCGTCGCCGATACGGGTAATCATCGCATTGCTGTCTTCAATTTGCGGGGTGATTTTATCCGCAATATTCCATTGACGGGCGATGAGCCCCCAGAACCCGTTGCCCTTGCCCTGAGCCAGGATCAACTGCTGTGGACTGATCGTCGCAATCATCAGGTCTGTGCCTACGACCTGCAACGCAATGTGCCGATATTTTGTCAGGGAAAGCGTGGTGAGAGTCGTGATCAGTTCCAGTTTCCATTTCAGATTGCGGTTGATAGTAGCGACTATCTTTACGTGACGGATGTGCTCAACGGGCGGATTCAGGTTTTGCACCCGCGCGGACAATTTGTCTATGACATCGCCCGTTTTGGCTTGCAGAATGGTGAGCTGTTTCGCCCCAATGGGCTGGCCTTTGCTGGTGACGGATTACTTCTGGTTGGTGATAGTTACCTCGGTGATATTTCATTATTTCTCGATGGGAAGTTTGTTGGTCGGCTCAGGAGCCGTGCCGGGAAGATGTTACATTTTCACTCACCGGTTGGCATCGAGATTCAGGCTGGACGTCTGTATGTGACGGATGCAGGAAGGAGCCGTGTTGAGGTCTTTCGCTTGATAGCGGGTGAGCCCATGGAAGTACAGGATCGTTTGCTTAAATCAAAACCTGTCGGATCAGGTAAAAATTGTATCAGTTGCCATCTGTCGTGGGCATCGCAGGTAGCGCTGCAGAGTCTGCGGCAGAGGGTGCCGCAAGCCAGTGATGAAAAAGTCCCGGCCGTCGTATCGCCACGCATGTGCTACAGCTGCCATCACGGGGCCGTGGTGGATTCTCGCCAACGCATTGGCCGTGGGGGGCAGCACCCAGATATCCATCATCCGCGTGAGAAAAAATCACGGCAGAGCATGCAGGAGGCAAACAGCAAGGATAAGATACCGGCGGTCTTTCCTTTACTTGACAACCGGCTTGATGGCCAGTCACTGTCCTGCGGCAGTTGCCATACACCACATGGGCAGGATACCGAAACACAGACCACGCTTTATGCCTCGCATGGCAACCCCTGGCTACGCGTGCCGAACCGTGATGGTGACCTTTGTCAGCAGTGCCATTCCTCGAAGCTGGCCAGTCGCCTTGACCCCGAACACCCGCCACGTGGTGTCAATCACCCCGTGGGTATTTATCTCAAGGCCCCGCCGCTGGGTGGAGTGGTTGAGCCACAGAATTATGCCTCTGATAAGCATTTGCATATGGGCTTGCCGGATAGCCTGGGGAACAGAGGCGGTGCGCTGGATCGGCAAGATCGCATGACGTGCCAGACCTGTCACCAGATTCACGGCGGTGAGGGTGATGCAATGACAGTACTTCCCATTACTGATGCAGAGTTGTGCATTGAGTGTCATCCGCGACAGCATGCGGTGGACAAGAAGGACGCGCGCAAGAAGGGTGTGCATCCCGTTGATTTCAAGTTGGACGAGCCGGTAAAGATAGGTGGTAAGGCCTTCAAACACGTGACTTGTTTCACCTGCCACAGCGTGCATGCCGGTAAGCCAGAGACAGCTTTGCTGCGTGAGGATCACCGTGACGGAAAACTGTGCAGTGTGTGTCACGAGGGACAGGCATGGGTGGTGAACAGCGACCATGACCTGCGTCTGACGGCAAAAACAAGTCATAACCTTGCCGGGCAGTCGCCCGTTCAAAGCGGGGTCTGTGGGGCTTGTCATCGCATGCATAGCGGCAAGCCGGGCGAGCCGATGCTGCATGCCTGGGAGCGGCATGACTACAAGGGCAAGGAAACAGCCCTGGAGCGCGATACCCTGTGTCTGGATTGCCATCGGCAAAAAGGGGTCACTGCCTCGACGTGGGTCGAGCGCTTCAGCCACCCCGCGCGGGATCTCATTCTGCGATCTGATCCGAAGCGAATGCCGCTGATCGGCGCGGATGGCAAACTGAGTGAATTTGGTGCGATAGGCTGTGTCACCTGTCACGACCCGCACCGCTGGACGCCCCAAACAAGGGGGGACAACAAGCAAATGCCGGAAACACCAGTGCACAGGCAGGGTAATCTAACCGGGAATGTTCTCAACAGCTTTCTGCGCCAGCGAGGGGCAAAGGGCAGCTTCTGTATCGATTGTCATGGCATCGAGGCGCCGTTGAAGTACAAGTATTATCACGCCCCCTTGGTGCGCGACCAGGGTACTGACTACCTCAAGTAAGGCCCACAGTGGTCGCTATCCTGTTTTACAAAAACGCCGCGCCTCGGTGTCTACTTTCTGGCAATATAGAACCTATAACTTTCCACCGGCTGTCTTTTCGTGAGGCGGTCGTTTTCCCGGGAGCTGGCTTAATGCACGGACAATCATTTTCTCTTCCCACGGTATTTCAGCAACAACTCGACGAAGCCGTCGATGAATGGCAGGCCAACGGCAAGGTGGCGCGGCTATGGGCCCGCGACGCCAGCCTCTGGGCCGGCCGTGACGAAGATCAGTGGCTGGACTGGCTGACCATCAGTCGCGAGCTGCGTGAGCACACCGATGAGCTGTCGCAGGCGCTGGCCTTTGTCCGCGAGGGCGACTTCAGCCACGCGGTGCTGCTCGGCATGGGTGGCTCCAGCCTGGGCCCGGAGGTGTTGCAACTGACCTTTGGCACCCAGCCCGGCCATCCTCAGTGGCTGATCCTGGATTCCACCGACCCGGCGCACATTCGCGCTGTGGAGGCGCAGATTGACTACGCCCACAGCGTGTTTCTGGTGTCGAGCAAGTCCGGTTCCACTCTGGAGCCGAACATCTTCAAGGACTACTTTTTTACTCGTGCCACGGAAGAGCTGGGGCAGGCCGAAGCCTCGGCCCGCTTCATGACCGTGACCGACCCTGGCTCTAACATGGAATCGGTGGCGCGCGCCGACAACTTCCGCGCCATCTTCTACGGCAAGTCTAAGATCGGTGGACGCTATTCGGTCTTGTCCAATTTTGGCCTGGTGCCGGCAGCGGTGATGGGCGTCGATGTGGCCCGTTTCCTCGATTGCACGGAGGAAATGGTCGCCGCCTGCGAGCAGAGTGATGTGGCACGAAACCCGGGAGTCATGCTGGGCCTGGTGATGGGGCTCGCAGCAAAGCAGGGACGTGACAAGCTGACCATCCTCACCTCGCCGGGCATCCGTGCCATGGGCGCGTGGATGGAGCAACTGGTGGCCGAATCTACCGGTAAGCAAGGCAAGGGCATCATCCCCGTCGATGGTGAGGCCCTGGCTGCGCCGGAGCATTACGGCGACGATCGCCTGTTCGCCTATTTGCATATGGCCGGTGATGACGACAGTGCCGAGCGTGCCCGTCTCGATGCACTGGTGGCGGCGGGTCATCCGTTGGTGCGCATTGAGCTGTCCGACGCCTACGATCTGGGTAAAGAATTCTTCCGCTGGGAGATCGCCACTGCGGTGGCCGGTGCGGTGCTGAACATCCACCCCTTCGATCAGCCGGACGTGGAGGCCAGCAAAATCGAAACCCGCAAGCTAACCGAGGCCTTCGAGGCCAGCGGCAGCTTACCGGAAGAGTCGGCGATGGCCGGTGATGAGCACTTTACCCTGTTTACCGATGACGCCAACACGAATGCCCTGCGCGAGCTGGCGGGTGCGGACGCCAGCGTCGAGGATTATCTCAAGGCCCATTTAGGCCGGCTCGGCGCCGGTGACTACCTCGCCCTGCTGGCCTATATCAACCGGCTGGAGCCGCAACACGATGCGGCCCTACAGCAAATCCGCAATCACGTCAGCCAACGTGAGCGGGTTGCCACCTGCGTCGGTTACGGGCCGCGCTTTCTGCATTCCACCGGTCAAGCCTACAAGGGTGGGCCGAACAGTGGGGTGTTTTTGCAGATTACCTGCGATGATGCTCAAGACTTGCCGGTACCGAGCCGCAAATACAGCTTTGGGGTCGTCAAGGCGGCGCAGGCGCAGGGTGATTTTCAGGTGCTGTCGGAACGCAAGCGCCGCGCCCTGCGGTTGCACATCGGTGCCGATACCGTTTCAGCCTTACAACGACTGGCAAATATTCTGGCCTGAGGGCCATCGCACGAATGGAGAATAACGAATGCAACTGGGAATGATTGGTCTGGGGCGCATGGGCGCCAACATGGTGCGCCGTCTGATGAAAGACGGTCACGAATGCGTGGTCTACAACCGCAGCCCCGCGCCGGTGAAGGCCATGGAAGGCGAGGGCGCCATCGGCGCCGGCGATCTCGACGATTTTATTGCCAAGCTGGAAACCCCGCGCGTGGTCTGGCTGATGGTGCCGGCGGCGGCGGTGGATCAGAATATCGATGCGCTGGTGGACAAGCTGGACGAAGGCGACATCATCATCGATGGCGGCAACTCCTATTACAAGGACGACATCGCCCGCGCCAAACGCCTGCAGCCCAAGGGCATTCATTATATGGACGTCGGCACCAGCGGCGGCGTGTGGGGCCTGGAGCGTGGCTACTGCCTGATGATCGGTGGTGAAGACGCCTCGGTGGCGCATCTGGATTCCGTCTTCAAGTCTCTGGCCCCCGGCGTAGGCGAGGTGGCGCGTTCGAAGGGTCTGGCGGGTGAAGCCTCCCAGGCCGAGCAGGGCTATCTGCATTGCGGCCCGGTGGGCGCCGGTCACTTCGTCAAGATGGTGCACAACGGCATCGAATACGGACTCATGGCCGCCTATGCCGAGGGCCTGAACATCCTCAAGCACGCCAATGTCGGCAAGGTCTCACAGGAAATCGATGCCGAGACCTCGCCGCTGCGCAACCCGGAAGACTTCCAGTATGACCTGAATCTGGCCGACATCACCGAGGTCTGGCGTCGTGGCAGCGTGGTGGCCTCCTGGCTGCTGGATCTGACCGCCGATGCCCTGCACACCAGCCCGCAGTTGAGCGAATTTTCCGGTAACGTGTCCGACTCCGGCGAAGGCCGTTGGACTAGCATTGCCGCCATCGAATCCGGCGTCCCGGCGCGGGTATTGACCACGGCACTATACGACCGCTTCACCTCACGGGGCGAAAGCGACTTCGCCGACCAGGTGCTCTCCGCCATGCGCTTCGGCTTTGGCGGCCACCACGAAAAGAAATAACGTGCGGCAAGACTGGCATACCTTCGACGATGCCGAGGCCGTGGCCCAGGTCACGGCCGAACGCATCCTGAATTCCGCAACGCAGGCCATTGAAACCCAGGGCCGGTTCAAGCTGGTGCTGGCCGGCGGCACCACGCCGGCACAGGCCTATCACCTGTTGCGCACAGCCGATGCCGACTGGGAAAAGTGGTTCATCTACTTTGGTGACGAACGCTGTCTGCCGGCTGATCATCCCGAGCGTAACAGCGTCATGGCCTGCGAAAACTGGCTGGCACATGTGGCCCTTCCTGCAGAAAATATATATCCCATTCCCACGGAAGAAGGTATCGACAGGGCGGTGGAAAAATACACAGCTGTTGTCGCGGCCGCACAACCTTTCGATCTGGTTCTGCTCGGCATGGGCGAGGACGGCCACACGGCCAGCCTGTTTCCCGGGCATCCGCTGGACGCGTCGGCAACGGTCGTCGCCGTGCGTGATGCCCCCAAGCCACCGCCACAGCGCGTCAGCCTGGGGCTCGCGGCCCTGAATACCGCACGCGAGGTGCTGATTATTGTCACCGGCCGGGGCAAGCAGGCGGCAGTGCAGTGCTGGCAGGCGGGCGAGGATCTGCCCATTGCCCATGTCCACGGACAAGATGGAGTCGATGTCTATATCGATTCGGCGGCCTTGGGCGATGTATGATCCCCTGTTGAAGAACCCGCATTGATGTCTGTTTTTGCTAGAATCTCCGTATTCCTTCAACGACGACGGCGGAGAAAAATGAACAAAGACATCAGTGTGCTTTTTGTCTGTATGGGCAATATCTGCCGTTCACCCACGGCGGAGGGGGTATTTGCCAAGCGCGTTGCCGATGCCGGACTGGATGAACGGGTGGATATCGATTCCGCCGGTACCCATGCCTACCATGTCGGTGAGCCGCCCGATCCTCGTGCACAGCGCACGGCGGCAAGCCGGGACGTGGATCTCAGCCGCTTACGCGCGCGCAAGGCGGTGGCGGAGGATTTTGAAGCGTTCGATTATGTGTTGGCCATGGACCGGGACAACTACGAGCGTTTGCAGGCGATCTGCCCTGAGGGTTTGGGGCACAAATTACAGTTGTTTCTCCGTTATGCTCCCGAGCTGGATATCGATGAAGTGCCCGATCCCTATTACGGCGGGCCGGCCGGGTTTGATCGGGTGTTGGACATGATCGAGGTGGCGGCCGAGGGTTTGTTGGAAGAGATCCGCAAACGGCATTTGTAACGCTTCGTTCGGGCAGCATGGAAAATGCTGCAGATTGGTGTTCACAAAAAGCGTTCACCCCAACCTACAACATCCATACGCTGTCAGTCCCGGTAGGGTGGGCACGTTTTATGTGCCCACGCGGTTGGCTTAGCCCTCATTGTTATCCGGGGACTTGGCCTTGGGGGCAGGGGCCGCTTCCTTCACCACCGTTTTTTCACTTTTTATAGGTGATGTGGTGGGTGCCGGCGTCGGTGAGACCTTGGCCGCTATGGGCTTGGTCTCGACCGGTTTCGTCTCGATGGGTTTGAGCAGGTCGGCCTGTCTGGGCGTCCTTGTCTTTTTCTTCTCAGTTTTTTCGGCAAGCGGCGGTTTCTCGGTGGCCAGCTTTTTTCTGACCGGCTTTTCACTTGCCGGCTTCTCGCCGACAGGTTTTTCGCTAGGCACAGATGGTGGTTTTTTCTGGGACTTCTCTGCGACGTCTCGGACAGGTTCTTGCGCCGCCGGCCTGGCTTTTTCGACAGGCTTTTTCACGGCCTTTTCAACAGGTTTTTCAGTGCTCTGTGCCTGTGGTTTTTTGCTGGCGGCGGCTTTGGTGACGGGCTTTTTGGCCGTTATTTCGTCGCTGCCGCCCTTGTCCGCAGAGGCTGGTTCTGTGCCCAGTGGCTTTTCTGTCGGAGGCTTGGTCGCTGGCGTCCGCTTGCTCCTTGTCTTTTCACTGCCCGCTGCCTCAGTGCTGTTCGCCACCAGTGCCTTGCCTTGAGGTCTCGGCGACGTTTCCGGGGTGACGGGCGTTGGCTTAGTCGTCGTGTCTTCACCCTTCACGGCGGTGGTTGTTGCAGCTTCCTTTCCGACGGGTCTGGAAGTCTTTGCAGCACGCGGGGCAGGGGGCTTGTCGGCGCTGGCAGGCGGCGGGGTCTCCTGCGAGGCTTCGGTGCGCGTGTTGGCGGTCGGCAGGGTTTCGCCTGCTGTTTTCTCGCCGTTGCCTTCGTTGCCGGATTCGTTGCCGGATTCGTTACCGGATTCGTTACCGGATTCGTTACTGGTCTCGGTATTGGCGTCGCGGTTCGGCTCGCGACGACGACGGCGGCCACCGCGGCGGCCCCGGCGGGAGCGCTGTCCATCACGCGGCTCTTGCTGGTTTTCATCGCTGCCAGCCTCAGGTGGTGTTGCTACCGGTGTCACCTCGGTAGTATTTTCTGGCTGGGCATTGGCTGTCTTTTCCGGGGCAGGTTTTTGCGTCGCGTTGTCACGACTTGGCTGGCGTTCTCTGCGGGGCGATTTCTGGCGCGGTTCAGCTGGTGTGTCAGCCTGCGCGGTGTTGCGCGTTGTATCAGGAGCCTGTTCGCTATCGCGACGCTCGGCGTCGGTTTTGCGCGGCGGCTGCTGGCGACGGCGTCCGTTGCTGCTCCCGCTGCTTCCTCCACGGGCATTGCCTCGACCGCGGCGTTGCTGGCCACGTGACTCGCCAGTGGTCTTACTACTGGCGCCACGGCTGGTGGTGGTTTTAGGCGCACTGCTGGTTGCCCGGGTGTCGCCGTTGTCGGTAGCGGCTTTCTCGGTTGTGTCGCCGCCGATGAGATTTGACCACAGGCGTTTGATAAAGCCACCCTGGCGGGGTGTTTCCTGTGCTTGCGGTGACGTGGCTTGTTGTGGCACGGGTGAGGCTGGCACGACACTCTTGACGGCAGGTTCTTCCGTCTTGATCTTGGGTTTGTCACTCTGCAGAGACTCGGAGGCTTCTTCGCGTTCCACGGCGAGATCGTAGCTGGCCCGGCCACTGTGCCCCTGCTCGCTGACGCGTTCGCGCTGGATCTCGTAGTGTGGGGTCTCAAAATGGGTGTTGGGCACCAGTACAATCTTGACTCTCTGGCGTGCCTCGATATCACTGATTGCAGAGCGTTTTTCGTTGAGCAGGAAGGTGGCTACGTTGACCGGTGCCTGCACCACGATACGTGCTGTCTGCTCCTTCATGGCATCTTCTTCAATGATGCGCAGGATCGACAGCGCCAGTGATTCGGTGCCACGGATGGTGCCCTGACCCTTGCAGCGTGGGCAGACGATCTGGCTGGATTCGCCCAGTGAAGGGCGCAGGCGTTGGCGCGACATCTCCAACAGCCCGAAGCGCGAGATGCGGCCCACCTGTACGCGGGCGCGATCCATTTTCAACGCGTCGCGCAGAGTGTTTTCCACTTCGCGTTGGTTGCGTGAGGAATTCATGTCGATGAAGTCGATGACGATCAGACCACCGAGGTCGCGCAGACGCAGTTGGCGGGAGATTTCTTCGGCCGCCTCGCGGTTGGTGTTGAGCGCTGTTTCCTCGATGTCGCTGCCCTTGGTGGCGCGTGCCGAGTTGATGTCGATGGAGACCAGGGCCTCAGTGTGATCAATGACGATGGCGCCGCCGGAGGGCAGGCGTACTTCGCGCTGGAAGGCGGTCTCGATCTGGCTTTCGATCTGGTAGCGCGTGAACAGCGGCACCTTGTCTTCGTAAAGCTTGAGCTTGCCAAGGTTGTGCGGCATCACCATCTGTACGAATTCAACTGCCTGCGCATAGGTCTCTTTGTCGTCGATGAGGATTTCGCTGATGTCCTTGCGCAGATAGTCGCGAATGGCGCGGATGATGACGTTGCTTTCCTGGTAGACGAGGAAGGGCGCGACTTTGTCTTGTGAGGCCTTGTCGATAGCCCCCCACAATTGCAGCAGATAGTTGAGATCCCATTGCAACTCTTCAGGGTTCTTGCCGACACCGGCGGTACGCACGATAAGGCCCATATCTTCCGGCACTTCCAGTGCGGCGAGGGCGTCGCGGATCTGATTGCGTTCGTCACCCATGATGCGGCGTGAGACGCCGCCGGCACGTGGGTTGTTGGGCATCAGTACCAGGTAGCGGCCGGCGAGGCTAATAAAGGTAGTCAGCGCCGCGCCTTTGTTGCCGCGTTCTTCTTTGTCTATCTGGACAAGAATTTCCTGGCCTTCACGCATCACTTCCTTGATGTTGACGCGACCAGCGCCAAGTTCGACGGCGGGATTGAAATAGGTGCGTGAGATGTCTTTGAGGGGAAGGAAGCCGTGGCGATTGGCGCCATAGTCGACAAAGGCAGCTTCGAGGCTAGGCTCAATGCGGGTAATGCGGCCCTTGTAGATGTTAGCCTTTTTCTGCTCGCGGCCAGCGGTTTCTATGTCAAGGTCATACATACGCTGGCCGTCGACCAGCGCAACACGCAACTCTTCTGACTGAGTTGCGTTAAACAGCATACGTTTCATATTGTTATTTCCAGCGCGCTCAACCCTGTCCACTGCGGTTGCGGGCGGAATACGTCACAGTGGTTACCCGTTCCTCCAGCGACCATTACAGGCGGCAGGCCGGCCGGGATAACTGTTGTTTGTAGCTCGTCATGAACGCTTTGCGAACATGGGAGCGCGCTAATCAATTAAGGAACCTCTGATTAAGTTATGAACGAAAATCTTGAGTCCAAAATATCCAACTTCTTCGTTGAAAATCTTCGCAATAGCTAGCTATTACGTGCGATTTTCGCCTTGAATTTGAACATTTTGGCTCTCAATATTATTCGCCAAAACTCAAGCAGAGGCTCCTAAGTGTAAGTGACATCCGTCATGACACGGATGTTGAAAATTAAGCTCGGTTTTCGCCATCCCCCGTGTCCGTGCTTCCCTCGCGATAATTGCTTGGCGGAGAAGCCGGGAATGAGTAGAAATGTGGCGTAAAATCAATGCGATCCCGCAACAGGCTGGAAACTATAGCAGCCTTGTGCGATGGCGGCAAACCATCCCCTATATCAGACTCTTTATAATTGGACAATATGTCGTCTTCCCTCTAGGGGATGGGGGATATTCTCAATCGATGTGGGCCGCACTGCCGGGCCTCTGTTCCTGCTCAGCAAGGCAGAATGAGCACGGTGTGGTGGTTTTGCAACCGTATTGGTTGCTGGCGCCGGGGCCAGCGTTCTCGACTGATGCGGTTCGCTACCGCTCACCAGTGTCCGACTATGGGATGGATTTTTCTATAATGCCCTATCCAATGCCATTAAGTTAAGCCTGAGATCCTGCTTGTTGTAGGTTGATGGTAAGCCTGCGAACCCCAACGAAGCCAACAATGTCGGGGTTCCTTCGTCACCGCCAACCTACAAAACTGTCGTGATTTTGTTAACTTAATGACATTGATGCCCTATCTCTAATATCTCTGCCTGGGAATTCACGTTCGAAGGCCCACTGGATCATGGGCCATCATGCCAAGGTGGTATCATGGGCAAATGAGTCAGGAATTTAGTCAGGAAGGGGCGCATGTGCCGGATGCCAGCGTGGGTACTCCCAGGGTGCGCTTTGTCGAAATCAGTCCGGAGCGTGCCGGTCAGCGCATCGACAACTTCCTTGTTACCACCCTCAAAGGGGTGCCGAAGAGCCGTGTCTATCGCATGCTGCGCAAAGGCGAGGTACGAGTCAATAAAGGCCGCGTGAAGCCCACCTATCGGCTGGTGGCGGGGGATTCGGTGCGTATTCCGCCAGTGCGTGTGGCGGAAGCGGGGGATAAGGTTGCCCCCGGTGAGCGGGTAATGCAGCGTATCGAATCCGCCATCCTACGGGAGGAAAAGGGCTTCCTGATCCTGAGCAAGCCCTCGGGGATTGCCGTGCACGGCGGTAGCGGGCTCAACTACGGGGTGATCGAGGCCCTGCGTGCCTCGCGCCCGCAGGCACCGTATCTGGAGCTGGTGCACCGTCTTGATCGAGATACCTCGGGTTGTCTGCTGATCGCCAAGCGCCGCAGTGTGCTGCGAGAGCTGCACCGGCTGCTGCGTGAAGGTAGTATAGACAAACGTTATCTAGCCCTGCTTAAGGGGCCATGGCGGGGCGGTGAACGTCGGGTGACGGCGGCCCTGCGCAAGAATACCCTGCGTTCCGGCGAGCGTATGGTGGTGGTCGACCCGGTCGAGGGCAAGCAGGCCTTGAGCCTGTTCCGGCCTGTGACCCGCTATCGCGATGCGACCCTGGCCGAGGTGGTGCTGAAGACCGGCCGTACCCACCAGATCCGCGTGCATGCGGCGAGTATCGGTCAGCCCATCGCCGGTGACGAAAAATATGGCGATGCCGCGTTCAGTGCGACCCTGCGCCGGCAGGGATTGAAGCGCCTGTTTCTGCACGCCCACTCCCTGGCCTTTCGTCTGCCGGGGATCGAGGATGAAATCCGCGTCACCGCGCCGTTGGACGATGAGTTGTCGGTATTACTGAACAAACTGGAGAAAACCGGGAAGTGAACAAGCCCTTTGAACTACTGGTGTTCGACTGGGATGGTACCTTGATGGATTCCGAGGCGCATATCGTCGCCAGCCTGAAGCGCGCTATTGGTGACGTGGAACTGCCGGAACTGCCGCATACCGAGATGAGCGACGTCATCGGCCTGGGTCTGGCCGAGGCCATTGAGCGCCTGTTTCCCGGCATTGAGGCCGGTCTGCGGGAGCGGATTGCCGACCGCTACCGCTATCATTTTCTTGCCGATGATCCCTGCGAGCCTTTCGACGGCGCGGGAGAGGTGCTGCGGGCGTTGAGCCAACAAGGCTATCTGATGGCCGTCGCTACCGGCAAGGGGCGGAGGGGCCTAGACCGGGTATTGGACAACAGTGGATTCCGCCCGCTGTTTGATATCACCCGCTGTTCTGACGAGACGCGCTCTAAGCCGCACCCGCAGATGTTGCAGGAAATCATGATGGTGCTGGATGTGGAGCCGTCCCGCACCCTGATGATCGGTGATACCGAATATGATTTACAGATGGCGAACAATGCCGGCGCCGTGCCGCTGGCCGTGAGTTACGGGGTGCATGCCGTGGAACGTCTACATCAGCACAAGCCCCGTGGCTGCCTCGATAGCATTCGTGAGCTGCCCGCGTGGCTGGCGACTGTTGAACCCAGGGGCTGACAGGCGGTCTCAGCTTGACTACGATTTGCCGATAGATTCCCCAATTTCTCTGACGTTTAAATTCTGAACAAGGTATACCATGAAAGACCAGGATCCCCCCAAGCCCTCGCCCAGTGCTTCCGATTCTCCCGCAGGGCCTCAAAAGCCGGCTGACGCGTGGACCAACGGCCCGGAAGTTGTCGCTCAGCCCGCTGAAAAAAAGCGTAAAAAGGCCGGCCCCGGCGACAAGGATTGGGAACGGGATGTTATGAACAGACTGGCCTTTGCCGCCCTCAATGAACAACGCCGGGCGCGCCGCTGGAGTGTGTTTTTTAAATCCCTGTTCTTCATCTACCTGTTTGTGCTGTTTTTTTATGTGCCGATGGAGTGGGGCGACAGCACTATTTCCACCGGAAAACATACCGCCCTGGTTGAGCTCGAAGGCGTGATTGCCACCAATACGGCTGCCAGTGCCGATAACCTGGTCAGCAGCCTGCGACGGGCCTTTAAAGACGAAGATACCGCCGGCATCATTCTGCGCATCAACAGCCCCGGCGGTAGCCCGGTGCAGGCTGGCTATGTCTACGATGAAATCAAGCGTCTGCGGGGCAAGCACCCGAATATCAAGCTGTATGCGGTGGTCACCGATATTTGCGCCTCCGGTGGATACTACATCGCCGCTGCGGCCGACGAGATTTATGCCAACAAGGCCAGCATCGTCGGTTCCATTGGCGTGCTGATGGATGGCTTCGGCTTTGTCGATACTCTGGAAAAGGTGGGTGTTGAGCGGCGTCTGATGATCGCGGGTGAGCACAAGGGGATTCTTGATCCCTTTTCGCCGTTGAAAAGCAACGAAGTCCGCCACGTGCAGGGGCTGCTTGATGGTGTTCACCAGCAGTTTATCGATGCGGTAAAGGCGGGGCGGGGGGATCGTCTCAGCGATAATCCAGACATTTTTAGTGGTTTGTTCTGGAATGGCGAAGAAGGTGTAAAGCTCGGATTGGTCGATGGACTGGGCAGCAGCAGCTATGTCGCACGGGAAGTCATCGGTGTCGACAAAATCGTCGATTTTACCGCCCGGCCTGACTATTTTGAGCGTTTTGCCGATCGTCTCGGTGCGGCAATGGCCAACGTCATCGGCGAAAATCTGGGCCTGGGCAATGCATCACTACGATAGATACACCAATTAGCGCTTAGCTGATTGGTGAATATTTGACCGATTGACACGGTTATTGAGGCTGTCCATCTGGTTGCTGGGATAGCTGCCAGGCGTGCCCCACCCAACTTGCTGTCATTTGTTCTTTCGTGTAAAAACGGGGGCTTGATGGAAAAGGTTTGGGAGGATTTTCATGTCGTACAAGTATCCCATTGTCGCGGTCACCGGTGCCTCGGGCGCGGGCACCAGTGTGGTTCAGAAGGCATTCAGCGATATATTTCTGCGTGAATCCATCAACGCAGTTTTTGTCGAAGGCGACAGCTTTCGTCGTTATGACCGTGATGAAATGCAAAAATTGCTGCGGGAGAAGGCCGCCGAAGGCCAGACCCTTTCTCCCTACGGCCCGGGCGTCAACCTGTTCGACAAGCTGGAATCGCTGTTCCGGGACTATTCTGGAGACGGAAAGGGCATGATGCGTCAGTATCTCAATGGTGAAGCCGCTGAGGCCTCAGGCGCCAAGCCTGGCACTTTTACCCCCTGGGAACAGACTCCGGAGGGTGGTGACCTGCTTTTTTATGAGGGTCTGCATGGTGGTGTGGTTGCAGACCACTGGACGCGTCGCAACATGAGCCCGTCACATAATCCTCGGGTGATTCGTGAACGACGGGACGGTGGCCGCAAAAATGGTGTGGATGCCGCGCAATATGTAGATCTGCTGATCGGCGTGGTGCCGGTGGTCAATCTGGAATGGATTCAGAAAATCCACCATGACCAAAAGGTGAAGGGTTTTTCCTGCGAGGCGACGACGGCACATATCCTCGAACGCATGCAGGACTATATCCATTTCATCGTGCCGCAGTTCTCGGTGACGGATATCAATTTTCAGCGTGTGCCGGTGGTCGATACCTCTAATCCCTTTATCGCCAGCGAGATCCCCAGTTCCAGCGAATGTATCGTCGTCATCCGTTTCCGTGATCCGAAGCGCTATGATTTCCCACGTTTGATGCGTCTGATCGAGGGCGCTCGCATGTCGCGCCCGAATACGATGTTTATCCCGGGCAGCCAGATGTCACAGGCTATGGATGTGATTTGTACGCCGTTGGTGCGGGAGTTGGTGGAGCTGCGTAGTCACTAAGTCTTCAAGAACATCCACGTCCAAGAACATCCACCCCCTCATTGCTCAGCAGGGTAATGAGGCGGATCAGAGGTAGGCCGACCAGGGCATTGGGGTCTTCGCCCTTCATGGTCTCAAACAGGGCAATGCCCAGTCCCTCGGACTTAAAACTGCCCGCACAATTATAGGGCTGTTCCCGGCGTAGATAGTTGTCGATTTGCCGTGTCGTCAACGAGCGGAATTTTACCGTAAACGGCACTACCTCCACTTGTGTCCGCCCGGTCGCGGTATTCAGCAGACACAGTCCGGTCAGGAACAACACCTCGTTCCCGCTAGCGGCGGTGAGTTGCTCGGCCGCCCTTTCGTGTGTCCCTGGCTTACCCAGAATCTCGTCACCCAAGACGGCCACCTGGTCGGAACCAATAATGAGTGCATTGGGGAACTGGTTGGCCACGGCGCGGGCCTTGTCTTCTGACAGTCGCTTGACCAGTGCATCCGCCGTTTCACCGGGCCGTCGCGTTTCATCGGTCTTGGGGCTGGCGGTTGAAAACAGCTGGCCGAGTCGTTCCAGCAGGGCCTTGCGAAACGGTGAGGTCGAGGCCAGAACCAGTTGTGTCATGGGTACGTGTCCTTGGTTTTTTGTCCGATGGATAAGTGCTGCATTCTAACCAACAGCCCGCCAGATCGCCCGTATTCTGTTTGACAGCGATAAAACCAACTGCCTTACTACCATTTAATGCCTTGGTGGAGAAAACGCCATGTCCAGCCCGCGACTGTTTATCGTGCTTCTTCCGCTGCTCTTTCTGCTGGGCTTCAGTAGTCCGGCGCTGGCAGGGGCCTGCTCTTATCGTGAGGCCATCATGGCCCTGCAACAGGGCAACCCGGTACGGGGTATGGCCTTGTTGCGCATGGCCCGCCGGGACGGTGACCTGCGTGCCAGTTTGTATCTGGCAGCTCTGCAAGCCGATGATGATAAGCGCTTTCGTCAGGCATCAGTGCCGCTGGCCGTAATCGCCAAGTCGATGCAGTAAACCTCTGTAATATCTCTTCCTTATATTCCTTTTTTACCGCATTGCCTTTTGTGTGGTCGAACCTCTAGGGCGCTTCGGGTACTATCGCCACTTCTTGTCGTTGGTTCGTCGCACGCCGACCCGCCTGCCAATTTATCCGCTGATACACACAATCACGAGAGTCGAAAAGTGAGCGACATCAAAGCCCTGCTGGAGGTAATGGCCAGACTGCGTGACCCAGAGGCCGGCTGCCCCTGGGATCGTGAGCAGACCCTGGCGAGCATCGTCCCGCACACCCTCGAGGAGGCCTACGAGGTTGCCGACGCCATTACCCGTGGCGACATGGGCGACCTGCGTGACGAACTGGGTGATCTGCTGTTTCAGGTGGTGTTCTACGCCCACATCGCCGAAGAGCGGGGCGACTTCGCCTTCGACGATGTGGTGCAGGCCATCTGTGACAAACTGATTCGTCGCCACCCCCATGTCTTTGCCGGCGCGGACATCATCGATGCCGAGGCGCAGACCGCCGCATGGGAGGCGCACAAGGCCCACGAGCGGCGCGACAAGCATGGCGAAGGAACCTTGGCCGGCGTCGCCCTGGCCCTGCCAGCGCTGAGTCGCGCCGCCAAACTGACCAAGCGCGCCGCCCGTGTCGGTTTTGATTGGCCCGATCTGCCACCCGTGTTTGACAAAATGCAGGAAGAACTGGACGAGCTGCGTCACGAGTTGGCGCAGGGAAGCATCGATGTGGAGCGTGTCGAAGATGAAATGGGCGACGTGCTGTTTGTCGCCAGCAACCTGGCGCGCAAGGCCGGTGTGGATCCGGAGGTAGCACTGCGCCGCGCCAATGCCAAGTTCGAACGCCGCTTTGCCGCCATGGAGGCACTGGCCGCCGCCGAGGGCGTGTCGCTGGACACGCTGAACCTCGACCGCTGGGAAGCCCTGTGGGTGCGGGTGAAGCGGGGTGAGGCAGCGGGCTCCGATTGAATCTTGCAAGTTTTTTTCACCACAGAAATACGCGTGGTGAATCGTTGTGGCCGACCTTGCATGAACCCGTCACCTTGACAAAATCGCCGCGACTATCCTGATAAAACTGCTGCCAATGGACTCACCACCGCATTGCCTCCTCGGTTCAGCACATGGGTATAGATTTGAGTGGTGCGCACGTCCTTGTGGCCGAGCTGCTCTTGCACTGTTCTGATGTCCATGCCGCGCTCCAGTAAATGCGTGGCAAAGGAATGGCGCAACGTATGGCAGCTGGCTGGTTTGTGAATATTCGCCTTGCGAATGGCCTGTTTAACCGCGCGTTGAATCGCCTTCTCATCAAAATGATGCCGCCGTTCCACCCCTGAGCGTGGGTCAACGCTGCGTCGGCTGGATGGGAACACGTATTGCCACGCCCACTCCGTGGGTGCATTCGGATATTTTCTCGCCAAGGCATGTGGAAGGTAAACACTGCCAAAACCATCTGCCAAATCCTTATCATGCGTTTGCTGTCGATTCGTCAGATGCCGTTGCAAGGGCACGATCAACTCATCCGACAAAGTCACCACCCGATCTTTCCCACCCTTGCCATTGTGCACATTAATTGAGCGATGCAAAAAATCGAGATTCATCACCCGCAAGCGCAAACATTCCATTATAAGTTTTCTCCGTACTGCGGCTGTAATGGCGCACACGAATGGCATCAGAAACTGAACACAGAAAAGGTGAAGAATAGCGCGTCGAATCCATGACAATACTCCCTTGAGTGCACTGGTGTTTTGTACAGTAATTTTTTAAGTCAGCCATTGCAAGCGGAATATTCCTCCACTTTGGGGTATTATCTCATCCAATATCTCGGCCACACCCCAATATTCCAAGGAGAAAAGCATTCGGGAGTATTTGGTAACTTGTTGAATAAATTATATTTTCAGCTGAAACAGCGAAGATTGGGCATGATTAATTGATAAATATGTACTGGAAGTACCGTACATAATATTCCCCAAAATGTCTTATTTGCCCGTTCAATATTCGGTGGGAATTGCAGACTGCATGTCCATGGCGTAAAATACGATGATGTAAGTGATTGATTGTTTAGCAGGTTTGTAGGAGTATTTGGAGAGGTCGGGAATCACCGGCGAATAAATCACCGGATTTCGGGGCGGAGTTCTACCCCACTTTGGGGTAGATTAAGCGTTATGTTTAAAAGCGAATCTCGTAGTGATTTTGAGTTAACAGTAATATAAAAAGGATGTCTTAATTGTCTAAATCTATAAATGAATTTAAACGTTTTTTATCCTTAAAAAGTTCGTCTATGAATGAATATGAGCTGAAATTAGCCAGAATTATTCTGGATAATTTTGACGCTATCGAAGGGAAGTCTTCCGCTGGTGGTGCCAGAGCCAATATTTTATCAAAGCTTATACAGAAATTTGGAAAAACTGTAGATCCGTATGTTGACGATAAACCCCTCGAATCTGAAAAAAATAGAAAAATTGTAAAGCTAAATAAACTCAGGGTTAAGGGGTTTAGAGGGTTTTCTGATGAGGTTACTTTTGACCTGAGTAAAAACTATGTATTTATGTATGGGCCTAATGGATCTGGAAAATCGAGCTTTTGTGAAGCGCTCGAGTATTCACTAACTGGTCGAATTCAAGAGGCTAGTACAAAAAGATTTGATATTGATAATTATATAAAAAATAACTCCTCAACTTTACCTTCAGTTTATTTGTCTGTTGAATATGATTCTGGAATAGAAAGAAAGGCCAATGAAAGTACTTTAGAAAATGATTTTATATTTATAGAACGAAATAGAATAGAGAGTTTTGCTCGAGTTTCATCATTTACCCCCCAAGCACAGCAAGTAAGACTATCAGCATTATTCGGTTTGGATCAATTTAACAATTTTTGTAATGGGTTTAATAAGTCAATTGAAAATAGACTGCCATTAAATCCAACTAATTTTATTTCTCTTCAGGGAAAAGAAAAAGAAATACAAAAATATAAGTTGGTTATAGAAAATAAAAATTCTGAAATTGAGGGCTATGAAGAAAGAAAGAAAAAATTACTTTCTAGGTATAGCGAATGCAAACTAGTCACTGATATTGTTGTTTTTATAAATGATGAAAACGACGGTATTCTGAATAAAAAAAAGAAAGAGGTTCAGGAGCTTTCTAAAATAAAACTTAAGTCTATAGAAAAGATAGATGGGTTATCTAACAAGTTAAATGGTTTAGAGGGAAAGTTTAAAACTTATAAGATATTAGAAAAGGAAATTAGTCAATATCGAACAGAAATAAACTTCATTGACCTATATTCAGCGATAGTAATCTTATCAGAGTCACAAAAATTGGATAAATGTCCAGCCTGTGATACACCGTTAGAACGTGTTATATCTGATCCCTACGTTAAAGCAAGCTCTCAGCTGTCAGTTTTAAAAGAAATTTCAAAAAAGCAACAGGAGATTATAGTTCTGAAGTCTTCTATATCTAATGACCTGATCAGGTTTAGTGCGGAGGTGAAGTCAATTGAAATAGATAAGGAAGTATCATTCTCTAGTTTCGAAGAAGATATAAAGATATTGAGGTTTGAAATATCAAAAACAAAAGATAAATGGTTAATCTACAATGTAGATAATAAAGTATTTTTATCTAAAAAAGATGATATAGAAAAAGAAGTAAAAATATTGGAAAAGGATAATGTGGAGTCATCGACGCTATCTGAGCTTTATAAGGCAGCATTTAAAGAAAAAAATTCTGCAACAAAAATAATTGAAAAATTCAACAATGAAAATAAGATTTTAATTAAATCGGTTGAATCTGAGAAAAAATCAATTAGTTTTTATAGCCAATATGCGGTTTCATATGAAAAACTTATCGAAAAGTTAAATACATATTCAGAATACCTTCCTTTGAATCTTTCAAAATCGCTAGAATCTCTAGTGTTAGAAATATATAACTCAATTAACAAACACCCTTATGACCATGAGTTACTTGTTTCTTTGACGTTACCAGTTAAACCGAGTCAAAGTATAAAAATTCAGTATATTAACGGGAACCCAGAAGATGCTCTTCGAGTATTAAGCGAAGGACATTTGCGCTGTTTAGGTTTATCAATTCTGTTGGCAAAAAATATATTTGATGAGCATAACATTATAATATTTGATGATGTTGTAAATGCAATTGACGATGAACATAGATCGGGAATTATACGCGAACTATTCACAAACGAAAAACTGATTAAAAAACAAATGGTTTTAACAACTCATGGTGAAGATTTTGTTAAACGGTTAGAAAATGAGTTGCCAAAAAAGGAATTAAAAAAACTGTTAAAGAGATATGATTTTATCAAAAATTTTGAAAATAGAGATGTTTTGATTGAACAGGATTTAAATAGACATTTCTTAGAAAAAGCCGATAAATCGCTTAAAAAAGGTTTTACTAAAGATTGTTTAATGGAATGTCGGAGGTCACTAGAGGAACTTACAACTCGTCTTTGGAAAAAAATTGGCCAAGAGGGTCTAGATTCTTCAATATCGGTCAAATTGAGGTCGCCTAATATTCCACCTGATTTGTATAATCTTATTGATGGTTTAATTAAGAATATAGGAGAACTAGAGAAAAAACCTGGCATAAATAACTTTACAAAACACAAAGACTGTTTACTTAAAATTAAAGATTCAAGCAAAAAAAATCAAGTTACTTGGAAGTTGCTTAATAAAGGAACACATCAAGAGGATATGAATGAGGAATTCGACGAAAATCAAGCTGGTGAATTATTAACATTATGTGTTGAATTAGATGGGTTGGTTAAAAGCTATCGTCGTCAAGACTATTCTGTTGCAACAGTTGGTTCTTAATAGCTAAGGAATGGAAATTAAATAATATTTACACCTAACCTTGAAAGCTATAGATAAAAAATGATACAAGAGGTCTACGAAAAAAATGGATTTTCTTAATGATACGCCCATACGATAACGTAGTAGAAGACCG
>JAKIUN010000108.1 GCA_021647505.1 Gammaproteobacteria bacterium
ATCTGCACAATGTTGTCAGGTGGTGGAGAAATCATCCACAAACACGCAACAATATCCATGTTATTTATACGTGAATTAGCCCTGCCCGAAACCGTGGCTTATTTCATGGGTTTTCGGGCTGGCACTAAATAGTGCCCGGAAACGCCGGAACGCCTTCGCGGGTGGCAGGCAAGGCAGCGAGGAACTGTTTACAAAAAACGGCTTGAAAGGAAGTCATCGTGAAAAGGGAATATATTGCAGGTGCAGCCCCATCGCTAACGGTCAAAACCTTTACCGCCGGGCTGTTTTTTGTCCTGTTGCTGGGCCTGTTATCGGCCTGCTCCTCATCCGACTCGGATAACGATAATCCACCGACGGCCAATAGCGCCCCGGTCGCCGATGCCGGTACGGCGCAAACCCTCACCAGCGGCGCCACCGCGCAGCTCGACGGCAGTGGCTCCAGCGATCCCGATGGCGACAACCTGGGCTTCTCCTGGTCACTGACCACGCTGCCCGCCGGCAGCGCAGCCGCCCTGTCCGATGCCGCGTCCCCAACGCCTTCCTTCGTCGCCGACCTACCGGGCACCTATGTCGCACGCCTGATCGTCGATGACGGCCGCCTCGACAGCGCCCCCGCCAGCGTGAACATCGAGGCCATGCCGGCGCAGGTCAGCGTGCCGGATGTCACGGGGCAGACCCGGGCAGCAGCCGAAGCCGCGATTACCGGCGTCGGCCTGACCGTCGGCGGGATCACCCGCCAGAGCAGCGACACCGTGCCCGTGGACAGCGTGATCAGCCAGAATCCGGCGGCGGGCGGCAGCGTAGTGACCGGCACCGCCATCACCCTGATCGTATCCAGTGGCCCTGCCCAAATAACCGTACCCGACCTGACAGGCCAAACCCAAACCGCTGCCGAGGCCACCATCACCGCTGCCGGCCTGTCCCTCGGTGACGTGACTCGCCAAAGCAGCGACACCGTGCCCGCGGACGTCGTGATCAGCCAGAACCCGGCGGCCGGCACATCGGTAGCGGCCGGCTCTGCCGTTGCCCTGACCCTCTCCAGCGGCCCTGCCACCGGCAGCCTGCCCCCCGATCCCGCCGACATTGCTCCGCCACTGGAAGCAGGCCAGATCAACAGCCTCCAGCAAACCACCGCCTTCCTCTACAGCGGCGCCAACCCCATCCAGACCGGTGTCGCGCCCGACACCATCGAACTCAAACGCGCCGCCGTGCTGCGTGGCCGGGTTCTGGATCGTGACGACGCCCCCTTGAGCGGCGTCACCATTACCGTCAAAGATCATCCCGAATTCGGCCAGACCCTGAGCCGCGCCGACGGCATGTTCGACATGGCCGTCAATGGCGGCGGTCTGCTCACCGTGAATTATCAAAAGACCGGCTACCTGCCGGTACAACGGCAGATCGACACCCCCTGGAACGACTTTGCCAGTAGCGAAGACGTGGTGATGATCCCGCTGGACGAGCAGGTCACCACCATCGATCTTACCGATACCACCCAGGCCTTCCAGGTCGCCCGGGGCAAGCCCGTCACCGATGTTGACGGCACCCGCCAGGCCACCCTGTTGTTTCCCCTGGGCGCCACCGCCACTATGACCCTGCCCGGCGGTGGCACCCAGGCACTGTCCACGCTCAATGTCCGTGCCACCGAATACACCATCGGCGACAACGGCCCCCAGGCCATGCCCGGTGAACTGCCCGCCACCAGCGCCTATACTTACGCCGTTGAGCTTTCCGTGGACGAAGCCATCGCCGCTGGTGCCACACGGGTTGACTTCGACCAACCCATACCATTCTACGTTGATAACTTCCTCGACTTCCCGGTGGGCGAGATCGTCCCCGCCGGCTGGTACGACCGTGAAAAGGCCGCCTGGGTGCCGTCGGATAATGGTCGGGTCATTGGTATTCTTGCCATCACCGATGGCAAGGCCGAGCTGGACGTAGACGGCAGTGGTAACGTTGCCGATGCCCAGGCCCTGGCCGATCTTGGCATTACGGACGCCGAGCGCGCCCGCCTTGCCGAACTCTATGTCGCCGGTAAAAGCCTCTGGCGCACGCCCATCACCCACTTCACCCCCTGGGACTGCAACTGGCCCTGGGGCCCGCCGCCGGATGCCGCGCCGCCACCCCCGCCGCCACCGCCCAATGATCCGCCGCCGGATGAAGATGAAGACGAGTGCCCCGGCTGCATTATTCAGCCCCAGAGTCAGTCGCTGGGCGAGGAGCTGCCCGTCACCGGCACCCCGTTCAGCCTGCACTACCAGAGCGAGCGCATGCCCGGCAACAAGGCCGCACGGACCCTGACCATCCCCCTGTCCGGTGATACCGTGCCGGGGAGCCTGCAAGGCATTGAGCTCACTATCCAGGTGGCCGGGCAGGAATTCAAACAGTCTTTCCCAGCCATGCCCGATCAAAATCATACCTTTATCTGGGATGGCAAGGATGTCTATGGTCGTCCTGTGCACTTGGCCAATGCCACGATTATCCTCGACTACCGTTATCGACTCGTCTACTACGGAGCTGGTGGTGGAGGCGGCGGCGGAGGTGGTGGTGGTGGAGGTGGAGGTGTTGCTGCGGTTTTCCAACGCGCTTTTGCCCAGGCGACCCAAGGAGGCGCTACAGTGATTGGCAACCGCAGAAGTCAAGCCATAGAGACGCGCCAGAAGTGGCAACGAACGCTTAAAGGCATCGCGGAAGCCCCTCACCTGGCCAGTAGTGCTCTGGGCGGCTGGAATCTGGATATTCACCATGCCTATAGTTCCACAGCAAAAACTCTCTACCGGGGAGATGGATCAGTGCGATCCGCACGGAACATGAACAATATCATTACCACTGTGGCAGGTACAGGAAGTAGAGGTTACTCTGGTGATGGTGGCCCGGCTGATCAGGCCGAGCTGAATATACCAAGTGACGTAGCCATAGATTCGGACGGAAGTCTTTATATAGCTGATTCCCAAAATCATCGCATACGTCGCGTTACCCCGGATGGTATCATTGCTACCGTAGCAGGAACGGGAGACGGGAGGGGCTATACTGTCGTCGGCACTGATGGCATTTTGGCCACCAGCGCCGGTCTGAGTTTTCCCCCAAGGAGTAGCGCTTGATATAGACGGTAACTTCTATATCAAGGGCGGCCATCCTTCTCCAGGTGAATATAACGATATTCAGATAATTCAACGAGTAGGGAGAATGAATGGTGTCCTTACCAAAGTTGTTGGCGATTATGTTGATGTCGACAGCTGGCCGAGTGATGCTGATATTGGTGACGGTGGCTTGGCTAATGAGGCTCATTTAGTCGGAGGCGGGGGTTTTACCATAGGATTCGATGGAAGTATTTTTCTTGCAGATTTTGGGGCACGTAGAATTCGCCATGTAAGCCCGGATGGGATTATCTCTACAACAGTGGGTACAGGATCCCGTGGCTATTCTGGTGATGGAGGATCCGCTAGCCAGGCTCAGTTACAATGGCCCGCAGACGTTACTTTTGATTCCAATGGTAACCTATACATTGCAGACTTAAATGGCACCATCCGCCTTGTTACTCCCGATGGTATCATCACCACAATAGCGGGTACGGGAGCAGGATCTGGAAGTGCTTTCTGCAATGCTGACTCTGCTACCAGCGTTAGGATATATTCCCCTAGACACATTGCTATTGGATCAGACGGTAGTCACTATTTTTCTTCATCTTACCGTATTTGCCGCGTAACCCCGGATGGTGCTGTCGAAACTGTCGTAGGTACAGGATCTGGAGGTTATTCTGGTGATGGTGGGCCAGCCGATCAGGCTAGCGTGTCCTTTGTCGGCGGTTTAGCCTTCGGCCCTGACGGCAGTCTCTACTTCGCAGACTCCGGCAATGACCGCACCCGCCGGGTCGGCCCGTCGCTGCCTGGCATGGGCACTGACGAATACCTGATCCCCGCCGACAACAGCAACCAACTGTTCCATTTCGACGCCACCGGCCGTCACCTGCGCACCTTCGACACCACCACCGGCGCCGTCATCCAGCAATTCCGCTATGACACCGACGGCCATCTCAGCGAAATCGAAGACGCCCATGGCAATATCACCCGCATCGAGCGCAGCGGTGCCATCCCCACCGCCATCGTCGCCCCCGATGGCCAGCGCACCGGCCTGCCCTGTGTGTCAACCTAGTCCCATACAGTCGGTTAATGGGATAACATAGATTTCAGGGTGATGGAAACAGGATCAATCGAGATGCCAAAAAGCACATCAGAACTACCCGAGAGCCAAGTGACACCA
>JAKIUN010000053.1 GCA_021647505.1 Gammaproteobacteria bacterium
CGCTGACCAGTTCCAACTGATACTCGAACAACTGGCCCAGCCCTTCATGGCCGCTCATACTGCTTATCAGCAGGACGTCATCACCCAACGGTGTCTTGAGCTTTATTTCTCGATTTTCCTGGGTGATTTTGGCCATCGGCTGTCATTCCTTTAATCATGCGGGCCTGTCATAGGGAAGGCATATTGCAATTAAGAATATGTTTTCACGGCCCACTATCCCACCATCTTCGCCGCTTCGTCCACATCTACGCAAACCAGCCGCGACACGCCTGGCTCGTGCATGGTGACGCCATTGAGCTGATGCGCCAGCTCCATGGTGATCTTGTTATGGGTGATGAAGATGAACTGCACATGCTCGGACATCTCCTTCACCATGGCGCAAAAACGTCCTACATTGGCGTCATCCAGCGGTGCATCCACCTCATCAAGCATGCAGAAGGGGGCTGGATTGAGTTGGAAAATGGCGAACACCAGGGCCACTGCGGTGAGCGCCTTTTCGCCGCCGGAGAGCAGATGGATGGTACTGTTGCGCTTGCCTGGTGGGCGCGCCATTACCGTCACACCGGTGTCCAGCAAGTCGTCGCCGGTCAGCTCCAGATAGGCATGACCGCCGCCAAAAAGACGCGGAAACATGCCTTTGAAACCTGAGTTAACGCGCTCGAAGGTCTCCTTGAAGCGGGTGCGGGTCTCGCGGTCGATCTTGCGGATGGCGCCTTCCAGGGTATCCAGCGCCTCGGTAAGGTCGGCATGCTGGGCGTCCAGATATTCCTTGCGCTCGGACTCGGTCTTGTATTCCTCGATGGCCGCCAGATTGATCGGGCCTAGACGCTGAATGCGCTGAGCGATCTGTTCGACGTGCTGTGCCCAATCGTCCTCGCGGGCCTCCTCGGGCATGTGTTCACACAGTTCGTCCAGTGAATAATCGGATTCTTCCAGCTGCTCGCTGAGGGTCTGGCGCCGCACCTGCAACGCCTGCCAGGCCATGCGCGCCTGCTCCAGGCCGCTACGCAGTTCCTGCAACTCACGCTCCACCGTATGTCGCTGTTGGTCGTGCTCACGCAAGGCGTGATCCACCGCCTCCACCCGGCGCCGCGCCTCGGTCAATTCCTGTTCCACCGAGGATCGTGACTCCAGCAACCGTGCCAGCTCTTCCTGTAATTCCTCGATCGGCGCCGCGCTTTCCGCCAGCGCCTCGCTGAGCAGTTCGCGGCGGGCCGCCACCTGCTCCAGTTGTTGCTCCATGCGCGACAGGCCCTGCTGAACGGAGGCCAGTTCGGTACTCATGGTCTGTACTTTCAGGCTCAGCTCATGGGCCGTATCACGGTCGCTGCGCGCCATGTCGCGTGAGTCATCAAGGCGATCACGCAGGGACTCACGCTGTAGTTCCAGTTCCTCGCGGCGGGTGGCCAGCAGCTCCATGGCCTCCATGGCCGTGGCCAGCCGGCCTCGCGCCAGCTTGGTCTCTTCTTCGTTTTCATCTGACTGTTGTCGAAGCTCACTGATATCACGCTCGATGTTCTGGCTACGATTGTGCATCTGTTCGAGACGAGCCTGGCGTCCACTGAGCTGGGCCTGCACCTCGGCCTGCTGGCGGCTGGCCTGGTGCAGTTCGCGTTGCACCGCTTCACGCTCTTCCTCCCGCCGCTGGATGTCTTCGCGCCCTGCGGCCAGTTGCGCCTGCCCCTCCTCGACCTGCGCACGCAGCTGTTCGATAGCCGCCGTCAGTTCCTTCAACTCCTGCTCGCGGTGCAGTACACCGGCCTTTTCATCGGCATCGCGCGCCACCCGCAGCCAGTTCGGCCCCAGCCACACGCCGTCGCGGGTAATCACCGACTCATGCGCCGCCAGCTGTGGACGCAACGCCAGCGCCTGCTGCAAATCGTCTGCGGTATAGACCCCGGCCAGCATGGGCAGTGGCCAGAGGGCGGTGACCTTATCGGCCAGCGTGGAGCCAAGATCACCGCCGCTGGCCGTCACATTGCCACGCGCGGTGTCGAACAGGGCCAGCGAGCCGTGCTCCAGCCCGCCCAGCAGACCGGCCACCGGATCCAGGCCATCCACACACACCGCCTCAAGATGCTGACCCAGCACACACTCCACCGCGCGCTCCCAGTCCGTATCCACCGTCAGCCCCTGCGCCAGACGCTCGGCATCGGCTAGGCCATTACCAGCCAGCCACTGCGCCACTTCGCCACCGGTCTTTCCCAGCGCGGCCTGTTGCAGGGCCTCCAACGAGGAATAGCGGCCCTGCATGGCCTGCAGGCGGCCACGCTGTTCGTCCAGCATCATGCTCAGCTGATGATTGCCATCGCGCGCCTCGGCAATCGCCGTCAGTTGATTCTGCAAGCGTTCCTGCAGCGCCTCGGTCTGTAGGGCGTACTCTTCAAGCTGCGTCTGGCGCTGAGTAATCTCTTCCTTCAAGGCCGAACTCAGCAGGTGCTTTTTTTCTTCCTGCAGACGCAAAACCCGCTGCTCCTGCTGAATATGCTGCTGCTCCAGGCTTTGCAGGCGGGTGCGCTCCACATCGGCACTGCGCGCCGGCTCGGCGGCATTCTGGTTGAACTCCGCCCAGGCCGATTGCCATTCGTGCATCGCCTGCTCGGCCTCGACCAATGCCGCACTGGAGATTTCCTGACGCTCCTTTGCCTCTTCCAGCTGCGGGCGCAGGATCTCCAACTGCTGCTCCAGTTCGGCAATCTTCTCTCGATCCTCGGCCTGGTGGGCCTGCGATTCCGCCAATGCACGCTCCGCCTCGGCCAGGTCACGTTCCTGCTGCAGACGGCGCTCACGGGTGTGCTGGATGGACTGCTCAACGCGGGCAATATCGCCGCCCACAGAATAGAAGCGGCCTTGCACCTCGCTGAAGATCTCGCCCATCTCGACATTCTGCTCGCGCAGTTTTTCAATCTCGGACTCGATGGCACGCTGGCGCATCACCGAGGCCTCCACCGCCAGCTCCTTTTCGCGGATCAAGCCTTCCTTGACGGTCACCTGTTGATCCAAGGCACGCCAGCGCAGAGCTGCAAGCTGTCCCTTAAGAAGCCTCTCCTTCCCTTTGAATTCTTTATATTTTTCAGCCGTTATCGCCTGCCGGTTAAGGCGCTCCAACTGCTTGCCCAGTTCATCACGCAGGTCGGTCAGGCGCTCCATATTGTCGCGCGTATGCCGAATGCGTTTTTCCGTCTCGCGGCGACGTTCCTTGTATTTGGAGATGCCAGCGGCCTCTTCCAGAAACACGCGCAAATCCTCGGGACGGGCCTCGATCAGGCGCGAGATCATGCCCTGTTCGATGATGGAATAGCTGCGCGGACCAAGGCCGGTGCCAAGAAAGATATCGGTAACATCGCGGCGGCGGCAACGGGTACCATTGAGGTAATACTGCGATTGGCCGTCACGCGACACGGTACGCCGCACGGAGATTTCGTTGAAAGTAGCGAATTCACCCTTAATGGTGCCGTCGCTGTTGTCGAAGATCAGCTCGATGGTGGCCTGTCCCACCGGCTTGCGTGAGGTCGAACCATTGAAGATGACGTCAGCCATGGAATCGCCACGTAGATTCTTTGCCGAGGACTCGCCCATCACCCAGCGCACGGCATCGATGACGTTGGATTTTCCACAGCCGTTCGGCCCCACCACGCCGATGAGATTCGACGGTAGGGGAATGGTGGTGGGATCGACGAAGGACTTGAAGCCCGCCAGCTTTATTTTGGATAGACGCATAGGGGCGCAAGGTTACAGAAGGGCCGATTGGGCATCAAGGAATCTGCACCGGATTGCGGGCTGGCAGGTGAGAAAAAGTTACACTTTCGGTATCGTACGCGCCTGATCGTTTTTTCACCGAATCCGTTAGTCAACATACGAGTACCCCGCCATGTCCAGCCAGCCGAGCAAAGCCCTCGAAACCTTCGACAACCCGCATCCCGAGCGCGACTACACTATCCGTATTGACGTACCGGAATTCACCTGTCTGTGTCCCAAAACCGGACAGCCCGACTTTGCCACTTTCCATATCGAATATGTCTCAGATAAACAGTGTATTGAACTGAAATCATTGAAATTATACATGTGGTCGTTCCGCGAGGAAGGCGCCTTTCACGAGGCCGTCACCAATCAAATTCTTGCTGATCTGGTGGCGACCTGTACGCCCCGTTTTATGCGTCTGACGGGCAAATTCAACGTGCGTGGGGGGATTTATACCAGCGTGGTTGTCGAGCATCATCAGGCAGGCTGGGTAGCGCCGGAGGTGGTAACATTGCCTTAGCGACGCCAGCCATCCCCAAGAATGAAAAGCATGAAATCTCTGGCCCGACAGCTCCGTCATCGCTCGACCAAGGCCGAGCAGCAGTTGTGGCGGGCGCTGCGCAACCGGCAGATTACTGGGGCCAAGTTTCGGCGGCAGCATGCCGTTGGCGCGTATATCGTCGATTTTGTGTATCTGGAGCGAAAGCTTGTGATCGAGGTGGATGGAGGGCAGCACCTGCAACAGGTGGAGCATGATGAAAAAAGAACGGCCTTTCTCGAATCGAAGGGATTTCGTGTGTTGCGGTTCTGGAACCATGACGTGTTACAACAAACAATCCCCTCTCCCCCTGGGGAGAGGGCTGGGGTGAGGGGAAATCATGCCCAATGATCCACTCTATATTGGCATCGACCTCGGTACCTCCGGTTGCCGCGCCAGCGCCATCGACGACCGTGGTCAGCCGCAAGGCGAGACCAGCGTCGCCCTGCCCGCAGCAAAACATAACGGCCGATACTGCGAACAAGATCCCATCCTATGGTGGCAGGCAGTAGGCGACTGCCTCGAACAGCTGCTGACACAGATCCCGGCCAACAAGGTGGCAGCCATCGCCATCAACGGCACCTCCGCCACCCTGCTGCTCACCGATGCCGATGGCAAACCGCTGGGCCCGGCACTGATGTACAACGACAGCCGTGCCAGCGAACAGGCCACGCGTATCGCCGCCATCGCCCCTGCCGGCACCGCCGCCCAAGGCCCCAGCAGCACCCTTGCCAAGCTGCTGTGGCTACAGGATGAAGGGTTGACCGAACAGGCCCAGCACGCCTTACATCAGGCCGACTGGGTTGCGGCGCGGCTCAGCGACCGCTACGGAGTCAGCGATACCAATAACGCCCTCAAGCTGGGTTTCGATACGCAAGACAACAAATGGCCCGACTGGCTGAATGCACTGAGCATCCCGCGACGACTGCTACCGGAAGTTGTCCCCCCCGGCACCCCGCTGGCACCACTGAGCCCGGACAACGCACGACGCTTCGGCCTGTCCATGGACACCCTGGTGGTTGCCGGCACCACCGACAGCACCGCTGCCTTTCTAGCCACTGGCGCCTCACGCCCCGGCGAGGCCGTCACCAGCCTGGGTTCGACGCTGGTATTGAAGGTGATCACCGAACGGCCCGTGTTCGATGCTCGCTACGGTATCTACAGCCAGCCGCTGGTAATCAATGGTCAGCAACGCTGGCTGGTAGGCGGCGCCTCCAACAGTGGAGGAGCGGTACTACGGCAGTTTTTCAATGACCGACAGATGCGTGAACTGACGCCCCGCCTGCGCCCTGAGCGTCGCCTGTGCCTGGAATACTATCCCCTGCCCGCCCCCGGCGAGCGCTTCCCCGTCAATGACAGTCAGCTTGCGCCGTGTATGACACCACGCCCACACGATGACACGCGCTTCTTTCAAGCCCTGCTGGAAGGCATCAGCCGCATCGAAAAACGCGGCTATGACTTGCTTGCCGAGCTGGGTGCGCCCTATCCTGTCACTGTACGCAGCACTGGTGGCGGCGCGGGAAATCCAGCCTGGACGGCCATACGCCGTTCGCTGCTCGGCGTGCCCATGCTCACCGCAAAGCACAGCGACGCCGCCGTTGGTACTGCCCTGCTGGCTCGTCGCGGCGCCCATCAAAACAACCGAGGTACCCCATGAGCAACCCCCTCACAGGCGCCGGCTATTTCCTGCGCGGCCTGAAACTCATTACCCAGCCAGGGCTGCGCCGTTTCGTGGCCATCCCGCTGATCATCAATCTGCTGCTCTTCGGCGGCCTGGTCTGGTTTGGCGCCAGCCAGTTCGAAAGCCTGCTGGACAGCTTTATGCCAGAGCTGCCCGGCTGGCTGCAATGGGCCGAGTGGCTGTTCTGGCTGCTGTTCGGCGTGTCCGCCCTGCTGGTTTTGTTCTTCGCCTTTTCCCTGCTGGCCAACATCGTTGCCGCCCCCTTCAACGGACTGCTGGCCGAAGCCGTAGAGGTTCATCTCACCGGCGAACAGCTCGATGTTGATAGCGGCTGGAAAAAGATGATAGCCGAGCTGGTGCCCACCTTCATCGACGAATTACGCAAGCTGCTCTACCTGCTGGCCTGTACCATCCCCTTCCTGATTCTGTTCCTGATTCCGGGCATCAATATCATTGCGCCTTTTGCCTGGTTTGCCTTCATGGCCTGGATGCTGGTGCTGGAATATGCCGACTACCCGATGGGTAATCACGGCCTGCGCGCCGACGAACAGAAGCTGTGTCTGCGTAAGAAATGCCTGATGTCACTGGGTTTTGGCGGCAGCGTGACCCTGGCGACGATGACGCCAGTGCTGAATTTCCTGGTCATGCCCGCCGCCGTGGCGGGCGCCACGGCGATGTGGGTGGAGCAATTTCAGGGGCAGATAGGCGAATTGATCGAGGACTAAACGGTCTATATGTCACGATATATCGGGATTAAGAACAAGAAACCGCCCCGGGTCTCAATCACATCACCAGACAGGCCGATCACACGTTTGATCCGCGTGTCGTCCTCATCCGTGAGGGGGGGGGGAAGGTGATGATGTCGTCGCACGCCGGAGCACCTTACAGGCCATCCGTCAGCGGCCTTTGAGACCAAAGGCGGTTTTGTCCACAGCCGACACATCAATCACGTCGATGATCGGCGGCATAAAGCTGGTGGGGCAAAGCTGGCTTCCACTACGCCGATTCGGAGTAGCAATACGAGACCGAGCGTGTACCACGGAAAGCCTTTGAGCCAACGTAGGGGGGACATTGGTCAAATCTCTTCTTCCCGCCATGCTGCATCGTGAACAAGGGATAAGAACGTGGTTACGCGGCAAAGTTCAGAAATTTTATATCAATGTTCCGAAGTCTGAAAAGTCTTGGATTTTGGAGCGGGCCATGCCCGCAATTGCCTGTTAGCAAATTCACGGGCATGGCCCGCTCCTACAGGTGTGAGGCTTGTGCCAACAAAAATTTCGCCAGCCGCTCGACGCCTTTTTCCAGCTCCGCCATGGTGGTGGTATAGGCAAAACGCAGGTGACGCTGCGGAGCATTGGCGCCAAAATCCTTGCCGGGCGTGACAGCAACACCGGCCTGTTCCAGCAGCGTGGTGGCGAAGGCGGCACTGTCGTCGCTGAAGCGGGAGCAATCGGCATACAGATAAAAGGCACCCTGTGGCGCGCAGGGGATACCGAAACCCAGCTCACGCAGGGCCGGCAACAGGAAGTCACGACGCTGGCGGAAGGCATCACGCTGTTCATCGAGGATGGCGCGGGTGGCCGGCTCGAAGGCCGCCAGGGCGGCGTGCTGCGAAAGGGTCGGCGCGGCAAGAAAGATATTCTGCGCCAGCTTGTCGATCTCGCGCACATAGGCCTCGGGGGCCACCAGCCAGCCCAGACGCATACCGGTCATGCAGAAATACTTGGAGAAGCTGTTGATGACAAATAATTGATCCGAGATCGCCAGCGCGGTGTGGCTGTGATGCTCATCTTTCTCATAAATAAGACCGTGGTAGATCTCGTCGACAATGAGCCGACCGCCACGTTTTTCCACTACCGCCTGCATAGCCCGCAGGCTCTCGTCACTCACCAGGGTTCCGGTGGGATTGGAGGGCGAGGCCAATAGCGCAGCGATACTGCGTTCACCCCAGTTTGCCAGCAGCAGCCCAGCCGTGAGCTGGTAGCCCGTCTGCGGCCCCACAGGCACACCAAGCGCTTCACCCTCCATCAGCCGCGTGAAATGGCGATTACAGGGATAGCCGGGATCGGCCATCAGCACCTGATCACCCGGATCCACCAGCACGCCCAGGGTCAGCAATAGCGCACCGGAGGCGCCGGGGGTGACAATGATACGCTCAGGCGGCACGTCGATGCCGTAATCACAGTGGTAAAACGCACTGATCGCCTCACGCAATGCCGGCAGCCCCAGCGTCGACGTGTAGTGAGTATGACCGGCATCCAGCGCCCGTTTCGCCGCCTCGCGGATTGGCGCCGGGGTGACAAAGTCCGGCTCACCGATCTCCATGTGCACGATGTCGCGTCCCTGCGCCTCCAGTGCCCTCGCCCGCGCCAGCAGATCCATGACGTGGAAGGGCTGAATGTCCGCCATGCGGCGGGCAATGTGGGGTGGGATCACGGGCATCTCAAACCGAATGCAGGCACCGCACCAGATCCAGGTCAAGGCAGGCCGCATCACCGGCATCACCGGCCAGAACCGTGAAGGGCTGATCCGGTTCACCCATCTGGTTCAGCACGATCAGCGCATCGCTGAAATCGTCGTCGCGGGTGTAGTCATTGGTGGTAATGATAGTTTTCACTCCAGCGCCACACGACGACAGAATACCGTTGCGCGAGTCCTCAAAGGCGATACAGTCCGTCGGAGTCAAATTCATCTTATTCATCGCCCAGAGATAGATATCCGGCGCGGGCTTCTTCGCCGGCACAATATCACCGGCGGCAATGACTTCGAACCAGCCCATGGCGTTAGGCGCGATGGCGTGGATCAACAGCGCCTCCACGTTGGCCGGGGTGGTGGTGGTGACCACGGCCATGCGCAGACCTGCGCCGCGCGCCTCATCCAGCAGACGGCGCACACCGGGACGCAGGGGGATAGCACCTTCGGCCAGCAGGCGGGTGTAGTGTTCGGTCTTGGCGGCATGCAGGCTGCGGATGAATGCATCCAGATCTGCGGGGGCCTCGAACTCGCGGTTGAAGTCTGACAGATAATAACGCATACGCTCCTTGCCGCCGGTCACTGCGAGCAGCTGGCCGTACAGTTCAGGCGTCCAGTCCCAGTCCAGGCTGGCATCGGCAAAGGCGCGGTTGAAGGCCACACGGTGACCATCTTTTTCCGTGTCGGCGAGGGTGCCGTCCACATCGAATAGCAGGGCTTTCAGTTCAGACACGTTGTTAACCTTTCTATAAACGCAATCAACACCCATACTTTCACCAAGACGGCTCCCAAAACTGTTCTTGGAAATCTATACTTGGAAAAACCAAAGGGCAAAGCGCCGTAGCTTAACCAAGTGGTCACGGAGATGCACCCCCCCCTGACCTACAGTTCAAGCCGGACAGTTTTCTGCCGATAAAAAGGCTTCTGAGCGGGGAGGACAGCAAGCGATGAAATTTGCGTCACCGTGACATCTCTGATATAAGATGCGCCCTGATTTTCAGCACCTGCAATTAGGAGCACAGTCTAATGGCTGTTAAAAAGAAGGCTAAGGCCAAAGCAATGGACGACCTGGGTTACACCAACTTTACGCCCTACGAGGAAAGTAAGGGCGAAGAGTACATGAACCCCAAGCAAGTCGAACACTTTCGTGGCATTCTGGACGGATGGAAGCAGCAGCTGATGAGCAAGGTGGACGAGACCGTTCACCACATGCAGGACGATGCAGCCAATTTCCCGGATCCCAACGACCGGGCCAGTCAGGAATCCGAATTTGCCATGGAGCTGCGCACCCGCGACCGCGAGCGCAAACTGATCAAAAAGATCGACGAATCGCTGACCAACCTGGACAACGATGACTATGGCTACTGCGAGTCCTGTGGTGTCGAGATCGGCATCCGCCGTCTCGAGGCACGACCGACAGCCACCCAATGCATCGACTGCAAGACCCTCAACGAAATTCGCGAAAAACAGTTCGGCAAATAAAGCCGCCCCTGCGCTTCCCGTTTGGCTCTTTCCGTTTAAAAAAGGGCAAACCCGCAGTGGCCAATATGGCCACTGCGGGTTCTGCGCTTTCCTCCTACGATCATTCTGTCAGTTCGCGTCGTCATTCACTTCGGTGACACGCAGCTTGTTGCTGCGGGCGAAATCACGTACATACTGGTAGGCCGTCGGGTTTTCCTTCGCTAGCGAACCCTCTACCCGCAGACATTTCTGTCCGTTGATGAAACAGGGCTGAACGCCGTCAGCGTAGCGCAAGCGGTGATCCGGCCCGAAGGATGCCAGCGCCGTCGACAGACGCTCCACCCAGTCACTGGGGCGAAACTTGCGCCCGTCTTCCATGATGCCCTCGATTATCCAGCTTGTGATCATTGATTTATTACCCGTGTCGTTAAAGTATCGTTAAATGTTCTATGCGCTGCATCGTCCAGGCCCTGAAAAGCTTTACGGTAAAACCGGTTAAAATAGTCGCATGGGCCTTTCCGCAAACACTCAATCCACGAAAAGCCAATCCGCAATCTGCCGCGGACGCTTCGCCCCCTCCCCCAGCGGCCCGCTTCACTTTGGCTCATTGGTGGCGGCACTCGGCAGTTTTCTGTCCGCGCGCGCGCAAGAAGGAGAGTGGCTACTACGAATTGATGACATTGATCCGCCAAGAAATGTTCCCGGCGCAGCCGATAACATTTTACGAACCCTGGAAAATTACCATCTGTTCTGGGACGGCCCGGTGCACTATCAGAGCCAGCGCTTCGAGGCCTACGCCGTGGCCCTGACACAGCTGGCCGCCGCCGGCCACAGCTATCCCTGCGGCTGTACCCGCCGGGAGATCAGCGCTGTCAGCCCCAACCATCACTATCCCGGCACCTGCCGCAATGGTCTGCCCCCGGGTCGACAGGCGCGTTCGCTGCGCGTGTACTGTGGCGGGCAAACGCTCTGCTTTACCGATGCTCTGCAAGGTCGTCAATGCCGGCAACTGGACAGCGACTTCATCGTGCGCCGTGCCGACGGCTTCTACGCCTATCATCTTGCCACGGCACTGGACGACGCCTTTCAGCGGATCACCGAGGTGGTACGTGGGGCAGACCTGCTCGACGCCACCTTTCCCCAGTTGTATCTGCAACAGCTATTGGATCTGTCTCGCCCCAGGTATCTGCACCTGCCGGTCGCCGTCACGGCCGCAGGCAAAAAACTCAGCAAACAAACCCACGCCCGCCCCATCGACGACAGCTCGCCCGGCACGACACTGAGCCGCGCCATCACCTTCCTCGGCCAACCACCGCCGAAAGACTTGCATGGCGCAGCGCCCAGCGAACTGCTGGACTGGGCCATTGCCCACTGGCAGCTCGCATGCCTGCCACGCAGAAAAACCCTCACCATCGATACCAACGATACCAACGAAACAACGTCTTAGATGGATATCTTGACATTCTACGCGAATATTGAGGCAGTTGGACAAAGAGCCCGCGAGGCATCACCAAAAGTAGATATTTCAAGTGAGCTGACGGGGGTATTGTTGTTGTAGGAGCGAATCCTTGGGCCGCGATGGCAAAGGTGGGAATACCGTCGCGGCCTGGGGAGCCGCTCCCTTAGTTCAGCAGTTCAGCGCATTAAAATTGTTGGTCTCAACAACCTCGACTTCAGCTTTATTCCGCTGAATGCCTTCCCCCAGGATAGATTTGGTGCACTGCGGACTGCCTGCTACCATCGGCCGATCAACCACTCCATCCACCGTCACCGCAACCGAGAAGCGTCATGGACAAGCACCTGCAATCGACCCTGCACGAAGACCGTATTTTCCCACCCAGCGACGATTTTTCCGCCCGCGCCCGCATCAAGAGCCGCAAGGAGCTGGATGCCCTGCGCGCGAAGGCCGAAGCCGACCACGAAGGTTTTTGGGCCGGGCTGGCGCGCAAGGAACTCGATTGGCAGACAGATTTCACCCAGACCCTCGACGAAAGCCATGCACCCCACTACCAGTGGTTCAGCGACGGCAAACTGAATATTTCCTATAACTGTCTCGACCGTCACCTGGCCGCACACGGCGACAAAACGGCATTGATCTTCGAAGGCGAACAGGGCGATACCCGTCACATCAGCTACCGCGAACTGCACCGCGAAGTGTGCCTATTCGCCAATGGCCTCAAATCACTTGGCGTGGCGGCTGGCGACCGGGTAATCCTCTACATGCCCATGACGCCAGAGGCGGTCATCGCCATGCAGGCCTGCGCGCGCATCGGCGCCACCCACTCCGTGGTATTCGGTGGTTTTTCTGCCGAATCGCTGAAGGATCGCATCGAGAACGCCGGTGCAAAGGTCGTCATCACCGCCGACGGCGGCCATCGCGGCGGCAAGGTGGTGGCGCTCAAGGCCGCCACCGACGACGCCCTAAGCCGTGGCTGCGAAAGCCTGGAAAAGGTGGTGGTACTGAAACGCGCCGGCAACGCCGTGACCCTACAGGACGACCGTGATGTCTGGTGGCACGACCTGATCGAAGGACAGGATGAGACCTGCGAACCCCTGTGGGTCGATGCCGAGCACCCCCTGTTCCTACTCTACACCTCCGGCTCTACCGGCAAGCCCAAGGGTGTCCAGCACGCCAGCGCCGGCTACCTGCTCAACGCCATCACGACCATGAAGTGGGTATTCGACATCCGCCACGACGACATTTTCTGGTGCACCGCCGACGTGGGTTGGATCACCGGCCACACCTATGTGGCCTATGGCCCACTGGCGGTGGGAGCCACCCAGATCATTTACGAAGGCGCCCCCTCGGTACCGGACATGGGCCGTTTCTGGAAAGTCTGTCAGGATCACAAGGCCACCATCTTCTACACCGCACCCACCGCCATCCGCGCCCTGATGAAGGCCGGTGACGACATCCCCGCAAACTACGACCTGTCCAGCCTGCGCCTGCTGGGCAGCGTCGGCGAGCCCATCAATCCCGAGGCCTGGATGTGGTACCACCGCGTCATCGGTGGTGAGCGTTGCCCCATCGTCGATACCTGGTGGCAAACCGAGACCGGCGCCCACATGATCGCCCCCATTCCCGGCGCCGTGACCACCAAGCCCGGCTCCTGCACCCTGCCCCTGCCCGGCATCGCCATCGATATCGTCGACCCGGATGGCCAGCCCATCAGTGAACCCAACCAGGGCGGCGTACTGGTGATCAAGAAACCCTGGCCGTCCATGATCCGCACCGTGTGGGGCGACGACCAGCGCTATTACGACACCTACTGGGGCATGTTCGACGGCAAGTATTATGTGGCTGGCGACAACGCCCGCCGCGACGAGGACGGCTACTACTGGATCATGGGACGTATCGATGACGTACTCAACATCTCCGGCCACCGTCTTGGCACCATGGAAGTGGAATCCGCCCTGGTCGCCCATCCCCAGGTCGCCGAGGCCGCCGTGGTCGGTCGTCCACACGCCATCAAGGGCGAAAGCATCTTCGCCTTCGTGGTGCTCAAGGGCGAGCGCTCCGCAGACGGCATCGACGAAGACCTAACCCGTGAGCTACGCGACTGGGTCGCGCAACAAATCGGCCCCATCGCCAAGCCCGACGACATCCGCTACGCCGACAACCTGCCCAAGACCCGCTCCGGTAAGATCATGCGCCGCCTGCTGCGCACCATCGCCGCCGGCGAGGAGATCACTCAGGATACCTCCACGCTGGAAAATGAGGCTATCCTGCAACAATTACAGGGCAAGACCTGATGGTCGCCACCCCAGCGCATCAATGGTGACGGTGCAACCAGCAATTTCAGGTTATAAACAAACATTCGCGTGGGCACACAAAACGTGCCCACCCTACCTGACTATTTGAGGCCACCATGCACATTGAAGCCATTAAATTAAAAAACTTCAAAAGTTTTCAAGACACCGAGATGCGGGATATACCCGGTTATTGTGTGGTGGTGGGTGCCAACGGAACGGGCAAAAGCACCTTGTTCGATGTGTTTGGCTTTTTGAAAGACTGCCTGATCTTTAATGTCCGGCAAGCCTTACAGGGCCGGGGTGGTTTTTCTGAAGTGATCAGTCGTGACGCTGATGAAAATGCCTTGATTGAAATTGAAATTAAATTTCGTATGGAAATTGCATCCATTGATCGACTGGTCACCTACATCGTCAAGATAGGACAACAAGCCAACAAACCCGTTATCGCACGGGAGATACTTCGCTATAAGCGTGGTCGCTATGGTTCCCCCTTCCATTTTCTGGATTTTTCACAAGGCGTGGGATATGCCATCACCAATGAAGAGGATTTCGACAAACCCGACGAAGAGCTGGAACGTGAAGAGCAAACTATCGGCAAGGATGTATTGGCGATCAAGGGTCTGGGCCAATTCGAGCGCTTCAAGGCTGCCAATGCCTTCCGCCAGCTCATTGAAAACTGGCATGTATCTGATTTTCATATTAACCTGGCACGAGGCAGTAAGGATGCAGTGGGTTATGACGAGCACCTCTCTATCACCGGTGATAATCTGCAATTGGTCGCCAGAAATATCCATGAAAACCATCCCGATGTTTTTGAAAAAATTGTTACCGTGATGAAACAGCGTGTACCGGGTATTAGTGAAATCAAGCCAGTTCCCACACAGGATGGGCGTTTATTGCTAAGTTTTCAGGATGGCGCCTTTACCGATCCATTCATTGATAAATATGTTTCGGATGGCACGATCAAGATGTTCGCCTATTTGATCCTGCTCTATGACCCGGAACCACACCCATTATTATGCGTGGAAGAACCGGAAAATCAGCTTTACCCGAAACTATTAACAGAGCTGGCCGAAGAGTTTCGAGCTTATTCGAATCGTGGCGGCCAGGTTTTTGTCTCTTCTCACTCTCCCGACTTTTTGAATGCGGTCGAACTTGATGAGGTATTTTGGCTAGTTAAAAAAGACGGTTACACCCAAGTTCTTCGTGCCAAGGATGACGAACAGCTTGCAGCTTACATGGCAGAAGGTGACCAGATGGGTTATTTGTGGAAACAGGGTTTTTTTGAGGGGGTTGACCCCCAATGAGTAAAATCGTATTTTTTCTTGAAGAACCTTCTGCTGAACAAATGTTAAAAGGTGTATTACCCAAGATACTACCACAAACCATTATACCTCGTTTTGTCGTTTTTGAAGGCAAGCAAGACCTTGAAAAACACCTGCCAATGCGGTTAAGAGCATGGCAGAACCCTGATGCGTTATTTGTCGTTATGCGTGATCAGGACAGCGGTGATTGTACTGCTATCAAACGAGGGCTTGTTAAAAAATGTACTGATTCCGGAAAGCCAGATACCTTGGTGAGGATTGCCTGCCGAGAATTGGAAAGTTTTTATTTGGGTGATTTGAAATCTGTATCACAAGCCATTGGTTCTGCCAATATTGAAAATCATCAGAATAAAGCTAAATTTCGCAACCCCGACACATTAGCAAGCCCATCTCAGGAATTGAAAAAACTGGCGCCTTCATATCAAAAGGTTTCCGGCTCAAGGGTAATTGGTCCAATGCTTGATCTTGATAATAATAAATCAACGAGTTTCAACGCACTAATAAACGGTGTGCGACGTTTAATTGAAGGGGCATGAGCCGAAGTCCCTTCAATTGGATGGTGCCGGACGGAAGGTTGCCCGGATCCGGATAGACCAGCAGGGAGGTGTCGTGAGGCAGGTTCAGGGTGTTGGCACCGCCGTTTGCGGTTGACCTCATACCTCTTACGCTTCAGGAAAATAACCATCCGCTGGCTGCCGTAGAAGAGGTGACGAGCATCGGCCATTGATCGGGTGACAGCGCAAATTCGCATTGGCAGAATCTCCTCGTCGGGCTCAATCCAGGATCGACGCTCCATGACAGACTGATCCCAGCCTTTCTCACCACCATTCAGCTTAAACGGATCCATTTCTCCCTGTACTGCCCGAGAGGTGAGAGGCCATGAGTGTTGACCTAACCTACATCGATCATTAATCTCACACTATAAAGGCCCTTGTATTCCCATACTCACGGGCCAATAATAACCAACTTTTTTAGTCTACAGCTTCCCCGCCAGCAGACGATGTTACTCATGAAACTTCGCCATGCAATATCCGGGTTAGCTATCACAATGAACACACACCGCACATTCGCCCCGATTGCTAGCGCTAAAAATGGCATAGAGGCATGGAGGAAAAAAAGGCATGTCTGTTTTCTTGGAATGGTTTAGGAAGAAATTCGCCGCCAGCAATAAGACTGCAACCGATGCTGAACTGGTTTTTGCCCCGAATACCAATATCCCCTATCGCCCGACCCTGATCGATGAGCTGAAGAGTGATCACCAGCAGCTTGGTGTCATTTTTGGGGAATTGGTCGCCGCCGCCAGTAGCGGTAAAACGAAAGAGACCAAGATCGCACTGGATCGCTTTGAAGGCCTGCTCTATGAACACCTGCTGAAAGAGAAGACCAGCTTTTACATCTATCTCCGTGGCATACTTTCCCAAGATGAGGGAACCCTCGAGCTGGTTAATCATTTTTCCCGGGAAATGGATGGCATCCAGCGCGAGGTCATAAAGTTCCTCAGAAAGTACAAAAATTCTGACTTGTCGCCCAACGAACTCAGCACTATGAACAATGAATTGCGCGACCTGGGGAAGGCCTTGACCAATCGCATCAAGCGGGAAGAATCTCAGCTTTATCCACTATATATGCCGCCTTCGGCGGTCAGCCGGTAAACCGCTGGTCGGCAAGGCATTGGACTAAACGGCAGGATTGTTGCCGCCCCTGCCTGCATTGGCATCCTCGGAGGAGGATAGATGCAGATACCCCAAACCGTTGCTTGAAGAAAAATCGGCGCGACAACCAGCCTCTATGATCAGTACCCTGCTTCCTTCTGATGTCGAAAGGCAAGCACATACACGGTGCTGTCTTCCACGCGGTAAAGCGCCACATAGCCAGAATCACCGAAACCGATGATCAGCTCGCGCAGGTTCAGGTCATCGCCCAGCAACCTGCCAATATCCGCGTTCGTTTCAAGCAGAGCCAATTGCCGTTCAATAACCTGGCCGGCCCGCTGCGCGGCCGGAGGATTGTTCTCCACGAGAAATTGCCGACAGCGCTCCAAGCCCCGAGCCGCTCCTTCAGTGATGACTACTCGTGGCACGCTGGAAGTGATGTTTCGTTATCCGTTCCCCAAGTGTTCAGCCAATCGCGCACTTCGTCACCTGTCAGGTGTCTCCCAGTCTCCTTGTAAGCCGTCCAGGCCGCCAGGGCCTCCTGTTTGAAGAGTTCCTTGGCTTCCTCGCGCTCGACGTAATCACGGATCGCCTCGCACATGACCCAGTGCGCCGACCGGTGCCGTGCGTCAGCCAAGTGCTGGACGCGGCTTTTCAGTTCATCATCGATCTTGACCGAGGTCGCCATCATTAACCCCTAATATTACTTGGTAATACCATTTTGACTATAGCACAAAATTTCTCCAACGCACCCTCCGAGGAATGGAGCGGTATAGCCACAGAATAACCAATGTATAGAAAGGATAAACGGCAATGTCATTTCGTGCACGCTCCTGAAATACAGCCTCTCCTCCTTCTACAAATGCCCACACTCCAACACTGGCGTCAGCCAAAAATGCAGCCCGCTGTTGCCAAAGCTCTGCTTCAAGCCACTGACGACGGCCTCCGCCTGGGCTTGGCTGAGACGCAGTTGAAACACCACCTGCTGGCGCCGGCCAGAGACTTGTTCTGCGAGGCTCATGGAGTGAATGGAGCTGCCGTGGCCGCTGGCGGTATAGCTGGTGAAGCCCGGCACGTCGTCGCGGGCCAGCAACCAGTCCACCAGGGTGTCCTCCACTTGGGGGGCGGCGACGAGGGTCAGCAGGGTCTGGTCGGTCATCTCAAGTCTCCTGAGTGCTGGCGGTGATCTTGGCAACCGGCTCAACACCGAAGCGGCGATAAAGAATGGGTAACAGGATCAGAGTCAGCAGGGTCGAGCTGACCAGCCCGCCGATCACCACGATGGCCAGCGGGCGCTGGATTTCGGAGCCGGGGCCGCTGGCGAACAGCAACGGCACCAGGCCAAAAGCAGCGATGCTGGCGGTCATCATCACCGGGCGCAGGCGTCGGCGGGCGCCTTCGATGACCACCGTGCCGATGTCGTGCCCTAGAGCCAGCAGCTGATTAAAATAGGTCACCATCACCACACCGTTGAGCACCGCGATACCCAGCAGGGCGATAAAACCCACGGAGGCCGGCACGGACAGGTATTCACCCGTGAGCCACAGGGCAACCACACCACCGATCATGGCGAAGGGAATATTGGTCAGCACCAGCACCGCCTGGCGCAGGGAGCGGAAGGTGGTAAACAGAATGAGAAAAATCAGCCCCAAGGCAACCGGCACCACAATGGCCAGGCGAGTGGCCGCACGCTGCTGATTTTCGAACTGTCCGCCCCATTCCAGATAGTAGCCGCTCGGCAGTTTGACCTCGCTGCCGACGAGTGCCCTCGCCTCATCGACAAAACCAACCAGGTCGCGCCCGGAAACACTGGCCACCACCACCGCCATACGCTTGGCGCGCTCGCGCTTGACCATCACCGGGCCCTCACTGCGCTCGATGTGGACGATGTCGGCCAAACGCACCCGGCGGCCGTCACTCAGTACGATATGTTGACCGGCAAAAGCGGTGGGGGAATCACGCAGATTCTGCGCACCACGGATCACCAGCGGGATACGGCGGATGCCCTGATACACCGTACCCACCTGCATACCCTCGATCTGTGTGCGCAGCAGATCCTCCAGTTCCTCCACGCTGAGGCCGAGACGTCCGGTGGCAAGACGGTCGACCACCAGCCGGTAATACTGCGCACCTTCATTGCGCGGTGTGTAGACCTCCTCCGTGCCCTCGATGCCCTGCACCACCTTGACGATGGCATCGGCGGTGCGGTTGAGATCCTCCGGATCTTCGCCAAAAATCTTGATCGCCAGGTCGCCACGCACGCCGGTGAGCATTTCGTCGACACGCATCTCGATGGGCTGGGTGAAGGCGAAGCTGACACCGGGGAAATCGGCCATCACGGCGCGGATATTCTCCATCAACGCCGCCTTGTCGGGCACCGTCCATTCTTCGTGTGGCTTGAGAATCAAGAAACTATCGGTGTCATTGAGGCCCATGGGGTCGAGACCCAGCTCGTCGGAACCGGTACGTGATACCACGCCCACCACCTCGGGTACCCGTTTCATCAACGCCTGTTGGAAGCGGGTATCGATGGCCAGGGATTCCTCCAGACTAATGGACGGCAGCTTCTCCAGCTGCACGATCATGTTGCCCTCGTCCATGGTCGGCATGAAGGTCTTGCCTACTTGGGTGTACAGGGCGGCGGCCGCCAACATGGCCAGCAGGGCGATGCCGAACACAATACGGCTGTGGCGAAAAGACCAGTCCAGCGCCGGCATGTAAAACCTCAACATCTGCCGCACCAACCACGGATCGCTGTGCGCCACCTTACCCAGCAGAAAAGAGGCCAGCACCGGAATCACCGTCAGCGACAGTAGCAGTGAAGCGGACAGGGCAAAAACGATGGTCAACGCCACCGGCGAAAACAGCTTGCCCTCCAGGCCCTGCAAGGTCAGCAGGGGCAGGAAGACGATGATGATAATGCTAATGCCCGAAACCATAGGGACAGAAACTTCACGCACCGCGCGGAAGATCAAGTGCAGGCGTGGCAGACGGCGGCCCTTCTCGCGAGACAGATGGCTGACCACGTTCTCCACCACCACCACGGCGGCATCCACCAGCATACCGATGGCGATGGCCAGACCACCCAAGGACATGAGGTTGGCCGACATGCCAAACAGATACATGAAAATAAAGGTCACCAGTGCCGCCAGTGGCAATACCAAGGCCACGGTCAATGCTGCGCGCAGGTCGCCGAGGAACAGCACCAGCAAAATCAGTACGAACACGATGGCCTCACCAAGGGCTCTGGTGACGGTACCCACAGCGCGATCCACCAGTTGGCCTCGGTCGTAGAAGACGTTGACCTCCACGCCCGATGGCAGGCCCGGGCGTAACTCGTCCAGCTTGGTGTGGATACCGGCTACCACCTCACGGGCGTTGGCGCCACGCAAGCCCAGTACCAGACCTTGCACCACTTCGCCCATGCCATCGTGGGTAACCGCGCCGTAGCGGGCCAGTGAACCGATACGCACCTCGGCCACATCGGCCACCCGTACCGGCTGTTGCATATCAGCACGCACGACAATGGCTCGCACGTCGTCCAGGGTCTGAATGGCGCCCTCGGTGCGCACCAGCAACACCTCTTCGCCATCATTGAGACGGCCCGCGCCGTCGTTGCGGTTGTTGTCACGCAGGGCCTGCTGCAATTGCAAAGCGCTGATGCCGCGTGCCAGCAGGCGGGCCTGATCCGGCACCACTTCGAAAGTACGTGCCTTGCCGCCTAGGGCATTGACATCGGCCACGCCGGGCACGGTACGCAGGGCGGGACGGATCACCCAGTCAAGCAGATCACGGTGCTCGATCAGCGACAGACCACCCCCCTCGATGGTAAACATGAACATTTCGCCCAGTGGCGTGGTCATGGGCGCCATACCGCCATTGACGCCCTCCGGCAGATCGGCCCAAATGGCGCTGAGGCGCTCCGTCACCTGTTGTCGCGCCCAGTAGATATCCGTACCTTCTTCAAAATCTACAGTGATATCGGTGAGGGCGTACTTGGCCACCGAGCGCAGCATGGCCATGTGTGGAATACCCAGCATCTCCACCTCCACTGGTGCGGTAATACGCGCCTCCACCTCTTCCGGCGTCATACCGGCAGCCTTGATGATGATTTTTACCTGGGTGCTGGATACGTCGGGAAAGGCATCGATGGGAGTCTTCTGAAAGGCCATCCAGCCACCACCTATCAGCAGTAAGGCGACCAGCAACATCAACAGACGCTGGGTAAGAGCGAATTGAACAAGGCGCGCCAACATCATTCAGTCCCTTCCAGCCAGGCCGCTTTCAGTGCCGCAGTGCCGGCCATCACCACCTGATCACCCGGCTGCAAATCAGCACTGACTACGACCGCATTACTCTCTTCCGCACGGATCGTCACCGGCATGGCGAGGAAACCCGTCTCACGGGCGACGAAGACCCAGGTCTTGCCACCCTGGCGAACCAGAGCGCCAAGGGGAATGCGATAGTTACGCTCGGCACGGCCACTGGCCAGTTTCACCTCGACGTATTGCCCTGGATGCAAACGTTCCGCCCCGGTGTTGACCTCGGCACGCACCAGCACCCCCTGATCGGCGCCATGCACCATGCGGCCAATGGTGATCACCTTGCCCTCCACCGCAGGTTCCGTCACGCGTACCGTACTGCCCGTAGCAATCTGCGACAGGCGTTCCAGCGGCACGTGGATTTCCAACCAAAGCGGCTTCAGACGGCCGATGCGGTACAGGGGATCGAGGGCGTTGAGACGCTGTCCCGGCGTTGCCATGCGTTCCAGCACCACGCCATCGAGGGGCGAGCGTACTGTCAGGGTACCGGAGAGTTGGCGCTCCTCGGCGAGGCGCTTGAGGGCGCTGCGATCCATCCCCGCCAATTGCAAGGTCTGTCGCCCCTGCTCCACCTCGGTACGCACTTGCACATAGTGAGCATGGGTCGTCTGGTAACGGCGTTCGGCGATGATGCCCTCCTCCAGCAACTGGCGATCACGTTCCCAGTCGGAACGGGCCAGATCCAACTGGCTGAGGGCCTGCAGATAACCGCGCTGCAGGCCGAGCAATTCGGGACTAAGTATCGAAGCCAGCTCCTGGCCTTGCTTCACCGCATCGCCCTCGGCTACCAGCAGGCTCTCCAACAGACCACTGAGCGGGGTACTGACCACACGCAACTGGGCAGTGGGCACCTGTACCTGGGCCGGATAGGCCACACTCCAGGACTGGATCGCCACCGCCACCGATGCCGTGCGCATGCCCATGGCTTGGCGCTGCTCCTGGCTGATGGAAATCAGGTCTGCGGCCAACAGGGGCGCGCTGGTCAGTGCCACGACAAACATCAGAATGGCATTACGCGACAGGTTTACTAAGAGACCCGCTGAATGTGACGTTGTTATCGATTGTCTTAGTGTCATTGCGGAATTTCTCCCAAAAGGTGGTTGTGACGGCTCACAGCACGCCGATATTCGATATGGCTACGGGTCAGGTTACGCGCTGCGGCGGCGGCCTGGCTGCGCGCCTGCAATAACAGAAACAGATCACTCTCGCCGAGGTCGAAGGCGCGCTGATTCATGGTCATACGGGTATCGGCCAGTTGATTCTGCCGTTTAGCCAGGGCCAGGGCCTTCTTGCTGCGCTTCAGTTCCTGATGGGTCTGCACCCGCTTCAGTTCGAGACTCCGCTTGGCCGACGCCAGACCCATGCGGGCCTGAGCCAGTGCCGCTTCGCTTTCCGCCACCTGTGGTGCCGTGCTGTATTTGCTGCCGAAGGGCAGGCTGATTTCCGCACCCAGGGAGTTGCCAAAAGAATCCTGGGCCGAACCACGGTCTCGTTTGGCATACAGGGTCATCTCCGGTGCTGATTGGCGCTGCCGGCGGCTGTCATCACGGCGGGCTGTCATCTGCGCGACACGCCGTTGCTCGCGCTGCAACCGGGGATGAGAAATATGCAGCGCTTTTTCCAGCGGGGACTGGTCGACCGGCAGCGACGGCACCTCATTCAGACCGGTATAGGCCTGCCAGGTGGCCATGGCCGACTCCAGCGCCATGCGGGAATTCTCGTGCTCCACTTCGCGGCTCAGGGTGTCCTGCTGCACCATCAGCAAATCGGCACGCGCCAGCTCGCCCGCCTCGACGCGGCGCTCGACCGCCTTTTCCAGTTGCCGCGCCGAGGCCCACTGGGCATCGGCCAGTTCTTCGTCGCTTGCAACCAGACGCAAAGACCAGATCAACTCCAGCACTTCACCGGCGACCTGCCAACGCAGCAGAGCCGTGCTGGCATCGGCCTGCTCACCGATGGCGCGTGCCAGATTTTGTCTGGCATCACGTTGACCGGGCATCCACAACGGCAGGGAGACGCCAGCCTCCATCTCTCGGTAACCCTCATCACTGCCGATCTGGTCGGAGTAGTAGCTCAGGCTGGCGGAGGGATCACCGCCCAGCCAGCTGTCGGCCTGCTGCCGGTAGCCCTTGCCAAGGGCACGTTCGGCAGCGGCCTGCTGCAACAGGGGGTGTCGTTGCACGGCGGCCTGGATTGCTTCGTCCAGGTTCGGCGCGGCAAACGCTGGCGGGGCCGCACCCAGCAGGGTCGCCAACAGAAGGGGTTTCAGGAAAAATTTGCGCATGGCTCTCGTCTGATAGTTATCGGTGGTTTTCACGGCGGGAAGTATAGGTGCCGAATCTGAAACAAAACTTAAGGACGCTTTTAAGGGCAGCTTCTAAAGGTTCCATCGTTCCAGCGTAGGCCGGAGTCCAGGTTCACACCTGAATCAAAACACTACACTAGTGTAGTGTCGTTACTCAGTATGTCACCTTGACTTCCCAAGCCACCCCACCCTTAGGTGCCTGACTTGAACTCAACAACCACCCGCTAAAACGGGTGAGCTGGTATTACGGACTGTAAAGTCCGGATACGGGTCGAAAGACCCGTTTCGCCTTCAGTTCTGAAGTTATCATCAACTGAACTTGTGATACCGCTCTGCGGTGTCACACATCCCGTGGCGCTCAGCGCCACCTCCACCTTGGTGGATTAGCCTGACTTTCTTACGCCACACCGCAGAGCGGTGTAGCGAGTCAAATACAAAATGATACTAAGTCTTGTAAACGGCATGACTACCGTAGCGATATTCCCTACCCCCCTTCATCAGGGCAACGGGCAACGGCCGGTATCGCAGATAAACCTGACCGCCTAAAGGCGGTGGTTTTAACCTTTAATCGGGACTAATAAACTCCCCCAGCGCCCGTTCGTAAGCCGGTTGACTGCGCAAAAATCCCGTATTGTGGTCGCCCTCTATGGCTAAAAACTGCTTTGGTTGATTCGCCGCCTGATACACTTTTTCCCCTAACTCAAATGGGATAATCTCATCATCGGGACTGTGCACCACAAGTAGAGGACTCGTCACACTCCGAACGTAATCCGCCGTATCGAATTTAAAACGCAAAATTGTCACATACGACAACATCGGAAAAACCAACTTGGCCACGTCGCGCGCAGAACTGAACGCCGACTCAAGGATCAACGCCTGCGGCTGAACCTCCGAAGCCAATTTGCTTGCCACGGCAGTACCCAACGACCGCCCGAATAGGATGATGCCTGCTTCATCGATGCCTCGTGTCACCGTCAGGTAATGCCAGGCGGCTCTGGCATCTTCATAGAGCCCCTCCTCACTGGGCTTGCCCTGACTATGACCGTAACCGCGGTAATCAAAAATAAATACGTTCAAACCCAGCTGGTGGAAAATTGCCACCGATTCACCCCGATGGGATATGTTACCGGCATTGCCATGAAAGAAGAGCAGAACCTGATCCGATCCCTGATGCGGAATGTACCAGCCATGCAGACGCGTGCCATCCTGCGCCTTAAATGAAACATCATCGTACTCCAGCCCCCACTCCGCCGGCGTAGAAGCAAGCTCACGGTAAGGAAAAAAGATCATGCTGGGCTGTTGCAGATACAGCAAACTGCTCAATAGCAACAGAACGAGGAGTGACGTGACAATACTTCCAAGCATTTTGTTTCCCACATGAATACCATTAATTCATTTTTCTTTCGTTCTCTAATCCGGAGATTTTATAAATTTCCATAAAAGTCGTGCAGGGTATCGGTTTCATGAGAAAACACCTGAAGACGTCGCTTACCCAATACACTCACTCCGCTCGTGAGGCAGGCTGAGATTGTACATAACTTATGAAATATCCGGGCTAATTGAAATACTATCCTATACTCTGCTTGTGTGGTGCCGGATGACTTCTCATGAAGCGCGAAAAACCCTACCCGGCATCATTCAAGCCTTCGTTAACCGACAGCACGCATGTAGGCGATAGTATGGATGCTACAACACTGCATTTGGACAATTTGCCAAGCCCCACCCCCCAGGGCGCGAATTTACTCGATGATGGCAGCGGTGCCACTTTCAAGACCTGGGCGCCGGCGGCACGTGAAGTCCGTCTCCGCTGGGACTACCGCCAGAACTCGGCGGGTGACTGGCATCACCAGCAAGAGGCCCGCCTGCAAAAGCTAGACGGCGGGCATTGGGGCGGATTTGTCTCGGGACTAGAAGCTGGCGAGCGCTATATGTTCTATGTGGTGGGCCCCGAGGGTGGCACTAAAGGCATCAAACGCGATCCCTATGCCCGGGATCTGACCGACAAGCCCGCCTGGCCCGACTGCCAGTGCCTGCTCTGCGACCCGGATCGCTTCCCTTGGCACGATGCAGGATACCGCACACCACCCTATCACGAGCTGATCATCTACCAGTTACATATCGGCACTTGGTTCATCCCCAAGGATAAAGACAAAGGCTCTTTCCTCGATGTCATGGAACAGCTGCCCTACCTTAAATCCCTTGGCATCAACGCCATTCAGCCTCTGCCGGTGGTGGAATTTCCCACCATGTTCAGTCTCGGTTACAACGGCGTGGACTATTTCTCGCCCGAAACCGACTACGGGGTGCAAAAGGACACCCCGGCCCTGGACGACCACCTGCAAGCCGCCAACGCACTGTTGCAACAGGTGGATCCGTCACTGACACCCTACACCCGCCAGGATATCGAAGGTACCGCCAACCAGCTGCGACTGCTGATAGACCTCTGCCACCTACACGGCATCGCTGTGATCCTGGACGTGGTGTACAACCATGCCGGCGGCAGCTTCACCGATCAGGGGCTGTATTTCTTTGACGGCAAACCCCGGGGCAACCAGAACGACAGCCTCTATTTCACCGACCGCGGCTGGGCCGGTGGTCTGGTATTTGCCTATTGGAAAGATGAAGTGAAACAGTTCCTCCTCGACAATGCCCTCTTCTACCTCGAAGAGTACCATGTAGATGGTTTCCGCTACGATGAGGTCAGCGTCATTTACAACGAGGGCGGCGAACATGGCCGCTTGTTCTGCCAGTATGTCACCGACACCTGCCATTACGCCAAACCGCAAGCAATTCACATCGCCGAGCACTGGCCGGTGGAAGACCCTATCGTCCGCTCCACAGCGGCTGGCGGCGGCGGTTTCGACGCCATCCAGAACGACGGCCTGCGCGAGGCATTGCGTGACGCCATCCGCGAAGCAGCGGCTGGCAGTACCGCCTTTGTCGACATGGAGCGCATCGCCAGCGAGCTGGACAGCCCCAAGCTGACGGACAACTGGCGCGCCGTGCAGTGTAGCGAGAACCACGACATCGTCTATCGCGGCCGCGGCCAGCGTATCGCCCGCATGGCCGACGGCAACAACAGCCGTTCCTGGTATGCCCGCAGCCGTTCCCGTGTCGCCCTGTCCCTGACGCTCACCGCCCCGGGCATTCCGCATATCTTCATGGGTCAAGAGTTTCTGGAAGACAAACAGTGGCACGATGAACCCGGTAGCGCCTTTCAGATCTGGTGGGATGGGCTGGCAAACGATCGATCCATGGCCGATTTCCTGCATTTCTCACGTGAACTGATTGCCCTCAGACGCAATCGGCCAGGCCTGAAAGGTACTGGCCTGAACGTATTCCATGTGCACAACGCAAATCGGCTGCTGGCCTTCCAACGCTGGGTGCCCGGCGAAGGGCATGATGTAGTGGTCATCGCCAGCCTTAGCGAAAACAGCTACCACGACTACCGAGTCGGCTTCCCCGCAGCCGGTCACTGGAGGGAAATATTCAACAGCGATGTCTATGACCACTGGGTGAATCCCAGAGTGACGGGCAACAGCGGAAGTATTTACGCGGCCAGCAACGGTATGCATGGACTTCCAGCATCCGTCTCGCTGCACATACCGGCAAATGGCTTGCTTGTGTTCGCCAGGGAATAAACCCGTCCATTAATTGTGCAAAAAATGGGATTGCTTTAATCGTTACATTGTCTGTTCGATTAACTGTTGTGGCACGTATCTTAATCAGTATTTTATTATCTTTGGGTACTTCTTTAAGCTTAAGCTGAAGCTGAAGTACATCCGGGGAGCCCCCTATTCCTTGTAGATAATAGATTTCATGATTGTGATTTAGGGTTCTTCGAAGAATTGTGTGAAGGCCTATGGGGCCATTTTCAGGCCACCACAATAAAACAATATGCTATTTCTGAATCCATCGAATGAACGATAACCCCTGGCATTCGACTTGACGGTCTGAAT
>JAKIUN010000054.1 GCA_021647505.1 Gammaproteobacteria bacterium
CATCGTAAATTTGGTCACCAGAAAAGCCTTTGGTTTTAGGGAGCATGAAACGCTTAAAATAGCGCTATTTCACACGATGGGGAAGCTTCCTGACCCAAAATCAACCCACAGTTTTTTCTGAAGACCCTAATTTTAAAAAGTGTAGAGCTAGTAAAAACACTGATTGGAAGAACGAAAACAAAAACGGGTCTGAAAGTGGTCGTTCACATCATTGATAAGTTTTATCCCATTGGGAAGAAATTTTCTAAAGCAGAAAAACAAAAAATCAAATCGATGGCAATTAGTGATAAATTTTTAGGCCATTGGAATTATAGATTTTTACCAGTTTTGTAAGTTATTTAAATCCTATTCCTTAATATACGGCTTTAGCCTCGATATCATCGGTTTTGGCGTGCTATACGGCGTTTGCCATATGCACGCGGATATCGGCGCAAAATACAGCAACATAGCTTGCCGATTAAGAAGGATTTTTTTCTACCGCTCTAATATCCCACCAATATCGAGGCCCAGACCTTGGCGGCCCTTTGTTCTTGTTCTTCAATATACCTGTATATTTGCGCAGCAATAGAAGCGTAAAGTCAGCAAGAAGCCTGCACACTTTTGTAACGGTAGGCGTAATACATCACCGGGATCACCACCAGGGTCAGCACCGTGGAAACCAAAATACCAAAGATCAAGGAGATGGCCAAACCGCTGAAGATGGGATCGTCGAGGATGAACAATGCGCCCAGCATGGCGGCCAGCCCGGTCAGGATAATGGGCTTGGCACGCACCGCGCCGGCACGCAGCACCGCTTCCTGTAAGTCCATGCCCTCGTCCAGCTGCTGATTGATGAAGTCCACCAGCAGGATGGAATTGCGCACGATGATACCGGCCAGGGCGATCATGCCGATCATCGAGGTCGCCGTAAACTGCGCTCCCAGCAGGGCGTGGCCGGGCATCACGCCGATCACCGTTAGCGGGATCGGCGCCATGATGATCAGCGGCACCAGGTAGGAACGGAACTGCGCCACCACCAACAGGTAGATGAGGAGCAGGCCCACGGAATAGGCCAGGCCCATGTCGCGGAAGGTTTCGTAGGTCACGGTCCATTCGCCGTCCCACTTGACGCTGTAGCGATAGGGGTTGTCGGGTGTATTGATCAGCGTCTGCTCCAGGCTGTAACCATCTTCCACCTGCATGCCGGATAGCTGGGCAAAGATGTCGAACATGCCGTACAGCGGGCTATCCAGATTGCCGGCCAGATCACCAGTAACGAACACCACCGGCAACAGATCCTTGTGATAGATGGCGTACTGGCGCTCGCTCTCTTCCACCGACACCACCTCGGACAATGACACCAACGCCCCCGACTGACTGCGCAATTTGATCGACAGCAGACGCGCCATGTCACCCTTATCGGCCACCGTGAATTCAAGCCGGATGGGGGTCGGGTATTTCACGTGATCGCCATGCAGATAGGAGGCATCCTCGCCGTGCAGCGCTGTCGTCAGGGCCGCTGTCACTGCCTGCTGCGACACACCAAGAATCGCCGCCTTGGTGCGATCCACATGTACCACCAGACGCGGCGCCGGGGCCTCCACACTGCTGTCCACATCGACCACATCGGCGGTATTCTCGAATACCTTGCGCACGTCCTCAGCGACGCGACGCTGCCCCTCGTAGTCAATACCGTAGATCTCTGCCACCAGCGGCGCCTGCACTGGCGGGCCTGGCGGCACTTCCACCACTTTTACGTTGGCATTCAGGCGACGGCCGATCTCGGCCAGCGGCTCGCGCACCGCCAGGGCTATCTCATGACTTTTGCGATCACGCTCGTGCTTGGGCGTCAGGTTGACCTGGATATCCCCCACGTTGGCGCCGCTGCGCAGATAATACTGGCGCATCAGACCGTTGAAATTGATCGGTGCGGCGGTGCCGGCATAGACCTGATAGTCCGTCACCTCCGGCACCGTGGACAGATAGCCGCCCAGCTCAGAGAGCACGCGCGCGGTCTGCTCCACCGTAGAGCCTTCGGGCATATCCACCACCACCTGGAATTCCGACTTGTTGTCGAAGGGCAGCATCTTCAGCACCACCAGCTTGAATACGGGCAGCGCCACCGACACGCCGATCAGGGCGAGGATGCCGAACAACAGCAGCCAGCGCGGACCACGGCCTTTTTTACCGTGCAGGAAAGGCCCCATGAAACGGCTGAAGAAACGGTACAGGCGCGCCGACTGCTGCTGATCTTCACATTCGTGCACGGCGTGGCTATTGCGTAACAGCTTGTAGGCCATCCACGGCGTAACGATGAAGGCCACACCGAGGGAGATCAGCATGCCCATGCTGGCATTGATGGGGATGGGACTCATGTACGGCCCCATCAGGCCAGTGACGAAGGCCATGGGCAACAACGCCGCGATCACCGCAAAGGTGGCGAGAATGGTCGGCCCACCCACTTCGTCCACCGCCAGCGGAATGGCCTCCAGCAGGTTTTTCTTGCCCATGCTCATGTGGCGGTGGATATTTTCCACCACGACGATAGCGTCGTCCACCAGGATGCCGATGGAAAAGATCAGTGCGAACAACGACACGCGATTGATGGTGAAGCCCCAGGCCCAGGAGGCGAACAGGGTTGCAGCCAGGGTGATCACCACTGCGGCACCGACGATCAACGCCTCGCGCCATCCCAGTGCCACCAGCACCAGCAGCACCACGAAGAGGGTGGCGAAGACCAGCTTGCCAATCAGCTTCTGTGCCTTGTCGTTGGCAGTGGCGCCGTAATTGCGCGTCACCGTCACGTTCACCCCATCGGGAATAAAGGTGCCCTTGAGCTGGTCGAAACGGTTGATGAGCTGGTCGGCCACATCCACCGCGTTGACGCCCGGCTTTTTGGCGATGGCTATCGTCACGGCGGGAAACTCGCCCTGCGCGGTAATGCCCTTGGTGGTGGCCGCCGGGCCGGTACCGAACCACACATACTGCTCTGGCTGATCGGCACCGAAACGCACCTCAGCCACGTCACGCAGGAACACCGGGCGGCCATCGTGCACGCCCACCACCAGCTCTGCCACGTCTTCGGCGGAGGTCAGAAACACGCCGGCCTGCACGGGGATTTCACGATTTCCGGCCACTTGATTGCCAGCATTACGCGATTGATTGCCCATCTGTAAGGCCGTACGCAAGTCGCTCAACGCAATACCATAACCGGCCAGACGCGCCGGATCGGGCAACACATGCACCACGCGGTCGGCACCACCGATAGTGTAGATATCACGCGTACCGGGCACGCGCTTCAGTTCCGCCTCGATGGCGTGCGCCACCTGTTGCAGCTCCAACGCGCCGACCTTTTCGTCCTCACTCCACAGGGTCAGGGTGGCGATGGGCACGTCATCGATGCCCATGGGCTTGATGATGGGCTGTGCCACGCCCAGGCCCAGCGGCAGCCAGTCCTGGTTGGAATAAATTGCGTTATACAGACGTACGATGGCCTGAGTACGGTCTTCACCCACCTTGAATTGCACGGTGAGAATCGCCTGCCCCGGCATGGATACAGAGTAGACATGCTTGATGCCATCGATCTCTGACAATACCTGTTCCGCCGGCGTGCTCACCAGGTGCTCCACCTCGCTGCTCGATGCGCCGGGAAAGGCCACGAACACATTGGCGAAAGTGACATTGATCTGCGGCTCTTCCTCGCGCGGCGTGACCATTACTGCGAAGGCGCCCAGCAGCAAACCGAGAATAGCCAGCAACGGAGTGATCTCGGTGGTCAGAAAGGCCTTGGCGATACGCCCGGAAATACCCATTTTTTCACTCACTGTGCGCTACCTCCCTGTGCGCCGCCAGTCCGCTGCTCCTTCAGCATCACGCCGGCATGCACCGGATCCAGCGCCACTCGCTCACCAGCTGTCAGACCGGCCAGTGCTTCCAACTGGTCGCCTTCGATGAGTCGGCCACCCACGCGCACTTGGCGGAAACTCACACGGTCGTTTTCATCCATCACGTACACCGCCGTTACCTCGCTGCGATGCACCACGGCCTGTGCCGGTACTAACAGTTTCTGTGTACTGCCTATCTCGAAGACCGCCTTGACGAACATGCCAGGATAATAGCTTGCGTGATTTTGCGGCAGTTGCAGGCGCACCTTGAAGTCGTGGGTTTTTTCGTCGGCGTAGGGATAGATCGTGACCTTCTGCGCCACCACCTCTGCGATGCGCTCGCCCGGCTGCAGCGGGTCACGCAGGGAAATACTGGCCTTGCGGATCTTGCGCACCGCGCTCATCACGCTCTGCGGCACGCTGGCGCTGGCGCGCAGCTGCTGCAGCGAAAAACCCGTCATCAGCAGCGTGCCGGGACGGGCCATTTCGCCCACCTCGACGTGGCGCTCCACCACAATGCCGGCATAGGGCGCACGCACCACGGTGTAATTGAGCTGCTCACGTGCCTGCTTGACGCTGGCGCGGGCGGCGCTAACACGTTGACGGGTGGCCTTGAGATTGGCACTGGCCTTGTCCAGTGCGGCCTGCGACACCAGTTTCCTGGCGAATACCTTTTTCACCCGCTCGTATTCTACCTCGGCCTCACGCAGGCGCGCTTCCGCCTCACGCTGCTTGGCCTCGGCCTGGGCCAGGCGCGCACGCTGCTCTTTGTCGCTAAAGCGCAGCAGTACATCGCCCTGGGTCACTTCGTCATCCACATCAAAGTAGATTTCCTTGATACGACCACTGGTCTCGGCGGCAATGGTCGCCCGGTTCACGGCCTCGATGACCGCATCCGCCACATACACCTCGGCCACTGCCTGTTCACTGACCGTTGCCGTCTCGAAAGGCAGCTCAGCGACCCGCGCCGCTGCCGGAAAGGTAGTCATCGAGAAAAGAGCGACCAAGCACAGCAGGACAGCCATAGCACTGGATCGAATCATGGTAAAATCTCCTTGTTTAAAGGTCAGCTGTACGGCAGCGGATGCATGAAGTTATCAGCGCATAAAAGATAGCAGACGGCCGTATATTAGTAAACTCTAATATTTAAAAGGCCAACTTGGCGCACACATCCCTGCCGTGCTCTGTGGCAATTTCCACTTCAACAATGACTCCCTCGTGTAAGCCGGCAGCCTGGCAAATCAGGCCAATGCCATCACCGTTGCAAGTGCGCAGGGTAGCGGGCAACAACTGGCACAGCAGGCGGCATGACTCGCAGAACAGGTGTATTCTGCAGTAGCCGATACTCTCGAGACAGCTCCGCATGACCCACCTGCTGAACACCATGAACACGACACTGGAATACCCGCTGGCCCAGGCCATTGGTCACAGTCGCGCCTGCTACCACCTCGAAAACCGGAACACCCGCAGCCACGCTCTGATCCGTAAAATCCTACGCCTCAGCGGCTTCTACCGCCGTGGCCAGCGCAATATCATGGACTTCAAGATCTGCCGCAATATCCTCATTCTGCCGCGCCTGCCGGCGGCCTTCGATGGCCTCACCCTGCTGCATCTCAGCGACCTGCATCTCGACGCCCACACCGACTTCCCCACCGCCCTGGCGGCAAAACTGATGGGACTCGAATACGATCTCTGCGTGCTTACTGGCGACTACCGCTTCCTCGCCCACGGCCCCATCGAGCCGGCACTCGATGGCCTGCGCCGGGTGCGCGAGGCCATTCACGGCCCGGTTTACGGCGTCCTTGGCAACCACGACTCCCCTCACATGCTGCCAGCCCTGGCGGCTATGAATATCCACATACTGATGAACAAGGCCGTGGCCCTGCGGCGCGAAGACACGGTGCTCTGGCTGGCCGGCATCGATGACCCCCACCACCACCGCACCAACAACCTCAGGAAAGCCGGCGACCCCATCCCTGCCGATGCCACAGCCATCCTTCTCGCCCACTCGCCGGAGATTTATCGCCACGCCGCCCAGGCTGGTTTCGACGCCCTGCTCTGCGGCCACACCCACGGCGGCCAGATCTGCCTGCCCGGCGGCATCCCGCTGACCTATAACACCACCGCCCCCCGCCATGTCTGCCGTGGTTCCTGGCAGCACCTGCAGATGCAGGGCTATACCTCGTGCGGCACCGGCTCCTCTATCGTGGATGCCCGTTTCAACTGCCGACCGGAAATTACTCTACATCGCCTGCACAACGCGCCGCTCATCGTGACAAAATAAGGTGTAACATCATACTTACCTGGGCATACAGATCAGTGTATGCAGACAGTCCCCGCCACCTATCCAAGAAAGACATTGCCACTGCCCTTTATTGTCATCCGAATCTTTTATGCTTTCCCAATTTTTCCCGCTACTCACAGAAAACCTTTTTTGAAAGATTTCCGCATCTTTCTAATCAACAATTTCAAGCTAGCCATCAAGCTCATCGCTAATATCTCCAAAACTCACCAGCAAGCAAATCCAGATCAAAAAATCAAACAGAACCTGAAAATCAAAACATTTTTCGGCACAAATTAACGGGGGGAAAAAATAATCTTAAATAAGTCTTGTCACGATGAAAATAGCAAAAGTTTGTACTACAGTTTTCACATAGGAAGCCAACATTATGTAGGGAGTAAACATTTTCTCGGGAAGGTTTTTCGGTCGAAAGAGGTTCGATATGTTAAAGGCCATTCATCACTATTTCACTCTGGTTCTCGGAATGCATGGTTTTCTGTCGCGGCAATTAAGTGCCTGCCTGATAGCAATAGCGCTGCTGCCTTCCAATTCAGCCTATGCAAAAATTTTATATGGCGTGATAGCCCAGCCACCCAATGCGGTTTATCTCATTTCCATCAATACGAAAACGGGTACAGAGACGTTTATTAGCAACACCGGCCTGACCATGCTCTTGTTCTTACGCAGACCTGATCAGCAGAAGTGAGTTAGCCTGAAAAAACTGGAAGTACCGGTTCGCCATGCCAGAATTATCAGTCACTAAAAACAGCTGGAAAGGAGAAAAAAATGAGCGCAATATTCGAAGCCAAAAAATACTCATTTAAGTGCTTGTGTCTGGCTGCCTTCATGGGACTGATCATCACATCCCTCGTTTTTGCCGATACCGGCGATATAACTGATGATTTTTTGCCGGCAGCAATAAATGTGTGGTGGTGTGTCACCCCTGCAGGCAATCAGGGCGGCGTCGTTTGGGCTGATGTTGATGAAGACGGCACCTATGATACTCAGGTTGTTTTTACCACCGAGACCGGTGTGGCATCAGTGATGCCGGAGATATCCGGATCAGGAAAGTGGTACTTTTTTAGCCCTTTTGTAACTCTCACCAATTGCCCGGATAGCACGCAAACCATGGCCGAACGTGGCCGGTTTACGATTCATTTTGTTGATATTTTGGCACCGGGTTTTGTCTGGAATGATTCCACTACCTGGATCTATAAACGCATCCCATCGCTCAGTCTCAGGGCCACACATGATTTGAGTATTCGAGACGGTATCACTTTCGATGACGCCTATCAGGCGGTGCAGGCCTACAGAAATCGTTTCCAGACAGATAATATCGCCGGCATATCAACTCCGCTTGCAGGCGGCTGGATCGAATATGAGTTCTCTGATGCTACCGGCATCATGGAACTCTATATCTCGACGGATTTTGGCGAAAACACGCTGGATGAGTTCATTCTGCGTCAGGCGGCTGCACCCGCCCAGCCCGGTGTCGTTTTACTGTTTGACACTTCGGGCAGTATGTCCTGGGATCACAACGGGATGCATGGCGTGCCAGCCGAACAACAGCGTCTGAGTCTCGCCAAACAGGCGGCGATCCCCTTCATGGATTTGCTGTATGCCCATGCCGAAGACGAGGCGAGTTTTGGTATAGCGGAATTCCCACCCCATCCGTGGAGCAACGCGGTTGGCTGCAACGGCCAACCAGTAACCGGTATGACACCGATAACAATAACAAGCCATGATGAGGCGGTCACCGCCACCATCCCCAGCCTAACCGCCTCAGGCAACACACCGTTGCTCGCCGGTGTGGAAACGGCCAAAGGCATGTTCGGGAGCGAAACCGCCAAGACCATTGTCTTGCTCAGTGATGGTTATCACAACTGTCCAACTCCTGTGGAAGTAGGAGACTCAGCATTTACAGCACTAGTGAATGAGCTGACAACAAATAATATTCGCGTCTATACCATCGGCTTTGCCCGCCCCGGTGATGTAGACAACCATTTCCTTGATGAACTTGCCGTAGCGACCTCCGGGCACTGGAGTGATGTAACGCAGGATCCGGGCTTTGATCCCACTATGTGGCATCCCGCAACAGCCCTGGCAAGCACATACAACAAAATCCTGGCGGACGGCCTGGGCCTTTCCGTAACCGCAGATCCGTTAGAGGTAATCACGGCCGGTGATACACACTCTCATGACGTCGCCATTAATGAGCACGACCAAAAGGTCAGTTTTTTCCTCAGTTGGGTAACGCAGGGCACGGATCGACTTGGCCTAACACTAAAATCTTCCGATGATTTGCCTGTTACGGGCAGTGCCGCTCAGGGGGTACAGACCCATCAGGGTGGTACCTATAAAATTATCACCGTCGATCGCACCTTTCTGCAACAGCCCGGCAAGATAGGCATCACCCCCTGGCGAATTGAAGTGAGTACTGGACAGGTCAATCCTGGCGAACAGGAACACTATCAATACAGTGTAATCACCGATTCAAATCTCAAGATGACCGCTACGCTTGATCAAGCCGCTTACGAAACCGGCGATACCATGCTCCTTAGCGCACGGCTTGCCGAGCCGGGTCGGCCTCTGCTTGGCCTGGAAAACGTAACTGTCACCGTAACACGCCCTGAAGACGGTGCCGGTAACTGGTACGCAGCCAATCGAGTGACTGCAAAAGAGTTGGCTACTATTGGCACAACGGTCGGCAATGAAACCCTGCATGGCATCCAGCGCAAGGCAATCTTTCTCATGGATCACCGTAAAGTTCAATACCCAGGGCGTAAAGAACCCGTCATGCTGAATCTCTACGACGACGGCAGTCACGGTGACCAACTGGCGGGAGACGGCGTCTATAGCAAGCGCTTTAGTGATACGTTCAAAGAGGGTACTTATTCGTTCTACTTCCAAGCAAAAGGTACAACTGGCGGTGGCAATCACTTTGATCGTGAAAACCTGATTCAGAAATACATCACCGTCAATGTTTCGCCAGAGGATATTACAGTCAAAGTCGCCCCTGTAGATACTGCTGATGATTTAGTCCAATACAAGGTCATTGTCACACCAAAAGATACCGTCGGTAACTACCTCGGGCCCAGGTATGCAAGCCAAATCAAATTGGCCACATCGAAGGGAGAGTTTATAGGGAAAGTACGGGATGAGTTGGACGGCGCCTACAGCCAGATTCTGCAACTGCCCGCCACCGCTTCTGCCGCTGATATTGATATCACCCTTGATGTTCGCGACAAAGAACGCTTCTTTAACCTCGGGGAGATGCTTACACCCTGGCACATGAGTCTGCATATTGGTGCTGCCGTTCCAAGAGGGAATTTCAACAACACTTATGATGCCGGAATCAGCCTGGCCCTGGATATAGAGCGCCGCTTATCGCCGCAGTTATTTGCACAGGGATTGATTGGTTTTAATGGTTTTGACGCCGGTTCGCCTGCCGTGAGTGATACGCACTGGTGGAATGTCTCGGCCAATCTTAAATACGAACTCACTTCCACGAATCCCTGGCGCCCCTACATCAACGGCGGCGTGGGACTTTACATCCCCGAAAGCGGCGCCTCAAAGGGAGGCTATAACCTTGGACTGGGCTTTGATTATAACGCATCACCTGAGTGGACACTGGAATTGGGTATCGACCACCACGAGATATTCACTTCCGGTAGCAATACCCAATTTTTGGTGCCGCGTGTCGGTGCAATTTTCAAATTCTAGATCGATAAGGGAAAAAGGTGATTCTTTGTACCGCCAGCTGACCCAGCGGTAAAAATTGGACTTTCAAGTCAACGCGTAGAAATAACTTGAAGGGCACAAACAACTGATAGGAGATTGCTATGTTTACCACCGATCTAAGAAGTCAGATTACCCCATACACTCGACAACAGGCCAATTGGGGTGGTGCCGCCTGTTGCAGGATGGCAATGAATGGCTATCCACCTGGAGCTGTTTCATGCAACATTAATCAAGCCACGATTTGGAACTACATCCAGGCCAATAACCAGGAACCCGGGGTGGGATCATGGGGCATCGGCTGGTGGGCCGACCCCTACGCCATCACCAAGACCCTCAACGACCTCTGTCCGCCTCAACACAGTTGGATCGACGTTTCCGGAACCGACAAAAATGTCGTTCTCTACACCTTGCTGCGTTACATGGCGAACTACAAATACGCGTCGTTGGTGTGCACCTTTTCTCACGACTACTGGAAGACACTCGTCTATTACAAAACCTCAGACGATCCCCGGGTGGTGAATAACCCGACCTTGCAGCGTATCGGATTTTATAGCCCGGATAACGGCAGCTATTCAGAGATTGATGGGGCGATATGGATGGTAAGCCCTTCTTACTGGGGTGCGCCCTGTAATGGCCAGGTCTGCGGCCAGAACTGGAATAACAAGTGGGTGGGCCTTGGCGAACCGCCGGAAGAAGAAGGCAGCGTCGAAGTAGAGTCTATCTCGCGAGTTGGCAAGCGGCTGATTGAATCCAAAGAGGCAAGCAAAATTGCTCAAGAGATCGTTGCCGAGCGGCGAAGTGGCAAGTCGGAGTTCTTGGCCCGGCGCCTCAACGGTATGTGTGCTGGCACGCCGATACTGGTGCGTGAACTCCCCTTGTGCAAGCCCAAAAAGAGAGCACAGGAGGTACGTTACTACGTAGTGCCATTCGGTAATAAATATGAACTCGACGAGAGTGATTCGTCTTCTGTCAGGCTAAGTGTGCTGGTAAACGCCTATACTGGCCGTTTCGAGGAAATGACGCTATTTTCACAGCCCGTACACTATTTATCAGGACAAGAGGCGCTGCGTATCGCCGCCCGCAATCTTGGCTACAAACCTCGTGAAATGCCAGGGGTAGAGCTTGAATTGGTCGCCCAACCGTCGCAATCCGTCGTTTCTGCCGCTGTACCAGCCTGGAGCGTCACTGTCGCAGGACGCACGATACACGTCGCACAGTCAGGGCAAATTATTGGCAACTTGGCATTGCCAACCTACAAAGGCGGTTAAACCGCACCAGGCGAAAGCAATTCTCAATGTCGGTATGTTTAAACCCGGATTTAAGGGAGAAGCGACAATGACTATTCTGCACACACCAAATGTCAAAATCCGTTACACCGAAATTTATACCGAAGGCGTAGAGCGGTATGTTCATTTTCCGGCTCTATTTTGTTGTCGATGCAAATACCTATGGCGGTAGTTTGTATAGACCCAACGGTAACTCGGAATTCAGCATCAGCGAAGAGCACTATTTCTAGATAGAGACCTCAACGCTATAAAACTGAGGCTTGAGACAGTGGCGCATTGACATCAGTAAACATAATTGAAGGACAAGACACCCATAAACCGACCCCACAATAAAGCATTAAGGAGTACATCCCATGCCACCGCCAATCATCGATCGCCTTAGTCCCAGCGCCGGATGGCCCGGCAGTTCAACGGTACAAGGAACCTTGGTGATTATTCATGGCCGCAATTTTCATCCAACCTCAGAGATGCATAGTAACCAAGTGACCTTTGCGGCATCGGCCGGGGGCACGGTTCCGGCGACGGTGGAATGGGCCTCGGTCAATGAAATCGATTACCAGCCGAATGGGGTGGTAGCGAGCAATAGCACCGTGCCCAGTGGATTGGATGGCCCGCGCGGTGTGGCAGTCAACAGCGCTACTGGAGTCTTATATATTGCCGATACCGGAAACGATCGGATAGTACGCCGCTCCACCGCCGGCAGCTTTAGTACCTGGGGATCCACAGGGTCGGGCAACGGCCAGTTCAATCGCCCTACCGGTATCGCGGTGGATAACAACGGTGATATCTACGTGGCGGACACGATGAATCACCGTATCCAGAAATTCAATGCCAACGGGGCATTCATCACTGCCTGGGGTTCCCATGGCAGTGGCCTAGGGCAATTCGATATGCCGACAGATGTGGATGTGGCGCTGATCGGCAGCATGACTTTTGTTTATGTTGCCGATAGTAACAATCACCGCGTCGCCCGCAGTGACGGCAATGGCAATATGCCCACTCAACTGCCGGCGCCTGCCGATAGCGGGCGCATCCTGGGGGTCTGTGCGCCCCGCGGTTACGGCTTTGTCTACGCCACCGACCCGTCTAATAAGCGCATTTACCGTTGGGCCTGGATGGGTGTGTTTAACGGCTACTTCGGTGACCCCGGCCCCCACAATCTGGCGGTGGTAGAGGTTGGCTATCCAATGGGCATCGAGCAGGATTTTGACGGCTACGTCTATATCACCGATAACGGTGGCCGAGTGGTGAGGAAATTCGACCCCTTCGATCCAAATTTCCGTGAGATCGCAAAGTTTGGTTTAACGATTCCCAGCGTTCCAGGCCCGACACCGATAGACGAGTTTGTCGATCCAGTGGATATTGCGGTCACCGATCTCAAAGCGGCCTACATCGTCGACCGGCAGCGCAAACAAATTGTCCGGTACACGCCCTCTGATTCCCAGGAACTGTGGGTGCATGTGCCGGAGGGGACGGTGTCCGGTAACCTGCGCGTGCGCACCGATAACGGTGCGGACAACCGATGGTTTATTGTACCGCAACGCGCCCAGGTTCAGGTTGCCGATGCATACCTGACCCAAGGGCTGATGCAATACCCTTTGGTAGCAGGCAAAAAAACCATCATCCGCTATCAATTGCGCACCGTGGGCGCGACCAGCATAGACACCTATTCCTGGGGGTCACCCGTGCATGACAGCGCGGTGTGCCGAATATTCAAGGATGGATCAGAGATCCACCAGGTGCCGGGCGTGCCAGAATTCAAAACCATGAGCGGCGGTGCCATGGGTTCTGAAATCGCCTTTGAAATCCATTTCGATATTCCCCATTGGGCCATCAATGAAGAGGCCAGCTACCGCTTCCGGGTAACCTTACGACGCACCGGGACACCTGCCTTCAGTGACACACGCGATCTTCCAAGCGCAAGTGGTGCAACCTTCCGAAATCGTAAGAATTACCGCATCATCGCGTCACCGGTCACCCACCTGCGCCATGACGGCGCCCGGGTCAGCAGCGGCTCTATGTACCCGGCACTATTTTATGTCGGAACCAATATAGGCCATATGCTGGACTGGATGGACTGGTCACAGCTTTATAGTGGTTACATGCACTACAACCGCCTCTATCCGCTGCGCTACAGCGTAGCGGACATCGTTGACTGGGGAATCTGGATCAATAACACCCTGCATAACGGCATCAACAGTGACGATGAGGTGCGCGACATGCTGGAAGTACTGGAATATACCCGGCGCGACATCAACGAAGGAGGCGGCCCGAACTACGACTACATGCTGGGTATCGTCGACCGCAATGAGGTGGCTGGCTCACAGAATTGGCTTGGTGTCACCAGCGATGCCTATCGTTCCGCCCTCATTTCAGTCGGCCAGAATCTCAGCGGCGACCCAGCCTTCGATGTGGGCGCAATCATCGGCCACGAACTGCTACACCAACACGGCCTGCATCACCAGGGCAGCCGTGAACGAGCGCAGTCGGACAAGGAGGCCTGGAATTCAGTGACGGGAAAATTTGAACGTGACCCGGTAACGCTTCGCTATGTTTCATCCACCGGTTCCAGAACCTTTGATTGGAACGACGAGACTGCCTTTGCCGAAGGCCGCCACAACAGCACGCCGGGCAGTTACGAGCAGCTATTTGACGCCCTGGCCAATCCGCATCCGGTGCGCATGCGTGTACGTGAGCAAGCGCTTGCAGCGACGGAGCGGCCACCATCCAGCCCACACAACTTCAATCTTGTCGGCCATCTCAAGCGTTCTGGAGAATTTATTCGCGCCGCCTCCTGGGTCGGACGTGGCGATACGTCCGTGACCCCCGAGGCCGCAGACAGCGAAGGCTGCTTGGTGTTTTACGATACGGCTGGCGCCGAGCTGCTGCGCTGGCGCCTGCGCATTACATTCGGCCTGCGGACTACCACTAAATCCGGCAAGCCGGGGCACACCATCGGCAAGGACAGCGCAGCGGTAAGTGTTACCTGCCCTTTTCCGGAAGCGACGGCACAGCTTGATCTCATACTTGGGGATCAAACAGTGTGGCAGGCCGAGGTGCCTGGTGAAGCACCAACAGTACAACTGATTACCCCCAGGGGAGGCGAACACATCGCGCCGACCGATACTCTCATCGTCGAGTGGCAGGCAGGCCATCCTCAAGGGATGGAGCTGAGCTATAGCGTGGGTTACTCCTTTGACGGCGGCGAGACATTCCGCCCGTTGGCGGTGGGCCTTAAGGAAACGCATTACGAAGGGCAGGCAGGCCTGGCGGCAAGTGGCGGTCGGATAAGGCTGCGGATAGTGGCTTCGGATGGTTTCAACCAGTCCAGTGACGTCTCCGACGATATCCACGTCGAGGACGTTGCACGCCGGGTCGCCATTATCCAGCCACGCCGTGGCGAGGTCATCCCCGAGGGCAAACCTATCCGGCTGACGGCGCTGGCTAATGATCTGGAGCATGGGGCATTGCAACTCACTGCCGGTAATACCCGTTGGATGCTGGATAATGACGTTATCCTGGGCAGCGGCAACGATATTGACGTTAAGGAGATTGAACTCACCACACCTCTAGGCACGCTATCGACGCCGCTGACGGTGGGGCCGCACTGTCTCAACGTAGAAGTCACTCTGGGTACGGGCAAAAAGCTCGCTGATGAAATCCCGATTGAGATCGCTGCGGACTCCGACCGCGATGGCGTGCCGGATGAGGTCGAAATCGAGCGTGGCACCGATCCCAACGACCCTGGAAATCGAAGCAGCGTTGCCCCTATTTATCCTTTTGGCCAATGGCGTTTTCGCCGCTGGCGCAACCACACCCTGTTCCAGATTTCCCACCTGGCGACCGGAGAGGCAGTGCTGGAGTTGGGTTTTGTTGACGAGACCGGCGTGCCCCTGGCGGGACATCAGCTCACCGTAGTACGTGGAGCGAGTCGCTCGACGCTGGTCACCGACACTGATGGCTGGATGCAGCTTCCGTTGGGATCGTTGCAGACACTGTTGCTGAAACTGCCAGCAAACCCGGCTCACCGTAGCGGATTCGGCAGCTGCCGTTTGCGTCTGGCCAAGGTCTCGTCACTCACCGAAACGGTTATTCAGGCCCACGCCTGGATCTCACGCCAACACGGCTGCTGCGGGTTCGGCCGCGAATCTCAGGGCACGATACTCATCAATGCGGGCAAACCACTGGCGATTCGTGGGGCAAAAAGTTGGAAGGCCTCATCGCCACGAATGAAGATCCCGGCGTTGAACCATCGCTTATTAGGTCGGTTGCAGATGGCCACACAGCGGTTAAGCAAGCACAGCTCGGAGATCGACTGTCTATCAAACCGCCCAGTAAAGGTAAAAAAGTAACCATGCTCTTTGACCCCAGACTAATCTAGTTTCAACTGCCGGCCGGAAATTACCTTGCACCGGTTGCAATCAAATCGTGCCGCCGCTCGTTCTCTGTAGTGAGGCCCGAGTTTCCAAAGAGACAGGACCCAGCCAATGATATACTTCTCCCATAACATGAGGAAAACAAGAATGCGTCTACAAAGAACAAAGAGCTTACGCCGTTTACTCCAGAGCAGCCTGATCGCCGCCGTTCTCGCCAGTGGCAGCGCCCTGGCCGCCGACGATCCTTCGATCAAGGGTGATCTGCGCAGCAACGTCAATTCGGCCATGAACGAGATGATCCAGCAACGCACCATCAACGGCACCTTCAAGTTTTACGACCAGCTGAAAGACAAGGTCTACGACCTGAAGCTGGTCGAACTCCACGACGGCATCGTCAAGAAGGGTGACTATTATGTGAGCTGTGCCGACTTTGTCGACACCCAGGGCAACAAAGTGGATATGGACTTCTTCGTACAAGCCAGCAACGGTAAACTGATCGCCACCCAGGCCATCATGCATAAGGTCGATGGCAAAAAACGGAAATATCATCTGGAGAACTGATGTCCCCTGCTCCTAGGGTCTGCAAACACTTATTACGCCACCGCGACGGCGGCCATTTTTTTGTGAGGCAAGGCGCATCGAGCGCGATGTACTTAAGGTACATGAGCGAGGTGCAACGCAGCCCCGCAGAAAAATGGCCCCGTCCCTTCGGGTTGCGCCCAAAAATAGGCCATGCAGCGTTGCTCGTCGTTCATTTGGAATCACCAAACTTCTCTCCTCGCGCCTTGCCTAGCCCATTTTTGGGCAGCAACGCGGCGGTGCAATAAGTGTTTGCAGACCCTAATGACGTGAGGGAGTTGCTGCTGCGTGGTTTCCGCTACGCCTACTCCCTCACGCACGACACGACCCGTGCCGAAGACCTGTTACAGGACGGCTGGGTCTCCCTGCTCAGCGCCGGCGGCCCCCGCCGGCGCTGCTATTTGTTCGCCGCCATCCGCAGCCGCTTCATCGACGGCTGCCGCCGAGAGCAACTGCTGGTATTCGAGTCCCTCGACGAAGAAGGCGAAAATCATGTCAATAACATCCCCGATCCCCGCACCGATGATCTCTTTGACTGTGACGACAGCGGTCTGCAACAGGCCCTGAGCACACTCCGCCCCATGGAACGCGAGGCCTTGCTGTTGGCTGATGTCGAAGGCTACACGGCGCAGGAGATTGCCGAACTCACTGGCCACCCGCGCGGCACCATACTCAGCCTCATCCACCGCAGCCGGGGGAAACTGCGCCGCCAGTTAAGCCAACGGGATCAGGAGGCCGAACGTGCCTAAGCAACCTCTGGGCGAACATCTGCGGCGTTACTACACGGACAAAAAACCGTCGGCACAGTGCCTCGACCGCTTGGCCGCGCTGGCCGAATCCACCCAGACCGCCGAATCGTCATCGCCAGAAACCCCACCAGCGGCCCTCCCAGCAACAAAAACACGCCACGCCACCCCGGTGTATCTGGCGGTCGCCGCCTCACTGCTGTTGGTACTGCTTGGTAGCGGCGTCTTCTTGCTGCAAAAAAATGACGGCACCGATCCCAGTTGGCTGGTCGCCAAAGAGATTGCCGTCAATCACAATAAACACTTGGCGATCGAATTCCCCACTGGGGACTACCACGAGCTGGATCGGCTGATGGACAAGCTCGACTTTTCCAGCGTGATATCGAAGCGCTTGGCGCCGGGCGAGTACCGCCTGCTCGGCGGTCGCTATTGCTCTATCCAGGGGCAGTTGGCACTGCAACTCAAACTTCAGGATCGCGCCGGCAATCTATACACCCTGTATCAAGCCCCCCTCAACAAGATACTGACCGGTATTCGGCAGGGCGAACAACTGATTGACGGACTGCGCATCACCCTGTGGCGTGAAGCAGGACTGCTGCTCGGTCTGGCCAGTTCGCCAACGCGGGCGCCCGAGGAGGACAAGGCCGGCGACGAATGATTGTCTTGTGACACCGCTCTGCGATGTTACATATCCCACAGTGCTCATCAGCACCACGCTCTCCAAAGCAAAGGCAGTCAACGGCTTTCGTGTGAAGAGAAAACACCCTTTTCACCCGTGTTACGAGCGCCCTGTCTCTTTTAATCGTTGCGCCGCAAAAAAACGGGCCATTCAAGGCCCGTTTTTTAATACCACTTTTTTTATCAGCACTTAATGCTGGCTATCGCCCAATGACTTACGTCGGCGATATCCTGCACCAACAAGCCCAAGCAGACCCAGCGACATTAGGGCAATACTACCTGGCTCCGGCACAGTGACACTACCCATTGCATTTGGCGAAGCCACCGTTACACCGCTCGGGAAAGCAGGGTCGCCGGTATTAACGGGCATATTCATCCACGATGTCTGGTAGGGTGCGGCCGTCGGGCCATAGGCGGCATCGAAGCCGAAACCTGCCAGTGACTCCCCGGGGAAGATGGGACTCCCACCAAAACCACCACCCTCACCACCCTCTCCACCGAAGCAGTTAAGTCTCTCACCGCCATCGACACCACAATACCAGTGCAACACTTGGGTGGCGTCAAAGATGGGATTATTTGCCCCGTCAAGCTGCTGATACCAAGGGTCGTTGGGATCTTGCCATGCAGCAACACCATCCCAACCGGTATTTGAATTAACAACACCGATTGTCTCGATTTCCCAGCTCCAGCCGTACGGCGACAGAATATTGGTAATTCCCATGTCGTCGAAATAAGGCAGTTCCCAGTCGATAATGAGATGTGCGTCGTCGCCACCGTTGGCTAAGGTATCGTCATTAAAGACCGTAAAAGCATAGTTCCAGCTGGAACCACTGCCGCTGACCGCATCGGTCACATGCGAAAGCTGCCCGGCCTCTGCCGACATCGTGGAAACCATTGCCCCCACTCCCATGACCGCAACAACTGCCAGGGCCAGCGCACTTCTTTTTGGTTGAATCATCATGCTCACTCGCTTTCTCTCCTTTCTGTGGTTTTTATCAGTACTTCTCCGCCAATGGCAACAATCATTGCCAACACGGATATCATTAATGGTTATATCAACATCTCAGAATTTTGGAGTCCTACTACAACACACACCTTCATGCATATTTCATGCACAAATAGATTTTTCCTTTCGTGACAAATAGTTATAGATTCAGGACAAACAATACAGCAGCAACTGTAAAAGAAACCAACACCTGAACCAGAAAATCGGCTTATGAACACACATAGAAAGCACCACCCAGAATCACGCCTGATTCGATCCCGGACAATTGGCAGGCTACCCGGAGCGTGCCATGATCTACCGCCAATGCCCGAAGGAGTTCCGATGATATTTGCACACAGCGCACTACCCGACATTCAGTGGCCACCCTTGCCGAAACCACAGGTCGCCCCCATGCTGGCCATGCAGTATCAACTGGAACAAACACAGTGGCTGAGTCCTGAGGAACTACAAGAACAACAGTTGGCCCAACTACTGAAAGTACTGCACCACGCCAACAAGACCGTGCCGTTCTATCAGGAATATTTCCGTAAGGCCGGCTTCAAGCCGGGAAAAGATCTGGACATGGACGACCTGCAGCGCATCCCGTTGCTGACACGCAGCCAGATCAACGAGGCCCAAAACAGTCTGACCAGCACCCAACCACCCGCAGCACACGGCAAGACCTTTGAAATATCCACCTCAGGCTCAAGCGGAAAACCCATAAAAATACTCGGCACCGGTGTCTCGAAATTCTATTGGCAGGCTTTTACCCTGCGTGAACACCTGTGGCACCGGCGCGACGCATCGGTAAAGCTTTCCACCATACGACGCCTGCCGGACAGAGTCGGCCAGCCTCCACATGGCAGCCACCATAAAAGCTGGGGGTCTCCGACCAATATTATTCTGCAAACCGGCCCGTCATCGGCGCTGAACATCAAAAGCACAATTACCCAACAAATCTCCTGGCTGCAAAAGGAAAAACCCGCCTTTCTGCTGACCTACCCTTCAAACCTGGTTGCCCTGGCCAGATATTGCCAGTCCAACAGCATCCAGCTTGAAGGCCTGCGTGAAATCAGAACCTTGGGCGAAGTAGTCACTCAGGAGGCCCGGACACTTTGCCGGGAGGTGTTTGGTGTGCAACTGACTGACATGTACAGTTGCCAGGAGGCCGGCTACCTTGCTCTGCAATGCCCGCAGCACCAGCACTATCATGTGCAATCAGAAAACGTGCTGCTGGAAATATTGGATGAAAACGACCAGCCCTGTGCCGCAGGCCAGACGGGCCGCGTGGTTATATCCACTCTGCATAATTTCGCCACCCCTCTGATTCGCTACGAAATCGGTGATCTTGCCATGCCGGGCAAGTCCTGTGCCTGTGGCCGGGGTCTGCCGGTGCTGGAGGAAATCAAGGGCCGGGTGCGTAATATGCTGACCCTGCCCTCCGGCGACCAACGCTGGCCGATGCTGGGGGCCCTTGGCTTTGGCAGCACCTTTACCGTCAGACAATTTCAACTCGTGCAAAAATCACTGCATGACATCGAGATCAAGCTGGCCGCAGAACACCCCCTCAGCGCCGATGAAGAAAAACAATTGAGACAAAAAACACACGCAGTGCTGGGCTATTCCTTCCATATAGATATCCACTATGTCGATGAGATACCGCGCAGCAAAGGTGGAAAGTTTGAGGATTTCTATTCCGAGATCTGAGCCGAATGGCACTTTTTTAATAGCCTGACACGGCAGACCTATTCCCTTTCAGCATTACGCAATAACAACGCCAACAACGCGGACAAGTCATTTTTTCGCTCAAGCACGCCCGTGAGAGAAAGCTGTTCAAGTCCGATAAGCGCCGCGTACAGAATGTTTGCATAAGAGGTGCACTGCGCTGGGGGAACCCCACTTTTCTCAAACAGCGCGCTGAGGAATTGCCGGCGTGTTGCGTCAACGGTTTTCAGCGTCGCCGCCGCATTTTCATCGTATCGCGCCCAGTCGCGAATGGCAGCCTCCGCTTGCGCACCACCATAGGGTTCATTTTTTTTGCCGGTTGCGATATCAACCAGTCGCCTCAATTGCTCTTTTGGCCCCGGCTCATCACCAGCAACATCAGAAATAATATCGTGAGTGGCGACTTGTAACCAATGACGCAACATATCGGTCTTTAAGGCGGAAACATCTTTGAAGTGCCAGTAGAAAGAGCCTTTGCTCACCTTTAATGCCTTGGCTATCGCTTCCACTTTTATGGCCTGCGGCCCGCCCACGGACAGAGCGCGGAAACCTGCCTTCACCCAGTCCTCCGGTGTCAATGCCACTTTTGTTGTTTTTCTCGCCATCTCATCACCATACGCCACCGTATTGACTTGCCTGGACGCCCAGTCTAGCATACGGCTACGTATGGTCGTACTCCACCTGCAAGACAAACATCATGGAAGGCAACCGTTATGAACAAGTTGATATTATCCGCTGGAATACTCTCTGTCCTGACCCTGTTCGCCCATGTCTTTGGTGGCGGCCCGGAGATTCATATCCCCGTTCTGGAAAGTGATCTTTCGCTGGAGCTGAAAGCCATTCTTTCCGTCGTTTGGCATGCCGTCACTGCGGTTCTTGTTATCAACTCCGTAGCGCTTTTTCTCGCGGCCAAATCAAAAGGCGCTAAAAAAATGCTGGTCTTGTTTGTTTCCAGCCAGTATCTGGCCTTTGCGGCATTGTTTGTATTTTATGGCATCACGCACCTGGGCACACTCCTGCTCATGCCGCAGTGGAGCGTATTCCTGTTGATGCCGGCCCTGGCCCTTGCAGGGTTGCGGCCGCGCGAAACCAGGCTGATCGGGAAATGATCATAACAATTATCGCACTGCTGATATTCAGCAGCCTCTTTGCGGTGGCCCTGTTACATGTCGCCTGGGCCTTTGGTGTTGTCTGGCCCGCCAAGGACGAGCAGACGTTGATCAACACCGTGATTGGTGCGCCGGGCATGTTGAAAATGCCCGGCCCCGGGCTGACCCTCATGGTCGCCGCCGGCATCGCCAGTGCGGGCGTTTTCGCCCTTTGGGGAGCGAAACTTATCGCCCTGCCCTTGCCGGCATGGATGCAGTCCGCGAGTCTGCTTGTCTTGGCAATCATATTCGGCCTGCGCGGTTTTTCCAGTTATCTCACCATTGGCCCACTGAGTGCACGCACGCAACCGTTTGCCCACCTTGACCAGTGGTTTTATGCACCGCTGTGTCTGCTGATTTGCCTGGGCTTCGTTATCTTATTAACTCGGCAATAATATATTGGCGCCACTGATGGCAAACCCCAACCGTGATCCGTAGGGTGGACATCGCCCACCGATACAGGCTTGCCGTGTTTACGAAAATGGTGGGCAATGCCCATCCTACAAAAACGACATCATTTTGGTTTATGCACGGTTTTTGGCCGTAATAAAAATAGCTTTGCGCTCTCTTAGTGGTGAACAAAATTCTCCGTGCTGATATGGTATTGATCAAGAGCATAGCGACAGCTCTCCAGTCGCCGCGCCTTATTCCATGGCAAAATCGCCTTCCTGAATCACGGCCAAAAAGATCTCCCCATAGCGTTCCAATTTCTGCTCACCGATACCACTGACGGTATGCAGTTCGCGCAGGTTTTGCGGCCGCAGAGCAGCCATCTCGCGTAGGGTGCTGTCATGAAAAATAACGTAAGGCGGCACGCCCTGTTCCTGCGCCAGAGCCGTGCGGCGCTCGCGCAGAGCCTCGTACAGCGGCTGATCCAATGGATCGAGATCCACCGCCGCTGCGGCGCGCGGCTTCTTCACCTTCTCCGGCTTACGCTGGCGGCGTAGCTGCACCGTGGTCTCGCCGCGCAACACCGGGCGGCATTTCTCGGTCAGACGCAGGGTGCCATAACCATCGAGATCGGTCTGTAAATAACCCTGCGCCAGCAGCTGACGGAACACGCCACGCCACTCGGGGCCACTCAGGCCCTCGCCAATACCGAAGGTGCTGATACGATCATGGCCATTGCGCTGAATGCGTTCGTCGGCCTTACCCAGCAACACGTCCACCAGATAGGCCACGCCAAAGCGCTGACCGCTGCGGTAGACGCACGACAAGGCCTTCTGCGCCGTCTCGGTGCCATCCCAGGTTTCGGGTGGGGTACGGCAGTTGTCGCAGTTGCCGCAGGGTTCGGCCAAGGTCTCGCCGAAATAGCCCAGCAGGGCCTGGCGGCGGCAGGCAATGAGTTCACACAGGCCGAGCATGGCATCCAGCTTGTTGCTGGCGATACGCTTGTACTGCTCGGCGCCCTCCCCCCCCAGCACCATCTGCCGTAGGGTGATGATGTCTTGCAGGCCATAGGCCATCCAGGCATTGGCGGGCAAACTATCGCGCCCGGCACGGCCGGTCTCCTGATAATAGGCCTCGATGCTCTTGGGTAGATTGAGATGGGCGACGAAGCGCACATCCGGTTTGTCGATGCCCATGCCGAAGGCGATGGTGGCGACCACGATCACTCCCTCTTCGCGCAGGAATCGCTGCTGGTGTTGCTGGCGTTGATCAGCGGGCAAACCGGCATGATAGGGCAACGCAGTACGGCCTTTGGCGGTCAGCCATTCAGCGGTGGCTTCCACCTTCTTGCGCGACAGGCAATAAATGATACCAGCATCCTTTGCATGTTCGCGTTCGAGGAAGCGCCACAGCTGCTCGCGCGGATTGGCGCCTTCGCTGATGGCGTAGTGGATGTTGGGGCGGTCGAAGCTGTTGACGAACACCGCCGCCTGCTGCAATTGCAGCTGCTGGATAATCTCCTCGCGGGTGCGCGCATCAGCGGTGGCGGTAAGCGCGATGCGCGGTACTGTCGGGAAACGCTCGTGCAGCACCGACAGGCGTTGGTATTCAGGGCGGAAATCGTGACCCCATTGAGACACACAGTGGGCCTCGTCGATGGCAAACAACGACACCGTGCTGCGATCGAGCAGATCCAGCATACGATCAGTGAGCAGGCGTTCGGGGGCCACATAGAGCATGTCCAGCTCACCGGCCAGCAGGGCCTGTTCGGTGGATCGGGCAGTAGCGGCGTCGAGGGTAGAATTGAGATAGGCGGCGCGAATACCCAATTGGCGCAGGGCGTCCACCTGATCCTGCATCAGGGCGATCAACGGCGACACCACCACCCCGCAGCCCCCGCGTACCAAGGCCGGAATCTGATAACACAGGGATTTTCCGCCGCCGGTGGGCATCAGAGTGAGCACATCGCCGCCGTCCAGTAGCGCAGCGATGACATCGGCCTGCGAATGACGAAAGGCGTCGTAACCGAAGACGGATTCAAGGATATGCTGGGCGCGCTGCATGGAGATTGGGCTCAAGAGGGAGACCCTGGAATGATCCGGGCTTGCCGGCACGGGGTCAACCGCAAAAGTCACTCACGCGCCACAAACCACTCATCCCATGCGATACACTGAATCCTCACGACAACACGCCAATAACCGGGCGGAGACCATGCACCCATCCCTGTTTGCCGTCATCAGCCTGGCCGTTGGCCTGCTCTACCTGCTCGGTATCTTCGCCGCCATCGATGCCATCTACCGCGCCCGCAGCCCGCAAAGCGCCATTGCCTGGTCGCTGTCACTGTGCATGTTTCCGTTCATCGCCTTGCCTCTGTATCTGTTCTTCAGCAACCGAAAGTTCACTGCCTACCTGCAATCGCGGCGTGTCGGTGATGCCGAAATCCATAAGCTGGTCGATCAACTGGGCCGCGAGCTGACACCAACGGTAAAGGCACCACTGGAAAAAGACGCCCACGAACTGGCCGTATTCGAACGCCTGGCGCGCTTCCCCTTCATGCGCTACAACGCCGCCCGCCTGTTGATCGACGGCGAGGCTACCTTCGACGCCATCCTGCGCGGCATCGATAGCGCACAGGAATACATCCTGATGCAATTCTACATCGTCAAGGACGACACCATCGGCGGAGAAATAAAAGAGGCACTGATCAAAAAGGCCCGCGAAGGCGTGCGTATCAGCTTCATGATCGACATCATCGGCAGTTACAGCCTGCCCCAATCCTGGTTGCAGGAACTGGAAGATGCCGGTATCCAGACTACCGGCTTTGGCAAGATCACCCACAAACACACTACGCGCCTGCAGCTGAATTTCCGCAACCACCGCAAGATCATCGTCATCGACGGCAAAACCGCCTTTGTCGGTGGTCTCAACATCGGCGACGAATACCTCAGCCGAGATCCACAGTTCAGTCCCTGGCGCGACACCCATGTGGAGATCCACGGCCCCACTGCGCTATGCGTACAGCTGACCTTCCTCGAAGACTGGTTCTGGATGATGCAATCCATGCCCGAGGTCAACTGGCACCCGGCGCTCAATGCCGAACAGGATCAGCAGATCCTCGCCGTGCCCAGCGGCCCCGCTGACGAACTCGACACCTGCGGCCTGATGTTCACCCAGCTGATCCACGCAGCCCACAAACGGGTATGGATTGTCAGCCCTTACTTCGTGCCCGATGAAACCGTCATCAGCGCCCTGCAACTGGCGGTGCTGCGCGGTGTCGACGTGCGTATTCTGATTCCGCAAAAGGCCGATCACCGGCTGGTGCAACTGGCCGGTTTCTCCTACCTGGAAGAAACCATTCCCTTCGGTATTCGCATCTTTCGCTATATCCCAGGCTTCCTGCACCAAAAGGCCATCCTGGTCGACGACAGCCTCGCAGGCATCGGCACCGCCAACCTGGATAACCGCTCCTTCGTCCTCAACTTCGAAATCACCCTGCTGTTCGCCAGCCGCACCATGATCGACGACGTCAGCACCATGCTGCAACGCGACTTCGACAACGCCCGTGAACTCAGTCTGGAAGAATTCAACCAGCGGCCACTGTGGTTTCGTTTCGCCGTCAAGGTCTCACGTCTGCTCTCACCACTGTTGTAACGTATTAGTGAATGAGTCAGGTAGGGTGGGCAGGTTTTTTTGCCCACGCGGAATCTGAACAGCTACCAATACACCGTCATTCAGCGGCATAAAACCCATCAATAATGCCCGAAAACTTATTGAATGATTGCGCCCCACCGACGAAAACCCCATTGACAAGCCGGTCACCTTCCAGCTTTCCGATAAAAAATGCAGGTGTTCCCCGGACACCGACACGTGAACCCTCGGCAAAATCCGCATCAACTTCCTTCGCCTGCTCCGGGTCATCCAGACACGCCTCAAACACCTCACTGTCTAAAGACAAGCTTTGTGCGATTGTTTTATAAGTGTTTTTCCCCAAACGAATACCCGATGCAAACAATTGCTCATGCATTGCCCAGTATGCGCCTTGTTCGCCCGCACAATTCGCCGCGACCGCTGCGGGTTTGGCCTGGTCATGAAACGCCAAGGGGTAGTCCTTCATGACATAAAAAAGCTTTCCGGTATCGATATAGCCTTCTTTTAATTGTGGAAATGTTTTTTGCGTATGGCGCTGACAAAATGGGCATTGATAATCGGTAAATTCAACCATGACCACTTTTGCATTTTTGTTTCCTATCGATGGCTCATTATCCAGGGAAACTTCTTTTTTTGGCTGGGAGCCCGCATTTTTTCTTGCAAGCTCCACCCTTAATTCTTCGACTTGCTTTCGTAAGGCATTATGATCCCGCCTAAGTTCGGAGAGCTGTTGTAATATTTCATCGGCCGCCCAGCCATCGGCAGAAATTGATACCGAGGGGTAGCCTGCAATCAACATCATCAAGAGAAAACAGACAACCTTTGACCTCTTTAGCACTGTATTCACCACGGTGCTAATCCTTATACCCTGAAGAAGATCTCTCTTTCATCGCATTCATAGCAACGGGAAGAACTGTCTCGTTATAGTCAGACATCTTGGCGTCGATTTCCCTTTTTATATTTTTCCTTGCTACGGGATCAGAAAGATTAGTATCAAACTGTTGTATCAAGCCATCGATTTCTTCTCGGTGCACTGCCGTTATCTGCACCATTTCCTGAAGTTTCGCATGTGGTATTTCCCGGACTGGTTCATCTGGCTCGGATACATTTTTTTGCTCAAGAAGCGATACGTTGAATTCAGTATCAATTCCATCCACTTTGTTCTTTTTTGCTGAATCAGATTCAAGATAGGACTTGTCGATTACTGCAGTTTCAACAACTGATCTTTCAGTAAGAAAATAGAAATACCCACTGATACCAATGACGGATACGCCCAGAATTACCGGAATGAATTTTTTCATGACTTTGCCTATTGAACCGTGGTGAAGTACTGATAATTCCACCCAATTGTGTTCCCAACCAAATCAGCGACGTTGTTATGCAACTGAACGGTATAACGTGTATTGCCCACCAGACTCACCGATGGCGTGAAGGTGACGGTGTTGCCACTGACGCTGTAAGCGCCCGCAACCGTGACGCCTGCGCC
>JAKIUN010000055.1 GCA_021647505.1 Gammaproteobacteria bacterium
TAGGGTGGGCATTGCCCACCAGCATATTATACCCAAGTCAGGCTGTTCGCGGAGACTGTCACGAGGTTGATGTCGACAATATCCACAGCGTCCATCCAGTGGGTAGCCTGGGTTGAGATTGCGAAACCCGGGGCTTGCCCACTGTTGTTGACCAGAGCGCCACTGTTTGCGGCATTGATCGCCCAGGTGTTGGCGGCGTCGTTGCCGTTCAGGGTGTCGTTACCAGTGCCACCGCGCAGCTCGGCCAAGCTCAAGCCGGAGGCAGCGATGTTGAAGGTGTCATCACCGCCTCCTCAGTTCAGTATGCCGGCATTGACGCTGATAGCGAATTGATCGGTGCCGCTGCCGCCAGTCAGGTTATCAAAACCACTAAAGGTGATGGTGATGGTGATGGTGATGGTGGGTGTTGTTGCCATCGTTCAGCGAAGGTGTGGCGCTGACTTCCAGATGGTGTCTGCATCGGTGCCGATCAGGGTGTTGACTCCATAAATCCCAAATTGACAGCTTTCTAATTGTACTATATATTGTACTATATATTGTACCATATATAGTACGTTATAGGTGATATATGCGCAGATTAAAAATACACGAAGATATCCGCCCACTGTCAGAGTTTCGCTCTGGCGTGGCCTCCTTTATTAAGCAAGTCCATGATACCAAACGACCTTTGGTCATTACCCAGCATGGCAAAGGTGTAGCAGTGCTACTTGATGTTACTGAATATGAGTCTATGCAAGACAAAATTGGGCTATATGAAGACATCGAAGTTTCGATTGCCCAACTTGATGCTGGGGAAGGAATTTCACATGAAGCTGCAAAAGAGAAAGTGCTAAAGAGACTTAATAAGTGAAAATTGTTTGGTCACCTTTAGCAGTTGATCGAGTATTTAAAATAGCTGAATATATTGCGTTAGATAAACCATCTGCGGCAGCAGATTGGGTAGATACGGTATTTGAATCCGTTAAACGGCTAAGAAAATTCCCACGAAGTGGGCGCGTAATTCCTGAAATTCAGTTAGACGAGTTTCGTGAAATAATCTTAGACAACTACCGTGTCATCTATAGAATTGAAGAAAAACAAGTATCAATTCTTACCGTGCGTAGTGGCAGGGAAATTCTACCTGTTGATGAGGTATTAGCATAACGAATAAGGTTAGATTGTGTGAGGAACGAACCACAATCTGAACCTTTTGTTGGACAAGCCCGGTGTTGATATGGAGTAATTGCGCTTTATTGAAAATATCTTTTTCGGGTTTACTGGGTTTGTTCTCGTGACACCGCTCTGCGGTGTCACGAGCGGTGAAGCGTAAAAATAGCGCCCAAGAAAAAAGGCCGGGGACTCGCGTCGCTCGGCCTTTTCGTTTACGTGTGTACCTGCTCAGTCGAACGGATTTTGCAACACGATGGTCTCGTTGCGATCCGGGCCACTGGAAATAATCGCGATAGGCGTCTCGGTGATCTCCTCGATACGCTTGAGGTAGCCACGCGCATTGGCCGGAAGCTCATCGTATTTTTTTACCCCCACAGTGGATTCACTCCAGCCCGGCATCTCTTCGTAGACCGGCTTGCAATCGGCAAAGGCCTCCGCGCCCACTGGCGGAGTCAGACGGCCTTCACCACCACAGGTATAGCCCACGCAGATGCGAATGGTCTCCAGACCATCCAGTACATCCAGCTTGGTGATACACAGACCGGTGATGCTGTTGATCTGGTTGGAACGGCGCAGGGATACAGCGTCGAACCAGCCACAGCGACGCGCGCGCCCGGTGGTGGAACCAAACTCGTTGCCTTGCTTGGCCAAGTGCTCACCCACCGAATCCAGCAATTCCTCGCCGTCGTACAGCTCGGTGGGGAACGGGCCGGAACCGACGCGGGTGGTGTAGGCCTTGGTAATACCGAGAATGTAGTCGAAGGCCGCCGGCCCCACACCACTGCCGGTAGCGGCGCCACCCGCAGTCGTATTGGACGAGGTCACGTAGGGATAGGTGCCGTGGTCGATGTCCAACAGGGCGCCCTGGGCACCCTCGAAGAGGATGCTCTCACCACGCTTTTGCATCTGATACAGCAGCTCCGGCACATCCGCTACCATCGGTTTTATGCGCTCACCGAGAATCAGGGCTTCGTCCAGTACCTGCTGGAAGTCCACCGGCTCGGCCTTGTAATAGTGCAGCAGGACGAAGTTGTGGTAGTCCAGCACCTCACCCAGCTTGGCGGCGAAGCGCTCGCGGTGAAACAGGTCGCCGAGACGCAGGCCGCGACGCGATACCTTGTCTTCATAGGCTGGGCCGATACCGCGCCCGGTAGTACCAATGGCGGCCTTGCCGCGCGCATGTTCGCGAGCCTGATCAAGGGCGACATGATAGGGCAGGATCAGTGGACAAGCCTCGGAAATACGCAAACGCTCGGTGGCAAGAACGCCACGCGCCTCCAGCATCTCGATCTCTTCGATCAGCGCGGCCGGCGACACCACCACACCATTGCCGATCAGACAGGTAACGCCATCGCGCAGAATGCCGGAGGGAATCAGGTGCAGGACGGTCTTTTCTCCGTCGATGACCAGGGTGTGACCAGCATTGTGGCCGCCCTGAAAACGCGTCACCGCATGGGCCTGTTCGGTGAGCAGATCGACGATCTTGCCCTTGCCTTCGTCACCCCATTGGGTGCCAATCACTACCACGTTCTTGCCCATGACGACTACTTGCCTTTTACTTTCAAATCCTGAATCAGCCACCGACCACCGACGGCAATGAGAATACGCTCGCAACCGGCCTCGGCCGCCCCCCCCAACTGCCCCGGCAGGCCGGCCACCACCCGTTCGCCACTGGCGCGCAGGGCAACAACCTTTTCCGCTAGCGTGGTTTGCAGGGCTGCATCCTCGCAGGCCGGGGCGAAAATACCACCGCTGGCCGCAGGTGCCACGCCCGCCAATCCCATCAGGCCGTTGAGGTCGGCACTAAAGCCGGTAGCGGGACGCGAACGGCCAAACACCCGGCCAATATCGTCATAACGCCCACCCTGCGCAATAGCTCGGCCCGACCCGGGCACATAGGCGGCAAACACTACGCCGGTGTGGTAGTGGTAGCCACGCAGCTCGGCGAGGTCAAAATGCAACGGTATGCCAGGGCGTTGTCGGCCGACAAATTCCGCCAGCCCTTCGAGCTGATCCAGGGCTGCGACGATGGTCACATCGTCACCCAGACACTGCCGGGCGCGGGCCAAGACCTCGACACCACCATTGAGCCAGGGCAGTGCCGCAAGGCCGGTGCCGATATCGCTGGCCAGATCCCATTCATCCAGCAGGGCTCCGATCTCCGGCACGGCCTTGCGCTGCAGGGCGTCAAACAACTGCGATTCCTGCCTCTTAGTGAGACCCGCAGCGACACTCAGGGCGCGAAAGATACCCACGTGGCCCAGGTCAATGAAGACCTCGTCCACGTCCACCGTGTGCAGGGTCTCCAGCATCAGACAGAGCATTTCGCTGTCGCTTTCCACACCGGCATGACCGTAAAGCTCGGCGCCGATCTGGGTAAAACTGCGCGAACCTCCCAGACCGTCGCCGCGGGTATTCAGCACCGTGCCGTGATAGCACAGGCGCACCGGCCCCGCACGGTCGGCGAGACGATGCGCATCGATACGCGCCACCTGTGGCGTCATATCGGCACGCACGCCCAGCAGACGGCCACTGGCTTGATCGGTCAGTTTGAAGGTCTGAATATCGAGATCATTACCGGTGCCTGTGAGCAGGGAGTCGAGATATTCCACCAGTGGCGGCATCACCAATTCGTAGCCCCAGCACCGGAACAGATCCAGTAATTTGCGGCGCAACTGATCCAGCTCGGCAGCCTGTGGCGGCAGCAGTTCCTCAATGCCTTCCGGCAGCAGCCAGCGGTCACCATTCATAACAACTACTCACAGTTAATTTCTAACAAGATACAGGAATAGGAGCCCGGCAAGCATGCTGACCAAACCCATTATACGCAGCTTGCGGTCATCCATTTCCAGCATTGTGAGCATGGCCTTACGATAACCGGTCGGAGTTAGGAAGGGCAACAGCCCCTCAATCACCAGTACGAGCGCGAGCGCGCTAAATAAATCCTGCCACATCCGAACGGCCTGTTGAGACGAAAGAACAATTGATTGATCGCTAAACAGCAAAACCCGCCGGGACATGAAGTCCCGGCGGGCAAGGTGTTATTTGAAGTACTTGAAGAACTCCGAGTCCGGCTCGATAACCAGAATGTCATCGCGGCTGTTGAAGGTCGTTTTGTAGGCATTCAGACTGCGATACAGCGAATAGAACTCGATATCTTTGCCATAGGTCGTGGCGTAAATATCGGTAGCCTTGGCATCGCCCTCACCACGCAATATTTCGGAATCACGATAGGCATCGGCAATAATAACCGTGCGCTGACGATCGGCCTCGGCGCGAATCCGTTCTGCCGCTTCGGCACCGCGTGAACGCAGATCCTTGGCGACACGTTCGCGTTCGGCGCGCATACGGCGGTAAACCGAATCGCTGATATCCGCCGGGAAGTCGATACGCTTGATGCGCACATCGACAATATCGATACCAAAGGCCTGGGCCTGTTTATTGGCCTGCGCCGTAATGAACTTCATGATTTCGGCACGCTCACCGGAAATAGCTTCCTTGATAGTGCGCTTGGCGAATTCACCACGCAGTCCGTCCTTGATGATCTGCGACAGACGCACGTTAGCTGTCAGGATATCGCCACCGGTTGCCGTGTAGAAGCTGGCCACATCGTTGATCTTCCACTCGACAAAAGAATCCACGATGAGATTTTTCTTCTCGCCGGTAAGAAAACGCTCAGGCTCGGCATCCAGGGTCTGGATGCGGGCATCAAATTTCCGCACATTATTGACGAAGGGGGTCTTTAAATGGAGACCCGGATCATAATCGGTGCGCACGATCTCACCCAAGCGGAACAGGATCACCTTTTCGCGCTCATCGACGGTAAAAATAGCAGCCGAGCCGATAAAGATAGCGACCACCAGAACGGCGCCAATAATAATTTTAAGCTGGCTCATTAGCGTTCTCCTCTGCCGCGAACATTGTCACGCGCACGTCTATCCAGCGTGGATGACTGCGACGCACCCAGTGTTTCCACGATACGACGATTATCGGTCGCCGCCGCAGAGCGCCCACTCATCATCTGATCCAATGGCAAATACATGATGTTGTTGCCACTCTTCACATCCACCAGTACCTTGCTGCTGTTACTCAGCACAGATTCCATGGATTCGAGATAGAGACGCTTGCGCGTAACCTCCGGTGCCTTCAGGTATTCAGTCAGCACCTGATCGAAGCGAGACGCCTCACCTATCGCCTCGGCAATAACTCGCTCTTTATAAGCATTCGCCTCGGCAATCTGGCGAGCAGCCTTACCTCGTGCACGTGGAATGATGTCGTTGGAATAGGCCTCGGCCTCATTCTTCACTCGTTCCGAGTCACCCTGCGCCTTGACCGCATCGGCAAAGGCATCCTGTACCTGTTCGGGTGGCTGGGCATCCTGCAGATTCACGGTGGCGATAATCAGGCCAGCCTGGTAGTGATCGAGTGTTTTCTGAATCAGGGTCATGGCCTGGGCGGTAATATCGGCACGGCCTTCCTTGAGAATGAAGTCCATGTCGCTCTTGCCGATGACTTCGCGAATCGCGCTCTCGGTGGCCTGACGCAGCACTACCTCGGGGTCACGCACGCGGAACAGATAGTCGCTGGCGCTCTTAACCTTGTATTGCACGGCCAGCTTCACGTCGACGATATTCTCGTCCTGGGTCAGCATCAGCGACTCACGACCCACAGTACTGCTGGTGGGACGGCTACCGCCCGTCTGACGAAAGCCCACGGTCAACGCGCGGCTCTCTTCGACATTCACCACCTCGACGCTCTGAATGAACGTCGGATGCCAATGCGGCCCCGGCATGGTGGTCTTGGCATAGGCGCCGAACTGCAGCACCACGCCGCGCCGACCTTCGTCGACGATATAAATACCGGAGATGACCCATACCACCACCAACACGGCAGCAATCACGCCGAGACCTATGGAGCCGGCATTACCACCACCCGAGGTCGAGCCACCGCCGCCTTTTTTGCCACCGCCGAAGATGGCGCTGAATTTCTGCTGTAGCTGTTTCACCACTTCGTCAAGATCAGGGGGACCCTGATTATTGCCGCCGCGGTTACCACCGCCCCAGGGATCTTTATTGCCGGAACCACCCGGTTCATTCCAGGCCATCTAATGTAACTCCGTCAGTCGTAGAAAAAGTTGAACGCCAGCGAACCGCTAGCACAAGAGGTGGATTTTAGGGGGCCGGGGCCTCTCCCGCAACCGTTATCGTCCCTGGTGTTGAATCTATTTCGGAAAAATGCCCCATTGACCCGTAGGAGCGGGCCATGCCCGCGATGAAAATTCCTGCCACAGAGGGCATCGAGATCAACAAAATGGGCCTTCTCTGCATCTCTATTTTCTGTGGCGAAACTTGAAGGCTATCGCGGGCATGGCCCGCTCCTACCAAGATTGTGGCTTGTAAGCGGGTTACGCCTCTCGCCTAAAGCGCCTACTGTCGCCTCAGGGTGCCTGTTTTTGGTGGTGCTGTGCCTTGACAAGGAAGTGACCATTGCCTGCGCACGACGCCTTGTCGCAGAACATGACAGGAACGCTGAACCTGGCAATATATAACCTGGACGGGGAATTAGGAATCGTCGCTCAGGCTCAGGCAGTAAGGCCCTCGCTCCTGCGCAAATTCTCCAGATCTTTGCGTTCCAAACGCACTTCCAGCAGCAGATCACCGCTCTCGTCAACACGCTCATGGAGCACCTTGCCAAGCGCGAACAACCGTGCCCGTAGACGGCCGTCACCCGCCGGAATACGCAGACATTCCGTCACCACATCGGTTCTTTGATATTCAGCCAGCGCCGCCAGCAGCAGGTCGACGCCCTCTCCGCTGGCCGCCGACAACCATACCCGTACCATCCGGCCGTGCTCGTCGCGTTCCACCCGCGGCCCCTGTCCCGGCATCAGATCAACCTTGTTGAAGACTTCGATCTGCGACACTTTTTCGGCGCCGATCTCCTTCAGCACGGCATTGACCTGCTCGATATTGGCACGGTAATTCTCGTTGGCCGCGTCGATGATGTGCAGCAACAGGCCGGCCTCACGAGTCTCTTCCAGGGTGGAACGGAAGGCCGCCACCAGGTCATGCGGCAGGTGGCGAATGAAACCCACCGTATCGGCGAGAATCACCGGCCCGGCATCCGGCAGCTCCAGCCGGCGCAGAGTCGGGTCGAGGGTGGCGAACAATTGATCCGCTGCGTACACTCGCGATCCGGTGAGGCGATTGAACAGGGTGGATTTACCGGCATTGGTATAACCCACCAGTGACACGGTGGAAATCTCCGCCCGTGCCCGCGCACGCCGCCCCTGGTCGCGCTGATTGCTGACCCGATCCAGGCGCTTGTTGAGCTGCTTGATACGGTCACCCAGCAGGCGGCGATCTGTTTCCAGCTGCGTCTCACCCGGGCCACGCAGGCCGATACCGCCCTTCTGCCGTTCCAGATGAGTCCAGCCACGTACCAAGCGAGTCGAGATATGCCTCAACTGGGCCAGCTCCACCTGCACACGCCCCTCATGGGTGGACGCACGCTGGGCAAAAATGTCGAGAATCAGTCCGGTGCGATCCAGCACCCGACACTGCAAAAGACGTTCCAGATTGCGTTCCTGCGATGGCGCCAGGGCATGATCCACCAGCACCACATCGGCATTCACCGACTGCACGCACTCGCGTACCTCTTCAGCCTTGCCGCTGCCGAGAAAATAGCGCGGATCGGGACGTTTGCGTGAACCGGTCACCACCGCCACAGGCTCGGCCCCGGCGGATAGAGCCAGCTCACGAAATTCCCCGAGATCTTCACGGTCTTCCCGGTCGGGAAAATCCACATGGACGAGGACGGCGCGCTCGCCGTCCCCTTTACTCGGACGCTCGAACAACGGCGCCTCCAATAACAGAAACGTCAGACGCTGGGAGAATCGGAGTCACCGTCATTGGTTGGTAATTTGACATTGCGCGCCGGCACCACGGTCGAGATGGCGTGCTTGTACACCATCTGGCTGACGCTGTTTTTCAGTAACACCACAAATTGATCGAAGGAATCGATCTGGCCCTGGAGCTTGATGCCATTCACCAGGTAAATCGCCACGGGTACACGTTCTTTGCGCAGGGCATTGAGAAAAGGGTCTTGTAGCGATTGCCCTTTTGACATGATGTTCTCCTTAGGAATTTATCGTTGTTGCCGCTATCGGCTGGATTATCGGCCAGACTTATGGCATCCGCTGCAGGGCATTGCCCCTAAAAAATACAGCGTCCATATCATAACACAGCGCAAATGGCTGCTTACGCACGAGATGTGGTGTCTGGCTCCAGATATTTCAAGACTTTTCCCAGTAATTCTTCATCCCGTGGTTCAAACCAGGCCGCGTTCTGCTCTTTGCGCAGCCAGGTGAACTGACGCTTGGCCAGCTGGCGGGTGGCGATGATGCCACGTTCCAACAGGGCATCATGATCCATATCCCCCACCAAACACGACCAAGCCTGACGATAACCCACAGCACGCATGGAGGGCAGATCCGCATGCAGATCATCGCGCTCACGCAAGCGCCGTACCTCATCCAGCAAACCCGCATCGAGCATCCGGCGAAAACGCCGGGCGATGCGCTCATGCAGCAAGGCGCGATCCATGGGGGCAAGCACCAGCTTCACGGGATGAAACGGCAGCACATTGTCCTGCGGTTTCTCGAACCAGTCGGACAGTGGTTCACCCGTCAATTCAAACACCTCCAGCGCACGCAGGATACGCTGCGGGTCGCTTGCTGCGATACGCGCGGCGGCTCGCGGATCGACCACCGCCAGGCGCGCGTGCATGGCCGCCCAGCCTTGCGCAGCGGCCTCAGCCGCCAGCCCTGTACGTACCCCGGCATCCGCCGATGGCAACGGCGACAAACCCTGTTCCAGGGCGCGAAAATAAAGCATGCTACCACCAACCAATAGAGGGATACGCCCGCGGGCGAGGATATCGTCGATCTCTGCCAGCGCCTGTTGGCGAAACTGAGCCGCGGAAAAGGCTCCGGCCGGGTCACAGATATCGATCAGCCGGTGTGGCGCCTCGGCCAGGGTCGCGGCATCCGGTTTGGCGGTACCGATGTCCATGCCACGATACACCATCGCCGAATCGACACTGATAATATCGCATGGCAGGCGGCGCACCAGCTCGACGGCCAGATCGGTCTTGCCCGAGGCCGTCGGCCCCATGAGGAAGATCGCCACAGGTTTGGCGGTATTATCTCGGCAGGTATCATCGGCAGACATCGGCGCAGCGGCCCTCAAATCACGGGAAAGGACAGCGGCAAGGCCATGATGATGGCATCCTCACGACCGCCTTCCGCCGGGTAATAGTCCTTGCGTGTGCCCACCCGGTTGAAGCCTAGGCTCTCGTACAATCGCATCGCCACGGGGTTGGATTCGCGCACCTCAAGAAACACCGTCTCCACGCCGAGGATTTCTGCCTCATCCAGCAGATGCAGCATCAGCGTGCGGCCCAGGCTGCGACGCCGGAAGGCACTGGCCACGCAGACATTGAGAATGTGCGCCTCACTGGCACCGCTGGACATAATGCCGTAGCCGACCGGCTGGCCGTCGATCTCGGCGATGCGGCAGCAGTAGTCGACGCGCAGGCAGTCGCTGAAGATACGCGCGGTCCAGGGAAAGGGATACTCGGCCAATTCGATGACCATCACTGCACGCACATCCATTGGCAGCATGACGCGGATCTGCGCTTCGCCCGGCTGAACCACGGCACTCATGTCTGCCCGCTCCCGCCATCATGCCCCTCCACCAGGCGGCGCGCGAAACGCAGGTCGTCCCAGCTCTTGGCCTTGTCACGCGGCGTGCGCAGCAGATAGGCCGGATGATAGGTGACCACCACCGGGGTATCGCAAAAGCGATACACCTGGCCACGCAATCTGCCTAGCGGGGTGTCCACTTTGAGCAAACCATGGGCGGCAACGCGCCCCACCACTAGGATCAAGCGCGGCTTGACCAGTGCTATCTGCCGTTGCAGATAGCCGAGACACTGACTGACTTCATCGACATGCGGATTGCGATTGTTGGGCGGACGGCACTTGATGACGTTGGCGATATAGACCTGTTCACGCTGCAGGCCGATGGCGCGCAGCATATTGCTGAGCAACTGCCCGGCGCGGCCGACAAAGGGCTCGCCCTGTCGATCCTCGTCGGCCCCTGGAGCCTCGCCGACGATCATCCAATCGGCACTGCGATTGCCGGTGCCAAACACGGTTTGGGTACGGGTGGCGTGCAAACCGCAGGCCGTGCAACGGGCCACGGCGGCCTGCAAGGCATCCCAGTCAAGGCCACTGATATCGGTGCCCGATGGTGTGGCGACAGGTACTTCCTCACGCGGAGTGACGGGCGGTTTGGCGCGCACATCCTGCGCAGGCGGCTCGACAGATTCCGGCTGCCCATCGACACAGGCTTCCGGCGTGGCGGTTTCACGCGCAGCCGGAGCCTGCGGCTTCACGGCACGAACCATCACCTTTTCATCACTCTTCGATGTTTCCCCATCAGTCGTCTCAAGCAAAACGGCATCCTGTGCTGTCTTGCCGGCTGCCGGCGAAGAGTCTCCATCGCGCCTCACCCAGGCCTGGATACCCATGGCTTGCAGATATGCACGCTGTCGTGCCGCATCGCTCATGATCCGTTACACCTGTGGATGCTCGCGATCTTCAGGGGTAAAGATCTTGTTGAGGGCATTGACGTAGGCCTTGGCGGAAGCGATGACGATATCCGTATCCGCGCCCTGGCCGTTGACGATGCGGCCACCCTGTTCCAGACGCACCGTTACCTCACCCTGCGAATCGGTACCGCTGGTGATATTATTCACCGAATAGAGCTGCAGCTCGGTGCCACTGCACACCACCGTTTCAATGGCCTTGAAAGCGGCATCTACGGGACCACTACCGCTGGCGCTGGCGCGCCTTTCCTCACCATCGACGTTGAGTGTGATCGCGGCCTCGGGGGTTTCACCGGTCTCGGAACAGACCCTGAGCGACACCAACTTGACGTGCTCGTTTTCCGCCTCGAGATTGGCCTCCGTGACCAGGGCCTGCAAATCGTCGTCAAAGATTTCGTGCTTCTTGTCGGCCAGCTCCTTAAAACGCACAAAGGCGGCATTCAATTCTTCTTCGGAACCGAAGCTCACACCCAGCTCAGCGAGGCGCGAGCGAAAAGCGTTGCGCCCCGAATGCTTGCCGAGAACCATGCGGTTGGTGCTCCAGCCGACGTCCTCGGCGCGCATGATTTCGTAAGTCTCACGCGACTTGAGCACGCCATCCTGATGGATGCCGGACTCATGGGCGAAGGCGTTGGCGCCGACGATGGCCTTGTTGGGCTGCACGGTGAAGCCGGTGATGCTGGAAACAAGGCGCGAGCACGGTACGATCTGACTGCGGTCGATGTGATCGACATTGCAATCGAAGACATCGTGACGCGTGCTGACGGCCATCACCATCTCTTCCAGTGCCGCATTACCGGCGCGTTCACCGAGGCCATTAATGGTGCATTCCACCTGACGTGCACCGCTGTTCACTGCGGCCAGCGAGTTGGCCACGGCGAGGCCGAGGTCGTTGTGACAATGCACGGAAAACACCGCCTTGTCGGCATTGGGCACCCGCTCGATGAGATTGCCGATCAAGGCGCCGAACTGGTGCGGCAGGTTGTAGCCCACCGTATCGGGAATATTTACCGTGGTGGCGCCTGCATCGATCACCGCCTCCAACACCTGGCAGAGGAAATCCAGCTCGGAACGGCCAGCGTCTTCGGGCGAGAACTCCACGTTGTCGGTGTACTTGCGCGCCCGCTTCACCGCCGCCACGGCCTGCGCCAGCACCGCATCCGGCTGCATGCGCAATTTCATCTTCATGTGGATCGGCGAGGTAGCAATGAAGGTGTGGATACGTGCGGAATTGGCGCCCTTCAACGCCTCACCGGCGCGGTCGATGTCGCGGTCGAGGGCACGCGCAAGGCCGCAGACGGTGCTGTCCTTGACGGCATCGGCCACCGCCTTTACCGACTCGAAATCACCGGGGCTGGCAATGGGAAACCCAGCCTCGATGACGTCCACCCGCATGCGTTCCAGGGCGCGCGCAATGCGTACCTTCTCATCGCGGGTCATGGATGCGCCGGGGCTCTGCTCGCCGTCGCGCAAGGTGGTATCAAAAACAATCAATTTATCGGTCATGATGGACTCCATCGATATCGCGCTATCTTAACAGCGGGCCTGCAAAAAAACCTCTGTCAGACAGCATAAACACAGTCAGTGCCAGCGCTGATCACGCAGCACAGGGGTATTGGAAAATTAGAGGAGAGTAGAGTTGTCTGCCGCTAGGGCAGTAGGAACAGCAGGGAAAGCGAGGGATAAACCACAGCGTCCGGGCGCACCACGATCTGCACCTGTCCGGCGGGGACAGCAACGACGTTGTGATGGGTGTAGTTCGAGGCCATAGGCCTAACTATAGCCACCTGCCTGGGGTTTGCCAAGTGCATTAGCATCAAAAATGTAAGCCGCACTGGCGGAAAGACCCAGTGAACCATAGATTTTTTTTGCGGATGTATTATTCAACTCTGTAGCCACCCAAACCTCCTCACAACCTCTTTCGATACCCATTGCAAACAACTTCCTGACCATTTGTGTTGCAATATTTCTGCGTTGAAACCTTTCCGAAACAGCCAGGTCATCAATATATAATTCTGTCGTTTTATCAGGATGCCGATGAACCACAGCCATAACCTGCCCAATCACCAAGCCCTCATTTATTGCCAGCAGCATAATATGATTCCGTTCATTCAGATAAGAAACCAAGTCGGTCTGATTTGATTTCTCCGTTGAATAGACCTTCATCCAAATTAGTCAGCAAGTCAGCGTTGCTCTCGTTTATATGTATAATTTCTATCGTCATTTCACTCTCTATGATGTAGTTTCGTGACAAGACCTCGCCGCTGTCAACAGCTATTCTCCTTTCTACGTAAAGCGGCAAGACAACGCCTGCGGGAACTGACCCAGCGCCACCAATAGAGTAAGCTGTAAGGTATGACTGACACGACCTTCGACAGCAAAAACCACAACGCCGATCCTGCCGAGATTGCAAAATTCGAGGCCCTGGCCTCGCGTTGGTGGGATCCGCAGAGTGAATTCAAACCTCTGCACGAAATCAATCCGCTGCGCCTCGATTACATCGAACGCCATGCCGGCGGGCTGGACGGCAAACAGGTGTTGGACGTGGGCTGCGGCGGCGGCATTCTCTCCGAGAGCATGGCCAGCCTCGGCGCCCAGGTGACCGGTATCGACATGGGCGAGGCGCCGTTGTCGGTGGCACGCCTGCACGGGCTGGAATCCGGCATTAAGGTGGACTACCAGCATAACACCGCAGAGGCCTTCGCCGAACAGCATCCCGGCCGCTTCGATGTGGTCACCTGCATGGAGATGCTGGAGCACGTACCGGATCCCGCCTCGGTGATTCGCGCCTGCGCGGCCCTGGTGAAACCCGGCGGCGTGGTGTTCTTCTCCACTATCAACCGTAATCCCAAGGCTTACCTGCTGGCCATCGTCGGCGCCGAGTACCTGCTACGCATGCTGCCCCGGGGAACTCACGACTACGCCAAGTTCATCCGTCCCTCGGAGCTGGAAAGCTGGGCGCGCCACAGCGGGCTGAAGATGCGTGACCTCACCGGCATGAGCTATAACCCACTCAGCAAACAGTACGCGCTGGGACGGGATCTGGCCGTCAACTACCTGGCCTGCTGCACTCTCGGTGACACATAACCTCGTAGGGTGGGCATTGCCCACCAGTGACATGCAACCAGCCACACCCGGTGGGCAATGCCCAGCCTACGTGCTTTGATGACTCCCCTCGCCATCAAAGCAGTGCTCTTCGACCTCGACGGCACTCTGGCCGACACCGCCCCGGACCTGGCCTATGCCCTCAACGGCGTACTCGCTGAACAAGACCGCGCACCACTGCCGCTGGACACCATTCGTCCCGCAGCCTCGCACGGCGGCATGGCCCTGATCCGCTGCGGCTTTGGCGACAGGCACCCCGAGGAAGAGGCCCTGCAGTTGCGCCTGTTGGATATTTATCAGGCCAATATTGCCCGCGAAACACGCCTGTTTCCCGGTATGGCGGAGGTATTAACCGAGATCGAGGCACGCGGCCTCAACTGGGGCGTGGTCACCAACAAACCCGCCTGGCTCACCGAGCCGCTGCTGGATGCGCTAGGGCTCAGCCAGCGCGCCGCCTGTATCGTCAGCGGCGACACCTGCGAGCAGAGCAAGCCGCATCCGCAGCCCATTCTGCACGCCTGCCGGCAGATCGGTGTCACGACACAGAAATGCCTGTACGTGGGCGATGCCGAACGCGACATTGAGGCCGGACGGCGTGCCGGCACCCATACCCTCGCCGCCCTGTTCGGCTACATCGGTGAAAACGACCGCCCGCAGGACTGGGGCGCGGATGCGCTCATTGCGCATCCGGGCGAAATCCTTGCCTGGCTCAAATCCCGCTAGAGACAGGCCACACCCGCGATGAAGTCTACCCGGCAGGGAAAGCCAGCCATAAGCCATAAACTGTGAGAGCGACTTCAACCGCGAAGGATAAACCGACTCTTTTTCGCGGCTGAAGCCGCTCCCACAGTTTCATAACAACACTATCGGTAGCGAAAGCAAAAAGATCGCGGGCATGGCCCGCTCCAAACCGTACCCGCCGAATGTGTGACAGGGCAGTGTCACAAACAATATGCATTTTCTCTGTGAACTCCGTGCCTCTGTAGTGAATAACATTCCGCCGATGTCTCGCGCAACAAGCCGTGTCCCGCTTCGCGATTCCGATTAGAATAGGCCGATGGACTCTCTCATCTCCCTGACTCTCATCGCCCTGCTCGCTGCTATCATCGGTGGCATGATGGTTTATCTACGCCTACAGAAACGTATCAGCAGCCTATCGGAAAAAAATACCGAACTGTGCATCAAACTGGAAATGGAGCGCCAGAGCAGCGCAGAAAAACTGCAAACCCTGAAACAGGCCAGCGAGCAACAGCGCGAGCAACTAAAAGAAAGTTTCAGTCATCTCTCCAGTCAGGCGCTGAAACACAATAACGAGGAATTCCTGAAACTGGCGCAGGAAAATCTGCAGCGTTTCCAGTCACAGGCCAAGAGCGAGCTTGGTCAACGTGAGCAGGCCATCGAAACGCTGGTCAAACCTATCCGTGAAGCACTGGAAAAGACCGAAAAACAGATCCGCGAAATGGAACAGACGCGCAAGCAGGCCTATGGTGCACTCACCCAGCACCTTGAAACCATGAGCCAGACCCAGCAGGCCTTGCAGGGCGAGACACGCAATCTGGTGCAGGCCCTGCGACGGCCCGAGGTGCGCGGCCAGTGGGGCGAACTGACCCTCAGGCGTCTCGCCGAGCTGGCCGGCATGGTGGAACACTGTGACTTCTTTGAGCAGGAACACACTAGCACCGACGACGGCGCCCTGCGCCCCGACATGATCGTGCGCATGCCCGGCGGACGCGAGGTGGTGGTGGACGTCAAGACCCCACTGGATGCCTACCTCTCCGCAGTGGAGGCCACGGACGACACCGAACGTGATACGCAGCTACAACGCCACGCGCGCAATGTGCGCAAACGCGTGCAGGAGCTGGCCAGCAAGACCTACTGGCAGCAATTCAAGGATTCACCGGATTTTGTCGTGCTGTTCATCCCCGGCGACCAGTTCCTCAGCGCCGCACTGGACAAGGATTACGCCCTGCTGGAAAACGCCATGCAGCAGAAAGTGATTCTTGCCACCCCCACCAGCTTTGTCGCTCTGTTGCGTGCCGTGGCCTATGGCTGGCGACAGGAGTCTCTGGCAGAAAATGCCGAAAATATCCGCAAAGTGGGAGAGGATCTGTACGGCCGGCTGGGCACCTTTACCGACCATCTGGGCAAGATGGGCAAGAGCCTCAACAGCTCAGTGCAACACTACAACAAGGCGGTGGCATCCTTCGACAGCCGTGTGCTACCCAGTGCACGCAAGTTCAGCGACATGGGCATCAGCGCAAAAAAGACCATCGACAAGACCGAGCAAATCGAATCGAGCGCCCGTGACGTGGCGCCGGAGGTTGGAAGAGACGGCTGATCACCGAACTGGGCACGAGCGACCTTTTTGGCACCCTGCCAGACGTTGCCGGTAACATCTTTGGCTCTTTCCATTTTGTATTCCCGCTCTTATTTTCCACATCGAAACCCACCCTTCAGTGGTAATAAGTCACGCAGGGAGAAATGGCGTGCAACCACCAACAGCCCTATACTTAAAACACTTTCACAATCTCTATCCCGGCAACTTGTACGGAGTTAAAATTTTGGCAGATTTCAATAAAGCCATTGGTAAAACCCTTGCCCACGAAGGTGGCGCAAAATTCACCGACGACCCCATCGACCGTGGCGGCGCCACCAAGTACGGTATTTCCCAGCGCGCTTATCCCAACGTCGATATCCGCAACCTGACCGAGCAGCAGGCACGGGATATCTACAAACGCGATTACTGGGATCGCATCCGTGCCGATGAGATTACATCACAGGCGATCGCGGAGAATATTTTCGATACCGCCGTCAATATGGGCGTGCGCACCGCCAGCCGACTGGCACAGGTAGCGCTGGATATCGAGCCCGCCGACGGCATCATCGGCAGCCAATCATTGAAAACCATCGATACCGCTGATGAATCATCATTTATCGCCAACTACACCATTGCCAAGATTGCACGCTACACGTATATCTGTAACCGCAACAAATCACAGAAAAAATATCTGCTTGGTTGGATCAACCGTGCATTGGGGGGCTTCGCATGAGCTTTTTGACAAAACTGCTGGGCGGCGGCGATATCGTCAAATCCGTGGGAGATACGCTGGACAACCTGTTCACGTCCGATGAAGAAAGGCTGGAAGCCGAACAGGAAGTCATGAAGGCGCGGCGAAATTTTGATTACCTCGAAAACAAGCTCGTTGCCGAGCAAAATGTTGCCCAGATGGAGGTTAACAAACAGGAGGCCAAGGGCAACTGGTTCCAGTCCGGCTGGCGACCGGCCATCGGCTGGATCGGCGCGGTCACCCTCGCCTACCAGTTCATCATCTATCCGCTGCTGCTGTGGACACTCGACGACGCCAGCAAGGCTCCACCGCAGATGGACTCCAGCATGATGTTCACGATCATTACCGGTATGCTGGGCATTGCCGGCATGCGTTCCTTCGACAAATTCAAGAAGACCGACACGAAGACTCTCTGAGTCAAGTATGCAGTGCTAAATATCAGGTACAGGCATGAATAAGAATTCGGAATTCAACGAACAGCGCCGATTTTCCCGCATTAGCTTCGATGCGGACGTGCAGCTGGTTGACGCCAAGGGCAGCTGGCGCAGCCGGCTTATCGATCTGTCTCTAAAAGGTGCCCTGATTGTCACCCCGCAGGACTGGAGCGGACAACCGGGCGAGCATTTCCTGCTGGCACTTGCACTGGACAGCGATGAAGAAGTGGTGATCCGTATGGAGGTCTCCGTGGCACATAGCGAAAATGACCACATTGGCTTCCGCTGTGAACACATTGACCTGGACAGTATCAGCCATCTGCGGCGGCTGGTAGAGTTGAACCTGGGGGACGCCGAGCTGCTGGATCGTGAACTGTCGGCGCTGACGCGGCCGGGGGAGAAGGGCTGAGCACTGAGCAAGTAGCCTGGGTTGAGTGTAGCGAAACCCGGGAGTTTATCATGCCGCCTCCCCCGGGTTTCGCAGGCTCAACCCAGGCTACATTTCTGAGCACTGAGTCCTCATATCGCCGCCAGGGCCTCGGCCAACGTCTTCACTCCCACGACTTCCATCCCCTTCGGTTTCTCACGCGGAGCATTGGCCAGTGGCACAATAGCGCGCCGGAAACCATGTTTGACGGCCTCGTAGAGGCGCTCCTGTCCGCTGGGCACGGGACGGATCTCACCCGACAATCCCACCTCACCGAACACCACCAGATCATGCGGCAATGGCCGGTCACGCAGGCTGGAAACGATGGATAACAGCAAGGCCAGATCGGCGCCGGTTTCCACCACCTTCACACCGCCCACAACATTGACAAAAACATCCTGGTCGCCCACTTGCAGGCCACCGTGGCGGTGTAACACGGCCAGCAACATGGCCAGACGATTCTGATCCAGCCCCACCGCGAGGCGGCGCGGATTGCCGAAGCTGCTGTCGTCCACCAACGCCTGGATCTCTACCAACAGGGGCCGCGTGCCCTCCCAGACTACCATCACCACACTCCCGGCAGCAGGTTCATCCGAGCGCGAAAGAAAGATGGCCGAGGGGTTTTTCACTTCTTTCAGGCCATGTTCGGTCATCGCAAACACACCCAGCTCATTGACCGCACCGAAGCGGTTTTTGGTGCCGCGCAGGGTACGAAAGCGACTGTCATCGGAGCCTTCGAGCATGATGGAACAGTCGATCATGTGCTCCAGCACCTTGGGACCGGCCAGACTGCCGTCTTTGGTCACGTGGCCGACGAGGATCAGCGCCATATTGCTCTGCTTGGCGTAACGGATCATCTGTGCCGCGCTCTCACGCACCTGCGCCACCCCGCCCGGAGCGGAAGAAATATCCTCCACGTGCATCACCTGGATAGAGTCCGCCACCATCAGCTGGGGTTTCTGTTGCTCGGCCAAGGCACAGATGGTTTCCACACTGGTTTCTGACAATAACTGCAAGTTGTCGACGGGCAGATCGAGTCGCCGGGCACGCATCGCCACCTGCTGCAGGGACTCCTCACCAGTCACATACAGCGCCTTCATGTGCTGTGCCAATCGGCAGAGGACCTGCAACAACAGCGTGCTCTTGCCGGCACCGGGGTGGCCGCCGATGAGCACTGCCGAACCTGGCACCAGTCCGCCGCCCAGCACGCGGTCGAATTCTTCGACGCCGGTGCTGATGCGTGGCACGTTCGTGAGGTCGATGTCGGCCAGCGTGGTGACTGCGGACAGGCTGCCGGCATAGCCCTGCCGTTTGACCGCGCGGCTGCCACCGCCGGATGCCGGGCCGAGGCGGATCTCGGTCAGTGTGTTCCAGGCCCCGCAGGCATCACAGCGCCCTTGCCACTTGGCGTAGTCCGAGCCGCAGTCGTTGCAGACGTAGGCGGTTTTGGTCTTGGCCTTAGCCATCGATGGTTTCCTTTTTGACGCGGGAGGTCACGCCACAGAACAGCGCATAGGCAATGCTTGAGGCACACTCGGCAATCTCTTCGGCGGGCAGGCCGGCACCCCACAGGGTGACGGGATCACCGACAGCGGCGGCAGGCTGGTCGCGCAGATCGACACAGATCATGTCCATGGAGACACGCCCAATCAGCGCGGCCCGCCGGCCATTGACCAGCACCGGCGTGCCGGACGGCGCATGGCGGGGATAGCCGTCACCATAGCCTATCGCCACCACACCTACCGGCATGTCCTCGGGACAGACCCAGCTCCCTCCATAACCGACGGCATCGCCCTTTTTGCATTGGCGGGTACTGATTAGCTCGCTAGACAGAGTCATCACGGGCCGCAGGTTTCGCTGCGCCCCACTTTCACCCAACATGGGTGAGACACCGTACAGCATGATGCCCGGCCTCACCGCATCGCCATGCGAGGCGGGCCAGGCCAGGATGCCGGCAGAATTGGCGATGGAGACGGTTATCGAAGGATCCGGGCGCACAGCCGCCAGAGACTCCAGCTGCTGCCGGGTGGTATCGTCGCCGCTGTCATCGGCATTGGCGAGATGCGTCATCAAACCAAGCAGGGGCGCCACGGCCGGACATGCCGCGAGACGCTGCCAGGCTGCCGGCACGGCCTGCGGTAAAACCCCCAGACGATGCATGCCTGTGTCCACCTTGAGCCAGGCGGGAATAGAAAAGGCTTGCGCTGGCAATGACGCCAGCGCCTCCAACTGGCGCTCACTATGAACCACTATTTGCAGTTTTTGGCGCTGGATCAATGGCAGTTCATCGGTATGAAAAAAACCCTCCAGTAATAGGATAGGCTTGTCGATACCGGCTTCACGCAGGCTCAGCGCCTCTTCGAGACAGGCCACGCCGAACACATCGGCATCGGCCAAAGCCCGCGCCACCGGTACGCTGCCATGCCCATAAGCATCGGCCTTGATGATGGCAATAAGTTGCTGCTGCGGGGCGGCGCGGTGGGCCTGCTGAAAATTATGTCGAAGCGCCGAAAGGTCTATGACGGCTCGCGCCGCCCGGCTCATGCATGTCTCCTCATGAGCGGCCTCTCACGAATAACTTCTCATGAATAACCATCGTCATCGGAATAGACGTCGTGGATAAAGTTCTCAAAGCGGGTGAACTGGCCGAGGAAGGTCAGGCGCGTGGTGCCGATAGGGCCGTTACGCTGCTTACCGATAATAATTTCGGCAACGCCCTTGCTGTCACTATCTTCGTTGTAGACCTCGTCGCGATAGATAAAAACGATCACGTCGGCATCCTGCTCGATGGCACCCGACTCACGCAGATCCGACATCACCGGACGCTTGTTGGGTCGCTGTTCGAGACTGCGGTTGAGCTGCGACAAAGCCATCACTGGCACATCCATCTCCTTCGCCAAAGCTTTCAGCGAGCGGGAGATTTCCGAGATTTCGTTGGTGCGGTTTTCCGACGAGCCGTGCACCTGCATTAGCTGTAGGTAATCGATGACAATAAGACCCAGCGGACCGTGCTCACGCGCCAGGCGGCGCACACGGGCGCGCAGCTCGTTGGGTGACAGTGCCGGCGAGTCATCGATAAACATGGGGGCCTCGGCCAGCAAACCCACCGCCGAGGTCAGGCGCGGCCAATCGTCGTCTTCCAGCTTGCCGGTGCGTACGCGATGCTGGTCGATACGCCCCAGCGACGAGAGCATGCGCATGGCCAGTGATTCGCCCGGCATTTCCATGCTGAACACGGCTGTGGGCAGACCAGACTTGATGGCGGCGTGCTCGGCGATGTTCATGGCGAAGGAGGTCTTGCCCATGGACGGGCGACCGGCGACGATGATCATATCGCCACGTTGCAGGCCGGAGGTCATTTCATCAAAGTCATTCCAACCGGTGGGCACGCCGGTGATGGGATTGTCTTGCTGAAACAGGGTGTCGATACGATCCACCGCTTTCACCAGCAGATCCTTGATGGCGACAAACCCCTGTTTGCCGCGCGCGCCCTGCTCGGCAATCTGGAACACCTGCCGCTCGGCGTTATCGAGTAGTTCCTCGGTGCTGCGGCCCTCGGTCTGATAGCCACTGCTGCTGATCTCATTGCCGACACTGATTAACTGGCGTAACACCGAACGTTCGCGCACGATCGCGGCGTAGGCGCCGATATTGGCGGCGCTGGGCGTGTCCTTGGCGAGAGTGCCAAGATAGGCCAAACCACCGGCATCATCGAGCAAACCCTGCGTATTCAGCCATTCGGACAGAGTAATCACATCGAAGGGTTCGGTGCGTGCCGCCAGCGCAGCGACGGCACGGAAGATCAGGCGGTGATCACGGCGGTAGAAATCTTCTTCCGTGATGGCATCGACAATTTTGTCCCAGGCATTGTTGTCCAGCATCAGGCCACCCAGCACCGATTGCTCGGCCTCAATGGATTGAGGGGCCACTTTCAATGCCTCGGTGGCCACATCGATGCTTCCGGGAGAATAGGCTAACTCTTGCATGGTCGGGTTATCTTACCTGAATCGGGCCTACAGCGGCCCAAAAAAATGACAAAAAAAGGCTGGCGGTGCCACCACCGCCAGCCTTTTTTCCACCGCCGAAGGGACTTATTCGGGAACGATTTCCAGCGCAATGCTCGCAATCACGTCGCTGTGGAATTCGACATCGATCGAGAATTCACCGACATGGCGTAAGGCGCCTTCCGGCAGGCGAATTTCGCTCTTGCTGATGTCAACACCGGCCTCGGTGATGGCATTGGCGATATCGGTCGTGCCGACGGAGCCGAACAACTTACCTTCTTCACCCGCTTTCTGGGCAATGGTGACAGTCAGTTTGCTCAGGGCTTCCTTGCGCACCTCGGCGGCTGTCAGCTTCTCGGCGGCCGTCGTCTCCAGCTCCGCACGACGGGCCTCAAACTTGGCCACATTATCTGCCGTGGCAGATACCGCTTTTCTCTTAGGAATCAGGAAATTACGGCCATATCCGGCCTTGACACTGACCTTCTCACCCAGATCACCGAGGTTGTTTACTTTTTCCAACAGAATGACATTCATCGTTCAAGTCTCTCTCAATCCTGCATTCATCCAATGGCCACTCGGAACGAAGAGCGGTTACTCTTCTCCCGCACCCGGCCCTGCAACACGCCGGCGCAAATCAACCCAAGTGTCCAATAAACCTACCGCCGCCACCGCCAGCATCAGCTGGGGCAAAACGACAAAAGCCACAACATACAATCCGATCAGCCAGGCAATGTGCAGCTGCTTCATCGCCACCACCGCATGCGCCAGAGCCAGCCCCTGCAACATGTACAGGCTCAGCAGCACAATCAGCATGTCTGCTGCCATGCTGGAGATGGCGCCCACCTGCAACACGTAGAGCAGCACCAGTAGCGCCGTGATGCCCGACAGCGAACGGCCCATGCGCAGCTGTTGAAATTCCTCACGGAAACCGCCTGGGTTGAACAGCTGCGCCTGCCAGCCCCGCGCCAGAAACAGACAGATGATGGCATTCAACACCATGCCCGCCGCCATCATCCCCGTCATGACCCGGGATACGCTCTCCAGCGCCGCCAATATGACGTCCTGGTCGGCGAGCCCGGCCTCGCCCATCACGGGGTTGAATATCTGTAGCAGGATGCCATACCACCAGCCGGCGACATCATCCAACAACAGATAAACCACCAACACACCCAGCAGTCCCAAGCCACCCGCCAGCATCAGGGCCAACGACAGCGAGCGACTGGCATGCAGCAGCGAACCCAACATCCACAACGGCAACCAAAGGGCCGTCAGGAACATCAGCGCCGGTGCAGGGTTCCCCAGCGAAAAAGCCGCCAGCAACCCCACCACCAACGTCGCACCGGCCATCAACACCACACCGGCCTGCATACCATGCCGCAAGGTCACTAACGCCACAGCGGCGCCACTGAGGATGCTTAATGGCGGCAGGGCCAGCGATAGCACGGCGAAGCCGACCACTACCAGCATAGCCTGACTCTGACCACGCAGAATAAACGAAGCCAATGCCTTCATTATGATGCGAGACCTGCGTTTATTCCGTGCATAACTACGTTCCAGGTAACTACTACGTCCGGGCGGAAAACCACCCAGCCAGCGATTACTTGTGGGAATCGCTGTAAGGCAGCAACGCCAGCGCACGGGCACGCTTGATAGCAGTCGCCAGCTGGCGCTGATACTTGGCCTTGGTGCCGGTAATGCGGCTGGGTACAATCTTTCCCGACTCGGACACATAGGCCTTCAGGGTATTGAGATCCTTGTAATCGATCTCCTTGATGCCTTCGGCCGTGAAACGGCAATACTTTCTACGACGATAAAAACGTGACATGACTATCCTCTCAACGTAAGCGGGTTAGGAAGCTGCATCGGCAGCCGATGCACTCTCTTCCTTAGCAGCTGGCGCAGCTTCAGCCGCCGGTGCAGTCTCTTCCTTAGCAGCTGGCGCAGCTTCAGCCGCCGGTGCAGTCTCTTCCTTAGCAGCTGGCGCAGCTTCAGCCGCCGGTGCAGTCTCTTCTTCCCTGGCAGCTGGTTTCTCAGCCGCAGGCCGGCGCTCACGGGATTCCTCTTCGCGGGACTTGGCCAGCGGAGAAGCCTCGGTAACGGCCTCTTTGACGCGCATCATCATGTTGCGCAGCACGGCATCGTTGAAGCGGAATGCCGTCTCGATCTCTTCCAGGGCCTTGTCGCCGCACTCGATGTTCATCAGCACGTAGTGAGCCTTGTGGATCTTGTTGATGGGATAGGCCAGCTGACGACGGCCCCAGTCTTCCAGGCGATGCACCGCACCGCCATCGCTTTCGACGAAGTCTTTGTACTTTTCGACCATGGCAGGCACCTGGTCACTCTGGTCAGGATGGACCAGAAACACGATTTCGTAGTGTCTCACGAGCACTCCTTTTGGGTTATTTAGCCCCCCGCAAGCGTTGCGGTGAAGCAAGGAGGTTAATCCGGATTTTTCGAGCCGGGAATTTTACGCTATGGGCTGCGCAAATACAAACTGTGTCTCCCGCCCGAGGTTTATTCAACTGTCGACTTCCTGGCTTCCACAGCTATGTTTATCATGTCCATCATCGAGCGCTTCTGCTCAAAGAGCTGTTCGAGCATCGTGTATTGCTCCTGATACAGAATGCCGCTGGCATGCCCAAGAATACGCGCATTGCGCTGCGCCACTTCGGACTTGGCCGCTTCCCAATCAAAATCGGCCGACAGGGTCTTCATGCTGTCTGCCATCACCATGGAGTCACCCCGTTCTGCAATCATCACAGCCAACAACTGTTCCTTTTGAGCGGCATCCAATGGCAGCGCAGAATCGCCCATCGCGGTTTCAAGCGCCGACACGATCTGCCGATCCTCATGGGTATGCTCATAGGTTTTGTAGTATTCATAACCCTGCTCACCCAGGATCGCTTGAATCTTATCGTTCAACACCGTTTCCTCTTGCTTGATCTTCGCCAGCGCATCCTCATCCAGACTCAAATCCAGCACACCGTCCCCATCCATTTCCACGACCGGACCAGTGGCCTGCATACCGCGCAATTCCTTGTCGGCAATCAACTCAAGAAAGTCTGCAACCTGCTCATCGGACAGTCCCAAGGTGGCGTTCAGGTCAGCGTATCTGACTTTGAGCCCCTGCATGGTTCCGACACGCATGATGGCTTTGCCGGCTTCGCTGTTCATCATTTCGTCCATGTATTCGTCCAAGCCCTTGGCGAGTCCGGGGACATCTTCAGCCGCGGGCGCCGGCAAAATATCGGCTTCCGACACCATATGGTCTGACTCGGCCTTGGCCTTCAAATCGGCAATACGCTGCTGTAATGCAGAGATTTGCATATCGCGATCAGTGATTTTCTCGGTTGCCGTCTGAATACGTTCGTCTAATTCCGCCGCCCGGGTTTCAATCTGATCCACCCGTTCACGCGACAGAGCCGATCTGGCGTCGAGTTGCGTGTCAGATCGATCACCCGCTCGATCCACCATCAATAAGGTCGCCCCCACCCCCAAAGCAAGCCCGACCAAGCCCGTCAGCAGTAATTCGAATTTCATGATGTATTTCTCCCGTGACCTTCAGGGTCAACGCTGTACAACACACGAATCTATTACAGCCTAGCACTCCGTTTAGACCGGCCATTTCATCGACAAAATAAGTCGCATAAACTCAATTTTTGGAGTTCATTTTCGCGTTAAATTTCCGGATAACTAACTGATAAGTAAAGAAATAAGGCCCCACGGCAGGCATAATGTAAGTGTTCAACGCCAAACATCAAAATCAACCGGAGACCTGCGTGAATAATGACACGAACAAGCACTTATTACCAAGCTTGATAGAAGAGGTAGCTCAGCCATCCAGGCCGGTGTGTCGATAACGGCGCTTGTCAAGAGAGTTGTCGCCTAAAGCTTAAAGTTATGCCGCCTTTTTTTCCTCAGTTTCAGATTGTTTCTTTTCCGGGTTAAGGTAAACCTCTCCTACAGGTTCCCAGTTCCTTATATCAC
>JAKIUN010000056.1 GCA_021647505.1 Gammaproteobacteria bacterium
CTGAAAAAAAGCGGTTTTTTGCAGGTTTTCAGTGGAAGGCCTGCTTTATTATAGCTTTCTTCGCGCCATGAATGGAGTGGTTTTTTATATTAAATCATGAGGTTGGATAGTTTTCGGGCGGGCACTAAATACGGCATTCCCCCTTATCCCTTCTGCCGGATATTCATAGGAAATTCTTGACTCATTATTCTCAAAAATAAGATAATGAACATTCAAGTATGGTCGATTTTGATTTTCAACCATGTCTTTTTCCATAAATTCAACGGATCTTCCAAATTTATTGAGTTCTACTTTTTCCGTAAAAACATCATTTATAACAATTAATAAAGGAATCCTGCCTGGAAGTACACCAGCATGAAAATATGAATTTAGACTCGAATTATCTAATAACGCCTGCACAACCTGCTGCTTCATGAAGTTAATTTTTTTCGAATCAGCAGGACTCTCTGCGTTAACACAGCTAAAAACCAGCAACAAAGAAACAATCGTTGTCCAAAGATATTTTTTCACTAAACTCTCCTAGCAAAAGGAGCAAAAGGGGTCAAAGCCCTTAACCGGAATTTCTCACTATTTTTGTTGGCCGTCCACGCCTAGCCTGCCCAACCTTACACCCCAATTTTTTCTCGACTTTTTTTCGGAAATATTCATTTCCCAGAGGCGTACCCGTCAGCCAAGCTGCACGAATTTCCGTCAAGGTCTCTGTATCAACATGCGCCTTGAACAAAGCATTGTATGCAGTGATTCGCAGCTTATTCCTTTTACCAAGTGATAGATACTCAGTATGTGGCGTCACCAGCTCATCAACTTGTCCTTTTGCATTGCGGCAATTACTTGACCAACGGTAATCCGCAGGGTGCTTTACCATGCTAGCCCGTACTGGGTTGAGTTCAATGTATCTCATACAAGTCAACAGGTAGTTTTCTTCCTGAACCAGACTGGCCTTGTAACGCCCTTCCCAAATAGAACCGCTAGTACCGTAAGCTTGGTTAATATAGGGCACATAGCGGCGCCCAACATATTGCATCATGCGGGCAATACCAATGCTATCAGACGGCGTAGCAAGTATATGAACGTGGTTTGTCATCAGCACATAGGCATGAATATCGCAGTGATACCGCCTTGCGCCCTCTCCAAGCCAATCACGATAGGCTGAATAATCCGAATCTTCAAAAAAGACCGGTTCTCGACTGTGTCCTCTCTGCACAATGTGCTGAGGCACTCCAGGGATGATAAAACGGGGTTTTCTCGGCATAGCGCTTACCTTTTACAGACCATAGGTAAAGCTAGCACAACCATTTCTTTTTTAAAAGGGCTCTGACCCCTTAAATAGACCCCTTAATAGACCCCTTAAATAAAAGGGCTCTGACCCGAATGGCACTAAGTTAAGCCTTTTGCATAGGGATGACCTGCGGGAAAGCCGCGCCAGAACGAGGCTAAGCTATTGATAGTCGGTGCTAAACACCCTTAACTTAGTGCCATTCGGCTCTGACCCCTTAAATGCTAAACACCCTTAACTTAGTGCCATTCGGCTCTGACCCCTTAAATGAAATGGTAATCTTTGTAGAATCTTTGTAGAATCTTTGTAGAATCTTTGTAGTAGAGCGCCAAAAAGGGGTCAAAGCCCTTAACCACATCACTTACCATGACATTACAATACGACAATCCCACCCTCCCATTTGCCGCCCCCCCTTGCAGCAACAGTAGAACTAACAGTAACGTGCAGGCTGACGCACCATATTCACCTGCACCGGATTGAGCTCAATAGACTTCCCAAGACTACTTTATTGGATTTTTTCGAAACACATTATTCAATCCCTTGCCGAGAAGGTTGAATCCCTTCGCAGCCCAGCCAGTCGATCTGGAAATGGCAACATAATTCCCTTTTTTTGCCCTGCAATCTTTATCAACCACAACCCATACAACAAATGATCCGGGATTGTCAAACACTTCACCTGAACAAATTTTGTGGTGGTTAAATTTTGTATCGCTAACGAGTTCGCTATCTATTTTTTCTATCGAAAATACATCAATATCGTCACCAGCAACAACCAAGCTACCGTTCAGCATAGCCTTTAATTTCAAGCCATCAGACGACTGTTGACCATCGATAACAATTCCTTTCGGTGAAAAAAAATCCAGCAGATGATCAAAAACCCCATAACCTATTGAGGAATACAACGCCTCTTGGTACAGGGTATCTCTATTCTTTGAATTAACAGAAACTTCACGGGAATTATCATTGAACGGAATATCTTTAACCAAATTTTTTCTTGGCAGTTTGAAAATCCTTACTCTTCCGGTAGTCGTTACTATGTGAGTAACTCCTTTTTCTGTCGACTTACTCCCATAGCTTGCCGTTTCCAGCCTACTTTCGACAAGGTAATCCGCCTCTTCCTTGCTTTTTGTTAAAACAACTGTTTTTGTCGTTAGCAGTGACCTCTCCACCATGGATTTGGTCAGCATATGCAAGTCTACGCTTACATTATCATTAATATTTGAGGATCTGTTTTCCTCAACATACACGATGTAATCCTCGCCTTGATAATACTTCCCTTCGGCTACGATACTCGCCATTTCCAATTTAAAATCTCTATCCGGCAGTGAACTACAACCTGACAATATTGTCAGTAATACTAAGATCCACAATTTACTCACACGCGCTCCCTGTGTCATAATTGTCAGAGCCAATCAGTAATTCACGGCTTTCATTGGGTTATTGGAAATAATTTTGTCTTCTTTTATTGCTGAGGTAGCGGTATTGGGGTCAGACTTGATCAATCTTGACTAGGGTCTGTCTTGATCAATCGTCGTCCTTGGGGGCAGACCCCAATACCGCTACCTCAGCAATAAAACAGTTTATCCTCCGACCCCATGCAAGTGCGTGGTTCGACATAAACAACCATCTCATCGCCAGTTTTGCAAATAATCATGTAGAGCCTGGCGCCATTCAGGCATAAAATATTCAAACAATAATTTTTATTGCGTTTGTGGTGAGAATAATAGTAGAAGATTTTGGCCGATAATACTCAAAAACCATCGAGCAGCATCAAACAGGGGGAAATCAAGAATACTGATTGAGAAAAACAAAAAGCGACTCCTTTGCCCTAACTAATAACTTCCATTAACTCGCCTTACCACTGCCAGAACACTAATGCAATATTTACACCACAAATATTATATCTATCAATTTCAACTGGTTAACAAGAAGAGGGTATCACTCATTCTTTTAAGTGTAAATTTATCCGACACTCGATGTGACATGCCAAACATGAACTCAACAACTTACCCACTAAGGGACGTGCACGTCCCTTAGTCCCCGGGATGCGAACCCGGAGGGTTCTGCGCACGCCGTTCAGCACGCCGGCGTCGCAAGGAGATCAGCGTACCCACAGGGCCAGAGACAGCATAGAAAAAGAATACCGCAAACAGCACCTGTGGCGGATCGATAGACACCAATACGAACACCAGCACCACCACCAGCACCGCGACAAAAGGCACTTTGCCCTTCAGATCGAGATCCTTAAAGCTGCGGTAGCGCACGTTGCTCACCATCAATACACCCATGGCCACGGTGATCAGCAGGGCGATAATGGCAATACTGAGGCCTTCGAACTGATAGTCCTGTCCCAGCCAAATCAGGCCAGCTAGCACTGCCGCTGCTGCGGGGCTGGCCAGGCCTTGAAAGTAGCGCTTGTCGGCAGTAGCCACCTGAGTGTTGAAGCGTGCCAGGCGCAGCGCGGTACCTGCGGTATAGATGAAGGCGGCCAGCCAGCCCAGCTTGCCCAAGTCGAACAACGCCCACTGAAACATCACCAGCGAGGGCGCCAGGCCAAAGGACACCATATCCGCCAAGCTGTCGTATTCGGCGCCGAAAGCACTCTGGGTATTGGTCATGCGCGCCACCCGGCCGTCCAGCCCATCCATGACCATGGCAATAAAAATGGCGATGGCTGCGGCCTCGAAACGGCCGTTCATGGAGGCGACAATGGCATAGAAACCGGCGAACAAACAACCGGTAGTGAACAGGTTGGGTAGCAGGTATATGCCGCGCGGACGCTTCTTCTCCGGGGTGTTTTCTGTGGGATCTTCCGAAGGGGATTCCGGGCTGATTTTTTCAGTCATTGCTTAATACTCTCCACTCACTGTGCCGCTGCTGTCCACCTTTGACGGTACCCTTGGCGGTATAGCCTTCTCATGCACCAGGGTGGCGATGATGTCGGTACCGGCCTGCAACGTGTCACCCACGTTGCAGTCGATACGCGATCCCATTGGCACCCAGATCTCGACCCGTCCACCGAAATAGATAAAGCCACAACGCTGCCCTTGACCAACCCGCTCACCACTGTGCACATAGCACTTGGGACGCACGACACGAACGGTGGGCGCAATCACCAGCAGCACATCGTCTTCTTCATCGCTCTGAATCCACTGCGCGTAACGTGCACCAATAGCCGATGTGTCGTGCTGACCGATCCACTGCTGCAACACCTTGCCTTCCATGGGGCTGCGCACGGAAAAGATGTCGGTCTTGCGCATTTGTAGAGTAATGCATACCGCCTGCCGCTCTAGATAAGGATCCTGTGCAGTATCGACGGACAGTACACGCCCGTCCACCGGACTGACAACACCCAGTGGCGAGGCCGGTACCTTACGCGGCGGATCGCGAAACAGAAACAACAACAGCCCCACAGGCAACCACAGCGGTAGCGCAAACCAGCCAAGTTGCCACTGCAACAACAGGGCGATAGTGGCAACGAGGGCTATCCAGTGCCAGCCTTCACGCGCAATCAGGGGGTAGCGATAGGCGAGCATAATGAAAATTTGATCGTGTCGGAGGGGAATAAAGACAAAACCGGGGACAAGCCTGCCGACCTGTCTCCGGTCTGTCTGTTTGTCATCGATCAGTTCTTGGACTTATCGACGATCTTGTTGATCCACGGCATCATGCTGCGCAGATCTTCACCCACTGTCTCGATGGGGTGCTCTGCGTTGAGGCGGCGACGTGCGGTCATTTCCGGGTAGTTGCTCTGGCCTTCGAGGATGAAACGCTTGGCGTAGTCGCCGGTCTGGATGTTGCGCAGGCATTCGCGCATGGCCTTGCGGCTCTCTTCGTTGATGATCTTCTCGCCGGTGACGTACTCGCCGTATTCCGCATTGTTGGAGATGGAGTAGTTCATGTTGGCGATGCCGCCTTCGTACATCAGATCGACGATCAGTTTGAGTTCGTGCAAACACTCGAAGTAGGCCATCTCCGGCGCATAACCGGCCTCCACCAGGGTCTCGAAACCGGCCTTCACCAGCTCCACGGCGCCGCCGCATAGCACGGCCTGTTCGCCGAACAGATCGGTCTCGGTCTCGTCCTTGAAGGTGGTCTCGATGATACCGGTACGGCCGCCACCCACGCCAGAGGCGTAGGACAGCGCCACGTCCTTGGCCTTGCCGGAAACATCCTGGAAAATGGCGATCAGATCGGGAATGCCGCCACCCTTGACGAACTCGCTACGCACTGTGTGGCCCGGGGCCTTGGGAGCGATCATGATCACGTCGAGATCGGCACGCGGCACGATCTGGTTGTAATGAATGGCAAAGCCGTGGGCAAAGGCCAGGGTGCCGCCCTGCTTCAGGTTAGGCTCAATCTCTTCCTTATAAAGGCTGGACTGAAACTCGTCCGGGGTCAGCACCATCACCACGTCGGCGCCAGCCACCGCATCGGGCACGTTCTTCACGGTCAGGCCGGCGGTCTCGGCCTTGGCCACGGAGTTGGAATCAGCACGCAGACCCACCACCACGTTGACACCGGAATCTTTCAGATTGTTGGCGTGGGCGTGGCCCTGTGAGCCATAACCGATGATAGCCACGTTCTTGCCCTTGATGATGGAAAGATCACAGTCTTTGTCATAATAAATATTCAAGCTCATGGTATTGCTCCTGTTTCTTTCTTTAAATTCATTCAGTCCGAGACGAACGCTCAAATGTGTAAACTTTTCGTCCCGCGGGATATGGCCGACACGCCGGAACGCACTGTCTCCAAAATCGGTGCCTTATTCAGGGCGACGATGAAGGCATCGAGTTTGTCGGCATGGCCGGTCAGCTCGATGGTATAAGTGGCGGGGGTGACATCGATGATATTGCCGCGGAAGATTTCCACCAGGCGCATGACTTCTTCGCGCGCACCGACACCCGAGGTCCTGACCTTGATCAGCATCATCTCACGCTCGATGTGCGGGCCCTCGGCCAAATTGACCAGTTTGACCACGTCGATGAGCTTGTTCAGCTGCTTGGTAATCTGCTCGATGATCTCGTCGGAACCACGCGTCACCAGTGTCATGCGCGAGAGCGTGATATCTTCGGTGGGCGCCACGGTGAGTGACTCAATATTGTAACCACGCGCCGAAAACAGGGCCGCCACACGGGACAATGCCCCTGCCTCGTTTTCCATCAGTATCGAAATGATGTGTCTCATATCAAAATCATCTCATCCAACCCTGCACCGGCAGGCACCATGGGATAAACATTTTCCTCTGGATCCGTGAGGATGTTGAGAAATACCAGACGATCCTTCAGTTTGAAGGTCTCCTTGATGGCTGCCTCCACATCCGCCGGCTTGTCGACCTGAATACCCACGTGTCCGTACGCCTCCGCCAGTTTGACAAAATCCGGCAGCGAATCCATGTAGGAATGCGAATAGCGGTTGTCGTAGAAAAACTCCTGCCACTGCCGCACCATGCCCAGATAGCCATTGTTCAGACACACGATCTTGATCGGCAGGCGATGCTGCAGACAAGTAGACAGCTCCTGGATATTCATCTGGATACTGCCTTCGCCGGTGATGCAGGCCACCTGCGCCTTGGGGTGCGCCAGTTGCACACCCATCGCCGCCGGCAGACCGAAACCCATGGTGCCGAGACCGCCGGAATTGATCCAGCGACGTGGTTTGTCAAAACCATAATACTGCGCCGCCCACATCTGATGCTGGCCCACGTCCGAGGTCACAAAAGCATCACCCTTGGTGATCTGGTGCACTAAATCCACGGCATGCTGCGGCTTTATACGATCACCATCGGTATTGTATTTAAGGCAATCCTTGGCCCGCCATTTTTCGATCTGCTCCCACCACTTGCCCAGCGTCTCTTCGTTGGGCTTGAAGCCTTCGGCCTTGAGCTGCTTGAGCATGGCCTTGACCACGTTGTTGACGCCGCCAACGATGGGCACGTGCACTTTCACGTTCTTGGAAATAGAGGCCGGGTCTATGTCAACATGGATAATTTTCGCCTTGGGCGCAAACTTTTTGATATTGCCCGTCACGCGGTCATCGAAACGCGCACCAATGGCGATCATTACGTCACAGTTGGAGATGGCCATATTGGCTTCGTAAGTGCCGTGCATACCCAGCAGGCCAAGGAACTGGCGATCACTGGCGGGGAAACCGCCCAGACCCATAGTGGTATTGGTCACCGGACAATTCAGCACATGCCCCAGCTCCGTCAACACCTTGCTGGCGTCGTCGAGGATCACGCCGCCACCACTATAGATCATCGGCCGCTTGGCACTGGCCATCATCTTCACGGCACGCTTGATCTGGCCAGGATGCCCCTTCACCACCGGACTATAAGAGCGCATTTCGATCTGCTTTGGGTGCTTGTATTCGGCCACTTCAGCGGTGATATCCTTGGGTATATCCACTACCACCGGGCCAGGCCGGCCGGTGGTGGCGATATAAAAGGCCTTCTTCAGCACCATCGCGAGATCATTCACGTCCTTGACGAGGAAGTTGTGCTTCACACAGGGACGCGTGATGCCCACGCAATCGACTTCCTGAAAAGCATCGTTACCGATCAGGCTGGTGGGCACTTGGCCGGTGATCACCACCATCGGAATGGAATCCATAAAGGCCGTGGCAATGCCGGTGACCGCATTGGTCGCACCGGGACCGGAGGTCACCAACACCACACCAGGCTTGCCGGTGGAACGGGCATAGCCGTCCGCCGCATGGGTGGCCGCCTGCTCATGGCGTACTAGAATATGTTTCAGTCTGTCCTGCCTGTGCAGGGCGTCATAGATGTGCAGCACCGCACCACCGGGATAACCGAAGATGTATTCAACACCCTCGTCCGCGAGGAAACGGGTCAGAATTTCCGCACCAGTCAATTTCACGTCAAGACTCTCTTTTTCTCCGCCCCACCTTTGCCGGGAACAACCCGAAAAACCTGGGGCCACTACTAAAAAACGCCCGCAAAACGGGCGATTTCCTGAAAACAGGGTTGAGGGAGCGAAATTACTGGGAAGCGCCCGCCAGGTCAAGCGGTTTGGGCATTTCGGGCCGAGACGGCAACACCCGCGAAGGCGACTTCACCCCCTGACAGTAATGACAGACAAGATAATCGCAAATTGTTGCATTGTATCGGGAAGAACTGCGCTATAATTCGCCGCGAAATCTCGCGGGCCAGCTGTAGCATTATGGCAACAGAATCAAACCCCGCCCCAACTCATCGCCAACGACCATGCCAACGACGACCTTAATTAGACAGATAACCCATCCGAGCACCGTGAAGAAAATCATCATCGAAGGCATCACCGAGAGTGGCCGAAAGTTCCGTCCCAGCGACTGGGCCGAGCGCATGAGCGGCTCGTTGTCCACCTTTGGCCGCGACCACCGCATCCACTATTCCCCCTTGCTGCACCCAAAGACCATCAACGGCATCAAGTGCATCATCATCGATCCTCAGCTGGAAGAGGTCGCGCCCGAAACCTACAGCTATATCATGAGCTGGGCGGCCAACAACGAGCTGAAGATCTCGGAGACGGACGAGGACGTACAATCCACCGGCTAGGAGCACAGCCCATGCCACTACTGAAAATCCATACCAATCAGTCCCTGGATGACGCCGCGCAAGCCGCGCTGATGCAAAAAGCTTCAGCAGGAGTCGCCGAGCTGCTGGGCAAGCCCGAGCACTATGTGATGATTGCCTTGAACATCGATCAGACAATGCTGTTTGCCGGTAGTCACGCGCCACTGGCCTACCTGGAACTCAAGAGCATCGGCCTGGCCAATGATGCAACCAGCTCCCTTTCCGCCGCCCTGTGTCAGTTGGTCAGCGAAGCGCTGGATATTGACCAGGATCGCATCTATATCGAATTCACCAGCGCTGAGCGCCACCTGTGGGGCTGGGACGGCCACACTTTCTAAGACAGAACACCATGTTCCTGAGCCTGCTCATTGCCCTGATCATCGTCCTCGTTGCCGGCGCCTTTTTTCTCGCCCCGGATAATCCGGACGATGGCAGCCCGGCCCTGTTACAGGGGCTGTCACAGATTCGCAGCATGACCGAAAGACTGGGCGACGAAGAAAGCCACACCACCACGGTCTATAAATGGCAGGATGCCGATGGCGAATGGCACTTCAGCAACACCCCGCCGCCACAGGGCATCGCCAGCCAGATACAAACCTACCGCGCCGACACCAATGTCATCCAGGCCCCGCGGCAACAGCAGAAACCCATCGACGCCACACCACCGCCAAGCAGCGCCCCGTCGACAGAACCAGACCCCGGCATCCCCGGCCTGCCCTCACCGGCCAAGGCGAAAAAACTCCTGGATGACGCCCGCGCGGTACAGGATCTCAACGACAACCGCATAGATGTGTTGAATCGACAGATCGATGGCGGCAATTAAGGAAGCGCTGATTAATTTGCCTTTTGTCATTCCGGCACCGACCGAAATCCGGTGGTTTTAACGCCTGGATTCCGGCCTGCGCCGGAATAACGGGTTGATCAGAGAATCCTTGGCTGAAGGCCGTCCAGCTGCTGCAGGAACAGCACATCATCTCTGCACAGGCACTGGCAAAGCACGACGGCCACAGCCTGTTCGAAGCCTTTTCCTGGCATATGCGCTGCGCCTTTTTCAAAGAGACGCAAAACATCGGTGAAATGTCCGTCCTCGACACCCTCGCCAAAGGCATGGGCATCCCCGTGGCGCCCCTGCACGAACGGCTCGACAACGGCGAGGCCCATGCTGCCCTGCAACTCGACATCGACGCCCGCGACCAATATAGGGTACCGGGCAGTCCCACCCTGGTGTTCAACGACGGCCGTCAGCGGCTGTACGGCAACGTCGGCTACCGCATCATCGAGGCCAACATCCGCGAACTGCTGAACAACGGCAGCAGCGGGGAAGCCAGTTGGTGTTAGAGCCAGTGCTATGCTGCCAGTCATGCCCGCGATGGCCTGCCTATGGTGTTGAGAAGCACCTTTAGGCGCGACAGCCCGGTGATGAAAAACTATCGCGCCTAAAGACGCTCCTACAAGTGTGTTGGTGAAGTCTCGGTACAAGAAACCATCGCGGGCATGATCCGCTCCTACGCAATCGATGACATCCAGGCGAAACAACACCCATGGCAATCCTCTGGCAAAAACAGGTCGGCGACACCCTTTACGAAGTGCGCACCGCCGGGCGTTCGCGGCGCCTGTATTCCAATGGAGTGTTTCACAGCCAGTACCACCCCGAACGCCCCCACTCCGGCGGCGTCTGGGATCTGCTCATGCTGCCGGCCTTTTTCCGCTCGCCCACGCGTATCAAGCGCATTCTTGTGCTGGGCGTCGGCGGCGGCACGGTCATTCATCTGTTGCGCCGTTTCCTGCGGCCGGAAGCAATCGTCGGTGTAGAATTGAACCGTGTGCACCTACAGGTGGCGCGGCAATTCTTCGATATCAGGAAAGACATGGCCACCCTGCACCAGGCCGACGCCGTGCAGTGGCTGGACGACTACGATGGCCCCGCCTTCGACATGATCATCGACGACCTGTTCGGCAACGAAGACACCGACCTCAGCCGCGCCGTGCCCGCCGACACGGCATGGTGCAGCACCCTGCTGCGAAATCTCAACCGCAACGGCGTGCTGGTGATGAATTTCATCGGCGGCCAGGCCCTGCGCCACAGCGCCTGCATCAGCGAACCGCTGATCGCCCGCCACTTCACGTCCCGCTTCCAGCTTAGTCTGCCGGCCTATGAAAACGCCATCGGCGCCTTCCTCGGCCACCCGGCCAGCAGCCAGGGTTTGCGCAAAAACCTTGCCCGCGTTGCCGAACTTTCCAGCAAGCACATCGACTTTCGCATTCGGCAGATCACTTGATAAACGCCGGGGGAGGGTGCTGCAAAGATCCCGTTTCTTTCGTCATTAAACGATTTCAGCGCCATTCGTGCACACAGCGTACGCCACGAACAGGTGTAGTGTGCGCCGTGCGCACAAGATGGATATCCTATTCCCCTGTGAACTCCGTATCTCTGCGATGAGCTGAATAATGACTATTTTCTTTGCGCTCTTCGCACCCCTGCGTCCACTTCATTTGACTCAACCCTGCCGCAATACCACCAGCGGCGGACTGCTCACCACCCGCCGCGTACCCAGCAACCCCGCCAGCCCGACCCCCAGCCCGCCACCCACCGGCCCCAGCAACCATAACCAAAAATTGACGGTGTATTCCAGCTCCAGCACCTGCGTCGCCAACACGTAGCCCAGCACACTGGCGAGGGCGGCGGCCAGCAAGCCTGCCAGTGCCCCAAGGGTCACGAACTCGCTGGCCAGGCTCTGCCACAGGCGGCTGCGGCGCGCCCCCAGGGCTCGCAGCACGGCATTCTCGCGCAGACGTTCATCGAGACTGGACTGAATAGCGGCATACAGCACCGTAAGTCCGGCGGCGAGGGTGAACAGAAATACATATTTTACCGCCAGCACCACACGCTCGATGATGCTGCGAATCTGGCTCATCAGCGCCGACACGTCGATCACCGTGAGATTGGGAAAACGTTTGATCAGTGCATCCAGTTGTTCCACATGCTGCGGCGCCAGAAAAAAACTGGTGATGTAACTGGCCGGATAATCCTGCAACAGGCCCGGCGGTGACAGCACGAAAAAATTGGCGCGGAAGCTGTCCCACCGCACGCTGCGCAGGCTGGTCACCGTTGCCGTCACGCTTTGTCCGGAAATGTCGTAGGTCAGCCGGTCACCAAGTGCAATGCCGAGGGTGCGGGCAATGCCCTCCTCCACAGAAAATTGCGCCACATCAGTGGCCTTCCCTGTTGCATCGATCTCCCACCAATGGCCAGCGGTAATGGCATTATCGATTTGTCGTCGTGTCGCCCAGGAAAGGTTGAACTCCCGTTCGACAAGGCTCTGCGCATGCTCATCCCGATAGTTCTCGGGGGTGATCGGTTTGTCATTTATAGCTTTCAAGCGTGCGCGCACCATGGGATAAAACGCCGCCTCGGGCAGTCCCGCATCACGGAAAAAGGCCTGCACATCGGCCAGTTGATCGGGCTGAATATTGATCACGAAACGATTCGGTGCATCCGCCGGCAACCGCCCCGCCCACGCATCCAGCAGGTCATCGTGCACCACGCCCAACAACAGCAACACCATCAAGCCTAGGCCAAAGGCCATCACCTGCGCCACGCTGGCACCGGGCCGGCGGCTCAGATTGGCCAGCCCGAAGCGCCATGCCACCTGCCCCCGGCGCGGCAGCCGCCGCAACAATCGTACCAGCAACGTCGCGCCCAGCCACAGCACCAGTGCAGTGACACTGATCCCGGCGATCATCGCCAGGGCCAACGGCCCATCGCCCGCCTGCCACCCTATCAACGCGGCGAGGATCATCAGTCCCAGCAAATAAGAGCTGGCGCTGGCCGGGCGCAGACTGCCCAGTTCACGGCGCAACACGCGCAGGGTTGGCACCGACTTGAGCTGCATCACCGGCGGCAGGGCAAAACCCAATAGGCCACCCAGGGCCACGGCCATCCCCATTAACACCGGCATCAATGAGGCCGGCGGCAGGCTCACCATAAATAGCGGCCCCAGCAACGCCACCAGCACCCCCTGCGCGGCAAAGCCCAGCAACGAGCCGAGCAAACCCGCCAGCAGGCCAAGGACGGACATCTGCCATAAAAACAAGCGATTGATCTGCCCCTGCCGTGCACCCAGGCAGCGCAGCACAGCACAGGTGTCGAGGTGGCGGCGGGCAAAGCGCCGTGCCGCCATGGCGATGGCCACACAGGCCAGCACCACCCCCACCACGGCAGCCAGGCCGAGAAACTGTTGCGCCCGCTGCAGGGCATTGCGGATCTCCGGACGCGCATCACGCACGCCCTCCATGCGCTCGCCCGGTTCGAGGTGACCCGCCATCGCTGTGCGAAAATGCGCTACGACATCGGCCTCGCCTGCCAGCAGCAGCGTGTACTGCATGCGGCTGCCTTCCTGTTCCAGGCCGCTGGCGGGCAAGTCGGCGAGATTCATCAACAGGCGCGGGGCAATGCTGAACATAGCGCCGCTGCGATCCGGCTCATAACTGAGTACGGCGCCGATGCGCAAGGTGACGTCGCCGACCTCGATGTGATCCCCCACCTTGAGTCCGAGCTGCTGCAACAATAGCGGCTCCACCCACACCGCACCGCGCGGCGGCGGCCCCGTGCGAGCCTGGGCGACCGCAAACGGCGCCGGCGCCGTGCGCAGCTGGCCACGCAGGGGATAGCCGACCCCGGCGGCCTTGATCTCCGCCAGCCGTGCGCCTTCGCCCGCCATCACCATGCTGCGGAAGGCGCGGAATTCGGCATGGCGCAGACCCAGTGTCTCAGCCCGTGTCCGCCACGCTTGGGGAAGCGGATGATCGGCCAACAGCCGCAGGTCGGCACCCAGCAGTTCACCGGCCTGGCGACCCAGGGCCTGACCGATACGGTCGGTAAAAAACGCCACCGCAGTGACGCAGGTGACGGCGATCAACAACGCCGCCAGCAGCACCCGCAGTTCACCGCTGCGCCAGTCACGCCGCAACAGACGCAACGCCAGCCGCATCATGCGGTGGATACCAGGCGGCCATCATGCAGGCTGAGCACGCGGTCACAACGGGCCGCCAGCTCGCGGTCATGGGTCACCAGCACCAGGGTGGTGCCCTGCTCACGATTGAGGTCAAACAACAGTTGGATGACCCGCTCGCCGGTGTGCGAATCGAGATTGCCCGTTGGCTCGTCCGCCAGCAGCAGCGACGGCCCGACGGCAAAGGCGCGGGCGATGGCGACGCGCTGCTGTTCGCCGCCGGAGAGCTGCAGGGGCGTGTGTTGCAAACGCTCGCCCAGCCCCACCCGCACCAGTACATCCGCAGCGTTGCGCCGGGCATCATTGCGTCCCGCCAGCTCCAGCGGCAACATGACATTCTCCAACGCCGTGAGCATGGGCAGCAGCTGGAAGGACTGAAACACGAAACCCAGCTTCTCAGCGCGCAGGCTGGCGCGGTCATCCTCACCGAGGGCACCGAGATCCACACCGTCCAGCAGCACCCGTCCGCGGCTGGGCTCGTCCAGCCCCGCCAACAGCCCCAGCAGGGTGGACTTGCCGGAGCCCGACGGCCCGGTGATGGCCACTGATTCAGCGGCGAGAATAGCCAGGTCGATATCGCTCAAAATCGTCAGCCGGCCGCCCCTGTCGCCGGCATTTTCGCCTGCTAACGAAGGCACATCCTTACCCAGCCCCTCCACTTTCAGTACAATCTCACTTAAGCTCTGCAACATGCGACTCACTATCCTCATGGTTTTATTCTGCGCCGGGCTCTTCGTCGGCACCGCCACAGCGGCCCCGGTGATCCTGGTGATGGGAGACAGTTTAAGCGCCAGCCACGGCATCGACCAGCACCGGGGCTGGGTAAACCTGCTGGCAACACGCCTGCAACGGGAAGGATTTCCACACCGCGTAGTGAACACCAGCAGCAGCGGCGAGACAACCGCCGGCGGACTCAGCCGCCTCGAACCGGCACTGGCGCGGCATCAACCGGCCATCGTCATCATCGAGCTGGGCGCCAATGACGGCCTGCGTGGCCTGCCACTGGCGCAGATACGCAACAACCTGCAAAAAATGATTGTCGCCGCCAAGGCGCACGGTGCCCGCGTGCTACTGATCGGCATGCGCCTGCCACCCAACTATGGATCACGCTATACCCGCGCCTTTCAGAACATCTATTTAGAGTTGGCGAAAGAAAACCATATCACCGTGCTACCATTTCTACTGGAAGGGGTCTCCGAAAAACGTGAATGGATGCAGACCGACAACCTGCACCCGACCGCCGGAGCACAACCGAAGTTATTGGAAAATATCTGGCCGATCCTGCTGCCCCTGCTGGAGGAATAACCCCGTAGGGTGGGCACCGCCCACCAAGTACAGGCTTCCTGCTTTTGCGGAAATGGTGGGCAATACCCACCCTACTTGACACTCGAAATTCCGGCGCAGGCTGGAATCCAGAAAATTCAAGGTACTGGAACTCGGCTTTCGCCGGGATGACGAATTGATCAGGGCTTCCTCAAATTTTGCCATTGGGTTCTTTACTTGTCACCCCTGAACTGTTGGGTTCGTTGCTTGGCTTTAACATCCTGCATCGCCCTACCTCCTGCGCTCATGCAGTCCTCACCCCAACCTACCGTACTTTGACACGAAAAAAATCAAAGCGACAATATCTTCAACACTGGCTCACTCAACTTCGCATCATCACGAAATCCGGAAACCACCAGCACGGTGTGGCCCGGTTTGGTCAGACCACAATAGGGATTGATATCGGCGCAAAGTTTGCGCCAATCTTCGATGGCGGGACGTTCACGATACACGGGCACGATGCCCCAGTGCAGTGACAGACGGCGGCAAATCGCCGCAAGATCACAGACACCCACCATAGGTGCAATGGCGCGATGCGCAGCAAGTACCCGCGCCGTGGTGCCCGAGCCGGTGGGAATAATCATGGCCTGCAGTTTCAGATCGCTGGACAAGGTCTGCGCGGCATGAGCGATGGCCTCGCGGGTGCTGTAGTCACTCCTGCGGCGATTGCCGAAAACGACACTGCCGAAGCGTCCCTCCTCCCATTGGTGGCGCTCCGTTTCGCGCAGCACACGATCCATGGTCTGCACGGCTTGCAGCGGATAGTCTCCACTGGCGGTTTCGGCGGACAACATCACGGCGTCGGTGCCGGTCTCGGCGGCGTTGGCTACATCGCCGACTTCGGCACGCGTGGGACGCGAGTGGCTGATCATGGATTCCAGCATCTGCGTGGCGACGATCACCGGCACATGAGCGCGCCGCGCCTTATTGATCAATTCGCGCTGGATCAGTGGCACCTTTTCCGCCGGCAGTTCGATGCCGAGATCGCCACGCGCCACCATGATGCCGTAGGAGCGGACAAGAATTTCGTCGATATTCGCCACCGCCTCCGGGCGCTCGATCTTGCTGATCACGGGAATCTCGCTACCGTTGCGTTTCATGAAGCGCTGCAGCCGCACGACGTCCGCGCTACTGCGCACGAAACTCAGTGCCACGAAGTCTGCCTGCAATTCCATTGCCAGCAGCGCATCGGCCTTGTCTTTTTCGGTAAAGGCTGGCGTCGATACCGTGGAGTCGGGCAGATTCATACCCTTGTGATCCTTCAGCAGGCCGCCGTGCACCACGCGACACTGCACTTCGATGCCCTTCATCGACAACACCATCAGCTCCAGGTTGCCATCATCCAGGAGGATGCGCTCACCCTTTTTCACGTCCTTGTGCAGCTTGCGGTATTGCGAGGGAATCAGGCCCTTTTCACCCAGCACATTGCGGCTGGTGACGGAGACCCTTTCGCCAGCGGTGAGGTCAATCATGCCATCACGAAAACGGCCGACACGGATCTTTGGCCCGCACAGATCCATGAGTATCGCCACGTGGTGGCCCAGCTGTTCGGCAATGCTGCGCACCCGCATAAATAGCGCCCGATGCCCGTCGTGATCACCGTGGGACATGTTCAGGCGCACCACGTTGACGCCGGCCTTGAGCAGGCGCTGGATAGCAGTCACCGAATGGCTCGCCGGGCCGAGGGTGGCGACGATCTTGGTGCGTCGCCACCGCAAGGCGTTCTTTTCATGGTCTATGGTGGACATCTTATCCTCCTGGTACCGTCACCCCATCGTGCCATATTTCAATCACCGTCATTGCGCCTACCAGCGGCAGTCGGCGCACTTGCTTAAGACATGTCCACAGGGAAAACAGCGCGGGAAAATCAATGACCACTCAGACAGGCGACGATGTTTACGATTAATGTAGCGGTCGTATGTGTCGAAATATTTTACACAGGGAAAACCACCAAGCTCTATCCCCTTGTTTATCATAGGGAATATTTTCTGGCGCGATGTATGCGTCATCCTCAGTGTGACCCAAGGATGGTTTTTTCTGCAAACTTGAAGTGGAGGAAACAAAATTATGATTTCCAAAATTCATAAACTTGCGTTTGTTGCGATACTGGCCGTACCCATGCTCTTGCTCGCCGCCCCCGCTTTCGCGACCACAATTAGCCTGACAGGCACGGTTCGCGACATGAGCAGCAGCCACCCGGATTTCCAGACCTTCTGCTGTGGCGTCGTAACCGGCATGGTAGGCAGCACTCTGGGGGCCGATGGCACACCGACGTACGTGGGTGGCGCACACATGTCCAATGCCAGCAACTTCTCAGACTGGTATTCTACTGGCAGCAACCATCAGGGCGAGCAGGCACTGAGCATCTCGCTCGACAATACCATCACTGCAGATCCTAACGTCTACACCTTTATCGCCAATGACAGTTCACCTGGCGGCGGGTTCTTCCCCATCGACGGCCAGTTGGGCAACGAGTGGAACTCGGGGAGCGGGGGTTTACACAACTTTCACTTCACCTACCGCATCAATAGTGCATTTACCTATCAGGGCGGCGAGCAATTCTCCTTCGTCGGAGATGACGATCTCTGGGTCTTTATCAATAACCAGTTGGTCATCGATCTCGGCGGTGTACATGGCGCCGCATCGGCCAGTGTCGATCTGGACACACTGGGCCTGGCCGCAGGTAACGACTACAGTTTCAACCTATTCTTCGCCGAACGACATACTACCCAGTCCAATCTGCGAATCGATACCTCGATACAGTTTCACCCTGTCCCAGAACCCGCAAGCCTTGTCTTGATGGGGATCGGGCTGGTCGGATTCAGTTTAGGCCGGCGACGTAAACTGTACAAATAACACCTTCCAAGGGTTGTCTGAAAAGCCCGCCATGAGGCGGGTTTTTTATTGATTATCGGCAACTACTCAGCCCCAAATGGTCGTAGTCTGTCGCCATTCACTGTGGGAGCGGCTTCAGCCGCGAATGAAACCAGCCTCCTTCGCGGCTGAAGCCACTCCCACAATTTCCTCGGCAATGGCGTCAGTCGCAAAGGGCAAAACCATCGCGGGCATGGCCCGCTCCACTCCTCGGGGAGGCCTACAGAAGATATTTTAGATACAGCCCGGCCAGAACCAGGTCTTCGGGACGGGTAATTTTGATGTTGTCGGCGTGGCCTTCCACCAGCAGGGGGGCGTGCCCGGCCAGCTCCATGGCCGAGGCTTCGTCGGTGACCAGGGCATTGGCAGCCAGCGCCTGTTGCAGGGCATCACGTAACGGGCCAAGACGAAACATCTGTGGGGTCTGCGCGTGCCAGAGCTGGTTGCGGTCCACGGTCTCCCGCACATTCCGCGCAGCATCTGCACGCTTGAGGGTGTCCTTTACCGGCACCGCCAGCAAGCCACCCACTGGATGCGCTTCACAGCGCCGAATCAATTCATCGATGTCCTCGCTGCGCAGACAGGGACGTGCGGCATCGTGCACCAGCACCCAGTCCTGGTCAGCCGCCTGTGCGGAGAGTGCTTGCAGGGCATTCAGTACGGAATGACAGCGTTCGGCACCGCCTTCGGTGACCCACAGTGGCGTATCCATTTTGATCTTTATTTCCGGCCACCAACCGTCATCACTGGAAATCGCTATCACGGCACCACTGATGCGCGGATGAACCAGCAGACATTGCAGAGTATGTTCGATAACAGTTTTCCCCAGCAGGGGCAGGTATTGCTTGGGCCGGTCGGCCTGCATACGGGTACCGATGCCGGCGGCCGGAATAATGGCCCAGCAGCGAGGATTGGCGATAATATCAGAGGAATCAGTCACAACGGCAGATTTCTTCCAGGAAACGCCTTGCGCGTAGCAGGGTCTCCGGTTAGATAAATTTTGAATAACCCCAATATGCTTTGGAGCGCATAGCAAACTCACTCAATTCAGTGGCCTCAGCTTGCCTTGCATTTCGTATGACGATATCCATGGCCATGGTTTAAAGCATTTCAGAATTTCCCTGGGATATTCAATCGACTACCTGAAAAAAGATCTCACCCTTTTTGATCATGCCCAGTTCGCGACGGGCGCGCTCTTCGATGGCATCAACGCCCTGCTTGAGGTCGGCGACTTCCGCCGCCAGGGCCTGGTTGCGCTCGAGCAGTTGCGCGTTTTCCGCGCCTTGCACAGCAATAGCGCGATCCAGTTTCCAGACCTCCATCATGCTCCCCTCACCGAACCAGAGCTTGTACTGCAACAGTACAAATAGCACGGCGAGGACGGCAATAATGGTTTTCACTGCGACTTACACCATCAGGCACGCTTGAAGGCGGACAAGCCGGGATAGGTCGCGGCGTCGCCCAGCTCTTCGGCGATACGCAGCAGCTGATTATATTTGGCGATACGATCCGAGCGCGACAGAGAGCCCGTCTTAATCTGGCCGGTGGCCGTCGCCACGGCCAGGTCGGCGATAGTGGCATCCTCGGTTTCACCAGAGCGGTGCGACATCACGGCGGTGTAACCGGCGGCCTTGGCCATGTCGATGGCGGCGAAGGTTTCCGTCAAGGTGCCGATCTGGTTGACCTTGATAAGAATAGAGTTGGCGATATTGTTATCGATGCCCCGCTTGAGGATCTTGGTGTTGGTGACGAAAAGATCGTCGCCGACTAACTGGATTTTGTTCCCCAGTTTTTCGCTCATGATCGCCCAGCCGTCCCAGTCGCTTTCGTCCAGACCGTCTTCGATGGAGAGGATGGGATACTTGTCCACCCAGTCGGCCAGCACGTCGACAAACTCGGCCGCCGTCAGCGATTTTCCTTCGGAGGTCAGTTCGTATTTGCCGTTTTTGTAGAACTCGGAGGCGGCGGCGTCGATGGCAATATAAATGTCTTTGCCCGGCACATAACCAGCGGCCTCGATGGCCTCGATGATGACTTCCAGCGCAGCTTCATTGGACGGCAGATCTGGGGCGAAACCGCCCTCGTCGCCGACAGCGGTATTCAGACCTCGGTCATGCAACACCTTCTTCAGGGCATGAAAAACCTCGGCACCGTAGCGGATGGCCTCGGCAATATTCGGCGCGCCCACGGGCTGAATCATGAATTCCTGCAAGTCAACGCTGTTATCGGCATGCGAACCACCATTGATGATATTCATCATTGGCACTGGCATCACCGTAGCGTCGTCACCACCAAGGTAACGGTACAGGGGCAGGCCGGCCTCGATGGCGGCAGCCTTGGCGGCAGCCATCGAGACACCCAGGATAGCATTGGCCCCCAGGCGACCCTTGTTGTCAGTGCCGTCGAGGTCGATCATGGCCTGATCAATGGCGGCCTGCTCACTGGCGTCGTGGCCCAGCAGGGCATCGCGGATTTCGCTGTTGACGTTGGCCACGGCCTTCAATACGCCCTTGCCCAGGTAGCGGGACGTGTCGTCGTCGCGCAGCTCGATGGCCTCGCGTGAACCAGTGGAGGCACCGGAAGGCACCGCAGCGCGGCCCATGGCGCCGGATTCGAGGGTGACGTCCACTTCGACAGTGGGATTACCGCGCGAGTCGATGATTTCACGGGCGTGGATATTGGTGATTTTTGCACTCATTGGAACTCCAGAATTTCCTGGTTAAGATTTGCTTGATCGTAGGGTGGGCATTGCCCACCGGGAATTTGGTTTTGTTGGTGGGCGCTGCCCACTCTACTTCTTTAATGTTACGCAGGATCGTGCCCGAAGCCACGCGACTTCACTGTATCGTCCAGCGCCTTGAGCATCTCCAGCAGGCTCTCCATTTCACCCAGCGGCCAGGCATTGGGACCATCACTCAGCGCCTTGGACGGATCAGGATGCGTCTCCATGAACAGCCCGGAGACACCCGCCGCCACTGCGGCGCGCGCCAGCACCGGCACGAACTGGCTCTGCCCGCCGGAGGTGGCGCCCTGCCCGCCTGGCTGTTGCACGGAATGGGTGGCGTCGAACACCACCGGACAGCCGGTCTCGCGCATGACCACCAGGCCGCGCATGTCGGAGATCAGCGTATTATAGCCGAAAGACACGCCGCGCTCGCAGACCATGATTTGCTCATTGCCCGCCTCGCGCGCCTTGTCGACGACATTCTGCATGTCCCAGGGGGCAAGGAACTGACCTTTCTTGATATTCACCGGCAGACCGGCGCGGGCAACGTTCTGGATGAAATTGGTCTGCCGGCAAAGAAAGGCCGGGGTCTGCAACACATCCACGACACTGGCGACTTCATTCAGTGGCGTGTCTTCGTGGACGTCGGTGATCACCGGCACGCCGATGTCATCTTTCACCTTTTGCAGAATGCGCAGGCCTTCCTCGACACCCGGACCACGGTAACTGGAAGTGGATGACCGGTTGGCCTTGTCGAAAGACGACTTGTAAATAAACGGGATGCCCAGCCGGACGGTCATCTCTTTCAGCTGCCCAGCGGTATCCATGGCCAGTTGCTCACTTTCGATGACACAGGGCCCGGCAATCACGAACAGGGGCCGATCCAGGCCAACGTCAAATCCGCACAATTTCATCTTTCGCCATGCTCCCTTGCTGCCTGCACGAAACCACTGAATAATGGGTGACCGCTGCGTGGTGTGGAGGTGAACTCCGGGTGGAACTGACAGGCGATGAACCAGGGGTGATCCGTCAGCTCCACGACTTCGGCCAGGCTGCCATCGGCGGAACGGCCGGAGATCACCAGCCCGGCCTCGGTAAGCCGATCCAGATAGTTGTTATTGAATTCATAGCGATGACGGTGACGCTCGACGATGCGCTCCTTGCCATACATTTCACGCGCCCTGGAGTCTTCGGCGAGCACGCACACTTGACCACCGAGACGCATGGTGCCACCCAGATCGGAATCCTCGCTGCGCTGCTCCACGTCACCTTCAGCGGTCGTCCACTCGGTAATCAAGCCAATCACCGGATGCACTGTATCCTTGTCAAACTCGGTGCTGTGCGCGCCCTCGAGGCCGGCCACGTTACGCGCAAATTCGATCACCGCCACCTGCATACCGAGGCAGATACCGAGATACGGCACCTTATTCTCGCGCGCATACTGCACGGTGCGAATCTTGCCTTCCACGCCGCGCTCGCCAAAACCACCCGGCACCAGAATCGCGTCCACGTCTTCCAGCACCCCGGTGCCGTTACGTTCGATGTCTTCGGAATCGATGTAGCGGATTTTCACCTTGGTGCGGGTCTGTAAGCCAGCGTGGATCAGCGATTCGGACAACGACTTATAGGCCTCAGTGAGATCCATGTACTTACCCACCATGGCCACCGTGGCCTCGCCGGTCGGGTTGGTCAGTGCTTCCATCACCGAACGCCACTCAGACAGATCAGCCGGTGGCGCATCGATGTGCAGCTTTTCCACCACGATTTGATCCAACTTCTGCGCATGCAGCAACAGGGGAATCTGATAGATGGTCGCCGCATCCACGGCCGAAACCACGGCGCGCTCTTCCACATTGGTAAACAGAGAAATCTTGCGACGCTCAGCGGCCGGCACCTCTCGATCAGCGCGACACAACAACACGTCCGGCTGGACGCCGATGGAGCGCAGTTCTTTGACCGAGTGCTGGGTGGGCTTGGTCTTCAGCTCGCCGGCGGTGGGGATGTAGGGCAGTAGGGTGAGATGCATGAACAGGGTGTTGTCGCGCCCCAGCTCCACACCCAACTGGCGGATGGCCTCCAGAAACGGCAGCGACTCGATGTCACCCACGGTACCGCCGATCTCGATCATGGCCACGTCCATGCCTTCGCCGCATTCGAGGATGCGGTGCTTGATCTCGTCGGTGATGTGGGGAATCACCTGCACCGTGCCGCCGAGATAATCACCCCGGCGCTCTTTGCGAATAACGTCCGAATAGATGCGCCCGGTGGTGTAATTGTTGCGTTGGGTCATGGTGGTATTGACGAAGCGCTCGTAATGCCCCAGGTCGAGATCGGTCTCGGTGCCGTCGTCGGTGACATACACCTCGCCATGCTGAAAGGGGCTCATGGTGCCCGGATCCACATTGATATAGGGATCCAACTTCATCAGGGTGACTTTGAGGCCGCGCGCCTCAAGAATGGCAGCCAGCGAGGCGGAGGCGATGCCCTTGCCCAGAGAGGACACGACACCGCCGGTCACAAACACGAATTTGGTCATTGAAAGGCCGGGGATTCAGGTGGAACAATGGATTCTAGAAGGGACAAAAGGGTAGCAGAATGGCGTGAATTGCTCAATGGCGGCCAGCCGGAAGCAGGGCGACCGTATATAAATCAACGAGGAAACATAACCTTAGCGCGGCATTCATCATTCCATGCAGCCTTGCGGCGTTTTTTGGCGAGGCTGATGGAATGCTATCTTCACTATTTTTACTCAAACGGGCCAGTATTTTTGTAACGGGCTTCTAACCGCTTGTCCGGCATCTCGCTAGTTTCAACTTCTTGGGTTACCCAGCAGGCCATACAAACACCCAAAAAAATGTGGGTGACAGAGAGCCTTATTCGTTATGTTCAGTTTTTATTCGTAGTGCGTCCACAGTCGAATAACTTTTACTGTGTGCTCTTTTTCATATACTTGGTATACGAGCCTATGCTGAATATTAATTCGTCTTGAATAAGCACCGGCCAAGTCACCCACCAATTTTTCATATGGTGGTGGGTTTTGATATGGATTTTCTTTTATCAATTCCAGAAGTGCTTGGGCTTTCTTTTTCAATCCTGATGCTGACAGCTTTTTTGCATCTTTTTGCGCTTGTTTTGTATACCGTAACTTCCAGCTCACCAATCAAGCTCCTTAGAGCACTCTGATAGCTTCTCCTTCATTCCTTCTTTTATAGACTCCCTCATTCTTGGAACAGAGAGCAAATGGAGAGTTTCAGTAATAGCGTTCCAGTCTTCCTCAGAAACAAGAACCGCATTGGCTCTTTTGCCCGTAATTACAACAGGCTGGTGAGTCTCCGCCGCTTCGTCGATCAGCGTATACAACTTAGAACGAGCTTCTGTAGCGTTTAAAATTATCATAATAATACCTCCACAACAAAGCGTACGGAATGTCAAGGGCTATTTTGAACAGTCACGGTAGGAACGCTGATTACTCAGCGTCCCCCGCACAGATCCTTTCTATTACCCATAAGTTTACGCTAATAAATTAGTCGCGACTAATTTCCTTGAATATTCTAATGTTAAGATTGAGAATCATTTCTGTAATATCTCGATACTTTCTATAGTTTGAAGTCAATTTTCTCACCTCTTTTACCCGGCAGCTTGGTATGTAGACGGTTCGTGTCTTTTGATTCTTGTCTTTATAGGTAAGTCTGTATGCCACGACTCCTTTTGGATGCGTGCAAATACAGTTTGCGCGACTACACACCATGCACACGCTAGTAAGGCTGCCTCTGACAAAGTAACTATACTTCGCCAGTCGTTCCATTAACACCTCTCTCTTGATTTCTAGCTTACTCATTATGTTATGAAAACTAGTATCTTATATATAGTAGACGTCTATAATACGTCTATTACTAACAATAGACTAGCGAATTTATATGAACACACAAGATAGTTGGGCAGCTGACGAATTCTCTGACGTAGATTTTGGGGATGAACGACTTAATAGTAGGTTAGTGAAAATATGTAATAGCTTTTCTGATTCACCAGAATGTTCAATTAATCAGGCGTGTTCAGGC
>JAKIUN010000057.1 GCA_021647505.1 Gammaproteobacteria bacterium
ATAGTCTGCAAAAAATAGCCGAGCGATTGTTTCCTCGCTGGATAATATACCAGGGGATTCCAGGTGTCGAGATTCGTGCTCTGTGTGGCATTGACTTCCTTCCACCGATGTTTGTCAACATAGTTGTAGCTTCAACTTACGCAGCAGACGATTTTAATCGTTGTCTGTCCCCTATTGTCTGCTATTGTCTTAATAATCTTGTCCAAAATTGCTTGACCTGATCAGTAACGGAGGGCCTTATTCGTTAGGCCGCATTTATCTGCAACCTTTCTACTTTACGAAGGTCTACATTTTTCTTTGCATGCCATAAATTATAAGCATCCTGCATCGACAACCAGCTTTCTGGTGAACGCCCCAACGTCTTAGAAAGTCTCAATGCCATTTCTGGCGAAATATTATTTTCACCTTTTATAAGGCGATTAAAAGTGGACGGTGAAACTTTTAATTTTTCTGCGACTTTTCTAGAGCTAATGTCAAAAGGAGACAGATATACTTCTTTAATAAATTCGCCTGGATGAGGTGGGTTGTGCATGGTCATTAGTGATAATCCTCGTAATTAACTATATGGGAATTTCCATTTTCAAACTCAAACGTGACTCGCCAGTTGCCACTAACAGAGACAGACCACACTCCTTTGAGCCTTCCTTTCAACGGGTGAAGCTTGAAGCCTGGCACGTCCATATCATCAATTTCAAGTGATGAATCTAGAGCAACCAATATCATTCGAAGCCTTTGTTTATGTTTGCTCTGAACTCCTGCGACGCTGCTCGTCTCGTAAAACTTCTGTAATCCCTTATGTTTGAATGATTTAATCATGGCTTAAGTATAGCTCAATGCGCATCACGCAACAATAAGACTGTAACTACATGATTTCACTGCACGAATTGGCCTGACTTATTAGTATCTAAATCCATAAAATAGGGGACAGACCACGGTTTCCATGAAAAAATATGGGCTAAATCGTGGTCTGTCCCCTATTACTACTATTCGAGAGTGAGCAGGATTATTGGGAAGAGGCGGGCAAAAGACAAGACCTGACCCCCTCCTTGTTTAAGCCCAGTAAACCCGAAAAAGATATTTTCAATAAAGCGCAATCACACCACATCACTACCGGGCTTGTCCAACAAACGGTTCAGATTGTGGTTCGTTCCTCACACAATCTAACCTAATTCGTTATGCATGCTATACATCTATACCAAATTTCTTGACTCTTCTTTTATTTATTTCACTTTCAGAGCCTATGCGTTTTAATGCTTCATTAGCTCTTTTAGCAATCTCTTTTTGCTGGTCACTAGAATTTCCAAATTGACCGAATTTAAGACAAGTGCTAATAAATGAGGATAAATGCTTTCCCGTCTCTGATTTAAATAAGTCATAATATTCATCTACAGTTGTGCTTGCTAAAACCACTTCATCACTTTGGTTCCAGCCATTTTTTCCAGAAATCTTTTCGAGCACATCTTTAGGCGATTCGAGCGTTACAGATTCTTTGTATGTTTTATCGAATTTTTCAATAATTTCTGAATCTTTAATGTCACCAAAAAAATTGTTCTCTTTAAGATTAAATAGTTCTGTTTCATCTTTCCGCTGCTCAATGTATATATCAATAATTTCTGAAGCTTTATCTTCTTCACCAAGTTCTCTAAATAATGAGACAGTACCGTTTAAATTTAATGGGGTTATATGTTTGCAGTTTTCTTTGAAGCTTTCATATAGCCCATTGATAACTTCATCTGCATTATCGTTAAATGTATCATGATAAAGTCTCCATGCTTCGGAAAATGATCCCTCAGATTTGGCAGCAATGATTTCCTGATTTTTGAAGTTTGCTTTAGCTTTTAATTCGTCTTCAATAAAAAACCCTGTCTTAACAGCCTCTGCAAGAATAAGGTCTAATTCATCCGTTAACTGATAGTTATAACCTTGTAAAATTGTCTTCCATTTTTTATCTTTTTCATCCTCTTTTTCATCATCGCCTATACCGAACATGCTGTAACCCTTGCTTGTAACAAACTCAAGGCTTGGGATATCTTCATTACTGTTAGAGCAGTAATAGCACCAGGAAAAAAGCACTAATGAGTGAAGAATTTGTTCAGTAATTTCAGGCTCATAATCTTTGATTAGTGGCATGGCAAGATCGACCATTCGTTCAATTTTCTTTAATATGCGAATATTCCGAATACCAAGATTTATAACAAGCTCTTTGAGTCTTGGAAATATTTCTTTATTATCTGAATATGCAATAGATGAACATTCTTCTGGACTTGGTGCAAACTTCAGCTCTATGTCAATAACTTTTTCGCGGTACTTTGAGTAATCATCTAATCCTTCCTCACCATCATTCAGTAAGAGAACAACCTTGCATTTTTTTTGTTCCTTTAATAATGAAACTAAACCCAATACATCTTTGATCTCAAGGCTGTTTCCTTTTCTTTCAAGATCATCAATGCATATAAGTGTGCTATTCAATGAAAGGAATGAAATAGTTTCAATTGCGGGACTTAAAGACTTAACAATAGGCGCGCCTTTAAAAATATTGATGGACTGCCTTCCAAAAGACTCAATAAGACCGGATGCATTATTTTTGAATGTATCAATACTTGCCTCAGTTCCAATAATTTCTTTTCTTATAACATTTTCAAAGATTGTATATTTAAATGCTTCGAGTGAATTAATGCCAAAAAGAGATACATAGGAATAACGGTCTAACTTTACTCCATTAGCTGAATTTGCCTCTGAGAGAAATTTTTTCCAGCTATAGGTTTTGCCAACACCCCATTCGCCCTTTATAGCCATAACTTCTGGTGTTTCTGAGGATAAAAACTGAAGTATCTGCTCTTTTATAACATTTATCGTCATGAGTGGTCTCTTAAGAATGCATAACTTATTAGTATCAAGCATAGTCGCCCTGTTTCTCTGCGGTATTCAACCAGCAATCAGGCAGAAACACTTGATAATCACCTAAAAACAAGCCTATTTGCCTTGATATCTTGATATTGACATGAAATTCGGGCGTTTTTTCTCAGTCGACCCTATGTGTAATCCATCACTATGTCAATCTGGATATGGAACAAAAAACTGCCGGTGGAAATGAGCGATCCCCCCGGGATCCGGTCTTCGCTGGAGCGCGGTATGTTAGGATCCCCAAGCTGCGAACCGTGTGGATTTTTTGTTCAAATGCCTGTGTGTCTGAACTGACAGTACAATAGTCGAATGGCGCTGACTTGTCGTTGAAAACATCGTCATTCCAGGCAGAACGACATAAAAACCCGGACAAAAGCGCTCTGTGCCTTGAATCCTCGCAAGGCGAGCGGGGCGCGTCGTTCAAGGTGCTATTCCTTATATTCTGGATTCCCGTCCGCGCGGGAATGACGTATTCCATACCACTGCAGTCCCGTTAACGGACTATTGCCGTCTTTCAAACACCAGGTTTACGGAGAGAGCAGCCTGATTGAGGATGTTTGAGACATGTGTTGTTAGCGGGACAGCACTGATTCCATTCGGGAGTGATGCTATGCCAAACCTCAAGCTTGTACCATTCCGATACGGTCAGCATAGTGTGGCTTTATTGGTGTTGTTCTATTTGCGCCATGACTTCGGCAAAGGGCACGTTTCCCAGGCTGCCGAACAGTGTATGCGTGCTGAGTTTGTTGCGACTGATGCGGGGGGAACCGATGCCGCACAGAAACCGGCTCAGCAGACGGGGTGATGTGAGAACATCGGCCTGCTCCTGCTGTAGCGTGTAGGCCGCGTGCAGAATATCCTCGCTGATTATCGGTGTGTGACGTGGCGGCAGTTCGCTTTTGCCTCTTAAACATCCACTACAGTGCCCGCAGGCTTGCGTTCGTTGTTCACCGAAATGGGCGGCGAGGGCGTTGCTCTGGCAGTCATCCAGGGTGATCAGATCAAGTATTTGCTGCAGGCGGTGGATCTCCGCCTGTTCACGGGCAAGGACACGCTGATATAGATCCTCGGCCAGTGCTTCCAGGGAGTCGGGTTGGTTCAGGCGCTGATAACGGTGGCGGATACCGGCCACCTTTACTTCCAGCAGTTGCTGTTCCCCGAGCCAGTCCAGCGCCCGCACAATGCGTTCGCGTGATGTATTTAACGTCGTCGCCGCTTGGTCAAGGTCGATGCTGAACCAGGTTCTGGCTTTTTTGGCCTGACGAAACAAGCCGGCCAGAAAGGCGTGCCGTTCGCCCTCAAAGCGAGCCAGAATCGTCTGCAAGTCGAGCAGGGGTTTGAATTGGTAGTGGGCATAGAAGGGCGTTCCCCCTTTAAGATAATTGCCGAGTTCGAGATAGGTCAACAGCGTGCGTAACACCAGCGGACGGATGTCATGTGTGCCTGCCAGCGTGTGCAGGCTGACATCGAATTTTTCGCCAAGGGAAAACAGCGCATCAACCAGGCTGCGCAAGGCCGCCTTATCCGGGGTGTCGCCATAGATGAAATTTTCCAGCACATTCAAGTCATCGGGGCAGACCAGCATCTGACAGATCGAGAGCCGGCCGTCACGGCCGGCACGGCCTATTTCCTGGGAGTAATTCTCCAGGCTCTTGGGCAGGTTGTAGTGATAGACCGCACGGATATCGGACTTGTCCACACCCATACCAAAGGCGATGGTCGCCACCACAATGGCAGTGTCCGCCGACATGAACCACTCTTGAATTTGGTTGCGGATGTTTGGTTTCAAACCCGCGTGATAAGCTCGGGCGGGGAACCCGTTGTCGGCCAGCATCCGTGCGACGGTTTCGGCTGTTTTTTGCAGGGTGACGTAGACGATGGCCGCAGCGGGTGCATTTTCCCGCAAGGCGCTGAGCAATGCGTTGTCGCGTTCTGAGGCAACGACGATGGTGGTATCGATTTTCAGGTTGGGCCGGTAGAAGCCGGTGTTGGTCGCATGTGCGGGTGTGATCGCGAATAGCCGGCAAATGTCGTCCAGCACTGCGGGTGTGGCCGTGGCGGTCAATGCCAGGATGCGTTCGGCGTTGAATTCATGTGCGAAGCCTGCCAGCTTGAGGTAGTCCGGGCGGAAGTTATGACCCCACTCGGAGATACAGTGCGCTTCGTCTACCGCAAACAGTGAGATGCGTATCGGGCGCATACTCTCCCGAAAACGCTCATTGTTGAATCGTTCCGGCGCGACGTAGAGTAGTCGCAGTTCGCCGTCTCTGAGCTGTCGCATGACTTCTCGGTATTCCCCGGCATCAAGACTGGAGTCCAGTCGCTGGGCCTTGATGCCGCGTTTGCCGAGGGCATCGATTTGATCTTTCATGAGTGCGATCAGAGGGGAAACGACCAGTGTCACACCCGGCAACAGCAGGGCGGGCAACTGGTAGCAAAGGGACTTTCCACCGCCGGTCGGGAAGATGGCGGCCGCCGAATGGCCGTCCAGAAGATGCTGTATCACCGCCTGTTGGCCGGGCAGCAGTTCGCTGAAACCGAAGTGCTGTTGCAAGGTTGATTGAATGTCACCGGTCTCATTTTTTTTCCCAGGCACTACGAACTCTCCTTTGCCAAATGTAGCGATTTCAATAATATTTCCAACAGCCTTTCCTCCGGAATGGCGATCTCTTTTTCTTTCATGGCTTCGCTCAATCCTACGTCCCATTGGGCCGTGACGGGTCTGCCTTTCAGTGCCATTTTTCCTTTTACGACAGCCTGGCGGTAGGCTGCCTCATCAAAATGCCACGGCCTGGCACCGAAGCGGCGCATAATGCCGTTGGCGATGGTGATTCCCGGCCAGTCGAAGTCACCATGATACGCAAGCTTGGCGCCGGCTACTTGTAGTTGGCTAAGTAGATGATTGACGGCCGCGCGGGGCTGGCCATAGGTGCAGACCAACGGTGCGCAATCCGTGCCCAAACGGTCAGCCGCTTCGGCCACCACGGCGGGATTCTCGCAAATATAGATGGTTCGGCCATCCACCTGCCATTGGGACGGATCGCGTACCAGTTGGCGCAGGGTCAGCCATAGTGGCTGTCCGTGCTGACGGGCCTGATGGATGATGTTGCCCGTCAACGAATCGCCTGTGGCAGGGAGATTGAGCACCAATACCGTGCTGGTGATGGCGCCGCCCACCAGAATCCCGGCGCTGGCCCACTGTTCACGGTTAGTCTCCTCTGTTTTATCATTGAGGCTGGCTGATAGCTCTATTTGCTTGAGGGCTCTTTTGACCAGTGTCGCCACCGGGCAACCGGTATCCAGGGCATGGGCATCACCCAGGGTGTTGGCGGCCAGCGTACTCAATGTTTGTCCCTGGCCGGGGAGTTGACGGATAACGCTCAGGGCCTGATGCAGCAGTATTGTCGCTGTCTGTGGGTCGCCTTTGGCTAGGCGCTTGAGCAGGCCGTCTGTGCGCAGTTTATCCAGCCACGTTTCAATAGCCTGAGGGTTAACGTCTGCCTCGATGCCTTCGAATACCGCTTGCCACGCCTGTTGTTCAGCCGCTTTTTTACTGGCCAGGTCTCTTAATGGGCCGCAGAGCGACGCCACTACGGTGCGCAGATCGGGGGCCAGTTCGCCTTTTTGGATAACCGCTTCCAGGTCGGCGATGGCGATGCGGATGGAGTGGCCGCTGCCGGGTGGCCGGCCCAGCAACGCGGCGATGGCCTTGCGTTCGCCCAGTGTCGGGTTGGGCAGCGTAAGTGTGGGGCCGGCAATGCCGCGCTCGAAGCGGTTCTGTAATCGTTCCAGCAGCCGGGCCAGCTCTGGTTTGTCGAAAATGCGTTTCAAGCGTGCATGATCGATTGCCCGGGTCACGCTGTTTCCTCAAATCCTTCTAGACCGCACTTCTCACCGTAGGGCGAGATGATCGCGCAGAGATTTGGATTCACAGGGGATTTTCTGATGGAGCGGAATACGAAGCGTATTTCCGACTGAAGAAAATCCGTTGTGGATTCAAAGATCAAGCGAGGGCTCGTCATCGTGGTGAGAAATGCGGTCTAGCGTTTCCAGATCAGGAATGTGTTCCTCGGCGCGTTGCCGGTGTTTGCCATCCCACCACCAATGACCGACGTGGACGGCATCCACGCCTTCGCGGCGGGTCAGTTGGGCGATGGCGATACCGGGGACTTCGGCATAGCAGCTCCACTCCCTTTCGCTGGTCATCACCACATCCATATCAAACTGAGCCAACAGCCCCAGGCTTTTGGCGCGGGAGTCGTCATCGACACCGGCAAAGGCCTCGTCCAGCAGCACCAGACGGGGGGCATGCGGGCCGGCGCTGGCGTAGTGGCTGGAGGCGGCGGCGAACAGTGGGATGGTGACCACCAGTACCCGTTCGCCACCGGAGGCGGGGCCATAGGCGGGACGCCACTCGCCATCCTGCCAGCGCTCAACCACAAAGCGGTGCCAGTAGCGGTAGTCGAGCGCCCGTGCCATTACCTCTTGCAGGGCAATGGCCTGTTCGGCGATGCGCGCATCATCGATCTGTTTTTTGAGGAAGGTTCCCACCGCTCTGCGGTCTTTCAGCGACCAGACCTCGGCGCTCTGGCGCAGCAGTTGGTTGCGGGCCACGCTGAGGCCGTCGGGGGCAGTGTGGTCGAGCCAGGTCTCACCGTCGGCCAGGGGTTTCCACTTGAGCCGCAGCTTCATGCCGGTGCTGGTGGGGCGGGATTCCAGTTCCTTGTTCATGGCGCTCACGGTGAGTTCGGCGTCCTGAATCAGGCTTTGCAGATGGCTGGCCAGTTCGTTGATGAGGTGTTCTTCCAGCAGGGCCTGCTCCTTGGCATCCAGCAGCTCCCCCCGTTCATGGATGGTGTCGGCGATGCGCTGTGCCAACGCTTCCGTGTCGCAACGCTGCGACTGAAAGACCACCCGCACGGCAATCAGGTCATCGTTCTGTTCGGCGCTGGCCTCGTGGCCGTGGCGTGAGAGCGCGCTTTGCAGTTCGCTGATGCGTTCGTGCAATTGGTGTTGCTGGTTCTGCCAGGCCTTGTCGCTGTCGTCCACCTGCTGGAGTTGTTTTTCCATGCTGCGCGCAAGGTGCAGGGCATGTTCGATGGGCCATTCGTCTTTGCGGATTTCCTCTGAGTGATCCGGCAGGGCCGTGTCGAGCAGCCCCAGGGTGACGAACTGGGTCAGACGACTGATGGCCTCGCGCCGTGCCTGGTTGTGTTCGATCAGCGCTTCACTATGGCTTGCCACGGCGGTGGCGGCGGCAGAAATCCTTTTTGCGGTGTCAACGCGTTCATTCTGGAACCGATCCTGAGCCATCTCCAGTTGTGTGATCTGTCCGCTGGTCTGCGCCAGTTTCTGTTCCACGATGGTGATGGCCTCACCCAGGGTTTCACGCAGGGTGTCGCGCTGTGCCGTTGCCTCGCGGGCGCCGCGCTGCGCCTCGGCGAGTCGTTGCTTTTTTTCTTCCAGACGCTGTTTTTCCTGCGCCAGCGCCCGCCGTGCCTGGTGTAGTGTGTCAAGTTGACCCCAGTGGAAGCGCAGGCTGGGCCAGAAACCCTGGCTCTCGGCGCGGTAGTTGTTGAGTGCAACGTCAAGCTTGGCCAGGGCTGTTGCTGTCGTGGGCAGGTCAAGATCCTGGGCGGCCAGGTCCCGCGCCTCGCACTGTTGCTCCATCTCTGTTTGTGCTTCGGCGAGGCGTTGCGCCTCTTTTGTCACTTTTGTCTCTTGCGCCTGTTTTTGTGTGATCAGTGCCGTGACGTGCCGATGGGCTTGCCGCAAAGCTTCGTCGTCGGGTGCCGCTTTCCATTCCTTATCGAGGTGAATTTTCCGTTGGGTCAGCCGCTCGAGTTGCTGTTGCAGTCCCTCCAGAATGGCTTCGCTGTCGCTGATTTCGATGGCCAGTGCCGCCAGGCGTCGGCGTCGGGTGGCTTCGCGAGCGCCATGGCCGATATATTCGGCCTCGATTTTTTGCCAACAGCCTTGCAGTGGCCCCAGCCGCCACTGGCCGTTGTCATCGATCCAGGCTTTGCGATCCGACGGGCCCCAGCCGATGCCGGCCAATAAGGCCGTCAATACCGGGTCGGTGACGGCATTGGCCTGGGGATCGTTAGGATCCACGGCCGGTTTGAGAAGCTGGGCCAGGGTTTGACCCGGGTTCTGATCAGGGCTTTGGCCGGGTAGCGGGCCGGGCGTGAATAGGGTATCCCAGGTTTGGCACTCTAAAAGCGTGCCATCGGGCATGACCCATGCATCGAGCAGGCCACTGGCTTCAAGCGCTGCTTCCACGGTTGCCCGCCGTTGCGGCGTTGTGTCGCCGTGAAAATCGATCAATTTCCACAGGGGGGCACCCAGACGATTTTGGCGACCCTGCTGAGATGAGGCATCCTGGCGTGTGTAGGGTCGCGGTGGTTGTTGCTCTTCACCGGCGTCTAAACGTCCCTTTTCCTGGCGCAGTTCGTTCAGTGCGGACGCTTGCTGCTCTTTTTTCTGTGTTGTCAGTGCCTTTTCGTCCGCCAAACGATAGCTGGCCGTTTCAAAAGCGCTGCTTAGCACGCGGGTGGCGGGGTTGTTGCCTTCGAGCGTGATCGTCCAGGTGCGCAGTGATTCTGCGACTGCATAGGGGTCGCTGAGCGGTAGCTCGCTCAGTCCGCGGCAGTAGTGGAGAAACTCGCTGACCAGGGTTTGGCCTGCCGCCTCGGTGGCCGTTTCCGCCTCTAGTTGATCTTCTGCCAGCCGCTCTAGCTGGTCGCTCGCCTCCTGCCATCGTTCCTGGATGTATTGATGATGGCTGAGTGCCTGATCCACGGCCAAGTTAAGGTTCTTGATATGCTTGAGCTGTTCCGAGCGTCGTTGATGGAGCTGTACAATAGTGGCCTCTGTGGTGCCGATACGGGGATCGGCGCTGCCGGCCGTTTCACCGCCGTTGGGGAGTTGCAGCGGCGTTGTCAGGCGTTGGTGCTCGCCATCTATTTCCAGTGCTATCGCCAGTTCCGCCAGTCGGGTGCTGCGGTTTTTGATGTCTGTCGTGGAGCCTTCGACCTGGCTTCGGTATTGCTCGGCGCGTTGTTTTCGCTGCTCCACTTCATGAGTGATCTCCCGTGACTCATTTTCTAGGGTGGCCAGGCTTGCCGTTTTTTCTCCGGCCCTCTCTTCCGCCAGACGTAGTGTATTGGCATCACGCATCTCGGGGCTTTGTTGCAGTGTTCGTTCACGCGCCCTGGCCTTTTGCAGTGAATTTTTTGCCGCTTCGATCTGCGTCAGAATGTGCGATTCTTCTTCCCTGGCGGTTTGGTGTGAGGTGTGGGCCTGTTTGAGAGCGCTGCTGACTTTTTCGTGACGGCTTTGTGCGCGACGCACCACGGCGGCGCGGCGGCGACCGGCGACACGGGCATACTGGCGGTAGTGGTGGCGGAACTCATCCACGGCCTGCCCCGTTTGCCGCAGTCCTTCCAGCTCTCGTCGCTCGGCCTCCAGATTACGAAAGGCGTCGGCGACATCGCTGAGTATCCCTTGATCGAGCGGTGGTAGGGCTTCAGTCAAGGCCTTGGAGAGCGCTTTTTCGTCAGGCCGTTTGGAGAGCTGGGGTTGGCGCAACTGGATCAGCAGACTGATCAGGGCGTCATAGCGCTCCGGCCCCAATTGAAAGAGTTTATCGTCCACTGCCTGGCGATAGCGGGCGGCCTGCTCGATAACGGCGTGTTCGCCGAGGGCTTCTTTGAGGCGCTCTTTGCTGAGGGTTCGTTTGTTGTTGTCCAGCAGCGAGAAGTCCTGGGCGACACGCTGTTCGGTGGTAAAAAACCAGGTGCTCAGCGGCCGCCCTTTGACCGCCTTCATGGCGCAACCGAGGGTAAATGTTTCTGTCGAGCCGTCCTCGCGCAAGCGGCCGAATTCCAGCCAACTGTAACCCGTGCGTTCGTTATAGCGGTTGCCCATGAGCAGATTCCATTCCATGCGCTTTTGGGCATCGCCATCCGGCTCGACGCGGCTGGGGGTTGCCCGGCCATCCAGCAAGAACGGCAGGGTGAGTGCCAATACCTTGGATTTTCCGGTGCCGTTATTGCCGCGCAGCAGCAGACGGCCATCACGAAACCAGAACTCCTGATAATCGTAATAGAAGATATCCACCAGCCCGGCCCGCAGCGGTTGCCAGCGTGTTTTGTTGGGCTGGGGAAGATGGATTTCTGGAGGGCTCATCCTAAGTCCGACTGCCCCCTAGGCAGCACTATTTTTACATAGTCTTCAGTCGCCTCAAAGAGAGGTTCAACATGGTTCATGCGCTTCATCAAAGGAACAACTTTGGTTCGAATCCCCATTCCCCTGGAATCGACATAACCATAATCACGAAGCACTTCCATAATGATGGCATTTCTGGGTGAACGTTGCCCGGCAATCATTTTTTCAATGGACATGGCGTTTGGCAAGGCACCAGGACTGATTACTTCGAGCCTGTTCGAGTAGATGCCGATCTCTATATCGACAAAGCGCGTCCAGTCGCGATGAGCCAGTGCATTGACCAACACTTCCCGCACGGCATCGATAGGGTAATACCACTGGGTTTCCCTTCTGAAGTGTTCATCAATTTTGGCGGCTTCTTTAGAAACAAAAGGCGTCACTTGCTCAATGAAACGTTCGATGATTCCACCATCAATCAAGTTTTTTCCAGAATCGCTAACATCCCAGCGCCCCACCAGCGGGCCATCAATAATCTTGTCTAGCAATGCTTGATACTCTTTGTCTTCACTATTAAAGGCAAAAACTCTCAGACCTGATTGTTTTAGATAACGACGTGGGTTCTTTCCAAACAAGAGCAACCCGGCAATAGAGCAACAAATGCGGTCTCCCGCCTCTGTCAGAAAACCCAGGCCCAAAAGCCTCGACTTCCATTCGCTGGGTGTTTGAGGGGTTTCAGGGTCTGCAATAATATCTTTCAAATAGTTTTGCAGCCGTGCTTCATCGAGGCAGGCTATGTCCGTCCCGGGTACTGGCATGACTTCTGTGTGTAACATACCGCCCAATTCAAACAGCCGCATTTGTTGCTCGCGTGTGGCTAGCCGTGACGTTGATCCGATGCGGATATAGATTTTCTCCGCATTACCTTCTCTAACCACATAAGGTTTGGATATTCCTTGAGGGAAAGTAATAACTGCGACGGTTTTGTTGTCATCAAATTTAATTTCTTCATAGAACGGCAGCATCAGGGGGTGAATTTTATCTTGAATAACGTTCATTACCCATTCTTCCAGGTTGTTGCGCTGAATGCCAAAAGGGGTTCCATCATCTTCCACGCCCAATATGATTCTGCCACCCTGAAGATTGGCCATGGCAACAATTTCTTTGGCTAATTGCTCGGGGCGAATGTCATCTCGCTTGAACTCAACGCCAGAGTTTTCTCCGTTTGCAATAAGTTCTAACAGTTCAGTTTTCAGCATGATTTATCTCTATCTCAAAAGCCATACTTTGCTTTGCGCTGGTTGAAAGCTGTTTTTCCACCTTCAAGTATATTTGCGGCGTTATCTCTAACCTGTGGCACATCAATCGCACCCTGCGATTCTGCTGGCATGTAAGCCTGTCCTTCATTTGCCTCAAAAACCCCAATCCACTCGGCATCACCAAAGACAGGGATGTTGGCGTTATGTGTCGCAAAGATGAATTGGCGGGCTATTTTTGCTGAGCGTAACTCGGCTACAATCCGATCGGCAATAAAGGCGTTATCCAGATTGTCTTCCGGTTGATCCATGATGAGTGGGTCTCTGTTTTGCAGCAATAAAAGGTGTAAAATAGCGGTACATTGCTGGCCAGTAGATAGCTTGTTCAGCAAGCGGAAATTTTCTGCGCCCTCATGTGCAATATTTAACTCGATACGAATGACATCCGGCAGTTCCAGTTCCTCTAGCTGTAAAATTTTGGGAGTTGTTAACCTAATCAGTGCATTTGCAGCAGTTTCTGTGATTCCGGGTAAGGCTTTAAGGTTCATGTCAGATACTAGGCCTTCTGCTTGTGATTCTCGGATAAGCTCCGCAAGTTTAACCGGAGAAAAATCATCTTGATCATTTATCCATAAAAGACGTTTTTTTCCAACATTTTCCAAATTACATTGCATCAGGAATTCAATTATCGGTGTTCGGTCAGATTCCGGGAGAACAGTGAGCTTTAGCTTTCCTTTGAGCTTTTTATTCAAGCGTTTAAGAGATTTCTCGAATCGGGAAGTGCGTGCAGATCGATATTCAGACAATTCGGACAGGAGGTTTCTGCGCTTTTGTTCCAGTGTTTCAACAATGTTCCGTTGGTTTTTGGCTGTTTCTTTTCTCGGTTTGATTTTCTCAATCTTTTTCAGGAGAGTTTGAAACTCCAGGCCAATTTCGCGACCGCTCTTTCCTTCGCTAGACGGTAGCCCTTTAAATGTTGTCTCTAGCTTATCTTCCTCACTATTGATGCCGCTGTTTAGTGATTCGATGAGTGGGTCGATAGCTATTTTTGACGCGGTAAATTTTTCTTGCCACTGAGTTAGAATGGTTTCTGTTTCCCTCTTTAGTTTGTCGAGTTCGATTCGTATTTTTTCTAATATCTTGGCATGAGGAAGATTGTTCAACGCTGTGTCACTGAGGAAAACTGTGTCAGGCAAGGCCTCTTGAACAGAAAAAAAGGCTGTTTTCAGATGTGCCAGCTCCTCATCAGAAACCCGTTTTGATAATCGTTTTTCTGTTTCCAGTAACGGAATTATTTTTAATTTATTCTCAAGCCCAAGGGATTTGAACTGATTTGCCTGCTCTTCTAGTTTGGGTAAACGCGATAACTCATCTTCTGTGGAAGCAATATTACTTAATGCCTCTGCAAGTTTAATTCTATTTTCAGATAAGGCTTCAATAATATTCTTTATCTTCTTTTCACTATCTGTTTGCTCTGACTCCATAAACCTGGATAGAAGTTTTCGTTGTGCATCCGTATCTTGAGCAATTTCGTAGATTTCATTCTGTCCATACAGTTCAATTTCAGGCAACAGGTCGGCGGGCGTAAAGGGAGAAATAGTGCCGTTCTCGTCTTTTATGCTGGCGCTTTCACCATAGCGCCGGGCAATCGTGAATCGCTTGCCATTCATTTTGGATGAGCGGATCTTTAATTCGATTCGAGCTTTGGATTTGCCAAAATTTTCTTTGATAATCTCATTGTGCTGTTTTAAAGCATTTTTACCGATGGGTTCCAGTTCAAGGGTATAACGAATGCACTCCAGCAAAGTTGATTTGCCAGTGCCACGACCACCGATGACCGCGTTCAGGTGTTCTGAAAATTCGATAGAGAGACCATCCAGATAACCACCCATTACCTGTAGCGATTCGATTCTGGAATAGTACTTCTCTATCACATCACTGTTTAACCGCACTCGCGACTCCGGGTCTTGAAAAGCCAGCTTGAATGAGTCAAAGCCGGGAGTCGTCATTTTGATAAGGCAAGATGCTTTGGGGTTTTCCAAGTCTTGAGGTGTAGCCACATCTTTAGCATTAATAATGGCTGCGGGCAGTTCTCGTTTGTACGCAGGTGTTTTGTTCAGCAGAATTTGCCGATAACCGCTGCCTGTTTCGTTCTTAAGGTCATCCAGTGTTCCAGGTATCTGAGCAGCTTTGAGCAGTGGGTTTTGCCAGACATGCACAAGCTTCTGTTTTAACACGCCACTATCATTGGTGCAGTGAGCCGCATAAGCGATTCCACCCAGCTCATCAACCTTCGCAAGCAAGTCATTGCCGCCAGGATTGGATGGACAGACACCGTCGTCAGGGTTCGTGAGTCCCAGCGCCCCCAAGTAACGGTTCAACTGGTCTTTGGAAGTATTTTCCGAAAACAGGCAGACAAAATGCGCCTTTTCTGTGGAGGTAATCTCAAATCCTGGGAAAACAATAATATCATTCGCATTCATTAAGGTACGAATGGCGTCTACACCATCGACATTGCCATGATTCGCTACTCCGATGACTTTGATGTCATTGGCTTTGGCGATCTGCAAGAGTTCTTGATTGTATTGCTCTTCCGTCATGCCATGGTCATCGCCTCGATAGGCGATGTAGCTAGCCGGATTTACCTGCAAGGCACATTTCCAGAATCTCGCTTTGGTGTATTGTTCTGGCATATTTATCTCCGTGCAAAGCTGACTCCTAACTCATGGGCAAGCTCTTCTTGAGTTAGACCCAGTTGCTTGCGGGTGTTTTTTTCCTATTCCGAAAAAATATTTGGGCTCGTGATCATGTCACTATATTAATTGGGTGATTGAGTCTGAGAAGTATAACAGGTGACATGGCAGGTGCGAGGTTAGTGCGACGAGCATTTTATTGTTAATCTCCGGGCGGTTCATGGCTGCTTTTCTTTGCCGACTATTGCGGTTTCACCCAAGGCATGGCGGCCAATGGCGGGCAGTGCTTGGATCCCGTCCGCAGAGATTTCCACCAGGCGCAATGCACTCAGTCGTTGCAATGCGTTATGGCACAGTGCCACCTCGGCGCCGTTTTCGCGTACCGCCTTTTTCCAGTAGCGGCGGTATTCGTCAATCCAGCGGCGCATCTGTGTGTGTAGTGTTGCCAGGGATTGCGGCGTGCGATGGTCTGCCAGATAGTCGGCCAGCAGCAGGGTGGCGTGGCCTTCGGTGCCTTCGCTGGGCAGACGTTCGTCGCTCAGCTCACCGCTGGGATCGACCATTGCCATGCCTTCGGCCCGGACTTCGGCGATCAGTCCGACCGCCTCGCGGATACGGCGGGCGATGTGCGGGCGTTGGCTGGTGAGGTAGGCGAGTTCTTCATCGCTGAGTTCGTTCCAATAGACGAGAGGGTCATCCAACAGGCGTGCGGTCAGGTTTCGGCGCAATGCCGTGTTGCGTGCATCGGGTGTGTCGGGCACAAAGGTTTCCGTGACGGCGGCAATGCGTTGCGACAGCAAGCTGGCCCCGGATAGTTCTGATTTTGGATCAGGGCCCAGCTCACTCTCCACCAGTGATGGGCCACGGCTCACCACCAGCAATGCCGAGAGCAGGCGGCGGTTAACATCATAGAGCACGTCCTGCTGGGCATGGACAAAGGACTCTTCATCGCCCGTCACGCGGCTGAGCACGCCAAGTTCAAGCAGGAGTCGAACCACGGCCACCAGGTCGCGTCTTTCACTGCGCTCCTCCAGGGCGAATTGCAGCCCCAGCGCCTTGAGGTCGGGATCCGCCGCCGCCTGGCGGATAGCCTCACCGAGCCGGCCGAGGGTGATCTGTGGTTCTCCCCGTTCGAGTTCCGCCAATGCCAGACAGGTCAGGGCGTACCGGCGGCGGCTGAAGGGCGGCGCAGCGGCCGGTTTGCTCAAGCGAGCGGGGCGGGTAGTGTCGCCATGGTCGGTGACGCGTTTGCGCAGGCGGGCGAAATCATCCTCGACAATCAGCACCCAGCCGGTCTCGCGAGTCAGCCATTGACGCAAGGCGTCGGCATGCTTGCGTACCCAGGGATAGGCCGGGTCGGTGTGCAGCAGCATGGGGCGGGCGAGCAGGCTGCGCAAGGCCCGCTGTTGTTCGTCCTGGCGGTTACGTTCAAGGACATCAATGAGGTGACCACCCACAGTGCTCATGGGTGGTCTTCCCGGTCGGTGATACGAACCTGGTAGTCGCGCCCGGAAAAGGTGCCGATGGGAGTGCTGATTTTGGCGCGCTTATCAATCGCCAGTGGCCGCATTTCGATCTCTATCGCGCCGTCACCAGTGGTGGTGTAGATCGCCGCTTCGGTGTTTTCTGCAGCGGCCAGGGCCTCGCCCAGGAGTTGCAGAAAATAACGAAAACTCCCTTCATCCAGTTCACCGATGGCGCTGAGCGTGGTGGTTTCGCCGGTGGCCAGATGACGGCGTGCCTGACGGGCCTCTTCACTCTCACTGGCGATCTGTTTTGCCAGTTGCGCCTTTTCTTTACCCCGGTCGCGGATTTGCGCGGTGGCGCCGCGGCGGGCATAACTGCCCGTCGCGCGCAGGCGGGGATTGATGGTGAGGGGGGGCGCATCCCACCACGAGCTTTGTGGAGAAACCGGTGTTTGGTCGCGTGCAGCCAGGGTCTCTTCATCAATGCTGAGATGACGCGCCGGCGCCAGGCCAAATACGCCGCGCCACAGGCGGTGGGCCTCACCATCGTCTTCGCATTGCATGAACCAACCCGCCAGGGTGCGAAAATCCGCAGAGCGGTCGCTGCGGCCGAGTCTTTTTTCATTCAGCCGTACCACGGCCTCCAGTAGCAGCAAGATGGCGTGCCGGGCACGGGACTGGAGAACCGAGGCCTGGGAGGGATGGCTCTGTGTGCCGATAAACCAGGCTTGCAGGCCCTGCCAGTGGCCACGCCAGTGGTGCAGGGTTTGTTCAAATTGTTGTTTGCGAGACTGTTCGTTTGATGAGTCTGCACCTAATGTTACATCGGGTGCCAAGTCTTCGGCTTCACGCGTCGCCACCAGCATTAAAAGCCTTTCGATGGGGCCGTCCAGCTTGTGTATGAGTTGGGCAATATCGGGGGCGAGCACCGCCAGGTCGCCGACAAATCGCTTGAGATAGTCGATGACCTTTTCCTTGTAGGCAAGAAAGGCATCGCGATCGATACGTCGCAGATCCAGGGCGCGTCCCAGGCCCGCCATAAAGGCCTGGGCATTGTCGGCCAGATCCTCGAACACCCGGCTCAGGTCGCGCAACAGGGCGTGAACCCGCCCGGCATCCGCTTCGGTATCCGATCCGGTTTCACGACAGAGTTGCTCGATGGCGGCCAGCGTGTCACGGATATCCCGCAGCGCCACTGCCTGCAGGGCCCCATGGCGACCGAGTAATTCATCGAAGGTTGCCAATGCCGCCTCGGCGGCCTCGCCCTGACGGGAGAGTTGGTAAAGATGGCGGGCGCGGTAGAAATCCTCCACCGTGGTGACGCGGCCGGTATCGGGCTGTGCCAGCAGGTTTCCCCAGGCAACCAGCTGTTCAAGGGCTGCCGGTATCTCTTCTGGCGACCAGCCGTTATCAGGGCTCAGTCGTTCAATCACTTCCCCTGGACGCAAATGGACGATGAAGTGGGTCTTTGCCGTGGTGAATACGCGCATTACCGCCCGGTAAAGAGTGGCCTTTTCTGCGGTTACGTAATTGAAGGCTGTTGATGACACGTTTTGTTGGTTTTTACGTCGCTGGATCTTTTTCATCCTAACCCGAGGCGCCGGGGCAGGTTCAATTATTCAATTCTTGCCTCTTAAAAACTCAGCTTGAGGTTAAGGGTTACCAGGATAATAACCAATTCTGTTTCTGTAGGGTGGGCATTGCCCACCAATTGTGCTCAATTCAAGTCACGATGGTGGGCAATGCCCACCCTACATCAAGAAGCTGAGTTTTGTTTAGGGGGCATGTTTCAATTTTCTATTGGCCTGCTGTGGCGTCAGTCCGGCCACCCGGCTCAGTGCTTCCAGGGTGCGTTGGCGGAGCTGGAGTTTGCCGCTGCCATTTTCCCAGTTACTCACCGTCGGTGGGCTTACCCCCACCAGTTTTGCAAACTGAGCGCTGTTCATTCCAAACTGCTTGCGTAAGCGACGGACGGCGGCCGCTGTTGGTGAAAACGGTCTTTTCTTCTGGGCCGTACTCTTCTTTTTAACGGCTTTTTTGATCGATTTTTTATCCGCAGCAAGCTTTTTCTTTGCAACAGTCTTTTTCTTCGCTGAGGTCTTTTTTCTCACCGCCACTTTTTTTCGACGCGGTTTGACGGGTTCTTCCATCTCAACACCAAACAGATTGGAAAGATCCGTTGTTGCCAGCCGCCGCTTTCCTTTCCCTGAGCTTGCCGATGCAACGTCCAGCTCTGCGCTAATCAAGGCTTCCTGGTCGACATTGCGCAGCAGAAAAAGCAGCTCAGGCTGATGGTCCAATCTGGCGCCAACGCCGTAGAGGACGGCGGCAATGTGTTTGCACATCTCGGCCCAGTCGGGGCAGTCGCAGGCGAGTTTGATCTCACGGGGCTGAGGAAACAGGCCGTTCTTTGGATCAGTGACGATTTTCATGACGTTGTCAGAAAAACGTCCCTGCAACAGTTCCAGTATGGAGCCGATCTGGCCGGCACACTGGTCACGTACCTTTTTCCATTTTCTTGCTGGCAGCGGGGCGATGTCGATGTTGATATTGTAGAGTTCCGAACCGCTGACAATGGCTTCGATTTTGCCTTTTGAGATAGCGAGGTGACACACCGAGCCGTTGCGCACATAGCTGCGTCCGCGTGGCAGACGGTTCTCATAATCGCTGAATTTCTCCAGGTGACCGCACCACGCCTCGCCCCAGAATGTACGCGCGATCTTGCGTCCTTCGGTCTCTACGGGCTCAATTTTTCGTCCCTTTTTGCTCAGCTTCTGCATCGCCTTGGCGGCCTTGGCGCGCCGTTTTGCCACCGGTACATATTTTGGCCATCCACCGTAACCACCATAAGCCATCTATTTTTCTCCCGTCATTTACAGAGTAACTATTTGCACCATGAAGAACATGAAGTGCATAAAGGTTTCACAGAATAAAACTTTTGATACCCTGCTTCAGCAGCTCCACATTAAAATTAATCAGCGAAGTAGGGTGGGCAGGTTTTTCATGCCCACGTGGAATATGCGCCAACCGCGTGGGCACACAAAACGTCTCCACCCTACTTGGCTATTATCTTTCAACACTTCATGTTCTCCATGTTCTTCATGGTGTAAGTAGTTACCCTTTAGATATCAAACCCTACTCTTCTCAATGTCGAGTGAAACCAGATCAATCAGTGCATCGTTGTCCATCTCGGTCAGCAATGTCTCGGCGCCGCCTTGCAGAATATCCGTGGCAAGGGCCATTTTCTCATGGATCAGGGCGTCGATTTTTTCTTCTATTGTCCCCTGGCAGACGAATTTATGCACCAGTACATTTTTTTTCTGGCCGATACGAAAGGCGCGATCCGTGGCCTGGTTCTCCACGGCCGGGTTCCACCAGCGGTCAAAGTGGATGACGTGTGATGCCTGGGTCAGGTTGAGGCCAGTTCCGCCGGCCTTGAGGGAGAGAATAAAAAAGGGCGGCCCGGCTTCATCCTGGAAACGCTCGACCCGCTTCTGCCGCTGCTTGACCGGGGTGCCGCCGTGCAGCACCAGGCCCGGTTGGCCAAATTGCTGGGTTAAAAAATCGGCCAGCGGCGCGGTCATTTCACGGAACTGGGTAAATACCAGCAGTTTTTCCTGGCGCGAGGCGATCTCTTCACAGAGTTCCGCCAGGCGCTGAAATTTGCCGCTCTGTTTGGGAGTGTACTCACCATCGCCCAACAGCTGCGACGGGTGATTGCAGATCTGTTTGAAGCGCATCAGGTAGGCGAGCACCAGGCCGCGCCGTTTCATGCCATCCAGGTTTTCAATGGCCTGCGTCAATTCAGTGACGGCCTGCTGATATAAGACCGCCTGGGTCTTACTTAGGCCGCAATAGGCGGAGAGTTCGGTCTTTTCCGGCAGGTCACTGATAATGGAACGGTCTGTTTTCATCCGGCGCAGGATGTAGGGGCTGACCAGATTGCGCAGAGGCGCGTATTGATCGTGTTCGCGTTCGGCGAGCGCTTTTACAAAGCCCTTGAAGCGTTTGGCCGACCCCAGCAGGCCGGGGTTGAGAAAGTCGAACAGCGACCAGAGATCCGAGAGGCGGTTTTCTATCGGCGTCCCCGTCAGTGCAATACGTGACGTGGCCTTGATCTGTTTGACGGCCTTGGTTTGTCGAGAGGCCGGGTTTTTGATCGCCTGGGCCTCATCCAGTATCAGCAGTTGCCAGTGCTGTTGTTGCAGCCATTCCTGGCGCATCAGCGTGCCATAGGTGGTCAAAACGACATCAATGTTATTCAGGGCAGTGGGGTCATCAGCCATGGCCGCCAGCGCTTTTTTATTGAACGTTTTATTGAATTGCGAGCTGTGCAAAAACAGGCAGCGCAGCGAAGGGGCAAAACGCGCCAGCTCGGCTTGCCAGTTAGTCAGCAGGGAGGCGGGAAGTACCAGCAGGGCAGGGCGCTCACTGAGGCGCTTTTTTTCAACCAGCAGCAAGGCGATGATCTGCATGGTTTTACCCAGTCCCATGTCATCTGCCAGACAGGCCCCCAAACCGAGCCGGGAGAGTAGCCGCAACCAGTTCACCCCTCCCTGTTGATAGGGGCGGAGTGATGCCTTGAGGGCTTTGCCTGGATTGGCGGTTTTCATTTGGGCCGGTGAGCGCAATGCCTCCAGCTGTGAAGAGAGCCATTTACCGGGTTGGACAAAGGACCATTCACGGCTCTCTTCTATCGCATCGTGGCCCAGATCGGCGGGCGCGCCGGCCAGCAGGCGCATTCCCTCGGCAAAGGTAAGCCCACCCATGCCCGCTTCTGCCTCCACGGTTTTCCAGTGGGCCAAGGCCTCACTCAGTTTCTCTTGATCGACTTCGACCCACTGGCCCTTGATAAAGGTAAGACCATTCTCTGTCGCCAGCAGTTTTTTCAGCTCAGCCTTACTGAGTTTCTCATCACCCAGGGCGATATGGAGTTTGAAGTCGAGCAGCGAGTCGGCGTTGAAGTTCTTCTTCTTGTCCTCACCGATAGTAATGCCGACCTGCGGCCGGCGGCGTTTTTTCCACCAGTTCGGCAGCCGAACCACCACGCCACACTGCTCGTACAGCGCGGCATCCTTGAGGAACGTGTATGCCTCAGTCGGTGTCCAGGCCAGTGGGTGATAGAGGTCGCCCGTGTCAACCAGTTCCTTGATCACAGGGCTGGATTCCGCGGCGAGCTGTACTGGCGAGAGGAGGCGGATCAATGCCTTCTTGTTTTTTGCCCCCGCGTACTCCTGCAAGGCGCGGCTGAGCGGTTGGTGACGAATGCGGCCCTGTGCCGAGAGTTCGGGCGCATAGGTCGCCATGAAGGCAAAAGGGTAATCCGGATCATTTTTGTTTTCTGCCAGATGAAAACAGACACGGCCCACCTGATGCCAGCGTGGTGCATTCTTGCCAAGAAAGGCGTCAAGTCCACCGAACGCCTGAATCTGTTCACAGACCCAGTTATCCAGCAAATCGCGGAGATCCTGAAGCACCGCAGCGGAGAGATACTCGGCACCGCGCATGGGCGGAGCGCCGAGGAGGAGGGGGGCGGTTTCGTCTTCCGTAAAGGGTTCGACAGGCTCAGGCTGGTGCGGCTCCGCTGGGCTCAGCAGGCAGCGTTCACTCAGATATTGGCAGGCGAAGCTGCGCCAGTATTGCAGCGATGGAGAGAGACCAGTGCTGCTTTTTATGGCCGCAAGCGAAAACAGACCCTCGCTCACACTGCGCGAAAATGCCTGCTCGATGGTGGTTATTCGTCCCCTGTTGTCGGTGGCGTCAGCCGTTGCCGATGAGAAACCGTGCAGATGTCCGGAGGGCAGCAGGCCTATATCGAAATCACTCACAGCCAATTTTCAACCCGTAATCCTGGCGCACGTTCAAACTCTTTCATGGTATTGATGATTAGAACTCCGCCCTCAGTTGGCCAAAATGTCCCGAAGCATGCCCTTCAAATGGGGTGACTTCCAGGCGTGCGACCAAGCCTTCGATATCGGCAAGGTTTCGTTCAGGTTGGGAAAATCTTTCAGCGACATATATCAGTTTACCGTTTGATGGCTGAGATGCACATTTACTTTTCGTGTTGTTTGAATCACTTGGGGTTTAATTTCCTGCAGCTCGCTGCGAATATCGTCATTCCAGTCTGTTTTTAGCCGGAATCCAGAAGATGGATCCCCTGGGCTCCGGCCTCGGCTTTAGCATCCTGCGTCGACCTACCGCTTGCATCCATGTAGGCGTTCGCGGAGTGACGTGATGATATTAACACCCCGCTTTCGCACAGCGAAAGTCGAGTGTCAGCGAGGTAGCTCACCTCAAGCGCCTACTTTTGGTGCTGCGGGGTGGGTTAGGGTTAAGGGGTGTGCGGCCGAGCCAGGTCGATTATTCCAGCGGGTGGGGGAATGGGGTCAGTTCTCTCATTGTAACACCCGGGAGAAACTTTCCATGCCTATGTCGAAACTGACCCCTCCTACCGCTGCTTAAAGACGTCTTGACGTCACAACGCTATAACGCTATTCTTCCTGTAAAGGAGGTCATGCGATATGGGCGAATTATCAAAAAGATCAACAATTTACTTTGAGGCAGATATCCACCAAGCACTTAGAGTCAAGGCTGCCACGACTCACCAGTCAGTTTCTGAGCTGGTAAATGAGGCGGTACGTCTTGCCCTACGGGAAGACCAGGAGGATCTAGATTCCTTTGCCCAAAGAGCCAATGAAGCAACGTTGAGCTATGAGGAATTGTTAGAAGATTTAAAGTCGCATGGCAAACTATAGTCTTGTCTTTAAAAAATCAGTCGCTAAAGATCTTAGAAATATCCCAAATAAAGACATTAAGCGCATATTAAAATGCGTTGAGCTTCTTCGAGAAAACCCAAGGGCTGATGGCTGCATTAAGCTCTCAGGACAAGAGCGCTACCGAGTCAGACAAGGTGTATATCGCATTGTTTATGAAATTCAGGACTTGGAACTTATTATTCTCGTGGTCAAGGTTGCACATCGCAGTGTTGTTTATAAAGGCAGCTAAGCAAGCGCGATCAAGTCAATAACGGGGTCAGAACACAGATGCCACGGTGACAACGGAGTCGACAGCAGGGTCAGTTCTCGCAGTATTCGGCTCAAGGCTCTGTCTACATTTTTACTAGTCCCGGTTAAAGGTTAAAACCACCGCCTTTAAGGCGGTCAGATTTATCTGTGATACTGGCCGTTGCCCTGATGATGGGGGTAGGGAATATCGCTACGGTAGTCATGCCGCTTACAAGACTTAGTATCATTTTGTATTTGACTCGTTACACCGCTCTGCGGTGTGGCGCAAGAAAGCCAGTCTAATCCACCGGGGTGGAGGTGGCGCTGAGCGCCACGGGATGTGTGACACCGCAGAGCGGTGTCACAAGTTCAGTTGATGATAACTTCAGAACTGAAGGCTAAACGGGTCTTTCGACCCGTATCCTGACTTTCAGTCCGTAATACTAACCCACCAGCTTTAGCTGGTGGTTGTTGAGTTTCTTCAGCAACTGGTAGGCTTTTGTTGCCTCTCTGTCAATTGGGTATCCATGACAAAGCTTGCGTTCCGTGAGGAGGATCTGCGAGCAGCCTACCTTATGGCTGGTCGTTCAAATGCTTGCAGTGCGCACCAAATATGGTACACTTTTCCGCGTGGATGTCGATATGTCTCTTGATGTGGCTTTCTACCGAACGGAGTCGGGGAACGAACCGGTTCGGGCGTGGTTGAAAGAATTGAGCAAACAGGATAAGAAGGCGATCGGCGGCGATATCAAAACTAAAGTGGACCCCATAGTCAAGACAAAAACCACCTGAGTTTAAGTTGTACTTTCCACTTCACATACAGCTGCACGGCGCTGCCCCGGTTCTGCCATGGCCTCTGGCACTGACGTTTCCTTGCCAAAC
>JAKIUN010000008.1 GCA_021647505.1 Gammaproteobacteria bacterium
ATGATCAACGAGATTGAGGCCCAGGTTACGAATCTCGCGTAGCCCAGGGTCATCATTGCTGAATAGCCGCTTGAACGCGCCCATGGCGTCCAGCATCAGTAGATTGTCACCGCGCCTTGCCCGCTCGTAACGGCGCAGGGTCTTGAAACTGCCGATGGGGCGTTGGGCGCGATGCGCTTCCAGTACCACCGCGACCAATTCCTCCACATCGGCAAGGCCGAGGTTCACGCCCTGCCCGGCCAGCGGGTGGATGGTGTGCGCGGCGTCGCCCACCAGCGCCAGGTGTGGTTTGACGTATTCCTTCGCATGCCGGCCCTTGAGTGGAAAGGCGCCGCGTGGGCCAACATCAGTGACGGTGCCCAAACGGTGCATGAAGGCTTCACCCAGCTCGCTCATGAAATCGGCATTGTCCAGCGCCAGCAGGCGCTCGGCCTCCTCTGCGCTAGTGCTCCAGACGATGGAACTGCGGCCCTCGGGCAGAGGCAGGAAGGCCAGCGGGCCGCTGGGCAGGAAACACTGCCAGGCGGTGTCTTCGTGATAGCGTTCGGTCTGCACCGTAGTAACCACGGCGGTCTGTTGGTAGTGGCGTTCCTGCACCTCGATACCGGCCTGCTGGCGCAGCCAGGAATGGGCACCGTCGGCACCGATGATCAGCGTGGCCTGCAACAGACCGCCATCATCCAGTTGCAGTTGGGCGTGATTGCTGCGCAGTGTCAGCCGTTTGGGTTTGACGGGGCAACGATAGTCGATGTTGTCGTGCTGGCGCAGGCGTTGTAACAAAGCCAGGGTGATGACCCGGTTCTCGATGATATGGCCGAGATTCGGTTCGCCCAGCTCGGCGGCATCGAAGTGGATATGGCCAGAGCCAGTAGCGTCCCACACGTCCATGGCCTCGTAGGGCTGTACGCGCATGGCCGCCATCGCCTGCCACGCACCGAGGCGGCGGAACAGATTTTCCGAGGCGCGGGTGATGGCGCTGACGCGGATATCGAAGCTGTCGGCGGGCCAGTCGCCGGATGGATCAAGACCTTCGATAACAGCGATGGACAGAGTGCTGTCGGCCAGCGCGCAGGCCAGGCTGGCACCGACCATGCCGCCGCCGATGATGACGATGTCGTACTTATTTCTGCTGATGGACATCGAACTGCTCCTCTCGGTAGGGTGGGCATTGCCCACCATGGGCGCCGGTGGGCAATGCCCACCCTACGAAGGTATGTTTCATTGCGGGTTTCATAGCGGCAACCCCCGCGCCAGTCGCGGTAGCCGGCCGCTGATGCCCATAGCATTGCGCGCCAGGGCGTGCTTCAGCGGCGGTAGCAGGTCGGTGGCCAGCAGGCCGAGATTGCGCGCCAGGCTCAGCGGCGGGAAGTCGTTGGAGAAGGCCTGCACCAGGGCGTTGGTGAAGCCGATGACCTTGCGGTGATCGCGCTCGCGCCAACGGGTGTAGTCTTCCAGTACCATCAGTTCGCCCAGGTCACGATCTGCGGCGCGAGCCTTGCAGATCACCTCTGCCAATACCGCCACATCACGCAGGCCGAGGTTGAAGCCCTGGCCGGCGATGGGATGCAGGGTGTGGGCGGCATTGCCGATCAGGGCCAGGCGCGGGCGGATCTGCTCGCGGGCCTGGATCAGGCGCAGCGGGTAGCTGGCGCGCTGCCCAACCTTGAGGAATCGGCCCAGACGCCAGCCGAAGGCGTCCTGTAATTCGCGCAGGAATGCGTCGTCGTCCAGAGTCAGCAGGTGTTCGGCCTGTTCCGGGCCGTGAGTCCATACCAGTGAACAACGCGGCTCGCCGTCTTGCATATCGAGGGGCAGCAGGGCCAGCGGGCCATGCGCGGTGAAACGCTCGTAGGCGACGTTTTGGTGTGGCCGCTGCGGGGTGATGTTGGCGATGATGGCAGTCTGGTGGTAGTCCTTTTCTGTCACCGCGATATCCAGCAGGCGGCGCACCGAGGAATTGCCACCGTCGGCGGCAATCACCAGCGTGCTGGTGATCGTCTCACATTGGCCTTCACGCTCGATGACGATGGTGGCGTGATCCTCTCCCAGCGTGAGTTCGCTGAGAGTGGCGGGGCTGATGAGGTCGAGGTTATCCAGTTCGCCGACACTCGCCACCAGGCCTTTCCCCAGTGCACGCCCGGTGATCACGTAGCCCAGCGCTTTGACACCTTCTTCGCGGGCATCCAACCGGGTAATACCGAAGTGACCCTGGTCGGAGACGTGGATATGTCCGATGGGAGTGGCGGCGGGAGCCAGCGTATCCCACACGCCCATGGCCGCGAAGATGCGGCGACTGCCTTGAGAGAGGGCGATGGCACGGTCGTCGTAGCTGGGCTGGCTGGCGGCGCGGAAGGGTGCGGTCTCGATCATGGCAATGCGCAGCGGCTGGTCACGCAGGGCGATAGCCAGACTGGCGCCGACCATGCCGCCACCGATGATAAGGATGTCATAGTCGGCTGCTTTCATGCGGCAGTTTTGCTGGTTGCCACAGAGGCACGGAGGGCACAGAGAAATTGCGCTCTTCCAACACAAAAAAACGCTGTGTTCTCCGTGCCTCTGTGGCAAAAGTCAGGCATAGGGTAGGCATTACCCAGCATTGTCACTGTGGGCGATGCCCATACGGGAAAATTCATCATCTTGTCCCCGCCATCAGCTCCTCAATGTCGGCAATCTCCTTCGGCACGTCGCGGCTCAGCACTTCGCAGCCACCCTTGGTGACCAGCACATCATCTTCGATGCGGATACCGATACCCTGCCATTTCTTTGCCACGGCGCGCTTGCCTATTTTCGCACCAGGGGCGATATACAGGCCCGGTTCGATGGTCAGCACCATGCCCGGTTCCAGTTCGCGCCAAACGTCGCCCACCTTGTACTCACCCACGTCGTGCACATCCATGCCCAGCCAGTGACCGGTGCGGTGCATGTAGAAGGCGCGGTAGGCTTCCTTTTTGATCAATGTGCGCAGCTGGCCCTTGAGCAGACCGAGCTTAAGCAGGCCGCGGGTGAGCGCCTTGACAGCAGCCTCGTGGGGTTCGTTCCAGTGGACACCGGGGCGCACTTTGGCGATAGCGGCGTACTGGGCATCGAGGACAATCTGGTACAGGGCAGCCTGTTCGCTGCTAAAGCGGCCGTTGACCGGGAAGGTGCGGGTGATGTCGGCGGCATAGTGGTCGTTTTCCGCACCGGCATCGATGAGCAGCAGGTCACCATCACGCAGTTCGGCGGCGTTTTCCGTGTAGTGCAGGGTGCAGCCGTTGTCGCCACCGCCAACGATGCTGGTGTAGGCGGGCACGCAGTTGTGGCGCTTGAAGTGGTAGAGGAACCCGGCCTCGATCTCGTATTCCATCATGCCGGGGCGGCACACCCGCATGGCGTGTATGTGGGCCTGGGCAGAAATTTTCGCTGCACGGCGCATGGCGCTGATCTCGCTGCGGCTCTTGTACAGGCGCATGTCGTGCAGCAGGTGGTCGAGGGCAACGAATTCGCCCGGCGTGTGCATACCGGCGCGGGCCTGTCCCTTGAGGCGTTTGACCCAGCCGGTGACCTGGGCGTCGAAGGCGTCGTCAACGCCCATGGCATAGTAAACGCGCTCACAGCTCTCCAGCAAACCGGGTAGGATGTCGTCGATATCACCGATGGGAAAGGCGTCATCGGCGCCGTAGTGTTCGCACGCTCCCTCCAGCCCGACCCGGCGACCGTGCCAAGTCTCCATCAACGGGTCACGCTCGCGGCAGAAGAGGATGTACTCGCCGTGTTTGCGGCCGGGGATCAGCACTGTCACCGCCTCGGGCTCGGGGAAGCCGGTGAGGTAGTGGAAGTCACTGTCCTGCCGGTAGGGGTAGTCAGCGTCGCGGTTGCGCATAGCCACCCTGGCGGCGGGCAGCACGGCGACTGAGGCCTTGCCCATCATCTGCATCAGGTGTTTGCGGCGGCGGGAGAATTCGGTCTGTTTCATGGAATATATGTACGGTATGGGAATGATCGCAACATAGCGCAAGGCTTGTGGCGCCGTAAAGCCTGCTCTGAGACCAAAGGCATGCGCCAGGCCTGGAGAAGGAAGGAATTGTGAGTCATAGTGCCAAGAAACGCGCACCCACAGATCTAGCACTCAACAAATTTTTGAAGTCCGCACCGACAGCTTGCTGCAGGGGAACAAAAAATTATGACAACTTTGCTCTACACCGCCGCTTTCCTTACCTTCGCTATCGGAATTGTACATTCTGTTCTGGGGGAGCGTTACATACTCACCAGGCTATTCCGTCGTAAAAATCTGCCGAAACTCTTTGGCGGTACAGAGTTTACGATTCTTACACTGAGGTTTGCATGGCATATTACAACCATAGCTTGGTGGGGCTTTGCTGCAATTCTGGTTTTGCTTGCGGAGCGGTCTCTCTCTTTCCATAGTATCTCTATGATTGTGGCCGTTACTTTCTTGGTCACTGGAATTATTGCACTGGTCGCCTCGAAGGGGCGGCATTATTCTTGGCTGGTGTTTTTGTTTATTGGTGGGGTCAGCCTATATGCGGCTGTCACCTGACCGCTCAGGAACGTGCACGAAATAACGTCTTGCTCGCATAGCAAGCAAATCAAGGGAATTATGCGAACTCATTCCGGTTTATTCAGATAACCGCGTGGGCACATAAGACATGCCCACCCTACAAGGCTGAGCGCGGATGGCGACACCCTGGCGGTAGGGGCCACGCGCGAGGATAGCAACGCCACCGGCATCAATGGTGACCAGAGCGATAATTCGGCGTGGCACTCCGGTGCAGTATATTTATATTAAAAGAGCCAGCGACAATAGAGGACAGACCACGGTTTCCATAGCAAATAGGGGGCAAGCTGAGTAATAGGGGACAAGCCGTGGCCTGCCCCTATATATTGGTGGCCTGTCCGCCTATTATCCGGTGATGAAGCAAATAGCCTGGGTTGAGCCTGCAAAACCCAGGAAAACGCACGCTTCAAACTTCCTTCTCTCTCATTGACTATCTCCCGCCCAATGCTGCGGATACTTGCTCCAATCCACATCCCGAATCCCCCGGGTTTCGCAGGCTCAACCCAGGCTACTGGTTCTACTGGTTTCCCTCTGGCAGGGGAGCCGTTAATCTGTGGGAACGGCAAGTCCATCGCGGGCATGGCCCGCTCCAGGCTATAGGATCAAAGTGCTCATACGATACGCCACCAGGAAGGATGCTCAGGATATTGCAAGGATTCATGTAGAAGCATGGCGCTCTGGTTATAAGGGGATCATGCCCGATGAGTATTTGAAATCACTATCCGTTAAAGAAAAAACACGGCAATGGGATGAGGCGCTGGCAACAAAAGGCCCAGGCATTAACCTGGTTGTCGTAATCAATGGCGTTATATCAGGTTTCTGTGTTTATGGCCCGGCGAGAGACGATGATCTGCCCAACGACAATGCCGGTGAGTTGGTTGCTCTGAATATTTCCCCCGATTGCTGGGGCAAAGGCTTAGGTACAGAGCTGGCAAAACAAACCATAAAATCTGCCCATAATCATCAATGGCGTTCTCTTTATTTATGGGTTCTTAAAGAGAATATTCGCGCAAGGAGATTGTATGAGCAGATGGGGTTTTCACGTCAAGGCCGCGAGAAAATTGATACACAACTAACCGGCCATGAATTACATGAAATGCGATATGTCAAAGAACTCGACTAGCCCGGCAGGCAGGCTTTATCTGCCATCGGGCTGTGAGACAGCGCAGGAACGCTGAACCTGTCGATACAATGTGACGGAGCATTGATTCTGTCACAAAGAGTCAGGCAAATACCCACGGATTCTTGGTGATGGCCACGCCGACCATATAGGCGAAGGTCAGCAGAGCGCCCAGCCAGGCGCCGATACGCACCGGCTTGCTGCGGCCCGGGCGGATGGCGACAACACCGAAGAGGATATACACCAACAGTGCACCGATCTTGGCCTGTAGCCAGGGCATACCCAGGGAGGCAAGCCCCCATTGAGAGGCAAGGATGATGGCGCTCAGCAACAGGACGGTGTCGACGGCATGGGGAGCGGTCTTGACCCAGCGTTGTTGCAGCAGGGCGGAATCACGGATCATCAGCACGCCGCGGGCAAAAAAACCCGCGATGCTCAGCAGGGCAAAGCTCATATGAATGATTTTGATGAGGGTCATGGGTGGTCTTTCCGGATTAGGGTGGTCTATGGGTTGAGATACGAACTTAGTGCAGGGTGGTATCGCTAACCACTGGCGCACGACTGGGCTGTAGCTCTTCGTTGATGAGCAGCACACCGACACGCAGGTATTCCACCAGCTCGGCGTAGGCATGTTCGTCTTCTTCACTGCCGTCAAAGCTGTAGGAGCTGTCGGCGCGGGCGATCTCGACGATATCTTCGGCAATCTCGCGGGCATCCTCGGGCAGCGCTTTGAAGTCGCTGATGCCACCCAGGCTGAGGCCGACCAGGAAACCCTGACACCACTCACCGAGGGCATGCACGCGCTGATCGAGATCACTATCATCATCGGGCAACAGCAGCCGGAATTCACAGTCGATGGCATTGAGCCCTTCACGGCTGGTCTCGTGCAGTTTTTTCAGCTCACCGAAGGCTTCGTCGCCCAACAGATCGCCACTGGGCACCTTGGGGAACAGGTTTTGCAGCCAGATATCGGCCTCGGCATTGCCGTTGGCACACAGCAGGCCGGTAAGGGTGCCGTGCAGTTCGGCGGGCTCCTGCTGGGCGCCCAGTTTGTGGATGACGAGCGCAAGCGCGTCGTAATTCATGGTGTCGTATTGCATGGGGGGTCATTATCAATCGCAAAGAAAGGCTGGCAATTCTACCACTTCGTTGACCCCTTTTGCGCCCCGAACTATAGTGCACCCATCAAGTTTGCAACTCTGTAGCGAATCCATGGCCGAGTCTGAAATCAGCAAGCTGGAGAAGTGTGTCGATGACCTGATCGACTTCTGCGACCAGCTCAGTACCGAAAACACCCTGTTGCGTGAGCGGCAGAATGTGCTGGTCGAGGAGCGTGCGCGGCTGATCGAAAAGGCCGAGCTGGCACGTTCGCGGGTGGAAGCCATGCTGGTGCGACTCAAAACCATGGAGGTGGAAGTATGAGCGAAAAGACCACCACGGTGACCATTCGCGTACTGGATAAGGAATATCAGGTGGCCTGCCCCACCGAGGAACGGGTGGCATTGCTGGAATCGGCACGTTATCTCGATGAGAAAATGCGCGAAATCCGTGACAGCCGCAAGATGATCGGTAGTGAGCGGGTGGCGGTAATGGCGGCGCTGAATATTGCCCACGACCTGCTTCAATGCCGCGCGGACAATGGCAATTCGGCGGGAATGGACAACAAGCTCCGCCAGCTGCAAAATAAGGTTGAAGCCGCGATAAGCCGTGGCCGCCAGTTAAAGTTGTAAATTTTTCCTGTTTTGGCGTCTCCTGCAGTGTTCGCTACTGCACTGAAGTCCCCTGGCCCATAATTCTGCAGTCGGGGGCATGACGTTGGAGCCGTGTGCATGTCCGCTTGACGGAAAGCCTGACGCACCAATCGTTGTCCCCACTTATCGCTCTGGTTCCAGGGGCGATGGTGCAAACGGCACAGGTGGGGGACGCCTCTTAATTTCCATACCTTGCTTTTCAATGCCCCATGAACTCACGAGCTAATCTTCGCCGGGAAATGCGCACACGCCGTCGTGGTCTCACCGATGCGCAGCGTACACGGCTCAGTGAATATGCCGCCGCCTGTTTCCGCCGTCATCGACTGTTTCATCATGCACGGCGCGTGGCCGCTTATCTGCCCAACGACGGTGAACTGGATCCCATGCCGCTGATGGCCCTGGCCTGGGCCATGGGCAAACAGGTGTATCTGCCGGTGCTGAGCCACCTGCGCAGCGATCACCTGCTATTCGCCCCCTATGCGCCGGGCGATGCACTGCGTGAAAATCGCTTCGGCATTCCCGAACCGGTGGTTTCACTACGCCACATGATCGACCTGAAGGCCCTGGATCTGGTGCTGACACCGCTGGTGGCCTTTGATGGGCAAGGCAACCGGTTGGGCATGGGCGGCGGTTTTTATGATCGCAGCTTTGCCTTCCTGCGCCGCCGCCGGCACTGGTTCAAGCCGCATCTGGTGGGCATGGCCTATGACTTTCAGCGCGTAGACTGCCTGCAACACAAGCCGTGGGACGTGCCGCTACAAGGAGTGGTGACCGAAAAGGGCTTTGTGGTGGCCCGCCGCTAAATGGGCAAGAAAACACTACGGCCGAAAACGCCGCACTGCCTGTCGCAGGTGGCGCAAGCCGTCACGGGGCGTCGTGCGGGCATAGCGCAGACGCTGATAGAGAAGCGTAATGTGCTGGATCTGCGCAGCCAGTTCAGGGCGCCGGGGAATGACCCGTTGTGAATAGTCCTGTGCACCTTCGGCAGGCTTGCGCGGCAGGCCACGGCGGGCCAACTTGCGACAAAAGCGGGCATAGGCCTCTCCCACGGCATCCCGCCGCACCGGGCGACGGCGAAACAGCTGCAAGGCAATAACCGCAACCACCAGCGCAAGACCACCGAACAACAAGCCCACCATGCGCTGCCAGTCGACATTCTCCAGTCCCAGCCTGCTCAGAAAGGTTCTCTGTGCCCCTTGGTCGTAGCCAATGATCCATTGGTTCCAGGTATTATTGACGCGATCCCAGCCAAAACCCACCTTGCGCCACAGCCGCTTCGCCCAGTCCGGCGCCTCTCGGGTACGGGCGGCATAGGCAGGATCAATACGCGCAAGGTCAGCCGGATTTTCGATCCGCCCGGGCGGAATCACCGCCGTCGGATCGACACGCACCCAGCCACGCCCGCGCAGCCACACCTCACTCCAGGCATGGGCATCGGACTGACGCACGATGAAGTAATCGCCCAGCGGGTTGTCCTCGCCGCCCTGATAACCCGTCATCACCCGCGCCGGTAGGCCTGCGGCACGCATCAGCACAGTGAACGCGGAGGCGTAGTGTTCACAAAAACCCCGCCGGCTGTCGAAGAGAAATCCATCCACCGGGTCATCCAGCAGCAAGGGCGGCCGGCGGGTGTAATAGAAAGGCTGCTGACGGATGAAGTCCAACACGCGTTGTAGATAGTCGGCATCGTCACTGGCCTCGGCGCGCAGCTGTTGGGCGAGGATACGCGCCCGTGGCGCGGTGTCCGGCGGCAGGCGCAGATAGGCGAAATCACGTGGCGCGCTGACGGCATCCAGGCGGTAATCGGTATAGGATCGCAGGGTGTACCGGCGCAGGGTCTTGACGCTATTGCGGGCGATGATCTCGCCGTCCGCCGAAACAATGCTGCCCAGCGGCGCGCTGGCCGGCATGTCCAGCGCGAACAGCCAGTGACGCTGGTGGGGTTCGAGGGTCAGGGTGTAGCTTACCGGCTCGCCGATAGCGCTGTAATCGACGCTGTGCGACACACCGTGCCCACGCCGTGCCTCATTGGGGTTGTGCCAGGTACGACCATCGAAATGAGTGAGCGCCAGACCGCGCCAGTAAAGCTTGTCCTGCGGCGGTATTTCACCCGCAAAGCGCACACGAAAGGCCACCGCATCATTGTCGCTGAGGCGACTGATGTTACCAGGCGACATTGTGTCGGAAAGGCCGGTGCCGGCACTGCCAGCGTCGCTCGGCAGGTGCCACAGCGGCCCGGGAATGCGCGGGAACAACATAAACAACAGCAGGGCCAGCGGCACGGCCTGCGCCAGCAGCGTGGCAGTGAGACGCAGGTTGGCCGATTCCGGCACCGTGGCGCTGACACGCGAAAAGGCCGTCAGCGCGGTGGTCAACAGGGTGACAACCAATAGCATGTAGCCACCCATAAGCAGGGACTGGTCGAACAAAAATACCGTAATGACGACGAAATAGCTGAGACCGATGACGATGGCCACGTCACGTGGCTTGTCCATTTCCATCAGCTTCAGGCACAGCATAATCACCAGCAGGGCCACCCCGGCCTGCCGACCGATGAAGGTGTGGTAACTGGCCCAGGTGGCAGCCAGGGCCAGACCCACCAACAGCCAGCGCAGCGTCTGCGGCGGCAGGCGCAGCAGCTTCAGCTCGAAGCCCAGGCGCCAGCCCAGTAGTAGCACGGCGGGCAGGATCAGCAGCCATGGCAGACGGCCGACATGTGGCAGCAAGGCCAGGGCGAGGCCGGCCAACAGCCACAGCTGCGGTCGTTCTACCTGCCGCCAGCGCCACGCCAGGGCCTGTCGCAGATGCTCCATCACGGCGACGCTGCGCCGTTGAACAGGGCCAGGGCCTTGAGGCAGCGGCGGCGCTGCTGAGGTTCATGGGCGAGGGGCAGGGTCTGATCCGGCAGGCGTAGGCCATAGCGGTAATGCGCCATGTCGGCATCCAGAACCCAGCGGGTAAGGAGGGACAGGCGCGCCTCGATGCCGCCGGCAGTGGCCTGCCAGTCCAGCCACAGCTCCTCGGCACGGTCGCCACCAAACTGTTTGGTGTACAGACCCTGGCCGCGCGCCAGGGTCTTCCAGTGCACATGGCCGGGTGCATCACCGGGCTGGTAATTACGCAGGCCGGCAAAGTCATCAGCGCCCTGACCAAGGTCACCACTGAGGTCGGCCTGCCAGGCGCTGTCCCTGGGCAGCGGCGTGGCCCGCGCGGGACGCGGATAGATCAGCACGCGGGCATCGAATTCGACATAGGCCCAGGCGCGGAACAGCCCCAGCGGAAATACCGTAGCCAGGGTGATGCGCGGCAGGGCATGGCGGCCGCGGCGCTTGGCCGGCAGGGGCAGCCCGACGCCTACCCAGCCATTAGCGGGTACGTCACAGAGCACCTTCGCCGGTTCCGCTTTCGGTTCAACGAAATGCAGCGAAACGGCGAAACGGGTCTGCCCGGCAGGGTTTTCCAGGGTCACTGGCACGCGCAGGGTCTCACCGCAGAACACGGGTTCGGTGGGGCCGATGTCGACCCGCAGGCCCAGCAGATTACGGTAGGTATGCAGCATCGCCACCACCGACAGGGCGGCAAGCAGAAAAGTGAGGGCGTAGCCGAGGCTGGCGTCGTAATTGATACTGCTGATGAGCATCAATAGCAGGATAACGGCAAACAGCAGCCCCTGACAGGTGGGCAGGATGAACACGCGCCGCTGGCGCAGTTCCACCGGCCCCACCTCGGGGCCTTCGCCGCGCAGGAAGCGGACGGGACTCAGGCGCTGGCGCAGGGTGAGCGGCATATCAGGGAATGGGCACGGCCTGCAACAAAGCCACCAGCCGCTGCGTATCGCCGCCGGCTTCTGCGGCCTGCAGACGATGGCCTGCCACATGGGGCAACACCGTTTGCAGGTCTTCCGGTAGTACATGGTCGCGCCCGGCCATCAACGCCCAGGCGCGTGCGCTGTTCAGCAGGGAGAGCCCGGCGCGCGGCGACAGGCCATGCGCAAAGTGTGGTGACTGGCGGCTGAACACCAGCAGCGACTGCAGGTAGTCGAGCAGGGCCCCGGCGGCATGTACACGGCCGGCCTCGGCCTGCAGAGCCTGCAATTGCGCACCATCGAGTACCGGCGACAACTCTTGCAACAGCTCGCGGCGATCCTCCCCGGCGAGCAGTTCACGTTCCGCGAGCAGATCCGGGTAGCCGAGGGAGATGCGCATGGTAAAGCGATCCAGCTGCGATTCCGGCAGCGCAAAGGTGCCGATCTGGCTGGCCGGGTTCTGCGTGGCGATGACGAAGAAGGGTATAGGTAGGGGACGGGTCTCGCCCTCCACCGACACCTGCTGTTCCTCCATCGCCTCCAGCAGTGCGCTCTGTGCCTTGGGTGTGGCGCGGTTGACTTCATCGGCGAGGATCAGCTGGGCGAAGATGGGGCCGGGCTGAAAGCGAAAATGCCCGCTTTTCTGATCAAACACGGCCACACCGAGGATATCGGCCGGCAGCAGGTCACTGGTGAACTGGATGCGCTGATAGTGCAGGCCCAGTACCCGTGCCAGGGTGTGGGCGAGAGTGGTTTTACCGACACCCGGCAGGTCTTCGATGAGTAAATGACCGCGCGCCAGCAGGCAGGCAAGGGCCAGACGGATTTCATTTTCCTTGCCCAGCACGACCCGGCTGGCAGCCGCAACCAGCACATCGAGGGATTTTTTTGCATGATTCTTCATGGCGCCATTATCGGCATATCTGGGGTTATACTAAAAGCCCGGATATGCCAATGAATGGAACCGACATGAACGATACCGTCCCCGACACAAAACCCGGCGGCAAGCGACGCCGATGGATCATCATCACCGCCTTCGCGCTGGTGGTGATCAGCGTGCTGATACTGCTGCCGGTGGGCCTGCAAAGCGGCCTGCGCCAGTGGCTGCTGGAAAACGGTGGCGACCGGGTACAAATCGCCGATGTGGACTTGAATCTGTTCACCGGCACCCTGCAGCTGGAAGGCGTCAGTATCTATGTGGATGAACACAACACCCTGAACGCCGCGCAGGTCAGATTGAAACTCGCCTGGCTGCCCTTGCTGCAAAGGCGCATTGTCATCGAAGCGCTGGCGGTCGCAGGCATTAACATGGAGATCCAGCAAAGCGAGGATGGACAACTGCGCACCGGCGGCATATTGATCCCGTCCGGTGAAAGTGCTGAAACCTTGCAGGAAAATACCCAAAATACCCACGAGACAAAAACCTTTGACTGGGAAGTCGGCATTGATCGCCTGACCTTTTCCGACATCGACCTCCACTACAGCGACGCCAAGCTGGAAATGGATACCCGCATTGTGCAGTTCAGCCTGCGGGATCTGGCGGCCTGGCGGCCGGAGCAGGACGCACAGATATCATTACAGGCCACCGTCAATGGTGCGGCACTGGACTATACGGGCAGCATCGCGCTTTTTGCCGACAGCCTGCGAGTCAACGGCCACATCAGCCTTCTTGGCCTGCCGCTGGCGAGTTTCCAGCAGCTCACCGGCATCGCCGGGGAGTTGGCCGGTAAACTGACACTGGAGACGGAAATTTCGCTCGACCTGTCGGCGACAGACATGAAGCTACAACTGAAGACCGATACACTCCGGCTGGATCAGTTGCGCCTGATCACACCGCAAATCCATCTGCAACAGGAGTCCCTGCGCTGGAGCGGCAATGTCGAACTAAAGCAGACAGGCGAGACACCGCAACAAACCACCCTGCATGTGAGCGGCAGCGGTGATATCAGCGGCGAACAGCTCAACACCACCCTCCCGCAACAGCCGTTGAATATCACCCAACAGGATTTGAAGCTGGCGATCCAATTCACGTTTGAGTCTGACGGCTCCGACAATGACCCACAGATTTCCGCCCAACTGGAAAACCTTCAAACCCGCGAGCTGCACGTTCGTAGCGATGATTTTCCCTTGGCCGGCATGGGCAGTTTCACGCTGGAAAAATTCCGCCTGCACAACCCCCGCTCACTGGAAGTCGAAAAAATTCGTATCGAACAGGGTTACGTGGCAAAGGCCGTGGACGACAACTCGCCGCCCCCCTTATTCAGCAACAAGCGCCTGACCATCGACACCCTGGTGTTGAACGAGGGTAACCAGCTGCGCATTGATAACATCCTGTTAAGCCAGGCAAAAATCTATCTCACCCGCGCGGCTGATGGCGGCAGTAATCTTGACGAGTTGACGACGGCGGTCGAGCGAATGACGGGCGCCGAAACGGCACAGGAAAACCGTTCGGAAACACCACCTGCTAACGAAAATCGGGCGGCCTCAAGCCCCGTCACTTTCCACATTGGTCATTTTCAGATGACCGATGACAGCACCCTCGTCTTTGACGATGCCGGCGTCACCCCAAAAACCCGCATCGATATCGACATCGACAATCTCGAACTCGACAATATCGACAACCGTTCGGCGGATCAGGTCACGCAGCTAAAGGGCAAGGGCAAGCTCGGCCGCTTTGGGCACTACCAATTCTCCGGTGAACTGCAACCCTTCGCCGACACGCTCACAGCGAAGATCATCGCCACCATCAAGGGCCTCGATCTCCCCCCGCTGTCACCGTACACTGCGGGTGACCTGGGCTTCCGCCTACGTAGCGGCACCCTGTCCAGTGATATCGATATTAGCATCGAGCAGGATCAACTTGCCGGAGAGACACAGCTGACCCTGCAACAACTGGAGCTGATACCGGTGAAAGACGTGGAAGGAAAAGACCAGCAGGGTGGTATGTCGGCCGTCTCTCTCGATACGTCACTCAACATGCTGCGTGACAGCAACAACACCATATCCCTGACCATTCCACTCAGCGGCGATATCAACGCCCCCGATTTCAGCATCAACGACGCTATCAACCAGGCCTTGATATCCGGCACCAAGAATGCCGCTATGACCTATTTCATGTTCGCCTTGCAGCCTTACGGCACCATGCTGGCAGTAGCAAAATTTGCTGGCGAACAGATCGCCAAGGTGCGCCTGGATCCGGTGGCATTCAGCGCCGATTCCAGCGAAATCGACGACACGGGCAGGGACTACCTGAAAAAAGTGGCCGGGATTCTCCGCGAGCGGCCCAAGGTGGCGATCAAGGTCTGCGGCATTGCCGTGGACGGTGACGCTGCGGCGCTCATGGCGGTGACGGAAAAGTTGGAAAAAACAGAAAAAAGACCGCCCGCGGAAGAGCCGATGGATGAAGAAGCGCTGCACAAACGACTTGAACAGCTGGCGCAACAGCGCGCTATCGCGGTACGGGAATTCATCATTTCGCAGGCCGATAAAGCGAATCATCAGCTCGTCAGCTGCCTGCCAGAAGTGGAAAGCGGTGAGAACAATGCCGTGCCACGGGTGGAGCTGCTCATCTGATGGCGTGGATGTGGAAAATCTACCCGCATCACAAGCTATTACTTTGTCAATCAATGATGCCTACAAACTGAAAGCGGAAACAAATAACAATCTCCTTTTAGGCGGCGTCACAATCCCCGAACGGCACCAGAGCAAAGGCGATGAACATATCAGAGTATTCAATAAAATCTCCCAAGGCTGCACTTTTTTTGTTTCACAAGGGGTCTATAATGTCAACGCATCAAAAGATTTTTTATCTGAATATTATTATTATGGGCAAGAACATAGCATTCCGCTCGTGCCAATATTGTTCACGCTAACGCCTTGCGGATCCCTTAAAACACTTCAGTTTATGAAATGGTTGGGTATCAGCATTCCAAAATGGCTGGAGAATGAACTGACACACTCAAACGATATTCTGCAAAAATCGCTTGATTTTTCCGAGCAAAACTGGCTGGAGCTAAAGAGATTTGCAAATGAAAAAGGAATTCCTATTGGATGTAACATTGAAAGTGTCGCCATCAGAAAAATTGAAGTCGATGCTTCGATTGAATTGCTGCAAAGAATCAATCGCCAGTGTAACAAGTAGCCTGGGTTGAGCCTGCGAAACCCGGGGAGAAAGAAAGACTTACTCTTTAAATCCTCTCTCTCACATCGACCATTTCCTGCTCAATATTGTCGATGCTTGCGCCAATTTTCATCCCGAATTCCCCGGGTTTCGCAGGCCCAGGCCAGGCTATGGATGGTAGCCAAGTAGGGTGGGCAGATTTTTCATGCCCACAGAAAACCAGCCCCTCAGCACAGAAATATCGCGCAGCAAGAGACTTAAGCTTCAGACCCAGGGTCATTTTCTTCTATTATAAGATTGGGCACACCCATACCTTGTAACCAAACGCTCCCTTCAGGCCGGCCTTTGAGCATCGTGATAGTGCTCAGAGTACCGGCAATCAGACATTGATCAGCTTGCACGGTGACACTCGCCAATCCTCTCACCGGCCAGCCAGTGAGAGGATTGAGGACATGGCCGTAACGGCGCCCATCGACGATCATACAGCGCTCATAGCTGCCGCTTGTTGCAACCCCTCCCCCAGTGCTGTCAATATGCGCCACTGCTTTCTCCGGGTCATCAGGATTACGAATACCTATTTTCCACGGCTTTCCATTCAGATGCGGGCCAATAACACGGATATCACCACCAAGGTCAACTAATCCATGCCTGACACCTTTCTCTATACAAAACGAAGCCAGGGTATCCGCAGCATACTCTTTTACATAACCGCCAAAATCAAGTTCCATACCTTTAGGAAGTTCAATATATGGCTTACGCCATCGTACTTTTTGCCAACCGATCATATCGAGGGTTTGGGTAATTTTTTCCTGGGGAGGTAAAACACCACTTTTAAAGTCCCAGATGCGTCTCAATACACCTGATGTAATATCAAACAGTCCGTCACTTTGTTCAAAGGCCTCACCTGCATAGTCCAATAATGCTGCGGTTTCCGAATCAACACGCAGACCCTGCCCGCTTCCCGCACCACGATTAATTGTGGTCGTAATACTGTCACTTTGATAACGGGAATATTTTTTCTCCAAGGCGCGAATGCAGCTTAAAGCAGCTTGAGGCACTGTTTTCGCTTGTTTCTGTGTGAGGTACAAATGTAGCTTGCAGGGGCTACCCATAGCTTTAAAGGAAAGCACAGAAATGATTGGCTTGCGGGAAATTTTCATAAGACTGAGTCAATCTAGATCAAGAAATTTCTTATGCACCACCCAAATTTCAAATTCAAGCTATATTACAAGCTATCAAACGCTACTAAATTTTTATATCAAATCCTACTGTCCAACGGGTAAAGCTCACGAGACCTGGGTTTTCAATCTCGTCCAAACTACCTCCAGCTTGCGAACCCGCGCTTTCATAACGTTCCCCCGCCACAGTAAACGACCAAGTGTCAAAATATTTTATATATTTAAGCTTATAACTCATTGCTTGATAAGAAGATAGTCGATAATCACTCGAAAAATATTCAGTGGCACTATTTTCATCATAGTAAACACCATAGAATTTTGCTTTTTGCTGGTTATACAGACGTATTGATGGGGCAATGACATGTCGATCGCCAAAATTTTGATACCAGGCAATATTTACAGTATGTGAGCTTACTTCCCAATCATCCGTATAAGATCGATAATCCAGATGTAGAGCGCTATCGGTAGGTTTAATAAATTGCCGATAGCCAAAACTGACTACAGTTTGCTTACGAACATCCGGGCGTGAGTCCTGTAACTTATAGGGATCTGTCAGATAACCGGACAACTGAACATACTCCAGACCAGCCTGAATGATAGCGGTTTGGCTCAACACCTGAGTAACACCAAGATTATAAGAGGCACTATTTTTTTCTTCTTCGCTGACACGGCTTTGGCCTTCTTGCTGCGTCGGGTTAATCGTATCCAAAGAAAATCTCAAGCCTAATTTGACAGTCGTATTTTTTTGATTGAAATGCAGTTCATTATCAAGCCCCCCATAGGTAGCTTTGTAGTCATTTTCACGCGAATACCCCCCCATAAAACTAATGCTACTCTCTTGGTCATAAATCTTCAGCCTAGCGCCAATATCCTGACGATTCTCCTCAATGCTTGCCCCACTCATAATCAGTTCTGGCTGGTTATCGGCACCCTGCTTAACTCCCCAGGGTGAGGCGCCACTCATGGTTTCTGACAAATAATCAAGAGTAATCGCTGCACGTTCACCAATGGGTTGTATCAGCTGGATTTGATTGGCCTGAATTTCATACCTTTCAAGATCTCCCTCTACGGTGTATTTTTCTGGCGCCTTATCTTCTGCATACGATGTGTAGCGATATTTTACTGATGTGTAATCTGGTGCCCCCTCAGCCTTTACGTTTATTCCTGGCAGGGCGAGGGCACTGGTCGTAAGCGCAATTAAAGCGGCATTTTGACGGCATTTTTTAGCCATCAGTAATGACCTCTTCCATTATTTTCATATTAGTTACAACCACACCCACCTCCACTTCCTCCTGAAATATTACCGCCTGAAGAGCCTTCTTTGCTGAAAAAAATATGGCTTTCCAGCGCCGACTCGACAGGGTCAAGCGTCCAACCCATCTCAGGCTTGGCCAGTATTCCTTTTTCCCATGGCTCAACCGTTGCACAGGCTGTCAGCCCGGAAAAGCTCAACAAGGCGATCAATAATCCGTAAAACCTAATGGTAGAAAGGCGCTTTAAACTCATATCAAGGCAACATTTCATGAACCAATGCCTCAATCTTTTTGATATCACTATTTTTGAATCCACTGTGTACATATTGAATTCTCCCTTGTGGATCCAAAATATAAGAAGTTGGCATACCTCTGACACCATAGAGCTTTGGATATTTTCCTGTTGCATCATAAACAACCGGATAATTAACCGGGTATTTATTTAAGAATTCCAGAGCCTCACTCGGTTTGCCATCCAAGTTTACGGCTAGGACTTCAAAACCTTTACCATTACTTGTCAAGCGTTTTCTAAGCTCATTCAGTTGTGGCAATGATTTTCTGCACGGAAGGCACCACGAGGCCCAAAAATCTACATAGAGAACCTTTCCTTTGAACTGATTTGATGAAATCATTTTCTTATTATCGAACAAGGATGGCAATGTTATGGGCAGTGAGTCACCGATTTTTGCCGAATTTGCCGGGGCAGGCAGAGTAACGAAAATGATTAAAGTCAGAACGAAGATTGGAAAAGCATTATTCATGGTGATCAAGCTCTAAAATTGACACTGTATCCCGTTTTCTTGTCAGGATTAAAAAAATCGACATCTTCAGCATTTAGTGGAAAATTCTGCGCCAAGGGTTCTTGGTCAACACCAGCCAATTGTCGAACTGCCTGGATCAGATGTTTTGATTTAAGAGCTATTCCATTTTCATCAATCTCCAAGGTCTGAGGGTTTATTTTCAAAGCAGTATGTTGCTCACCACTTGCACCCACCACACGATTTCCCCACGCCGCATTTCTTTTCATAAACATGGCGCTACCAATCGTGTGATGGTCTTTGCCTGAATTAGCATTGTAGTGAGGAGTTCTGCCCAATTCCGTATTTATAAAAACGACCAGTCTATCCGCCAAGCCGAGTTCTTGTGATTTTTCCCATAAATAATCAAGGGCGCCTGTCAACTGGGGCATCTTGATATCAGACTGGGCATCAAAATCTCTATGAAGATCAAAGTCGATGCCACTGGCTAAATTAATACAGGTTGTCAAGCCCGCTTGTGCACTAATCAATGAAAGATGAATATTTCTGACAAAGCTTGTTGTATTGCCCTGGGTGTCTACGGTATCAAGGCCTGCAGCAGGGATATAGTCCGCCAATCGATCCAGGGAATCTCTGCCTTGATAGGCAGTATTCATCTCACTGAAGGCGCGAGTTAACGTAGGCAGATAAGTGTTTGTGCTGCTCAGTGTGTCGATACGGGCCTGTTTATAGCGCTGCAAAATATCAAGATCAGATTGTTTAATGTAGTTTGCTGTGGCGCTGGCCTGGTTAGGCTGGGCAACGGCTTTCATCATATTTAAATCAAGCAACCGTGTAAGTGGCACAATACCGACATTCTCTTCATAGCCTCCTTTCGACAAATAAGGCAATGCTAGGCCTTGGCCGTAGGTAGCCGCTATAAGCTCGCATGTATTCGGATAGCCACGCGCCAATCGGCCGCTCCAGCGGGAAATGGTACCTATAGCATGTCCATTGGTTTCTCCATCAATACCATTTATGACAAGCATATCCTTGTAGTACTTTTCAAAGAATTCCTGATTTCCAGGAACTGGAGCATAACGTATATTTCCTGCGACACCGGCATCTTTACTGTCTGCCCATGTATTGATAAGCGGATCTTCACGGGGGTCAGTAAACGAACTTTGGTCTAATCCTCCGCTGACATGGATATTGAAATAAATTGGCCCTTCATAAGGAGAGTATGTTGAGGCAAATGCTTTATCCAGTGGGAATGGTATGGCCGCATAAAGCCCCGCTGAACCAGCAAATTTTAAAAAGTCCCGACGTTTCATCATAGTCTCCTGATTAAGTTGAAGGACACTTAATAGCTGTATATGTATCGTGGATCACTCATAAAATACAACAGAACAATCATCCAGGATCGGCCACTATACTCGGAGTCAGTTGTGTTATTCAGACTGCATCTTAATGTATTTTCTGGCGCGCTATTCCGCTCATTCCAAACTTCCTGATAAAGATTGTAAGTTTGCAGTAGTTCAGCGCTTTCCAAAGGCAGAAACTCTTCCAGCATGTGGTTATGTAAATATTGGATATTTAACATGATATTTCCCTTGGCATTATCTGGCGTATGATCTAGATCAACAAGGGGAAACAATAGTCGCTGGTCGGTTGGCCTCAAAAAATCGTTTCTTACAATATTGCAGGCAACTTCATTACTCATGCGATCCAATACTGCATTGAGAGCTGTATTTATTGAAGTATTTCTGTCTATCAAAGTTCTCGCATCAAATCCGCCGTAGAGCAAACCATAGTTTCTTGTAATTGGCCTCATCTTGCTCCAGGACTCACCCACTGTAGCTTCCATTTTTCTCGAAAGCTGCTCAGGTGTCAGCAAGTGATATGACCCAACTGTTTTCAGTTCGGCAGCCCGTTCTGCCGTGACTTCGCTGGTCATACCAGAAGCCCTAAACCATTTGCTCGTAATTAAATTAACCAAGAGATCTTTAACATTATAGGCACCATAACCATGATCTTCCGAAAAATCGTCCGCAATTTTTCGGAAGAGTTCATCTTGTGCATTAAACATATTCAAGCGTGCTTGATAATCTCTAGTGGTAGTATCAGTGGGAGGGGTTAATACTTTTTCACCGAATAATCCCTGGTACCAGAAATGCACGGTACCCATAGAAAAGCGGCTGTCTTTCACCATTTCTTTCCCCAACCACTGCAATGCGGCTTCATCCCCCTCGTGCCCTCCCGGAGCCAGCACGCCATTAAACCCTGGTGGAAGCACATCACGAAACCAATTATCCCCCGGTTGATAGTAAGCGTTGCCATTTGCATCTTTAGGATAATTTTTACCCCTGTAACTAGAGGGAAGCGACGTCGTATTATCCGCGAACTGCAGGTATCTATTCTGACGTGACCAATTCTGGAAGAGCCCAGCCACTGGATCCATAATAATATGGCAAGAGGTGCATTCAGGATCCTCCAGCGTCGGCACAAGGAACTGGCTGTCGTTTACCTGCGGACGTTGCGCTAAAACTTCCAGGTCAATGCCTAAAAATTGGCGCAGCACGATTTTCGAGCGATGGCGATTACGGTTTGAGTCTGTCGTCGGGAAACGGTGCAACCAAGCATGGGTGGACAATACACCAGCATGAGGGAATGTCCTTCCAAAACGAAACATGTTAGGAATCGTTGCTTTCCGCCATTCCGAATTATCTGCTATGTCATCGAATTCCCCTGTGACATCAGCCTCATAAATGGACGCCAGGATGGGATTTACGACCGTATAATTCGCCGTCAGTATTTCAGAATACGGCCGTTCATTGATGACTATATATCGAAGTAGTTGCAGTGGCTCTTGTCGCAAGGCCTGGTAAAAAATTAATCTTTCGGTGTAGTTTTTGATTTCACCTACTCTGAGATAGTCTTTGGCGACGGGAAAATTAGACGGGCCACCCGTGATGCCTGTACTTAAAAAGTGGTTGTTGGCGGTTTCCAGCAAAAAATCTTCAAAATTTTCACCCTGCATCATGTTGCGTATCGTCACTCGCAGGCTGTCCTCCCCTCCTGCCGCTACAGCATTAAGCTCACTGACCGTGGGGCGCCTTCCAGCTAATACAATCGCCGCCTTTTTCAAAGTTTCTTGTTCGCTGTAGAATTTAATGCCATCAAAAAATGAAACCTTGGATGTGGCCCCACAATCTTTTACCATTACTGAAACCAGGCTTTCTAAGTTCTGATATTCCTGCTGGGACTGATCAACATACGGGGTGCCACCACCATGAACAGGCAAGCCAATCGTCTTATTTAACAGCATCACAGCGTTGCTTAGAGAAAAATTTCGTAAAATATTATAGTTTTCGGCTTGCGCATCAGAATTTTTTGTAAAAACTAATCGGGTATTATTAGCCACCCCTCCAGAGTGATGGCAATCAAGACAAGACTCCTGGATAGACGGCCATACAGTTTCTGTAAATAAAGCAGGTGCTGTTGCACAATCCTTATCATTAATTACATTATCTTTTTTTTCATCCTCACTGCTAGGGGCAGGCATACAAGCAAACAGTGTTAACGTACTTGAAATCACTAACAATGGTAACCATGATGTGGAACCAAGGTTCAATGGGAGCAACATAAGCTTACTTACCTCAAATGTACTTCTATAACCAAATTGCTGAGAGATTATCTAAAATAATTCTAACAATGATTTTTGTTGTCGATTAAATAATCATAAATAAGATGCCGGGTTTCCAGGGCGGTATTAGCAATCATTTTGACACTAGTGATCCTGATCAATTTGGCCCTGAAACAGATGTAAAAATTAACCACTCCACAGCAAGCTGCAGGAGATTAAAACCGTTTAGAAGCATCATGGTATTCATGTTAGCGGCAGTTCATCTAAAATAGTTACGTAAATTAAACACCGTAAATGAGAGGCGCATCACAGAATGATAAAATGTGAAACGGTAGCCACAACGGTTAAATTTATTCATAACGTAGGCTTGGTTTTATTGGATATTTATTTAAAGAAAAAGTTATTGATTTTCAAATTAAATGATTGAAAAAAAGATGCAAGCGAAGCGAGAATCTCTGACTTGTTTATCATGCAAAACACAAAGCAAACAGCGGCAAGGTCTATTCAGCCTAGAATCCGCAATTGACCGTTCTATACTAAGACTACGCTATTGTTATGCAGGCTATTAGCCACGACTATCCTATTACCCGCTGAGCGAACCACGCTAGGGGACGAGTTGCATGTTTGTGGCGGCACAGGGCGGATTCCATTGCAGTGTCTCACTCTAGCGTCTTCATCTTCTAAGTCCAGCTCGATCAATGCGGTTCACAAACTCAACAGTATCCTACGTGCTAGGAGGTAAAATTTCCATAAAGATAACTTGGTTGAAATATGAGAAAAATCGGAAAACCGTCGTCCATTTGGCGATCATATCTACCATGGGCATAGGGCTTATCCTTAAAGTAGCCAAGGATATTCATTGGCCCCTCAAAGGTCAGGGACGCTGTTAATCTCATTCGCAGTCATACTTGTGGCAGCTGATATCCAGTTCACTTTTAGTTGCTGGCTGGCGTCAGACTGCTATACGGATCAAAAGCTCGCCTCAAGCGCCTACTTTTGGCGAAGAAAATAAGTGCGGGCACTTGCAGGATCTAGTCTGGATTAAAACTTCTCGGCTTATAAAGCTTCCGGAGAATGAGCTGGCACATTCAAATAACATCCCCAAAAAATCAGTTGATTTTCCAAGCAAAGCTAGGTGCAATCGGGAATGGATGAGCGTGAGCATGCCCTACTCCTACCGGCCTTTGTGGTAACTGCGCGCACGCTGCAACATCTTGCCACCGAAACGGGTATTGATGTCATCGGCAATACGATCCACGGCCTCGCCCTCCGTCGCCGCGCTGGCGAATAAGTCACTCTGCCGACTATCCGCGCCTTCATCGAAGCCACTCACACCCATTCCCAGCAGGCGTAGCGGCGGGATACCCTGCGCCAGTTCGCGATCCAGCAGCCGTGATGCCGTGTGCCAGATGATCTGGGTGGCATCGGTGGCATCGCGCAGGCTGCGGGCGCGGGTCACGGTGCGGAAATCATCGAATCGCAGTTTCAGCTGCACGGTACGGCCGCATTTGCCGTGGCGGCGTAGACGCCAGGCTACCTGTTCAGTGAGACCGAGTAACACGGCGCGCAGGGTCTCCGGGTCGGCAATATCACGGGCAAAGGTGGTTTCGTGGGAAATGGACTTGGCTTCGTGTTCGGCCACCACCGGACGCTTGTCAATGCCGTGGGCCAGATGCCACAGCTGCTGGCCATGCTTACCAAACCACCGACGTAGTGCCGCTTGCGGCTGCCGGCGCAGGTCGGCGATGGTATGGATGCCCTGTTTCTGTAGCGTCGCGCCGGTGACTCGACCCACACCCCACAGACGCGATACTGGCAGTGGATCGAGAAATGCCTGTACACGGTCGACAGCCACCTCGACAAAGCCATCTGGCTTATCGAGATCCGAGGCGATCTTGGCCAGAAACTTGTTTGGCGCCACGCCCATGGAGACCACCAGTTCCAGCTCTTCGTGTACCTCCTGTTTGATGCGCCGGGCGATTATCACCGCCGAACCGAACAAGCGCTCGCTGGCGCCCACATCGAGAAAGGCCTCGTCCAGCGACAGGGGTTCGATGAGGGGCGTGTAGCGGGCGAAGATGGCATGGATCTGCCGCGATGCTTCGGCGTACAACGACATGTGCACCGGCAACAGCACCAGATCCGGGCAGCGCTTCAACGCCGTGCTGGTGGGCATGGCGCTGCGCACGCCGAATTTACGTGCCGTATAGCTGGCAGCGGCGATCACGCCACGGCCCTCGGCTGAACCGCCCACCGCCACCGGCCGATTGCGCAGCTCGGGACGTTCGCGGATCTCTACCGAGGCGTAGAAGGCGTCCATGTCAGCGTGAATGATCATGAGGAGATATTACCGCAGTGGTGATACAGAGCCTGGGATATTTTCCATGCTCGTTACAATTTCCACGCTGTAGCCGCTTGGCAGGTAAAATACTGTACTCCCTGTCGATACCGAGTGACGCCCCGCATGTTCCAGTTCACTGAATTGCCCCCCCTGTCGCTGTACATCCACTTTCCTTGGTGCGAGCGCAAGTGCCCCTATTGTGATTTCAATTCCCACCAACCCCGCGGTGCGGTGCCGGAACGGGCCTACGTCGACGCCCTGCTGCGCGATCTGGCCGATGACCTGCCGCGCGTGTGGGGCCGTGCGGTACAGACGGTGTTCATCGGCGGTGGCACCCCCAGCCTGCTGTCGGTGGAGGCCATTGACCAACTGTTGTCCGGCCTGCGTGCACTGCTGGCGCTGCGCCCCGATGCGGAGATGACTCTGGAGGCCAACCCCGGCAGCGCGGAGCAGGCACGCTTTGCTGAATACCGTGCTGCCGGGATCAACCGCTTGTCCGTTGGTGTGCAGAGTTTCAGCGATGACAGCCTGCAACGCCTGGGCCGCATCCACGGCCGCCGTGAGGCCATTGCGGCCGCCGAAATGGCGCATGCCGCTGGCTTCGACAATTTCAATCTCGACTTGATGTTCGCCCTGCCGGCGCAAGATCCGGCGCAGGCCGTAGAGGATGTGGCTACCGCCATCGCCCTGGAACCCACGCACATCTCCTATTATCAGCTGACTCTGGAGCCCAATACACGCTTTTTTGCCCAGCCGCCCCGGCTTCCCGACGACGACAGCGCTTGGCACATCCAGCAGCAGGGGCAGGCTCTGCTGGCCGAGGCCGGCTATGGGCAATACGAGGTCTCCGCCTATGCCCGCGAGGGCCGGCGCTGCGCGCACAACATCAACTACTGGCAGTTCGGCGACTATCTCGGTATCGGTGCCGGCGCCCATGCCAAGCTCAGCGACGCTGCACAACAGAATATCACCCGCCTCGCCAAGCGGCGTGGGCCGCAGGATTATCTGGATGCAGATCGTGTGACGCAGCGGATACAGAGCGAACACACCATTACGCGCAGCGAAGTGGGCTTGGAATTCATGATGAACGCTCTGCGGCTGACAGAGGGCTTTGCGCCGCCGCTGTTCGCTGCCCATACCGGCCAGCCGTTGACGCTGGTCGAGACACCTCTACGGATGGCTGAAGAAAAGGGCCTGCTGGATTGGTCTGTGGACAACATCCGTGCCAGCAAAAAAGGGCGGCTGTTCCTCGATGACCTGCTGGGTATTTTTACCGACACGGCAAAAGGACGGTAGCGCGTACTCCTGATATGCTCAGGGAAGGAACCACATTCTGGGAGGGAGCACCATGTGTCGCCAACTGCAAATCGCCAGCCTGATCCTGCTTTTTCTGGGCAGCGCGTCCGCACAGGCCTTCGATAATCAGCGCCAAGCCTTTATTGCCGGCCTGGGCATCGGTTATCACGGCACCGATCTCGATTTCAGCCACGCAGGCAGTGCCACCGAGACCGACAATGTCGCCGGCATCGCCACCTCCGTACGCCTCGGCTTCGGCCTCAGCAACCAGTTCACGCTGTATTATCTCAGCGAAGGCAACTGGTTTAACCACGATGGCGGCACCTGGTCCCTGGGCCTCAACGGTATCGGCGCGGCCTATTACTTCTCGCCGCGGGCGCGCTCGGCCTATCTACATTACGGCTATGGCTACAGCTACAGTTCGTTGTCCCGCGAGAGCGGCACCGACAGCAGCAAATTCGGCAATGGCTACATCCTCGGTGCCGGCTATGAATTCATGCCCCACGTCAACCTCGAAGCCAGCTATCTACGCACCAATCTGGCAGATGCCATCGACAGCCCGTACCCCGTGCGTTCCGCCAACTGGCGACTGATGCTGAACTATCTGTTCTACTGAGTCAGATGTGGCATGGACTCACCCTTGTCCAGCAAATCCAGGGCCTGCTTGGCCTTGGCGTGGCCGCGCGCGGCAGCCGTGGTGATCCAGCGAATCGCCTCCTTTTCGTTACGCGGCACGCCCAGACCGTAGTAGTACATATACCCCAGCACGTACTGCGCCTGCAGATGGCCGTGTTCGGCCAGGGTGTACATCAGACCCGCCGAACCGGCATAGTCTTCCGACAGATAGAGACCCTTGGCACGCTCAAACAGTGCCGCAGAGACCTCCTCCGGAGACTCCTTTTTCGCGTTTGGCTCGACCGGCACCGTGGTGCAGGCGGGCAGTCCCAGAACGCTAATCAGCAATACCGGGATCAGCAGGCGGAGACGGGGTGGCCAGGAAGGTGACATGCGTCCATAATAACGCCACTTTCCCACTGGCCGATAGTTATTCTCCAGACGGATCTTCTCAATAAATCCTGCCAACTGCCGCAAAGACCCATCATCAGTCGGGAAATTGATGCTCACCCTCTTTGGCATAAACCACTGACGCGCACCGGGACTCTAGGGGGGGCTCAATCATTTTGAGCGGGCATCTTGACCACCCAGGATTCGGCAAGAAATCATCACTATCCATCCGGGCGGCTTATACCGCTGTAGAAAAGGAGCATGAAATGGCATCGCGCACAGAACAGATCAACGGGATATTACAGACACTGAAAAGCGACATGTCTGATGTCGTCGCCAGCGTATTGGTATCGGTGGACGGCCTGGTGCTAGCCAGTCAGTTGCCACCGGACATCAGCCAGGAAAATATTGGCGGCGTGGTCGCCACCCTGTTGCAGCTCACCCAGCGCGCTGCCAATGAACTTCGCCAGGGCAGCATGGAGCAGGTTATCATCCAGAGTGAGGAAGGCTTCTCCTTCATCGTCGGTGCATCAGAATCCACCTTCCTTGTCGTGCTGTCGAAGAAAGGCAGCACCCTGGGCCTGCTGATGGCCAACGCCAAAAACGCCGCACAAGACATCGCGGTAATCATGTAAGGGGATGACGATGGGTTCAACAGTGCTTTTCGACAACGGCGATCACAAGAACATCCTGATCGAAGACTTCAACTCCGGCCTGGCCGTGCAGGCCAATCAACACCTCATTATCCACAACGGCGAAGGCATGATCCTCGATCCCGGTGGACACAAGGTATTCAACAAGGTCGCCAGCGCCACCAGCAGCCTGCTGGGAGACGGCACGCTGCGCTACCTGTTTCTCTCCCACCAGGATCCGGATATCGTCGCCGCCACCAACGGCTGGCTGATGACCACCGATGCCGACGCCTACATCTCCGCCCTGTGGCAGCGTTTCCTACCACACTTCGGCATTGATACCTTTGTCGAGGATCGCCTCAACCCCATCCCTGACGAAGGCATGATACTCGACCTCAACGGCGTCGGATTGAGCATCATTCCCGCTCATTTCATGCATTCCTGCGGCAATTTTCAGGTCTACGATCCGATCTCCAAGATCCTCTACAGCGGCGATCTGGGTGCCTCGCTGGGCATGGATTACATCGAAGTCAACGACTTCGATGACCACCTTCAATACATGGCGGGCTTTCACCAGCGCTATATCGTCAGCAATAAGGTTCTGCGACTGTGGGCGAAGATGATCCGCGACCTGGATATCGAAATCATTGCCCCACAGCACGGCGCCCTGTTCAAGGGTAAGGAAATGGTCACGCGCTTCATCGATTGGTGCGAAACCCTCGAATGTGGTATCGACCTGATGGATGATAAATACAAACTGCCCGGCTAGTGTAGTGTCCTGAACTGTATGCACATTAAGAAAACCAGTAAATACGCGAGTGCACCAACAGCAGGCGCTCTAGGCGAGGCGCAGACCGCAGGGAATGGCTGCTCCTTTTACCAAGGTCTGCACCAAAAAGTAGGCGCATTAGGCGACGCCGCAATCGCGTAATTAATGGGCTTCCCTTCGTCTCGTCTCAATATGTATACAGTTCAGGACACTACAACCAGGTATGAGGCCTTCTCAGCGGCCGCGCTGTTGTATTTCAAACCAAGTGTCATATACCTGCTGCGACCACAGGGACTGGAACCAGACAATCACCGCCGTGATCTCCTGCTCCGAAAGCTTGCCCGCCCAGGCTGGCATACGGCCTTTGCCGCCCGGGCTGCCGTTGCGGATGAAGTCTGCCAGCACCTCGGTGGAATGATGCCAGGCATGACCGGAACCATTCAGTGGCGGCGGCGGAAAAAACCCCTCGGTATCGCGCTTGCGCCAGTTGGGGTCACCGCTGGCATCGGCGGCGTGGCAGCCCGCACAATGCCGTCGGTAGACCCGTTCCCCCTGGGCTAACAAGGCTGGATCGGCACTGCGCTTCATGCCCTCGGGTACCGGCAGCGGCAGCCTGCCAGCGTCGCCCTCTTCTCCCTGGCAACCCGTCAGGGCCAGGAGTAACAACAGCACTAAAATCATCCTGCACATTTTCTTTGCTTTCTCCTCAAGAAATCCGGCTAAAGCCAACAGAAAACAAGACCGATAGGTTTTTGCCCCATCTACATCCAGTCGGTGACTCAGCAAGAATGAATAAAAACACCAGCCTCGACAAGACACAACAGATTCTTCGGCAACTGCGGGATAATTTTCTCGAAGAGCTGCCGGAGCGCTGCGACACCATCGAAGACAGCATTTTGTCTCTGGGCAATGGTGCCGATGATGAACATTTCCAGCGGCTCTACCGCGAAGTACATAGCCTTAAAGGCAGCGCCGGTACCCATGGCATCCCGGCGATCAGCACCATCTGTCACCAGTTGGAAGATAGCCTGACCACCGCCCAGGAAACTATCACGCACAAACCCGAACGCATCGATCTCTACCTGCGCTATCTGGATCTGATCCATCATTGCATCGAGATCGCCCATGACAAGCGGCCCAATTATGCCGAGATCGACCAGGCTCTGGAAGCCATCCGGCGCCACAGCTCACCCCACCCACTGAATGGGCTGATCGTGGAGAATTCCCCTGCCATGACAGCCCTCTATCAAGGGGCGTTGGCGGATCAACCGGTGCAGCTCGCCGTCGAACAAGACGGCATGGTGGCGCTGAACCGCCTGCTACACGAGCGTTTCGACCTGCTCATCATGGGCGCCGAGATACGCACTCTGAATGGCCCCGGTGTGCTCTATGCCTTGCGCGCGGCCAATGGTATCAATCGCGACATCAAAGTCATTCTGGTGAGCTCCAGTCAGCGGCAGAGCTTTGTCCCTTCACTAGCACCGGATGTGCTGGTGCCGCGTGGCCCGGAGATGATCCCCAGCCTGACCGGGGCCGTGGCCGAGATTGCCCGGCAGGCCAGGGACTGAGCCACACCCCATGAACACAAACCGCCATTATCCCGCTACCCGCACCACGCGGCTCCTGCTCTTTGTCCCGTGGGCTTCAGAGGCCGGTGCCACCAGTCTGTCCAGCGCCCAGAGCAGTACCACCATCGCACTGGTGATCTGTGCCATCGTGGTACTGGCGTTGGGGCTGGCCCTGCATCGTGAACAGCGCCGGCGCAAAGTTATCGAGGAAGCGCTGGATGCCAGCAAGATCCAGCAACAGGCGCTGATCAATACCATGGTGGACGCCGTGATCATCATCGATGATCACGGCACAATACAAAACTTCAACCCGGCGGCGGAGAGCCTGTTCGGCTATGCCGCCAGTGAAGTGATCGGCGAGAACATCCGCATGCTGATGCCGGAACCTCATCATAGCGCACATGACGGCTATCTTGCCCAGTATAGAAAAACTGGTGTACGTCGTGTGCTGGGCAGGCGCAGCGAGGTCGAGGCGCGGCGCCATGATGGCAGTATTTTTCCTATCGAGCTGGCCGTCACCGACATGAAGATCCACGGCCAACACCTGTTCAGCGGCCTGCTGCGCGATATCACGGAGCGCCGCAAGGTAGACCGACTCAAGGACGAGTTCATCGCCACCGTCAGCCATGAACTGCGTACCCCGTTGACCGCCATTCGTGGCTCTCTCGGCCTGATCAACGGAGGGGCCGCTGGTGAGCTGCCGGTGCAATCCGCCGCGCTGATCCGGCTTGCTCACGACAACAGTGAACGTTTGCTGATGCTGGTGGATGACCTGCTGGACATGGAGCAACTCGGCTCGGGACGCATGGAATTCCGCTTCGACGAACTGGCGCTAATGCCGGTTATCGAAGAGGCCGTCACCGAGAATGCCGCCATCGCCAAAAAACACGCCGTGCAATGCATCATTACCCGGCATCCTGACGAAGTCTGGGTACGCGCCGATTACCAACGCCTGCTTCAGGTACTGGGCAACCTGCTCTCCAATGCCTGCAAGTTCTCGCCTCGTGACAGCACAGTGGAAATTAGCATCGCGCGTCGCGAAGACCGGATTCGTATCAACATCCGCGACCAAGGCCCCGGCATTGCCGAGGAACTCCGACTCCGGCTGTTCATGAAATTTGTCCAGGGCGACACTGGCAATACCCGCCAGACCGGTGGCACCGGTCTCGGCCTGTGCATCAGCAAGGCCATCATGGAACGGCACGGAGGTGAGATCGGCTTCACCCCCGCTGCCGATACCGGCACGATTTTTTATCTTGAAATCGCGGAAGTGGGTGCCACATCGGGCAACAAATAAGGCTCACAGGCCCACATCGCCATTCACTAAAGAAGGAAGCACATAAGGAAGCAACATGAGTAACAATGAACTCCAACGCATTCTCTTCATCGAAGACGAAGCCGACATTCAGGCCGTTGCCCAGGTCGCCCTCGAGGCAGTGGGTGGGTTTACCGTAAAAATCTGCAGCTCCGGCGAAGAGGCCCTACAGGCCGGCGAGGCATTTGCCCCCCAATTGATCCTCTCCGACGTGATGATGCCCGGCATGGATGGCCCCGCAACCCTGCTCGCCCTGCGCCAACTGCCGACACTGGCGGATACCCCTGCCATCTTCATGACCGCCAAGGTTCAGCCACAGGAGGTGGCGCAACTACGTACGGCCGGCGCCATGGCGGTCATCGCCAAGCCCTTCGACCCCATGACCCTGGCCCAGCAGATCAAAGACGTCTGGCGGCAACACCATGCCTGATGAGCACGACATCCAGGCCCGTCTCAAGGCCCTGCGCGAGACCTACGCCAAACAGCTGCCGGACAAATTGATCGACATTGCACGGCAATGGGCCGCAATGCAGCGCCAACCCTGGGATTTCGCTCAGGCCAAGAGCCTGCATCGCCAGGTACATACCCTGGCTGGCTCCGCACCAACCTTCGGCTTCGACACTGTCGGCCAACAGGCACGCCATGCCGAGAATCTGCTGAAGGCCTGGAACAACGAGCAACGCACACCCGGCGAAGATGAAATCGCCGGGCTGACTGGATATATCCATAGCCTCTGCAACAGCCTCGACAGCAACCCGATCCCGCCATCGGCACCCTCCCCGGTTGACGTGGTGTCCACCTGTCCGCCGGAACGGCGGCTGATCTTCCTCATCGACAACGACGAGGCATTGATCGGCGGGCTCCCACAGCTGCTCAGCCACTTCGATTATCAGGTTCGGGTATTCCGCAACGCTGGAGGCATCGACGAAGCCTTCGCCAAGGAACGCCCGGCAGCGTTGATCGTCAATCCCGGGCTGGATGACACCCAACAGGGCGGCACGGCACTGGTGCATGGACTCAAGGCGCGCTACGGGCAGGATCTGCCGGTGATCTTCGTTTCCACTCGCGGCGATTTCAACTCACGTCTGCAGGCGGTGCGTTCCGGTGGCGATACCTATTTCGTCAAGCCCATCGACATCGCCCCCCTGGTGGATCATCTCGACCGGGTTACCCAGAGCCACACGAGCGAGGCCTACCGTGTATTGGTGGTGGAAGACGATCCGGATCTGGCTGCACACTATGCGCTGACCTTGCGGCAGGCCGGCATGGACACCACCATCCTGACCCGTCTGGAAGATATCCTCACCACCCTCGCCGAGGTGCGTCCGGAGCTGATCCTGATGGACGTTTACATGCCCCGGTGCTCGGGCCTGGAGCTGGCGCAGCTGATCCGCCAGCAAGATGACTGGCTGAGCATACCCATTGTTTTTCTCTCCTCAGAGGCGGACATGGAAAAGCAATTTAACGCCATGCGCATCGGTGGCGACGACTTCCTCACCAAGCCCATTGACGACCGCCACCTGGTCGCTTCGGTAAGTATCCGTGCCGAGCGCGCACGTACCCTTAACATATTAATGGTGAAAGACAGTCTCACCGGCCTGCTCAAGCACACCAAAATCAAGGAAAAACTGGCCGCAGATGCCTCGCGCGCCAGCCGTGCCGGTGAGCCGCTGGTGTTCGGCATGCTCGACATTGACCACTTCAAGCGCATCAACGACCGGTATGGCCACCTCTGTGGCGACCGCGTCATCAAGAGTCTGGCGCGCCTGTTACAGCAGCGTCTGCGGCAAAGCGACGGCATCGGTCGTTACGGTGGCGAGGAATTCGCCGTGGTCTTACCCGGTTGCAGTTTGGCGGCAGGCGAACAGGTACTGAACCAGATCCGCGCAGGCTTCGCCAAACTGCGTTTTCGCCACGGCGACGAGGAATTCTCCGTCACCCTCAGTGCCGGCATCGCCAGCGTCGAACAATTCCGTGATGCCGAAGGCATCAACCGCGCCGCCGATGAGGCCCTTTATACGGCCAAGCGCAGTGGACGCAATCGTGTAAAGCTCTGTCAGGCGCCGGCGGCAACATTTCCCGAAAACGGCTGAGTATGGGTTTTTGCCAGGAGAGCACAACGCTGTTTATTACCGCCAAAAACCACCCGTGAACTAAAAGTAATGTCGTTTTTGTAGGGTAGCTTCCTTCCATCAGGAATGATGCAGGGAGTATTACGGTAGGCGGAGTCCACCCTACAACGCAGGACAATTGTGGAATTCCAGCAGCAGACCACGTTCACCCAGGCGACAGCGGGTAAAACAGGCATTATTCACCACCACACGATAGGCACAGGCCAGGTCGGCCTGTAGTACATGCGCCATCAGGGCGCGAACCACCCCCGCGTGGGCCACGACCAGTACCTGCTTTCCTGCGTATTCCTGCAAACAATCATCGAAGGCGCGGGCGACTCGGGCGACGAAGTCTGTCAACGGTTCCGCACCGGGCGGCCGGTTATGCACCGGATCATGGAAGAAAGCGGCGTATTCGTCCGGATTGTCGTGTTGAATCTGCTCCGGTGTACGCCCCTCCCAGCTACCGAAACCCACCTCGCGGAAGCGCGCATCCACCGTTACCGGTAGACCATGACGCGTTCCCAATGCCTCGGCAAAGTTGCGGCAACGAATCAGCGGCGAACTGACGATGTGCGTCCACGGCACGCTCTCGGCCGCCTCACCACCCACCGCCGCCCACATTTGTGCCCATCCCTTCTCGCTCAGTGGATCGTCGATATTGTGGCCACGATAGGCGCGGCCGCCCTCGGGTGTGCCGTGACGCAACAGGTCGATGAGAGTGTCGCTCATGGGGTCTCCGTTGTTTTGAAAGGGATTTTGAATAAGGTTTCGAGTCTAGACCTGGCACTCCCCTCCCTACCGCGGATCATCTGTCGATTGCTGAATATCGATCTCCATCGATCCATGTGTCTGCACCACATTGCCGCCAGGGCAATGGGATATTACAGGCTTGAAGATTCGCCGGACACCATGATTCTTTAAACCCGGTAATACTCGAAAACTAGATTTCCAATAAAGCGCAATCACTTCACATCCACCAGGCGCGGCTCGCGGGCGCCGTCATAGTGCAGGGCGGCAAAATCACGGCTGGCGATCATATGCTGTACTTCGCGGACATAGTCTTCGCCACGCTGTGAATAACGTTGCAGATGGGCGGCCAGTTGTCGTGGGCCCGGCTGTTGACCATCGGTGCGCAGGCGGGCACGGGCGTTGCGCAAATCATCGTAGGCATGACCGATGTTGAGGTTGTGCATATAGGCGCGCACCGAGGCTTGTAGGCTGGGGAAGGCCTTGACCGAATGGGTGGCGTCCTCGGCGCGGTTTGCCGGGGTCAGGCCGCCGGTCTTTTGGTAGGTCCACTGGCCGAACAGGCTGTTACCCTCCAGGGCAAAACGAGAGGAGCCCCAGCCGGATTCAATGGCGGCCTGAGCCAGGGTTAGTGCAGTGGGGATCTCGTCCAGCCTTTTCAACAGTTCAATACGGTTCTCAGCCGTGTGCAGATCGCTGCGGATGCGGTAATTGCGAGCTGTTTCGGCTAACCATTTTTCCATTTTTCCATCCACCAGTGGCGGATTCTTCAGTAGCAGTAACACGAGCTGGCGCTGTTCGCGCAGGCGACGGTTTTCCGCCAGTACGATGGGCAGCAGGGTGCGCAGGAACAGGTGTTTGCGGGCGGTGCTGCTGCGGATGTCGGCGAAGTCCGGCGGCAGGTGTTGCAGGGCGATGGCGGGAACCTGGTCGCCCGGCGGCCAATGGTAGCCCTGCCGGGCGAAGAGTTCTTCCAGTTCGGCAGCGCTGGCGACGGTGAAGGGGTGCAGGCTTTCACTTTCAGTGTAAAACAACGATCCAGCCTGAACCGGCAGGCTATGCGTGGCCATGCCGGTGGCGAACAGCAGGGTGAGGATTAGCTGGCCGAAGCTGGCCAGAAAACCAGGGTAAATACGCATGTTACTCTTCGTTTATTTCGGGGTAAGCAGGTAGTTTACCCTGTTTTCAAGCGGTCACAGCAACAGGCTGAACCACAGAGGCAGGCTGAGGCTGCTTGCCGGGGGTGATTAGGTTACAAGCCTTCAGCATGACGCGTATCACACTTTCTTTGCTGGTTATCGCCCGCACCATGAAAACACCGCTTTCGCAAACTATGCTTAATCGAAAGACAGATTGCTGTTATATATGGATAAGCAACTATGATGGCAGAGATGTGATGGCAAAAACTGAATATTGGCGTGAATCCGTTTAGCTGGCTTGGCAGGAAGACTATCGACTGGCTCATCCACGAGGGTGGGCCGTCAGGCGTGCCGCAATGTGATTTTGAGCGCCTGGGTTTTGAGATCCGCCCCTGCGATGTGCTGCTGGTAGAGGGCCGGGCGCGAGTCAGCGAGGTCATCAAAACCATTACCCAGAGTCAGTGGACGCACTCGGCATTGTACCTGGGCCGCCTGCACGACATCGAAGACGAGGGTGTGCGTGAGCATGTGAGCTGGCTGTACGATGGCGATCCCTCAGACCAGCTCATCATCGAGCCACTGCTGGGCAAAGGCACGGTCATCTCCCCACTGAAAAAGTATGCGGGTGAACATGTGCGAATCTGCCGCCCGACAGGCCTGTCACGCACGGATGCGGGGCGGGTGCTGGCCTTTGCGGCAAAGCATCTGGGGCATGCATACGACGTGCGTCAGCTGCTGGATCTGGCGCGCTTCCTGTTTCCCTATGGTGTTATCCCGCGCCGCTGGCGATCCAGCCTGTTTGAACACAACATCGGCCAACCGACTCGCACCGTATGTTCGACCCTGATCGCCTCGGCCTTTTCTTCGGTGCAATTCCCCATTCTGCCAGTGATTCACCGCGAGGAAAATGGCGCCATCAAGCTCTACAAACGTAACACCCGCCTCTATGTGCCACGCGATTTCGACACCTCACCCTATTTCGACATTATTAAATACCCACTACTGGGACTGAATGATCTGGCCGTTTACCGCCAGTTGCCCTGGGATACTGAGGGTGTAATCTGCAATGGTGAAAATGAATGCTTTATTCCCGGTGAGGATGGCATGATTCCCGTGCTGGTCGGAGAGGCGGCCGTGGACAAGGAACAGGCGGAGGCTGATACCCCGCTGGCGGCAGTGGATACAGTAAAAGGGTCATCAGCAACGAGATAGTCAGGAGAAAACATGTGTATTGTCTGGATTGGTCTGTTTGTTATCACCGTGGGTCTGGTGTTTTACCGGCGCTGGTCGTTGTTGTCCGGTTCGCTGCTACTGGCAGGATTGCTGATTGCCTGGGGTCTGTGGGGTGGCGCAGGCGCTGGGCCACAGGCGCTGGCCTGGCTGGTGTTTCTCGCCATCACGGTGCCGCTCAATGTCCCGTCCCTGCGCCGTGCCTGGCTGACAGATCGTCTGTTTAAACGTTTTAGTAAAATCATGCCCACGATGTCGGATACCGAGCGCGAAGCGCTGGAGGCCGGCAGTGTCTGGTGGGATGGCGACCTGTTTTCCGGCATGCCGAAATGGTCGCGGCTGATGGAGACCCCGCCACCGAAGCTGACGCCCGACGAACGTGCCTTTCTTGATGGCCCGGTGGAAACCCTGTGCGGCATGATTGACGACTGGCATATCACCCAGGTCGACCGTGACTTGCCACCGGAGGTCTGGGACTATCTCAAGACCGAGGGGTTTTTCGGCATGATCATTCCACGCCACTTCGGCGGCCTCGAGTTTTCCGCCCTAGCCCATTCCGCAGTGGTGATGAAAGTGGCCAGCCGTTCGATTACCGCAGCAGTGACGGTGATGGTTCCCAACTCCCTCGGCCCCGCTGAGCTATTGTTACGTTACGGTACCGACGAGCAAAAAAATCACTATCTGCCGCGCCTGGCGACGGGTGAGGAGATCCCCTGTTTTGCTCTTACCTCGCCTGAAGCCGGTTCCGACGCGGCCGCCATGACCGACAGCGGTGTAGTTTGCCGCGCCGATTTCAACGGTGAGTCCGACGTGTTGGGCATTCGCCTCAACTGGGATAAGCGTTATATCACCCTCGGCCCGGTGGCCACGGTGCTGGGCCTGGCCTTTAAGCTGTTCGATCCCGATGGGCTGCTGGGTGATGAATTTGGCGGAAAGAAAAGTCTCGGTATCACCTGTGCCCTGATCCCCACCGATGTGCCAGGGGTGGAGATTGGCCTCCGTCATTTCCCCCTCAATCAGGCCTTCATGAACGGGCCGACCCGTGGCCACGATGTGTTTATCCCCATGGACTGGATCATCGGTGGACAGTCACGCGCCGGGCAGGGCTGGCGTATGTTGATGGAATGTCTGGCCGCCGGACGCGCTATCTCGCTACCCGCCCTGTCCACCGGCGCCGGCAAACTCATGAGCCGCGCAACCGGCGCCTACGCCCGCGTGCGCAAGCAGTTCAAGACCCCCATTGGCCGCTTTGAGGGCGTGGAAGAGGCGCTGGCGCGCATCGCTGGGCTGACCTACATGATGGACGCTGCGCGCACCCTCACCGCCGCTGCCGTAGATCAGGGTGAGAGCCCGTCGGTCATCTCGGCGGTGGTGAAATATCAGCTTACCGAGGCCATGCGTACAGTGGTCAATGACGCCATGGACGTGCAGGGCGGCAAGGGTATCTGCATGGGGCCGCGAAACTTTGCCGGGCGGGTCTACCAGGCCATCCCCATCAGCATCACCGTGGAGGGGGCGAACATCCTCACCCGCAGCCTGATTATCTTTGGTCAGGGTGCGGTGCGCTGTCACCCCTTCGTGCTGCGCGAAATGCAGGCCATCGCGGCCAAGGATGCCGAAGCCTTCGATTCGGCCTTTACCGGCCACGTCGGTTTCGCCATCTCCAACGCCGTGCGCAGTTTGTTCCTCGGCCTCAGCGGTGCACACCTCGCCTGCACGCCGCTGCATGGTGCTCTAAGTAGCCCGTCACGGCGTTACTTCCAGCAACTGACGCGCATGAGCGCCGCCTTCGCCTTTGTCGCGGATGTCTCCATGCTGGTGCTGGGCGGTAGCCTCAAACGCCGCGAAAAACTCTCCGGTCGTCTTGCTGACGTATTGAGCTGGCTATATCTCGCCTCCGCCGCCCTCAAGCGTTACGAGGATCAGGGCCGCCCGGCGGAGGATTTGCCGTTATTGCAATGGGTGTGTGAACACGCCCTGTACGAAATTCAGCGGGGTCTCAGTGACCTGTGCAAAAACTTCCCAAATCGCCCGGCAGCCTGGTTGATGCGGCTCGTGGTATTCCCCCTCGGCCGCCCCTTTCATGGCCCCTCGGATCGCCTTGGACACCAGTGCGCCGACCTGTTGATGGCCCCTTCAGAGGCGCGTGACCGCCTCACCCGCGGCCTGTTTTCCCCGCAGGATACGCAGCATGCCATTGGTGTCCTGGAGCATGCACTGGTGGCCATAGTGGCCGTGGCGCCACTGGAAAAGCGTGTCCGCACGGCAGTGCGTAATGGTGAACTGGCGAGCGCGCCGGAGGCCGAACTGATGGCCGATGCGCATCGCTTGCGGGTCATCAATGACACGGAGTACGAACAATGGCAGGCTGCCGATTATGCGCGTCGTGAGGCCATCGCCGTGGACGAATTCGAGAAAGAGTCGCTGGTATGCCGTGCGGAGAAATCGTAGAGGGGGCCATGCCCGCGATGGTGTGCAGGGAAAAGCGTTTCGCCACAGAGGTACGGAGAACACAGAGTAGAGCATATTTTCATGGATCTCTGTGGCCCCTGTGGTGAATCACTGTTTCGGGCGCAGACCATTTGGAACTGTATTGTAGAGAAGAGAGAGGAAGCAGGCATGACGGACGATGAGAAAAAAAGCACACCTCCCCCCCAGTCACGCCGGGTGGTACATACGGTGTATGTGGTGGATGGTGCACGCACGCCCTTTCTCAAGGCGCGTGGCAAGCCCGGCCCGTTCAGTGCCGCCAATCTGGCGGTGGGTGCGGGACGCCATCTGCTGGCGCGACAGTCTTTTGAGCCGGGCGATATTGATGAGGTAATCCTTGGCTGCGTGATGCCGGGGCCGGATGAGGCCAATATCGCCCGGGTCGCCGCCCTGCGCCTCGGCATCCGCAAAGAAACACCGGCCTGGACGGTACAGCGCAACTGCGCCTCCGGCATGCAGGCGCTGGATAGCGCTGCGCAGAGCATCGCCCATGGCCGCGCCAACCTGGTACTGGCGGGCGGCGTGGAGGCCATGAGCCATGCCCCGGTGTTGCTGGCGGAGCCGATGGTGGCTTGGTTGGCGGCGTGGTACAAGGCGAAGGGCCTGGGAGCCCGGGCCAAGGTACTGCGCAGCCTGCGCCCGGCCTACCTGAAACCGGTCATTGCCCTGCTGCGAGGCCTCACTGACCCGGTGGTGGGCCTGTCCATGGGGCAGACGGCGGAGATCATCGCCCATCGCTTTGGTATTGAGCGTGAGCAGATGAACGCCTATGCCATGCGTTCCCATCAGCGTCTCGCGGCGGCACAGGATGCCGGCTACTTCAATGAAATCGAAACTCTTTACGACACCAGCGGACATTATTTCGACGCCGACGATGGCCTGCGCCACGACACCAGCATGGCCAGTCTCGACAAACTGAGGCCGGTTTTTGACCGTCCCTTCGGTAATGTCACTGCGGGAAACAGTGCACAGGTGACCGACGGCGCGGCGATGCTGCTGTTGGCCTCCGAACAGGCGGTAAAAAAATGGCAACTGCCAGTGCTGGGGCGCATTGTCGACAGTCACTGGGCGGGGTTAGATCCGGCACAGATGGGACTGGGGCCGGTGCATGCCATGACGCCCCTGCTCAAACGCCACAAGCTGAAGCTCGACGATATCGACACCTGGGAGATCAATGAGGCCTTCGCCGCACAGGTGCTGGCCAATATCGAGGCGTGGAAGGATTACCACTACTGCCGTAACGAGTTGCACACGACCTTGGCCATGGGCGAGCTGGATCAGGAACGCCTCAATGTGGACGGCGGCGGTGTGAGCCTGGGGCATCCGGTGGGTGCCAGTGGAGCACGCATCGTGTTGCATCTGTTGCGTGTGCTGGAGCGTACGGGGGCGCGGCGCGGTATGGCCAGCCTGTGTATCGGCGGTGGCCAGGGCGGCGCCATGCTACTGGAACGGGAGTAAGACAATGACAGATAAAAGCAACAACTGGCAGCGGGAAACGGATGCCGAAGGCATCGTCTGGTTGACCATCGACCAGGCCGGGGCAAGTGCAAACACCCTCGGCCGGGAGCTTATGGAGGAGCTGAATGACATTCTTGGCGAGTTGGAGGCTCAGCGGCCAAAGGGATTGGTGATTCAGTCAGCCAAGGCAAATTTTATCGTCGGTGCAGATATTCGCGAATTCACCCACGTTAAAACCCCGGATCAGGCACGCGAACTGATCCGTCGCGGGCAGGCGGTGGTCAATCGACTCGAAGGCCTGCGTTGCCCGACGGTGGTGCTGATTAACGGTTTCTGTCTCGGCGGTGGGCTGGAGCTGGCGCTGGGCTGTGACTACCGCGTCGCCGACGACGCCGACAGTACGCGCCTGGGCCTGCCCGAAGTCCGTCTCGGTATTCATCCCGGCTTTGGCGGCGCGGCGCGTCTGCCACGGCTGGTGGGCGCCACTGCCGCTATGGACATGATGCTCACCGGCCGCAGCCTCAGCGCCCGTGCGGCGAAGAAGATCGGCCTGGTAGATCATGCCGTGCCGCAGCGCCACCTGCAACGCGCCGCGCGTGAACTGATCCGTACCCGGCCGAAAATAAAGCAGGCCAGCGGGTTGGCGGCGCTGGGTAATCACGCCCTGGTGCGGCCGCTGCTGGCACGGGTGCTGCGTAAAAAGATCACCGCCAAGGCACACCCGGAACACTATCCTGCACCCTATGCGCTGATCGACCTGTGGCGCAAACATGGCACAGATAAACTCGCCGTGCTGCGTGCCGAGGAGCTCTCCGTCGCCCGTCTGGTGACCGGTGACACGGCGCGCAATCTGGTACGGGTATTTTTTCTGCAAGAACGGCTCAAGTCACAGGGTGACAAAAAGGCCTTCACGCCGCAGCATATTCACGTCATCGGCGGTGGCGTGATGGGAGGTGATATTGCTGCCTGGTGTGCCCTGCGAGGCCTACAGGTGACGGTACAGGATCGCAATGATGGGCATCTGGCGCAGGTTGTGAAACGCGCTGCTAAACTGTATAAAAAGAAGCTCAAAAAGCCGCGCTTGGTTCAGCAGGCGCTGGATCGGCTGATGCCGGATAAGCAGGGTCAGGGGCTGGCGCAGGCCGATGTGGTGATCGAGGCCATTTTCGAGGACATTGAGGCGAAACAGAACCTTTATCGGGAAATAGAGCCCCACATGAAAGAAGGTGCGCTGTTGGCCACCAACACCTCCAGTATTCCATTACAGGTGCTGGGCGAGGTGCTGAGCGATCCAAACCGGCTGGTGGGCCTGCATTTCTTCAACCCGGTGGCGCAGATGCAGCTGGTGGAAATCGTCACGACGCCGGACACGCATCCCGATGCCGCAAAAAAGGCCGCAGCCTTCACCCGTCACATCGACCGTCTGCCGTTGCCGGTCAACTCCAGCCCCGGCTTCCTCGTCAATCGCGTGCTAATGCCCTATTTGCTGGAGGCGGTGACGCTGGAAGCCGAGGGGCTGGCGCCCAAGGTAATCGATGCCGAGGCACTGAAGTTCGGTATGCCCATGGGGCCAATCCTGTTGGCGGACACGGTCGGACTGGATATCTGCCTGTCGGTGGCAGAGATTTTGTCGAAGGAATTGGGCGTGGAAGTACCGAGTCGCCTGCGTGAGCTGGTGAAAGCCGGCCGTCTGGGGAAAAAGAGCGGGCATGGTTTTTATCGTTACGACAAACAGGGAAAACCCCTGGGCACGAAGGCCGGGCGCGGTGAATATTGTCCACCCGATACGCAGGATCGCCTGATTGCCCGCCTGCTGAACGAAGCCCTCGCTTGTTTGCGTGAAGGGGTGGTCAGCGATGCGAATCTGCTCGACGCGGGGATTATTTTCGGTACCGGTTTTGCGCCTTTCCGTGGTGGGCCACTGCATTATATCGAACAGGCTGGCCGGGATAAGCTGGCGAAAAAAATGGACGATTTGTACAAGAACTACGGCGAACGTTTTCCGGTGGATGAAAGTTGGCTGACATCGGAAAGGCGAAGTGAATGACTTTGTGTCGATAACCGACTGTAGAAGCAGCTGGCCTGGTTAATGTTATATAACTATAAATGGTGCCCTCATGCAACAAGCAACTCTGGATGTGATTTCACTCGATACGGTTGGCGATTTGCACGGCCTGTTTCGTGAGCGTGTCTCACGTACGCCCACAGCCATTGCCTACCGCTATTTTGATCAAACAGCGCAGCAGTGGATGTCGTTGAGCTGGGAGCAGGTCTATGCCCATATCAAGAAAATACAAGCGGCCTTGCAAAGTGAAGAATTGGCTGCCGGAGATCGCGTGGCGATCATGCTGCGCAACAGCCCGCAGTGGGTGATGTTCGAGCAGGCGGCGCTCAGCCTGGGTTTGGTGGTGGTGCCGCTGTATATCAATGATCGGGCGGAGAATATTGCCTATGTACTGCAAAATGCCGGCGTAAAGATACTGCTCGTGGAAGGGCAGGAGGCGTTGGATCTACTCGAACCTATTGCGCCACAGTTGCAGGGTCTGATCCGTCTGGTTACGGTACAGGCGTGTGAAGAGAATATTATTTATCCGCGCAAGGTATGTTTGCAGGAATGGGAGCAAGAGGAAACAAATACCGACGGTGGTAATTTACAGTTGGCCGAGCCACAGCCTGGAGATCTCGCCACCATTGTCTACACCTCCGGTACCACCGGACGGCCCAAGGGCGTGATGCTCAGCCATCATAATATTCTCTCTAATGCCCATTCTGCATTGGCGTCCTTTCCGATATATCGCGAAGACCTGTTGCTGTCCTTCCTTCCGTTGTCGCATATGTTGGAACGGACATTGGGTTATTACATCCCGGTCATGTGTGGGTCAACGGTGGCCTATGCCCGTTCGGTGCAGGAGCTGGGTGAAGACCTGCTGAGCCAGAAACCGACCATTCTGATTTCTGTACCGCGCATCTACGAGCGGGTCTACAACAAAATACTCACCGGGCTGAAGGAAAAATCACCCTTTGCACAAAAACTGTTTCATGCAACCGTGGAAGCGGGCTGGCGACGATTTAAGGGTGGCAGTGGCGGCTTGGCCTGGCCGCTGTTGAAGCGACTGGTTGCGAATAAGGTGATGGCGAAGCTCGGCGGCCAGTTACGCTTGGCGATTTGTGGCGGCGCACCCTTGTCACCCAAGGTAGCGAAGACCTTTATCGGTCTGCAACTCAACCTTGTGCAGGGTTATGGCTTGACCGAGACCAGCCCGATGGTGTCCGGGAATCCCATCGATGACAATGAGCCGGCCAGCGTTGGCATTGCCTTCGAAGGTATCGAAGTCCGTATTGGCGAGAACGACGAACTGCTGGTGCGCGGCGAAGCGGTGATGCTCGGCTACTGGAACAACCCGGAGGCCACGCGTGAGATGATCGACGATGAAGGCTGGCTGCACAGCGGTGACAAGGCGCGTATCGAAAACAAGCACATCTACATCACGGGCCGCCTCAAGGAAATTATTGTCCTATCTAACGGAGAAAAGGTGCCGCCGGCAGATATGGAAATGGCCATCGCACTGGATCCACTCATCGAACAAGTGCTGGTGGTGGGTGAAGGACGCCCCTACCTGACTGCACTGGTGGTGCTGGATGAGCACTGCTGGCAGGCCGAAGCAGAAAGGTTGGGCCTGAACCCTGCCGACCCCGAGTCACTGCAAAGCAAGGCTGCCAGAGAAATGGTTTGCGAGCACATCGTGCAGCGGCTGCACGATTTCCCCGGCTATGCAGTGATTCGTGATGTTTCTTTGCAGCTTGAGCCGTGGTCGATAGAAAACGAGACCATGACGCCAACCCTGAAGCTGCGACGTACGGCTATTCTTGCCCGCAGTGCAGAGCGCATTGAGCAACTTTATTCGGGACACTGACATGTCTACACCCTGCAAGCTACCCGACGGCGAACCCACTACAAGAGTACCCGCCATGCCCACCGACACCAATGCCGGTGGCGACATTTTCGGCGGCTGGATCATGTCGCAAGTGGATATTGCCGGTTCCATTGCCGCGATACGCCACGCCGGCAAGCGAGTAGTGACTGTGGCAGTCAATGCACTGTATTTCAAAAAACCGGTCTATGTCGGTGATCTGCTGAGTTGTTATGCACACGTCGAACGTGTCGGCCGCACCTCGATCACGATTTCCGTCGAAGTTTATGTCGAGCGCTACCGCGAAGGCATCGAAGTGGTAAAAGTGACCGAGGCCACGCTGACCTATGTGGCGTTGGATAAAAAGGGCCGGCCCGCAGTATGTGATAGGAAGTCATGAAACAAGCCTTAGTTTTTGACAGTGTTTTTCGCCATTGTAAGGGAGGCGGCTTTGGATCTTGAATGGCAATATTCACCGAAAGGCATTTGTTGGCAAGAGGTTTCTGATCTGTATAAAAAGACCCCGCTCGGAAACAAGCGGCCGGTAGATTTAGAGATGTCGTTTACAAACAGTATGTTTAGATGCTTTGTTTTTGAGCAAGGCAGGTTGATTGGCATCGGTCGAGCGCTGGCAGATGGCGTGGATTGCTCATATATCTGTGATGTCGCTGTGCTTCCAGAATACCAAGGTATCGGTATTGGCAAAAGCATCGTTTCCAGGCTTATAGCGTCATCCAAAGGCCACAAAAAAATCATCTTGTATGCATGTCCTGGCAAAGAACCCTTTTATAAAAGACTTGGTTTTAAACGTATGAGCACGGCCATGGCTATCTTCGAAAATCAAAATCAAGCCATTGAGAGTGGATTTCTTAATGAAACGTAACGACGGTTCCAGGCTGGCCACCCTTTTTGCTGTTATCGTGTGCGTCTGTTTTTCTGCTTGGGTATCGGCGCAGGAAAAGAACGGTTTTGATCTTTCTGTCCTGTCCATTGATAAAGATGAAGTTCTTGCTGGTGGCCCGCCACGCGATGGTATCCCATCTATCGACCAGCCGAAATTCATCACCGCAAAGAAGGTGGATTATCTACACGATGACGACCTTGTCATCGGTCTGGTGCGCGGAGATGTGGCGCGTGCTTATCCGACACGAATTTTGGTGTGGCATGAAATCGTTAATGACGTAATCGATGGAGATGCCGTCGCCATCACTTATTGTCCGTTGTGCGGGACGGCGATGGTTTTCGCGCGCAAGATTAATGGCAAGGTTGTGAGCTTTGGCGTCTCGGGCCTTCTTTATCGCAGTGACGTGCTCATGTATGACCGGGAAAGCGAATCGCTGTGGTCTCAGCTAGCGATGAAGGCCGTCAGTGGGTCTGCCGTTGATACGGAGCTGGTCTGGCTACCGAGTGAGCATATAACCTGGAAGGCCTGGCGTGAAAAATATCCTCATGGAGAGGTACTTTCTACCGATACTGGCTACAAGCGAAATTACCAGGGTGAAGCATACGCTGCCTATTTTGCGTCTGAGGAGACGATGTTTCCGGTACCGCACACACGCAAGGAGTTATCGAATAAGACGTGGGTAGTTGGCATTCTCATTGATGGAAAGGCGAAGGCGTATCCCGTCGATGACTTACCCCCGAATCTGGCCATTGAGGATCAGCTGGGAAATCAGCAGTTGATCATCCGTTATGACGTCGACAAACGCTATCCGCAAATCACTGACCACAAAGGCAAACCGATTCCTTCGGTAATGGTGTTCTGGTTTGCATGGCAGGCCTTTTATCCCAATACGGATTTATGGCGGCCATAGGTTGGTAATTTGGAGGGCTGGTAGCCTGGGTTGAGCTATGTAGGGTGGGCACGTTTTTTGTGCCCACGCCGTTGACGCATATTCCGCGTGGGCATGAAAAGCCTACCCACCCTACCAGGGTTTTGTTGGAAGTCCTCAGAAATTGAAGTGACAGCGTAGAACTACTTACACCATGAAGAACATGGAGAGCATGAAGTATTGAAAGGGAATAATGAATGAGCACATCGGGTCATTGGTGCTGCCATCGATGTTCACAAGGTGCTTGTTGTTGGAGTCCGCCTGTCAACGATGCCTGGCACCTGAACGCTTATTGGGAAAAACTTGTTTTCAACTTGAGTAGCCACTATCTGTTGAATACAAAGCTGTTCACCTTGACTGTGGCTATCGTATATATTTATTGGCTGAAGGCCAGATTGTATTGGCGCTGAAAAGTGTAGAAATATTGCAAGGTGTCCATGAGATGCAATGGCTGACCTATCTAACAGCTCGCAAAAAAAGCATGGCTTCCTGATTAATTTTACTGTGAAGCCGCTGAAACAGGGTATCAAAAACTTTGCCTTTGAAACCTTTATGCGCTTCATGTCCTTCATGGTGTAAGTAGTTATAAAATAGGCCTTAAGACCATACAATAGCGCAACAATTATTCCATCAATGCTTACCTATGCGGTTGAGTATCCTAGAATAACCCATATACCAAGCCTCCTGGAGATTAATCACTAAATTCCAGCGGTCGCCACATCGCAATATAGCTAATAATAGTTATGGACTGGAGAAAGAAAAGTGTTTAGTCTTTCCTGGTTTCCTCGTAGCTCAAAAATCATTTTCGACCTATGAGGCAATGAAATTCCTGCGATAAGGGAAAAATAACTCAATAATTGATCTAATTGCCAAGGTGGCTGACGACAGGAAGCAAGGTAGAAATAATTATTAAAATAAATAACATTGGAGGTATATCATGAGGCCAGAAATTATATATAAGACGCCGCTTGCAAGCATATCAGGAGGCATATTTTTTGCTGGGATTGGATTGATTTTTTCATCCACGCAAGTTAGCGCAGCGACAATAGAACAGATCAGTATCGCCAATGATGGCACTCAAGTCACGGCAATTGCCACTGAACAAAAGGCTATCAGTACCGATGGCCGGTACGTCGTATTTTCTGCGCAGGGGCTTACCCCCGGCGACACTCATTACCATGCATACCTTCGTGACCGGGCAACCAATACCATAGAAATGGTCAGTATTGCCAGCGATGGCTCTCATAGTGTCAGTCTCTCTAATGGTTCTGTAGACGTCACTGCCAATGGACGTTATGTCACGTTTGTTGCGAACTGGCCACAGGATGGAAGCACGAGTGGCACAGATGTTTATGTTCGTGATCGTATCACTAATACAACCGAACTTATTTCTTCTCCGGGCGAGGCGGGTAAAAACTCCCAGGATACATCCATAAGTGACAATGGCCGCTATGTCGTATTTTCATCCAGTGCCACGAATCTGGTCAGCGATGATACCAATGGTTCTTCGGACATATTTGTCCGCGATCGGGTTACTGGTACAATGGAGCGCGTCAGTATTGCCAGTAATGGGACAGAAGCCCATGGAGGTGGCGCCAATGGGAGTCGTCGAACCGCCATCAGTGGTGATGGCCGTTATGTCGCCTTCATTTCTGCGGCGAACAATCTGGTAGCAAATGATACCAATGGCGTGGATGATCTGTTTCTACACGACCGTGCAACCGGTACTACCCAGCGGATCAACGTAGCCAATGATGGGACTCAAGCCAGTGTTCCGTTTCCAAATCTCACGGCTTTTGCACTAAGCGGTGATGGACGATACCTCGTATTTCCAAGCATTGAGCCACTGTCCGCCGAGGACACTAACAATCAAGTGGATATCTATGTTTACGATCAGGTCAGTAGTTCTGTTGAGCTGGTGAGCAAGGCCTATGATGGTTCTTCGGCAAATTCAGTCAGCTTTTTCCCTGGCATTAGCGGCAATGGGCGCTACGTAAGCTTTATATCCGTAGCCTCCAATATCATTGAAGGTGGTATCCCCCAAAGTATAGGGGCATTTGTCTATGATCGTGTTACCCAGACTACGGAGATGGTGGACGTGCCAGATGACGGAGTGTCGGTTGCGGACTCACTCAGTTTTGGGCATACCGGGCTCAGTGGAGATGGCCGCCATGTCATCTTTTCATCGGCTGCATCGAACCTTGTAACGGGCGTCTCAGACACCAACAATACCTGGGATGTTTTTGTCCGTGATCGCCTTGGCGGAATTTGTCCATAACCGTTAAGCAAAGGAGGGGCCGCCATCCCAGACTTTCCGGGATGGCGGCCCCTCCTTTTTTTTATTGTTCCCGACAACAAGTAGCCTGGATGAAGTAAAACGGAATCCGGGGCTGGCGTAGGGATATCTTCCGGATTGCGCCGGGCTTCATCCAGGCTACTTTGTTTTATCGCGCCGTCAATGTTCGCAACTGCTGGTCGTGATAACGCCCCAGCAGTATCAACGCAGCAATCGCCCCCAGCAATGCCATACCCATGTCCGATTGGGTGTCCCATACATAACCCTGTGTACCAAGGAATGCCTCGGCGGCTTCGTCACTGAGCAGGGCTACCCACCATTCGATGAGTTCGTAAAAGGCGCTGAAGCCCAGACAAAAGCTGACGATGAAAAAATTGCGCCAGGCGGCGCCATTGATGACGCCCTTGCGAATAAGGATTTCGCGGGTGACGATGGCTGGGACGAAGCCTTGTGCGAGATGACCGAGTTTGTCGTAGTTGTTGCGCGTCATGTCGGTGACGTCACGCAACCAATCGAACAGAGGGACTTCGGCATAGGTGTAGTGGCCACCGACCATTAAAATGATGGCGTGAATGAGAATCAGGCTATAGACAAGGGGAGTGAGAGGAAAGCGTTTGCGAGTAATGGCCAGTGCGATCAGTGCGGCAATGGCGGGGGCAACCTCCAAAAACCAGGTCAGGCCGTCCTTGGGGTTGATGCCGGACCAGATCAGGACGCTGAAAAAGACAGCCAGCCATGCGGCAGTCAGTCCCCGGCTTTTTGCAGTGTCAGTGGTGTGCATGTTCCTGCTCTGGTTCTGTGCCGTGCTGCATGGCGGGTGTGTGTGCCGCATGACCGGCCGTCATGTGACTCAGAGGCGAGGCGATGGTCCAGACGCCAAATCCGATCACCAGCATGCCGGCGGTGTTTCTCACCCGTTTGTTTTGAATCCAGCCTTTGAGCCGATGCGCAAACACGCCGCTGGCGAGCATTACCGGCAGGGTGCCGAGGCCAAAGCTGGCCATCACCAGGGCGGCCTGGTGCCAGCTGCCGGTGGAGGCTGCGAGGCTCAGGGTGCTGTAGGTCAGGCCGCAGGGCAGCCAGCCCCACAGGGTGCCGAGCAGCAGGGCCTGTGAGGGCCGGGTGACGGGCATCAGGCGCTTACCCAGGGGTTGCAGGTATTTCCACACATGGGCACCGAGCTTTTCAAGGTGTACCAGGCCGCGCCACCAGCCGGCCAGGTAGAGACCCATGGCAATCAACATCAGGCCGGCAAAGATACGCAGGCCGGGGCCGAGGATGCCACCCGACCCTTGCAGCAGCATACCCAGACCGCCCACCAGGGCGCCGGCGACGGCATAGCTGAAAATTCGCCCGGTGTTATAGAGCAGCAGGGTGGGCAGGGCGCTGCGCGGCTTGCGCTGCTGTTCCGGCAGGGCGAAGCTGAGGGCGTTCATGATGCCGCCGCACATACCAATGCAATGAGCGCCGCCGAGCAGGCCGATGATGAAGGCGGTGGTGAGGGTGATGATGGGATCATTCATATTTTTGGGAAGCTGGGTTTATTTTTGGGAATCCGCGACGGCGCGCCTGACTACCGGTAAAATGCAGGTCTGATTATTAACCCGGCAACACTAGATTATGTTCAGCCGGGTTAATATGACACCTCATTTTACTCATCTTCTCGCGGTAATTGTTGAAAATGAAGAATAAAGTCTTTCTGAGCGTCTTGCTGAGCGGTCTGTTGCTGATCCTGATCGCTATTATGTTGCCCGCGCCTGATACTGATCGCGGCCAGTTTCTGCCTTGGCAGATCGAGCACACTGTCGGTGGGGGGACGCGTATTTTTGGTATTACCCTGGGCGAGACGACGCTGGATGAGGCGGAGCAACAGATGCACGGCGCTGCCGAGATTACGCTGTTTGCCACCCCGGATGGTGACCACAAAGTGGAGGCCTATTTTGACAAGGTGGTGCTGGGTGGCTTCTCGGCCAAGATAGTGATGGTGATGCAGTTGACGCAGGATGAGACGGGGGCGATGTTTTCCCGCGGTGTGCGTATCAGCACCATGGGCAGCGGTACCAACAAGGTGACGCTCGCTTCGGAGGACGTGCGACGGGTCTACGCGACACCCATTATCAGCCTGGCCTATCTGACACGCACGACGCTGGATGACGAGCTGCTGTTGAAGCGTTTTGGCGAGCCGTCTGCCCGCGTTACCGAGCTGAAAAACGGCACGGTTCACTGGTTGTATCCCGAGCTGGGTCTGGATATTGCGCTGAGCAGCAAGGGGAAAGCGGTGTTGCAGTACGTGCTGCCTTCCGACTTCGGTGCTCTGGTCAAGCCGCTGCGAGAAATGGAGGAAAACAGCGAAGGAAATGTTTAATTCTACTTTGTCACATTTAACGCATTGTTTTTAAACATAGCCAGGGTGAGGCCTTGGTATGATGTCATTTCCAGTTTCACCCTGCCTCGCCGAACCTGCTAACACTGTTCGTGCTGCCGGTGTTATACGGGGTGTTTTCGCGGGAGAAGACGGAATGTTGCGGTATGAAAAACCTGCCCACCCCACCAGGTTTCCGTGGGGAGTCCTCAGCGATTAAAGTTGGCTGCTTACACCATGAAGCCATGTAGTTGTTGAATACAAAGCCGTTCACCTCGATAGTGGCTAGCGTATGGATTGTATTGGCGCTGAAAAGTGTAGGAACATTGCCGGGTATCCATGAGGCACAATTGCTGACCCATCTAACGGCTTGCAAAAAAACAACAAGGCTTCCTGATTGATTTCAATGTAAAGCTGCTGAAGTAGGGTATCGAAAGCTTTGCCCTGTGAACCTTTATGCGCTTTATGTTCTTCATGGTGAAAAAATCGTTACGAAATAGGCATTAAATCCGTAATGCCATGATTTTATTGAAATCTAATATGACAGAATGGACATAAAACTACCCTACTCAGCATCCGGCCAGTTCTTCCCCGGGTCTTTCTTTACTGCCTGACCGTCTGCCGGTTTGCGCTGTTGTTTGCCGCGTTTTTTCCTGTTGCCACCCTCTTCCATCAGCAGACGCTGGGCGTCACCTTCCAGGTCATCGTATTGGCCACTCTTTACGGCCCAGATCAGCACGCCGACCATGATCAGGCCAAGGAATATCATGCCGGGAATCAGGGCGTAGATGACGTCCACTATTTGTTGCTCCTCGTTTTTGTGAACAGGCTGCGGATGCGGGCTGCGTTGCCGACCACCAGCAGCGAACTGATGGGCATGGTAATGGCTGCCACCACCGGGGTGATTGCCGCACTCATGGCCAAGGGTATCATGATGATATTGTAGGTGATGGAAATGCCGATGTTCTGGCGGATGGTGCGCAGGGTGCGGTGTGACAAGGCGACGCTGAGACGAACCTTGTCCAGTTCATCATTCATCAGCACGATATCGGCGCTTTCGCCGGAAACATCGGTGCCGGAGCCCAGGGCGATACCGACATCGGCGCGGATCAGGGCCGGGGCGTCGTTGATGCCGTCGCCCACCATCGCAACCTTGGCGCCCTTTTCCTGTAGTTGGTGGATGATGCGGTCCTTGTCTTCCGGCAGCACCTCGGCGATGACTTCCATGCCGCCCAGCTGTTTGGCGATGGTCTCGGCGACGGTGCGCCGGTCGCCGCTGAGCAGGGTCAGGCGCATGCCAGTGGCGCGCAGGTTGTCGATGAGGGCGCGGGCATCCGCACGCAGACGGTCGGCGACGGCGATGATGCCGACTTCATGGCCGTCGATGGCGACATGAATGCAGGTCATGGCCTGTGCCTCCCACTCGGCCACCCTGTGCTGTAGTTCATCGTTGCAGACGACACCGTTTTGCGACAGCCAGTGAAGCGTGCCAACAATGAATTCGTGTTCGCCTACGCGGCCCTTGAGGCCGTGGCCAGGTTTGTTGACCACCTCGTGGGCCTGCAAAGGGGGCAGGTCGCGGGCCTCGGCCTCGGTCTCAATAGCGCGGGCGATGCTGTGTTCAGAGAACTGCTCCAGCGCTGCGACCTGACTGAGCAGGCGGCCTTCGTCGGCACCATCCCGGGTGATGACCGCCTTGACCCGCATGCGGCCCTCGGTGAGGGTGCCGGTCTTGTCGAACACGAAGTGGTCGATGTGCGACAGGGTTTCCAGTACTTCGCCATTCTTGATCAGGATGCCGTGGCGGGCGCCGAGCCCGGCGGCCGAGGCGATGGCCATGGGCGTGGCGAGGCCGAAGGCGCAGGGGCAAGTGATAATGAGCACCGAGGTGGCGGCCATCAGTGCCAGTTCAAAATGGCCGTAGTTGTACCAGAAGACAAAGGTGCTGGTGGCCAGCAGCAAGGTAATGGCGACGAACCAGGGCACGATGCGGTCGGCGGTGCTCTGGATAGGAGCCTTGGAAGTCTGCGCCTCTTCCACTAAACGGATGATGCGCCCCAGCGAGGTATTACGCAGGGTACCTTCGACGCGTACGGTGAGGGCGCTGTCACTGTTCAGGGTGCCGGCGGAGACCTTGTCGCCAACGCCCTTGGTCACCGGGCGGGATTCACCGCTGAGCATGGATTCGTCAACACTGCTGCGGCCATCGATGATCTCGCCGTCCGCCGGGATGTGATCGCCGGGACGGATGAGGATGATGTCATCGGGCTTCACGGCGCGAATCGGTCGCAGAACCTCTTCATAGCCGCCGTTCTCGCTCGCGAGCAGCACGGTGGCCCCACGTGGCTGTAAATCCAGCAGGCGCTGGGTCGAGGCGATGGCTTGACGCTTGGTGGCGGCTTCCAGGTAGCGGCCAATGAGGATGATGAACAGGAAGTTGACCACCGTGTCGTAATACACCTCGCCCGTGGTGGGCTGGGTGATGGTGATGTAGAGGGAATAGGCATAGGTGACCGTGGCGCCGATGGCGATGGGCAGATCCATGGTCAGATGTGCGCGGCGCAGGCCGGTCCAGGCGCCGTGGAAAAAGGGCCAGCCGGAATACAGCAGGGTCGGTGTGGCCAGGGCGAAACCGACCCAGTGGAACAGGTTGCGGAACTCGCCCTCATCGGCACCGCTGTAGAGGGCGATGGAAATCCACATCAGGTTCATCGCGCAGAAACCGGCGAAGGCCATGCGGAACAGCATGGAGCGGTTCTGCCGTTTCAGCTGGCCTTCGGCCATCTCCGGGTCATAGGGGAGGGCGGCGTAACCGATATGGTTGAGGTGGGTGAGAACCTGCGACAGTTTGACCCGTTCGTTGTCCCAGCGCACGCTGAGGCGTTTGCCAGACAGGTTGACGGCCACCTTGAGCACGCCGGGCAGTTGACCCAGGGAGCGTTCGATGAGCCACACGCAGGCGGCGCAGTGGATGCCTTCCACCAGCAGGCTGATTTCGCGCTCGCGGGCCAGTTCATCGACGAACTCGGCCTGCACTTCGTCCAGATCGTAGAGGGCGAGGTCTTTGGGTGCCTCGGGTGGTGGCGCCAGGGGCGTGCCGTCGGGGGTGCGATCGTAGAAGCCTTCCAGCCCGGCGTCGTAGATGGCGCTGCACACCATCTGGCAGGCGGGGCAGCAGAATCGCTGCGGCTCGCCTTCGATCACCTGTTCGAAGATCATGTTGTCGGGCAGCGGCAGGCCGCAGTGAAAACAGCCGTCGGTGTGTGTTTCCGGATTGGCCGTTGGATTTACAGCAGAATCGGCAGGTGCGCGTTCCGCAGTCTGCGGGGAAGCTGAATTCACGGAAGGGTTGGGCAGTGAAAGCTATCGTTTGCGGTGAGCACTGACAGTTACCTGGTGATCTCTATGTGATTGATTGGTGTTATCTTTACCAAGACTTTGGATTGAGTGTTTACAAGGGAGTTATTGTTTGCCATTGCTTCTTTCGTGTACTTATTCAAGGTGAATTCTATTTCTACATAGTCGTATTGGTTTTCTTGAATCCACTGTGTCCTGGATACATCGCCAACCATATTTAATTTAAATACATTTGTTTTCGGAAACTCATCAAAAGTTGAAACGCTGATGTAGTAACTATTTTGACAGATGCCATGGGTTTCTACAAAACATCTTTCACCCATTATTGGAACCTGGTACAGCCTGATAAGAAGATTTTTTTCCATGTTGGGGTCGATATTATTAAGCTCTTTCATGGAGCCATAAGCCATTGCAGCTCTTAAATCATTAATGTCAAGATTGTTTCTAATGGCGCTATGACTACACGCAGTGAGTGATATTACCACTAAAAAAAATAGTGCCTTCATCTTCATTGGAGCATCTAATTCACAGAAAAATGAATGAGAATTCCTTGTTGTTTAATCAACCTCGATTAAAGGTTAAAGCCACCAGCTCAGTTGGTGGGACGTTTGGCGTATTAGCGTACGCCTACGGCAACTGGGCAGAAACACGATGGCTCATGGTAAAGGTGTTCTCGCCGTCTTTGACGGCGATATTCAGATCCCAGATGCCGGGCAGTGGGAAGGCGATGCGCGCCTGATACTGCCCGGGGGCCGCCTGATCCAGGCGTACCTTAAAATCGGCATCGGCATCGGAGGGGCGGTAGGCCACCACGGAAACATCGGCATCCATGATGGGAATGCCGCGTGAGTCGACGGCGCTGAAACGGAAGGTGTCAGGTTGCTGAATGATGATTTGCGAGGGAATCGCCAGTTTGGTTTCCCAATTCAGGGCCTCCTGCGCGGCCATAATTTTCAATACATTTTCTTCGTAGTCGCGGCCTCGGTCGTAATAATCTTCCGTGACCAGTCCCGGGCTGGTGGTAATGGCAAAATAAACGAACACGGCATTGACGGTGAGGAACGTCGCGACAAGCCCCAGTCCGGCAAGGATCCAGGGATTGCGCATCGCCTCTGGATTGTCTTGTGAATAGCGCTTGCGAAGATTGGAAAAGGTATTTGAGATTGCCATACGGTTTGCTCCTGTCTTGCCTATTTTTTCGGGCTGAAGAACATGCTCTTATATTCTACGGCATGTTCCGGTGTCGTGATGTCCTGCACATGGAAATAGACCGGTAGGGTGTCTTGCGCCAGTTTAGCATTCGGAATGCGCACATACACGGTGTGCGGTGAAACCCGCCCATTGGGCAGGCTGAGGGGCTCCTCGGCACCGACCAGTTTGAGCTCAGGGTGCCCGGTGGCGCTGACATTGACCTGCATGACGGCATCGGTTTTGTTGAGAATTTTTAGTACATACTTGTTCTGGATGCTGCCGTCGCTCTGCAGGACAAACAGCGGTTGACGTTCGTGCAGTACCTTGAGCTCCAGCGCGCCCAGGGTGTTCAGGCCATAGATGATGCCGGCGATGGAGAACAGGATGATGCCTAAGTACATCAGCACCCGGGGCCGTTTGAATATTGTCGGCTGGGGCCTGCCTTCCATTTCATCCAGCGAGGCATAGCGAATCAGGCCGCGTGGGCGCTTGATCTTGTCCATGATGACATCGCAGGCATCAATACACAGGCCGCAGGTGATACAGCCTTCCTGCTGGCCATCGCGGATGTCGATGCCGGTGGGACAGACGGCGACGCACTGCTTGCACTCGATGCAGTCGCCAAGTTTCTTGTTGTTTTCGTCGACGTTCTTTTTCAGTTTGCCGCGAGGTTCGCCGCGACTCTCATCGTAGGTCGGCAGGATAGTCTCACAGTCATACATGATGCCCTGTAAGCGGGCATAGGGACACAGCCAGAAACAGACCTGTTCGCGCATGAAACCAGCGAAGACATAGGTGAAGAAGGTAAAGGTGCCGACGGTGACCCAGGCGAACAGCGGCGCTTGCAGGGTCAGATATTCCTTCCACATCGTCGGCGCATCACCGAACCAGAGGGTGAAACTGATACCGGTGAGCAGGCCGATAAGAATCCAGATGGCGTGCTTGATGACCTTGATGCGGATTTTTTTGGAGGTCCAGGGGGCCTGATCGAGTTTGCGACGCTGCAGGGGCGAGCCTTCGAGCTTTTCTTCCAGCCAGGTGAAGACATCGGTCCACGCGGTCTGAAAACAGAAATAGCCACAGAATACCCGGCCGGCAATGGAGGTGACGGCGGCCAGCAGCAAGGCAAAAAACAGTAGCACCAGGGCCAACATCCATACATCCTGCGGCAGGATGGTGATATCGAAGATGTGAAACTGGCGGCCGGGAATGTCGAACATCACCGCCTGTTCGCCATCCCAGCGAAGATAGGGGCCGAGGAAGAGGATCAGCCAGATCGAGGCGCCGTACCACTTGAGGGTACGAAACAGCCCCGGGGCACGTTTGGCGTGGATGGTTTCGCCACCGGTATTGATCGGCACTTCATGGTAAAGCGCGTCCATGTGGGTGTCTGGGAGGTCGTCTTTGGGGGTACTCATGCGGGCTTCCGGTTCACCGGGTTCGGTGATTTCTGTGTGACCAGTGGATGCCGCGAAACTGTCTCGGGAAAACGGCAGAATGCGGTACGTCTTAACGGCTTGTTGAGCCGGTCATCAAAAAGGGTATTCCGCCTTTTTTATGATCTGCCTGGGGCGTTTTTAGTGGTTCAGCGCCGAATTGCGCTGAACCCGTAGAAACATCCTTTAGTCTTTATCTTCGGAGTGTGTGCTGTCCATCAAGTGCTTCAGGCGAATACTCAGGACGACAAAAATAATGATGGTGACAACCACAGCGGCAATGGAGCCAAGGGCTACTGCGTCCATGATAGTTCCTCTTGTAGCGTTTCGTGAAGGAAATACTGCGCAGCGGATGATTGCTGCGCAGCACCCGTACCTGTATGGCGGTTGGGATTGACCTATTGGCCACCACCCAGTTGATGTACAAAGACGGCAAGCTTGGTGATATCACCTGCGCTCAGCTGATTTTCGAAGCTGGGCATCACGGCGTTGCGCGCCGTGTCCTCACCGGTGTTGACGCCATTGGCGATGGTGTATTTGACACTTTCCAGCTGATCCTGCGAACTAAAGCGCCAGATACCATCAGTCAAGTTGGCCGAGCCCATCATGTGCATGCCTGAGCCGTCGGCGCCGTGGCAACCGCTGCAACCTGAGCTGTCGAACAGGGCCTTGCCGGCGGGCTGGCTGTCGCCATTGCCCTGGCTCAGCGCCATGACGAAGTTGGTCAGATCATCGACCTCCTTGGCGGAAACCTGACTCGCGTAGCCGGGCATCATGCCCTGACGACCGGCGGTGATGGATTCCTGGATGGACTCCACACTACCGCCGAACAGCCAGTCATCGTCGGCCAGCACCGGAAAGCCCGGGTTGCCGGCGCCCCCGGTACCGTGGCAGGCGGCGCAGCGGTCACCAAACAACACCTTGGCAGAGCTGATGGTGTAGTTGGTCAGGTCACTGTCGGCGAGGATCGCGGCAGCGGACATGCCCTTGAGTTTGTTCTCCCAGGGCGCACGCACCTGCTCGATTTTTTCCAGGTCTTCCTTGTACTCCTTGATCTGCGTCCAGCCCATGATCCCCTTGGTGTGGCTGTCGATCAGGGGGATCGAAGGGTAGAGGATGAAGTACACAAGTACCCAGGCGATGCTGGCATAAAAACTGATCATCCACCAACGTGGCGGTTCGTTGAGCAGCTCCCGCAGGTTGTCATCCCAGACGTGGCCGGTATCGCCGACCTGATTGGTTTTTTTATCACTCATTTCCTGCCCTCCGTATCAAGGCGATCTTCGTCCAGTGGAATGAAACGCTGTGCTTCCAGTTTTTCCCGGTTGGACGGGTGCAAGGCGTACACATAGATGGCAATCATCAAGAAGAAGACGACAACGGTCATGATCAGGCCGACCCAGTCATTTGAGGTCAGTGCCGCCCAGTCGGTGTAAAAATACTCTTGTAGACTAGTCACGATAGCTCACCCCGTAGTCAAGCTTAGCCATGGTGCCAAGTACCTGCATATAGGCGACGATGGCGTCCATTTCACTCTTGCCGTTAACGGCCGCAGTCGCAGCGGCGATGTCGGCGTCGGTGTAAGGAACGCCGATGGTCTTCAAGCCCTTCATGTTGCCGGTGATGGTGTCGCCATCGACCATGGCAGTGACCAGCCAGGGGTAGTTGGGCATCACGGACTCCGGTACCACGGAGCGTGGGGCGATCATGTGCCTGACATGCCACTCGTCGGAGTACTTGCCACCGACGCGGGCCAGGTCAGGCCCGGTACGCTTGGAACCCCACTGGAAGGGGTGGTCGTAGATGGACTCTGACGCCAGTGAGTAGTGGCCATAGCGCTCCTTCTCATCACGGAACGGGCGGATCATCTGTGAGTGGCAGAGATAGCAACCTTCACGGATATAGATGTCACGACCCGCCAACTCCAGTGCGCGGTAGGGACGGATGCCATCACCCGCCTTCCAGTCGTCCAGACTCTGGCCTTCCTTGCGATCCCACATGATCTCGGGACGCTCGTTGTGCTCCATCGTGCTCTTCAGGTAGAACAGTGGCACGATTTCCACGATACCACCGATGGAGAGGACGAATGCGGACATCAGGATCAGCGCCCAGACATTGCGCTCCATCTTGTCTTGCAGCTTGGTTGAATAGATTTTGTCAGCCATGATTAGTCTCCCTTAAGCGCGAGCCGGTTCGGCACTGGTGGACGGATAGGTGCTCGCCTGGCGGATGGTCATCACCACGTTGTACAGCATCACGACGCCGCCCAGCATGTAGAGGAATCCACCGACTACACGCATGACGTAGTAGGGGTGCATGGCGGCAACGGACTCAGCAAAGGTGTAAGTCAGGGTGCCGAAGGCATCGTAGTCTCTCCACATCAGGCCCTGCATGATGCCGGAAATCCACAGTGCAATGATGTAGATCACGGTGCCGACCGTGGCCAGCCAGAAGTGGACATTGATCAGTTTGGTGGAGTACATCTCGGTGTTCCACAGCTTCATTACCATGTGATACAGCGCACCGGCTGCCACCATGCCAACCCAGCCCAGGGCGGCGGAGTGTACGTGACCGATGGTCCAGTCCGTGTAGTGAGACAAGGCGTTGACGGTCTTGATGGACATGATCGGACCTTCGAAGGTCGACATGGCGTAGAAGGCCAGCGAGGCGATGAGGAAACGCAGCACATAGTCGGTACGCAGTTTGTCCCAGGCGCCGGACAGGGTCATCAAGCCGTTGATCGCGCCACCCCAGGACGGGATGATCATGGCGATGGAGATGGCCGCACCCAGTGAGCCGGTCCAGTCAGGCAGGGCGGTGTACTGGAGGTGATGCGCGCCGAGCCAGACATAACCGAAGGTCAGGGCCCAGAAGTGAATCACCGACAGACGGTAGGAGAACATCGGTCGGTTGGCCTGCTTGGGCACGAAGTAGTACATGATGCCGAGGAAGCCGGCCGTCAGGTAAAAGCCCACGGCATTATGTCCCCACCACCACTGGATCATGGCGTCCTGCACCCCGGAGAAGATGGAGTAGGACTTGAACATGCCGACCGGGATGGCGAGGCTGTTTACCACATGCAGATAGGTAATCATGATCATCATGCCGAGGAAGAACCAGTTCGACACGTAGATGTGCGAGCTCTTGCGGTTGGCGATGGTCATCACGAAGTTGACGGTGTAGGAGATCCAGACCACGGCGATGGCGATATCGATTGGCCACTCCAGCTCGGCGTACTCCTTACCGGAAGTCAGACCCAGCGGCAGGGTGACGACGGCGGAAACGATGATCAGGTTCCAGCCCCAGAAGGTGAACCAGGCCAACTTGTTGCTCCACAGCTTGACGCCACAGGTGCGCTGTACGCTGTAGAAGGCGGTCGCCATGAGCGCGCAGCCGCCGAAGGCGAAGATGACCGCGTTGGTGTGCAGGGGTCGCAAACGCCCAAAGGTCAAGTAAGGAATATCAAAATTTAATACTGGCCAGGCCAGCTGTGACGCAATAAGGACACCCACCAGGGTGCCGAAGACTAGGTAGATAACGGCGGCTACACTGAACCACCTCACTACATCAAAATGGTACTTCTCGGTTGTTTCCACGATTGTCACCTCCCGACTTTTCGCGTGGTTTTGATTTTATTAAAACGTAAAATCAGTATTGATGCATTATGGATGCATCTTTTGAATAGACTCAAGACTTTACCTGTTTCGGGGTCTTGTCAAGAAATTTTTGATCCTCCGAATACTTGGGCGGACGGCGCGCGCCGCAGGGTAAAATAGCGTGTTTTTGTATAGTTTGGCGAGGATAGAGGGGGCGGGGGGCGATCTGTGATCCGGCTATGGTGCATAATAAAAAACACTCTCGGCAGTCGTGAAACCGGGTCTGACTCAGGGCCCCCTGAGTCATTATTACCCCAGCGAAAGACAGAGGTATCTGGCGTCCCAGTTGATCAAGGCAGTTAAAAAACCGGGAATGCTCAACACATGCAGGGAAAATCGTGTGTCACCGACGACGCAAATATAAAGGCAGCGTCGGGTAATTTACGGCAACGATTCCCTGCTAAATTTTCTCGCTGTTTGTTACATATTAATGACTTTGTGCGCGGAATATTGTATGCGGTTAGCTGAACGTCGGCTGAACGAGGAACTATGGCGGGCTCTTATTGCCTGGCGCTTATCGGTCAGGCGGTGCTGGTTGTGTGCCTATAGCAGGGAGCTTCGCTGCCTATTTTTGTGCACGGCGCACACGACACATGCCCGTAGCACGCGCTGTGCAGACGATGTCTCTGGATGGTGGCAACGGCCCGATGACGAGAAGACATGGAATCCCCGTACGCTCATTCCTGTCCTTTCCTCCGGCCTTTTTTTGTCCGTCGATATACCCCGGTGATTGCAATATTAACCCGACAACAATACAGATCATGTTTAGGACGCCAGGCGTACGCCAGACCAAGGCGGTCAGGAACGTGCACGTTCCTGAGAAATTTACAGATCCCAGTCGGTGATATGTAACTGCAGATCGGTGTCTTCGTTTTCGATGACCACGCGGTCACGTACAGAGTGGCCGCTGCGATAAACGGATTCCGGGTCGCCGCTGACCAGCGGGTGCCAGTCCGGCAGTGGTTTTCCTTCACTCAACAGGCGGTAGGCGCAGGTCTTGGGCATCCAGCCGAACTGGGGAATATTCTCTACCGTCAGTACCGCACACGCGGGCACCCGGGTAGCGCGATTGGGGTAGTCGCCGCAGGTGCCGTGCTGCATGTCGAACAGGTGGCAGACAACGTTGCAGTAATAAACCTCACCGGTCTCGTCGTCTTCCAACTTGTGCAGGCAGCACTTACCGCAGTTGTCACACAGGGATTCCCATTCCTGCTTGTTCATTTTGGCGAGAGTCTTGGTTTCCCAAAAGCACTTTTTATCGGACATGACGGATATGCTAATGGGTACGGAGACCGCTATCCTATCAGCCCCGGCGCCAGGTGTGAAAACGCCCTACCCAGTCGAGCAGCCTTTCCGGCTTGTGGTTTTTCTTCCACGCCCCGGCGACGAACTTGTTGGCCTCGGCCATGGTTGGGTAGATGTGAATGGTGGCGAGTATTTTATTCAAGCCCAGGCCGTGTTTCATGGCCATGACGAACTCGGCGATCAGGTCGCCGGCGTGTGAGCCGACGATGGTGACACCGAGGATCTTGTCTTTGCCGGGCACCGTCAGCACTTTTACCAGGCCGTGATCTTCGCTGTCGGCAATGGCACGGTCGAGGTCATCGATACCATAGGTGGTGATCTCGAAGGCAATGCCTTTTTCGCGTGCCTCCTGTTCATTGAGGCCGACGCGAGCGACTTCCGGGTCGGTATAGGTGGCCCACGGAATCACTGAATAATCGACACGGAAGGACTTGAACGGGCTGAACAGGGCATTGACCGAGGCATACCAGGCCTGATGTGAAGCGGTGTGCGTGAACTGATAGGGGCCGGTGACGTCGCCGCAAACGTAAATGTTCGGGTAATTGGTGCGCAGGAAGGGATCGGCCTCGATGGTGCCGGTGCGGGCGATGCGCACATCCAGTGATTCGAGCCCGAAGCCCTGTGTGTTGGCGCGCCGGCCGAGGGCGATGAGCACGCGGTCAAAGGGGATGCTGACTTCCCCGCCCGCGTTTGCGCAGATCAGCGTGGTGTCGGCACCGCTGCCTTCAAAGCGGATGGCGGTATGCCCGGTGAGCACCTGCATGCCTTCGTCGACAAAACGCTGTTTGACCAGGGCAGAGATTTCGCTGTCTTCGCGTGGCATGATGTGTTCGCCGCGTTGCACCAGGGTGACCTGGCTGCCCAGCCGCTGAAAACTTTGCGCCAGCTCGCAACCGATGGGGCCGCCGCCGAGCACCAGCAGGCGCTGTGGTTGTTCACGTAAATCCCAGAGGGTATCCGAGGTCAGATAATCGACCGCATCGATGCCGGGAATATCCGGCACTGCGGGCCGTGCACCGGTAGCGACAATGATCGTGCGCGTCGTCAGCGTCCTGCCATTGACCTCGACTTCGAAGGGTGAACGAATCTGCGCATCACCCTGTACGACATCCACGCCCAAGCGGGTAAAACGCTCTACGGAGTCGTGTGGTTCGATTTTTTTGATGACCCGCTGAATACGCTCCATCACCTCGGCGAAATCAAAACTTACCTCGGTCTTTTGCAGACCAAAATCCTTGGCCCGGTGGGCATAGCTGAGCATTTTCGCTGAGCGGATCAGCGCCTTGCTGGGGACGCAGCCGGTATTGAGACAATCGCCACCCATTTTGTGTTTTTCGATCAGTGCGACCTTTGCCTTTACGGTTGCCGCAATCAGCGCCGAGACCAGTCCCGCCGAGCCGCCGCCGATCACCACCAGATTGTAATCAAAGGTCTTCGGTTGCGGGTAGTGCTGCTGGATTTTGCGCTGTTTCAGCCATTCGACGAGCTTTTTGGCCAGCAGGGGGAACAGGCCCAGCAGGGCGAACGACAACAGCAGGCCCGGTGACAGAATGCCGGACAGGGAGTCCAGTTTCCCCAACTGGCTGCCGGCATTTACATAGATAATGGTGCCCGGCAGCATGCCGATCTGGCTGACGAGATAGAAGCGCCATACCTTCATGGAGGTCAGGCCCATCACCAGGTTGATAATGAAGAAAGGAAAGATGGGAATCAGGCGCAGGGTGAACAGATAAAAATCGCCGTCACGCTCGATGCCGGCATTGACCGCCTTCAGTTTGTCGCCAAAACGGCTTTGTACGTAGTCACGCAACAGAAAGCGCGAGATGAGAAAGGCCAGCGTGGCGCCAATGGTGCTGGCGAAGGAAATGATCAGAACACCGTAGGCGAGACCAAAAATGGCGCCACCCGCCAGGGTCATGATAGCGGCCCCGGGCAGCGACAGGGCGGTGACCAGAATATATAACGAAAAATACAGGGCGATGGTCAGTGCCTGATGGGCGGCGTAATAATCGAGAAATGATTGATGTTGTGACTTGAGAAAATCGAGTGTCAGATACTGGCCGAGATCAAAAATAAAAAAGGCGGCAATCAGTACGGCGACAAGAAGTAGTACGGTACGGCGGGAATTCATGCAATATTTCCTGAATGTGTTGCGGAATCTTCGCGTTAGTGACTCAAAATCTGTGTGGTAGTTACAGCAGGCCGGAAATATTTGCTGGCCCGTCAAGCCAGTGGAGTCGTGGTCGTCAGCCATGTAGGGTGGGCACGTTTTTTGTGCCCACGCGGTTGGCGCATATTCCACGTGGGCATGAAAAGCCTGCCCACCCTACCAAGTTTTTGTGGGGAGCCGTCAGGGTCGGAAATATTTGCCGACCCGCCAAGCCGGTGGAGTCATGGTCGTCAGGGTGGTCAATCGCGGAAAAAGTTCCCGAAAATATGCCAGACTATATTTTATGAAATATACAGACTTGTATCGTCCTTTAATGAAAAACCTTGTATCGTCCTCTCAATGAGAAAACAGCATGAGCGAAGAACCGCCCTCTGTCGAACTGCGCATCCTGCGTGCGATGCGTCGTACCCTGAGCAACGTGGCCAAGGATACCTACACTCCGGCCGGCATGCGTCATCCCCTGTCGGAAGAGACCATCAATGATATCCGTGAGTGTCTGGCCCTGATCAGCGGTCGCGAAAATGAGCTGGGCGGCATGGCGGGCGGTGACCGCCCCCACTTTACCGATGAGATTCGGGATACGGTGGTGGTGCAGCTCGATCTGAAGAAAAAGGATTAGTATTTCTGAATATGATGATCCAAATCCGACAGACACTTGCCCATTTTTCCTTTGCTCCGCAACGCAGGGCCTTGTTGCCTGTTTTACTGCTTGCAGCAATGTTCCTGGCCGGTGAGGCGAGAGCGCTGACCTTTCCGTTGCCGGAGGCCGGCAACAGCCTGGTTGGGAAGGTGCAGTCTGTGGCGGCCAGGCAGGAAGACACCCTGCTGGATATCGCACGCCGTTTCAATCTGGGCTTCAACGAACTGGTTGCCGCCAACCCGGGTGTCGACCCTTGGCTGCCGGGCGAAGGAACCCACATCGTGGTTCCGACTCGCTTCGTTCTGCCGCCACGCCCCTGGCGGGGTATCGTGATCAACCTGGTGGAAATGCGGCTCTATTATTTTCCTGAATCTGAGCCGGGTGGACGCGAGGAAGTGATCACCTATCCCGTCGGTATCGGCCGGGAAGGCTGGTCGACACCGCTGGGGGAGTTCTCGATCAAGGACAAGATCCTGCATCCCAGCTGGACGGCGCCCGCTTCCATCGTGGCAGAAATGGAAGCCGAGGGTTTGACGGTACAGCGGTTTATTCCGCCGGGCCCCGATAACCCCCTGGGTGATTTTGCCCTGATGCTCAGCGAACCCGGCTACATGTTACATGGAACCAATCGACCCTTCAGTATAGGCATGCGTGTCAGTCACGGCTGCATCCGTCTCTATCCCGAAGATATTGAGCAATTGTTTGCCCGGGTACCGCGCAAGGTGACGGTGCGTATCGAGAATGAGCCCTACAAGGTAGGCATTGAGGACGGTGTGTTGTTTCTGGAGGCCCATGCGCCACTCTCAGAGCAGAAAAATCGGCAGGGCGTCAGCCTGACCACGGTGGTATCGCAGGTCGTGCGTGTTGCTGACCGGCCGTTACCCGCTGCGGACTGGGATCGTATTATTGAGACGGCCAACCGTCACAGCGGGGTGCCCGTGGCGATTGTCAGGCAGTGGCAGTGCGCACAGCCTGAGGCTGGCGAGAAGCGCTTACTTCAGATAGGCGCGTTTAAAGAATATGAACGCGCAGAGCACCTGGCGAAACGGCTTGAGGCCCTGGCGCCCTCGGTCAGCGTTCGACCTTGTGACAGCGATGGTTTGTGTCGGGTCACGGTGGGGCCATTTACCGATTGCCTGGGTTTATCTGTTACCGCGCAGGCCATCAGGGATGAGTTTGGGCTTGAGGGGTTTGTGGTTGCGGCTTCGCAGGATGCTGAGAGTGCTGTAGCCCGTGGTTTTGTGAACCAAAATTTTGTAAACCAAAACCCGAGCCCCCTGTCACGCCATTAAGGCCGTGACAGGATGCTTGCGTAGAAAGCCAAGCATGGGCCAGGTTGGTAAGGAACGTATGCGTTCCTAAAGGGGGCGTTATTTCGCGATCGCTTTCTGGAACATGCGATCTGCCTTTTCGCCGGCTTCGCGGGCTTCGGCCCTGGCCATTTCGGCTTCACGCAGGGCGCGGTCGGCAGTGGCCTGAGCGTTGGACGGATCCGCATCCTCGGCCATTTTCTGTGCACGGATAGCGCTTGTCTGCGCCTCACTGGCCATGGTCTTCGCTTCGTCCGCAGTCTTTTGTGCCGTGGCAATATCGGCGTTCATTTTCTCCATGTCTTTTGCAGTTACTGCGCAGCCACTCAACAACAGTGCGGCGCTTAATCCGATGGCGATAGTTAAATACTGAGTCATAGTGGTGATCCCTTGGTTGGTTTGAGAGTCGAAAATTAACTGCGACAGCATACCTGTCAATCATGATGAAAAATAGTGCGTGGAGTCTGTCGAAGCGGGGGTGAATCTACTATAAAAATACGGCTTTCCCTCTTTTTTTTGATCAATTTTGCTAAAATTTTCAGGTATTCACCTTTGGTGGTCAGCCAAATGGAAGCAAAGGCGTATTTGTCAGCTGTGATTACCCCGGGGGGCAGCAGTCATTTTGACAGTCCTGTTGCTTCTAAAAAAACGCCAGACACCAAAAATCAGGTGCTCTCAGACGAGGCGCGAGGAGAGGGGTTTGGTGGTTCCAGATGAGTGAGAGCTTGCCCCGCGAGCGTCGTGAATGCTTTGGATACGAACAAAGCTACCGTGTCCTGCCAAAACTCCTCGCCTGAGACGGCTACTTTTGGTTCCTACTCCAAAGTCTCCCCCTATTCGAATCTGATTCATGCCCCCAGTCTGACCCAAAGTCTCTCTGCCAAAGTCTCTATACTCATAATTCAATGCCAAGAACTTTGCTCAAAAAAAGAAAAACAATCAAACTTCCTAAGCATAAAATGGCAAGAAACAAGTACAGGTAACTCAAAAAAATGTCCGGCCATGGGGCATTGCCCCGGAAATCATAACCATTGGTGACGTTATGCATGATTTTGTGGCGTTTGCCGTTGATGAGGTTTTTAAAAAGAATAAACGAAACGTAGTATCCCGTCCTCACCACGACCCCCATAATTGAGGCCAGCGGTATAATACGATCATATTCAGGGAACATGGCGTCGTATTTTCGTGTCAGCCGAAAGTACAGAATGGGGAGCAAAATAAAGTACCCCAATGCACCAATACCACCGCCAAACGCTAGCAGCGGTATAAGCCACTCTTTAACCTCGGGCGGAAGCTCCACGACTGATGTCTGCTGCTGCGCTTACATTGTGTTCAAGGCATCTCGGACAATAATTGCTTTTTCCGTTCGGAGGGCATCGCCGCCTCGTAGGCTGATATCTGCTCGTAGAACGACTCACCAATCCAGCGGCCGAATTCCGCTCCCGCCAATGCGCTGACTCCACCGACCACGGTAAGGATAATCAGTCCTGGGCCGAGAAAGACACCGACGGTAAACGTTGTAAAGCCCGCTATCGCTATACTCCCAATCAACGCCCCATACTCCTCATACGCCACCTTCTCCGCATTGCCTCCCGCATCACGGGCATCCTGTACTTTCTGCCCCACCAGTCCGGCATCGATGATGATGCTGCCATAGGCGCCCACTCGGGCGATTTTCAGGAGACTCTTCAGGCGCCAGACGTCACGGCTGCCGGTCAGGTCGATGGTGTGCTGGCGGCTGCGCAGTACTCGCATGCCCTGCCTCGGGCTTTTCAGGGCGGGTGACCCCCAGCGGGCCATGCTCCTCAATTCACTTCGGTAGGCGCTGTTGAGCCGCTCATGGGGCGGTTGCACTTTTTCTGTCTTGATTTTGTTACGCTGCTTTTTGGGGGCGTTTTCCATTGCACCAGACTGTCGTTGTACGCCTGTAATGCCTGGATATACCCCTTGCCGCGGGCCAGGGAGGCGCCCAGCAGGCCGCCGGCAAAGGCCTTGAGACTGTCTTCACCGGTGGGCAGGATTTCCATGAGTTCGCCCAGGGCCAGAACCTCGTCGCCGGGATACTGCTTCAGTAATGCACGCAGGGTGGCCTCTTCTCGCAGGGTCAGCTGCGGATCTATGCCGGTGCAGAGCTCCGAAAAATAGTTCGATGGCGTTCCAATGCCGAGGGGCCCCGGAAGCGGTGAATTCGTCAGCGCCAATGTGCCATCGTCAATGGGAGGAGATGCCGGCCCTATCCCGAGTGGGCCTGGAATTCTGCTGCCAACCATGGTTATAGCTCCTGTTTTTCCGAATGAACGCAATTGTTAAAACAACCCGTCCAAGATAGTCACACACTGTCATTATCGGTGGCAAGCGTGGCTGGGTTCGCTCCCCAGCCTGACTGTCGATATTGTGCGCACACTACACCAGCCCCCGGTTCTGAGTCTGTCCCCAGTTCTGCCATGTTTTTGTCAGTCGAAAAAAGCAGGAAGCTTTTTTCGGCAATCCGCTGCCGCCATCAGTTTCCCCAGCGGGCCGGGTTGATGCCCATCTGTTAGAATCTCCGCCCTATGGACGTTTCCAATATTATTAAAGACCTCAACGAGGCCCAGCGTCAGGCGGTGTGCGCCCCTGAGGGGCATGCCCTGGTGCTGGCCGGGGCCGGTAGCGGTAAGACCCGTGTACTGGTGCATCGCATCGCCTGGCTGGTGCGTACCGAGGCGGTATCACCTTACAGCATCCTTGCCGTCACCTTTACCAACAAGGCCGCCGCCGAGATGCGTGGGCGCATCGAGAGCCTGCTGGCGCTGCCGGTGGGCGGTATGTGGGTGGGTACCTTCCACTCCCTGGCCCACCGCCTGCTGCGCATGCACTGGGCTGATGCCGGTCTGCCGCAGACCTTCCAGATCCTCGACAGCGACGACCAGTACCGCACCATCCGCCGCATACTCCGTGATCTGCAACTGGACGAAGCCCGCTGGCCACCACGTCAGGCGCAGTGGTTCATCAATTCGCGCAAGGACGAAGGTCAGCGCCCCGAGCACATCGAGGACTTCGACGACCCCTTCCAGCGGCAGATGATCCGCATCTACCGTGCCTACGAAGACCTCTGCCAACGTACCGGGCTGGTGGATTTCGCCGAGCTATTGTTGCGCGCCCACGAGCTGTGGTTGAAGAACCCGCGCCTGCTCGAGCACTACCGCGAGCGTTTCCAGCACATTCTGGTGGACGAATTTCAGGATACCAATGCCATTCAGTATGCATGGATACGCCTGCTGGCCGGTAAGCAATCACACGTCTTCGCCGTTGGTGACGACGATCAGTCCATCTATGGCTGGCGTGGCGCGCGCATCGAGAACATCCAGCAGTTCAGCCGTGATTTCGCCGCTGCCCACACCGTTCGCCTGGAGCAGAATTACCGCTCCACCGGTAATATTCTCAAGGCCGCCAACGCCCTCATCGAGCACAATACTGAGCGTCTGGGTAAAAATCTGTGGACCGCCGATGCCGATGGCGAACCGATTCGTCGTTATGCCGCATTCAACGAACGCGATGAGGCGCGCTTCATCGTCGACCGCATGCAGGACTGGATGGATGATGGCGGCAGTTACCGCGACTGTGCCGTGCTGTACCGATCCAATGCCCAGTCACGCGTGCTGGAAGAGGCCCTGATCCAGTCCGGCCTGCCCTATCGCGTCTATGGCGGCCAACGTTTCTTCGAGCGGCAGGAAATAAAAGACGCCATGGCCTACCTGCGTCTGCTCGCCAATCGTCATGATGATGCCGGTTTCGAGCGCGTGATCAATACGCCAACGCGTGGCATCGGCGAGCGTACCGTGGCTGCCGCACGCGAATATGCCCGCGAGCACAATGCCGCTCTGTGGGATGCCTCCAGTGCCATGGTCGAACAAAAACAGTTACCCGCACGCGCCGCCAATGCCCTGCGTGGCTTTCTCGATCTCATCGAAGAAATGGCTGCGGCCACCGCCAGTATGGAACTGTTCGAGCAGATGGAGCACCTGATCCATCACAGCGGCCTGCTGGAGCACTACAAAAAAGAACGCGGTGAAAAGGGTCAGGCGCGCATCGAAAATCTCGAAGAGCTGGTCAATGCCGCTCGCTATTTCGAGCAGGGCGACATTCCCGAAGGCGCCGAAGAGATGGATGATATCTCGGCATTCATCGCCCACGCCGCGCTGGAGGCTGGTGAAAAACAGACCAGCGGCGGCGAAGACGGCGTGCAGTTGATGACCCTGCATTCGGCCAAGGGCCTTGAGTTCCCGTTAGTTTTTGTGTGTGGCCTGGAAGAGGGCCTATTCCCGCACAAGATGTCCATCGGGGAGCCGGGCCGGCTGGAAGAAGAACGCCGTCTTTGTTATGTCGGCATTACCCGTGCCCGTGAGCGTCTTTATCTCACCCACGCCGAGGCTCGGCGTCTGTACGGCAAGGAAACCTTTCCCCACCGTTCGCGCTTTCTTGATGAAATCCCTGCCGAACTCATCGAAGAGGTACGCTTGGGTGGCAGCGTGGTGGTGCCGGCTGGCAATTACAGCTTTGGCGCCGCACCAGTGCAACAGGAAAGCAACGGCCTGCGCCTGGGCCAGCGCGTGCAGCATGCCAAGTTTGGTGAAGGAGTGGTGTTGGATGTGGAGGGACAGGGCGCACAGGCGCGGGTGCAGGTCAATTTCGATGCGCAGGGGGCCAAGTGGTTGATGACAGCCTATGCCAATCTGCAAGCCGTCTGACCCACATTGGTAGGAGCGGGCCATGCCTGCGATGGCTGTAGAGCAAGGCGATAAACTACCCCGCAGCAAGCTATCTCGCTAACGCTCGACTTTCGCTACGCGAAAGCGGGGAATTAAACCCACAGAGATTAAAACAACAATCCCTGTGGTGATAAGCAAGTAGCTCGCGGGCATGGCCCGCTCCGGTTTTTTCTGCATTGCTGTGGCCGAAACCGGCCATCGACTAAAAACGCAACATGACTCCGCCATAGATACCTGAAAACTCAAAGTCGGTTTTGGTGCCTTCACTACCTTCATCGATTTTGAATTTCTGCGTACGATAGCCGAGTTCTATAGCTGGCTGGATGACGGGGACGAAATCAAAGGTGTAATCCACTTTGGCGCGAAAATCATAGAGCCGGGTATCTCCATAACTGATGAATTTGATGTCCGCCTCAAGCCCGATATTCGTCGTGGGAATCTGTGCGCGGGTACGGGCATACAGCATGGGGATGGCCAGGCTGTCGGAATCACTGTAGGTATTTGATGAATCGCGCAGCTCGTAGCTGTAGTCGACAAGCTTCAGATCCAGCCCCAGATCCAGGGTGGCCCAGAAGGTATTATCGAGCAGGTTGTAGTAAAGAACGATGTCGGTCTGTTTCAGCTCAAGCTTGCTGTAGGCATTGATGCCATAGGTATTGCCTGCCCAGGTGAAACTCTTTCTCGTATTGCCTTCAAAGCTGGGAGTGGTGTATTCGAGGCGGAAATTCGGCAGCAAGGGTAGCGGGTGTTTGACGTTGAGCCAGAGATAGGAAATGTTCTCATTCTGTTGACCCAGGTCGTCATTAAGGCTGGGGATGTCGCTACTACTGGACGCCTTATCGGTAACGGTTCCGCTGGGTTCGCTTTGCCAGATGCCAGCACCAGCCTCGATGCGCAGAAAATCGGCCTGGGCAACGCCGCTGGTAAATACCGCAAGCGCGGCAATGATAAGTTTGTTTTTCATAATGGGTTTTCCGTGTTAAAAGTCCCGTGTTAAAAGATTGACCTTGTCAGTTATCGGCCAAGGTGTGTGATATTTCAGTTATTTGTCATGAAGGGTGACAAATCATGTGGCCGTTGCCGCATTGTCGCTGTTTCTGAGGTAAAAATAAAAGGTGGCTCCTCGTCCGGGCTCGGCCTCTGCCCACACTTCACCCTGATGGCGCTTGATAATACGCTGTACGATAGCCAGGCCAATCCCGGTACCTTCATGCTCATCACGGCCATGCAAGCGCTGAAAGGCACCGAATAACTTGTTAACGTATTTCATGTCGAATCCGGTTCCATTGTCACGCACCTGATAGATCCACTTTCCATCCTGCAGGTGGCCGTCAAATTCTATTCGGGGATGCGTTGTCTTGCTGGTATATTTCCAGGCATTACCGAAAAGATTGGTGAGGACGATACGCAGCAGGCGGGCATCGCCCCGCGTCCGCATGTCGCTGGCGATATGTACCTCAACTTTCCTTTGCGGCGATTGCTCGCGCAATTCGTCGATGATGTGGTTGGCTATCGTCGACAGATCCACATCCGAGAAAACCAGGTGTTCCTGGTTCAGCTGTGACAGCATGAGCAGGTCATCGATGATGTGCCCCATGTGTACAGCTGCACCGCGAATCCGTTGCAGGTGCGCCTTGCCGTCGTCATCCAATGTATCTGTGCAATCTTCCAGCAGTACCTGGGCGAATCCGTCCATGGCGCGCAGCGGGGAGCGCAGATCGTGCGAGACGGAATAGGTGAAGGACTCGATCTCCCGGGTGCGTTCATCGACCCGCTCTTCCAGTTCATTCTGCCGGTCTTGTGCAGTGAGTCGTGCGGCATGTATACGCTGGTCGGCCTCCTCGATGGCCGTGGCGAGGAGTTTTAGCTCATCGTGGCGTGACTGGAGTTCGGGCAGGCGTACATTGCCCGTGCCCAGCTGGGGCAGTACGTGACTGGCCTGTTCCAACGGGCGTGCCAGCCAGCGTGCCAGAAAACGCGCCGAGACCAGCAGTATGCCCATGAACATTAACTCGTAGAGCAGATAGGTCATGATCAGTTGGTGTTGCATGGCGAGCATGGGCTGCGGGTCAAGATCAAGGGTGATATCGCCCACTTTTTTGTCGCTGAAATAAATCGGGTAACGTACCAGCAACATGGGCTCCGGCTGTTGATGCCAGATGATTCGCTGTTTGCTGTTGATCAGGTCTTTGTCGTCAAAGACGGGGCGGTGATCGGGCTGTAACAGGGGGTGGTCACGTGGATGGGTATGACCGGTGACCCGTCCTTCATTATCGGTCACGGATATTTCACGAATGTAGTACAGCAGGCCGGTGTTGTTTTCAGCACGGTGGCTTTGATAGACGGCATCAAGCCGCTTCCACAGTTCAAAATGCTTACCGTAGAAAATGTCGTCGGCGATCACCAGGCTCAAGGTGTCGGCGAGGTGCCGGGCATCGGCCTCGAGGATGTGTTGCAACTGGCGGCGTTCTTTCTGATAGTCAAACAGACCGTAGACGGTAGTGACGCTAAAGCCACCGACAATTAGCAGGGCCATCACCTGGCGATAAAAGGATTTGCGTATCCAATTGATCACTGAGGGTCTTCTTGGGGCCACCCCAGTGTGCGCATCATGTCTTCGATAGGACGGTAAAAGTCGTTCTCTTTTTTGACAAAACCGTCGATGCCGAAGCTGTCCAGCAGTTTTTTGCCGCCGGGACTTTGTGCGAGTCCGCTCAGGGTCTGTTGCAGGCGCTCAAGGGTGTGTCGATCCACCGCCTTTCCTGCCACAACGAGGGTAAAGGGAAAGGGGCCGAAGCGCTCGATCTCGTGCAGCTCGTTGGCGATCCCGGGGTGCATCTTGAGATATTCGACCCACACATATTCATCAACGGCAGCGACATCGGCCAGGCCGTTGGCCACCGCTTCGATGCTGCGTTCGTGATTGCCGGTATGTAATAACAGGCGGAAATAATTCCGTATCGCAAAACCCGCCTGTTTCAGCTGATAGGCGGGTACAACATAGCCGGAATTGGAACGCCCGTCGGAATAGGCGAGGATCTGTCCCTTGAAGTCCAGCAGGGATGCTTCCGTCCGTCCGCGGCGAGTGATGATGAGACTGTGGTAAGTGGGTTGGCCGCGGAACAGGGGAATGCTGACCAGCTGCTGACCGTCGCGGATACGGTCTTCGACGAAGGCTGCGCCGCAGGTCCAGCCGATGGCGCTGGGGTCTTCACGCAGGGCCGTGGAAAGGGCGTTGTAACTGTCGACAAACCGGACTCGCAGGGGATAACCGGCGGCCTTGCCGAGGAGCTTGGCGAAATCTTCGATGTGTAATGCGGCGTCACTGCTGAGTACCACGCCACTGACGATGAAGGGGTGAGACTGGCGGGCGTCGTGGCCTGAGTGGATCTGTGTACTTACCAGCAACAGGCAGAGGGCCAGTCCGCTGATCAGCCGCCAGGCCGGCGGTGGCCGTTGTCTGTTCGCTATCCGTTGCGGGTTGTCCATGTTTTCTTCCGTGAAAGTGCGTCGTTAGTGACAGCGCTAAGTGTGTGCTTGGCTGCGTTTGCTGCGCAGCCACTTCAGCAGGGGTTTCCACTGTTCCTGGTCATGTACCACCAGTGAGGGTGGTAACTCGAAGATGCCCAGCCCCTGCTCTTCGGCGCGGATGTAGTTCTGGGTGTCGCGTAGGGTGGCGATAAAGGGAATTTTCAGGCTCTTGAGGAATTTTTCCAGACGGTGATAGACGAGGGTGTTTTCGCGTGTCCGGTTGGCGATGACGGCCAGTTTGGTCTGTTTGCGCGAGACCTTACCCACCAGCAGCAGGTCACGGATGAAGTGTGAGGCGGCACGAATATCGATGGGAGAGGGCAGCACGGGGATGATCAGGGTCTCGGCACGGCGCACCAAGGCGGTGAGTTCCTTGCCCTTAATACCGGCGGGTACATCGTAGATGACCACCTCGGTGCCGCGTGGGATGCGCGCGCCTTCGGCGGTGCCGTCGATGCCGGTGATGGGTGCGGTGTGTTGCGGGCGTGCTGCCAGCCATTCCAGGCTGGAGGCCTGCGGATCACAGTCCACCAACGCCACGGTCTGGCCTTCGCTGGCATAGTAACTGGCGAGATTGCTGGCCAGGGTACTCTTGCCACAGCCGCCCTTGGCATTCAACAACATGATGGTGCGCATCGTTGCTCCCTTTGCTGCCTGTTCTGACACTGTTTGAGCGCCGGTAGGGTGGGCACTGCCCACCGAAACATTGCTGAAACCTGCTGGTGGGCAATGCCCACCCTACCGATGCTCTGTGATTATAGAAGCCTGCGCGGCTCTTTGGGTAAGCTTATGCCCAGCTCGTCCCAGATGTTATCGACACGTTGCCTGATTTCTTCAGTCATTTGAATCGGTTCGCCCCATTCACGGGTGGTCTCACCCGGCCACTTGTTGGTGGCATCAAAGCCCATCTTGGAGCCCAGGCCGGATACCGGCGAGGCAAAGTCAAGATAGTCGATGGGGGTGTTTTCGAGGGTGGTGGTGTCGCGTACCGGATCCATGCGTGTGGTCATGGCCCAGATGACGTCCTCCCAGTTGCGGATATCTATGTCATCGTCACATACCACCACGAACTTGGTGTACATGAACTGGCGCAGGAACGACCATACCCCCAGCAGCACCCGCTTGGCGTGGCCTGGGTACTGCTTTTTGATACTGACACAGGCCCAGCGGTAAGAACAGCCTTCGGGTGGCAGATAGAAATCGACGATCTCCGGGAACTGTTTTTGCAGGATGGGCACGAAGACCTCGTTCAGCGCCACTCCCAGTACTGCCGGTTCATCCGGTGGCCGGCCGGTGTAGGTGCTGTGATAGATGGGTTCGCGGCGCTGGGTGATGCGCTCGATAGTGAACACGGGAAAGCGATCCATCTGATTGTAGTAGCCAGTGTGGTCGCCGAAGGGGCCTTCATCAGCCGTATCATTGGGCTCCAGCCAGCCCTCCAACACGAACTCGGCAGAGGCAGGGATCTGTAGCTCCGAACCCAGGCATTGCGCCACCTCGGTCTTGGAGCCGCGCAGCAGACCGGCGAAGGCATATTCCGACAGGGCGTCCGGCACCGGCGTCACCGCTGCGAGGATGGTGGCCGGGTCGGCGCCCAGGGCCACGGCGATGGGGAAACGCTCACCGGGATGGGCCTCACACCAGTCACGGAAGTCCAGCGCGCCGCCGCGGTGGGCCAGCCAGCGCATGATGACGCGGTTTCTGCCGATTACCTGCTGGCGGTAGATGCCCAGGTTCTGTCTTTCTTTATTGGGGCCTTTTGTGACCACCAGACCCCAAGTGATCAGCGGTCCGGCATCGCCCGGCCAGCAGGTCTGGATGGGCAGTTTTGACAAATCCACCTCATCGCCCTCCAGGGTCACCGTCTGACAGGGCGGGCGCTTGACCACCTTGGGCGCCATGTTCAGCACCTGCTTGAACACCGGCAGCTTGTCCCAGGCATCCTTCATGCCCTTGGGTGGCTCCGGCTCCTTGAGGAAGGCCAGCAGCTTGCCCACCTCGCGCAGGGCGGTGACGGATTCCTCGCCCATGCCCAGCGCTACCCGCTGCGGAGTGCCAAACAGGTTGGCCAGCACCGGGATGTCCGAGCCTTTGGGGTTTTCGAACAACAGCGCCGGGCCGCCGGCACGCAGGGTGCGGTCGCAGATTTCGGTCATCTCCAGGTGGGGATCAACCTCGTGGGTGATGCGTTGCAACTCGCCGCGGGCTTCCAGTTGCACGATAAAGTCGCGCAGGTCTTGGTATTTCATCGGAAAATCAGAGCCTTTGCCTTTGATTTGCTGAGAGGCGCAAGGATAGCAGAAAGTAACCCTGTGGCCGTTTATTAACCCAGCATCAAAATAGGTAACTACTCAGCCTGCTTTTTAACCGTCGAGATGTAGCCTCGAATTCGGCGAAAATGTTTTCGCACCTTGATCAGATCGCAAGCAGCCTGAAAAATACATTCAATTTCAAGCTGTTATATTTTCCCTTGATTGGGAGGACGAACTCCGAAACTTGAGTTTTACAGTAAGTGGTGTAATCGCTGCCAGTACCCGGTCACCCAGTTTATCTTTGGGCAACTTGCCTCGTACTTTGATATCCACTGCGGACTTTTTGCTGGGAGCTATCGCAGTGATGTCCCAAATTGGCAATGGCAATAAAAGGAAGATGGCGCGCCTGACAGGAGTCGAACCTGTGACCCCCGCCTTCGGAGGGCGGTACTCTATCCAGCTGAGCTACAGGCGCATTGCGTTGAGCGATCCCCGATCGGGGAGCGTAGGATATCGCTTATGGGACGGGACGTCCACGCAGCTGTCGACGATCCTTTGTAATATTCGGCCAAGACCAAAATCACCCACCTCCTGCCGATGCCACTGAGTCTCCAGATAAAATTCTCCGGCACAATGAGTTTCCCGGCGGACAGTTACTTACACCTGATGATTGGCAGCCTTGCTGTTTTTGTGTTTTCATCCGCCAAGGTTCCTGAGTTGCGGACGAAGGTATTGGAAGGCACCGCAACGGGCATCACGAGATATTCGGCCGGAAGGTTTGCTGCAGTAGAGGCATTTATTCACTGCATCCGATGTCATCGGGGCCTGCCGTTATCAGCCAAAACAAGGAGGTAAGCGTGACTAACAAAAAAAGCGCCAGGCAAGTCGTCCCCGAAGCGGGTACCGGCAGTGAGGAGAGCGTCGACAAGATTCGTGACATCCTCTTCGGCAGCCAGATGCGCGACTATGAGCGCAAATTCTCGCAGCTGGAGGAGCGGATCATGAAGGAAGTGAGCCGTCTGCGCGAGGAGCAGGAAAAACGCCTGATATCCCTCGAACAATCCATCGACCGCGAGCTGGAATCCCTACTTAAGCGTCTCAGCGGCGAACACGATGACCGACTGGCGGCGGAGCAGGATCTCTCCGAGGCTCTGGCAAGCCAGGCGGAGCAGTTGCGTGCAGAGCTGTCAGGCCTGGACGAAGGCCTGAAGCAAACGGCCAGTGAATTGCAACAGCAGATCGAACAGCAATCCCGTGCCCTTAGCGAAGAAATCGGTGCCCGTCAGGCAGAAAGCAGCGACCAACTGGCGCGAGAAACTGGCAATTTGCGTGAGCAAAAGGTCGACCGTTCCGCCCTCTCTACCTTGTTCAATGAGCTGGCCGCGCGGATCACCGGCGACCCGTTGCCAATCAACGGCTCTCTGGCGGCTGATGGCTCCCTACCCGCTGACGGCTCCCTACCGGCTAATAGCCCCCAGATGGAAGGCGGTGGGAAGGCCTGAGAGGTGGCCGACAGCAAGTCCTCCGCCCCTAAGCCGGGCGACGGGGACGATGATCTCAGCACCCTGCGACGCCTGCTGCTACGCCCGGAACAGCGCCGCATCGAGGAACTGGGTGAGCGGCTGGAAAATCCGGAGCTGCACGCCCACGACATCAGCCGGGTGTTGCCCGACGCTCTGCGTCTCAGCGCAAAAGACAACGGCACCCTGCGCGATGCCCTGGCGCCCACCGTCGAGACCATCATCCACACCTCCGTGCGCCGCGATAGCCGTCACTTCGCCGATGCCCTGTTTCCGGTCATCGGCCCGGCTATCCGCAAGGCGATAGCCGAGGCCCTGCGACAGATGCTACAGAACCTCAGCGAGGTATTGGAACACAGCTTCTCCCGCCGCGGTCTGACCTGGCGTTTCGAGGCCTGGCGCACCGGCCGTCCCTTCGCTGAGGTAGTGTTGCTGCACAGTCTGGAATTCCGTGTCGAGCAGGTATTTCTCATCCATCGCGAAAGTGGTGTCTTGCTACAACACCTCAGCGCCGACAACGTGGCCTTCGAGGATGCCGACCTGGTCTCGGCCATGCTCACCGCCATCCAGGACTTCGCCCACGACTCCTTCGCCATGGCCGGCGACCAGGCCCTCGACAGCATCCAGATGGGCGATCTCACCGTGTGGGTGGAACAAGGCCCGGAGGCGATCATCGCCGGCGCCATCCGCGGCAACGCACCGGAGGAACTGCGTGGGGCGTTCCACGAGACCCTGGAATCTATCCATCAGCGACAGGCCGAGGCCCTGCGCGACTTCGATGGTGACCCGGCCCTCTTCGAGACAGACGCGGTACAGCAGACCCTGCAGCAATGCCTGCAGGCCCGTTACCGTAAGGACGTCTCACGTATCTCACCCCTGCTGCTGATACTATTGCTGCTCCTGCTCACCGGCGGAGGCTATTGGATCTATACCGAGCTGCGCGAACAGCAGGCCTTCGAGGCCTATCTGCAAACCCTCAATCAGGCGCCAGGCATCGTCGTAACCAACGCCGTGGCCGTCAATGGGGGCTATCGCGTACAGGGCCTGCGCGACCCGTTGGCCGCCGAGCCCCTGTCATTGCTTGGCAAAAAGGATCCACTGGATCCGCAACGCCTCGATCTCCACTTCGAACCCTATCAGGCTCTCGCTCCGTCCTTCGTACTGATCCGCAGCCAGCGCCTGTTACAGCCGCCAGAGACGGTGAACCTGGATCTGGACGGCGAGGTACTACACCTCACTGGCCATGCCCCGGCCGCCTGGATCAGCGAGGCGCGACGCCTTGCGCTGGCCCAGCCCGGCGTGGCCGCAGTCGACACCAGCGCCCTGCGGGATCAGAGCCGCAATGACTTGCAAGCATTGCAAACGACGCTGAGCAGGCAAGTGATCCGCTTCAACGTCGACACCACCCACAGCGAAACCGATGCGCAAACCCTGCAGCGCCTGGCTCACGACCTCCGACGTCTGCAAACCTTGGCGCGGGTACAGGGGTTGCAGCCACGAGTGATGCTGGTCGGCCACAGCGATGCCACAGGCACGGCGGCGCGCAACCACCTGCTTAGTCGTCGCCGTGCCGATTGGTTGCACGAGCATCTACTCGGCCTCGGCGTCGACCCCGCCCTGCTCACAGTGCGCGCCGCCGGCAGCAGCGAACCGGTGAGCACGAAAACAACCCCAGCGGGTCAAGCGCAAAATCGCAGTGTCACCCTCATTGTTCACCTAGCCCCAAAAGAGGAAGCGGACAAATGATACGTAAAAAGGTCTGCATGCTGGGCGCCTTCGCCGTGGGCAAGACTTCCCTGGTCGAGCGCTTCGTCAAGAGCCTGTTCAGTGAACGCTATCAGACCTCACTGGGGGTCAAGATCGACAAAAAATCGTTGCTCGTCGACGAGCAGCCACTGGAGCTGATCCTGTGGGATCTGGCCGGCGAGGATGAATTCGTCAGCCTGCGCCTGCCCTATCTGCGTGGCGCTGCCGGCCTGCTGCTGGTGGTGGACGGCACTCGCCCAGAGACTCTGGACATCGTCCTCGCCCTGCACGACAAGGCCATCGCCGAGATTGGCGAGGTGCCTTTCGCCTTGTTGATCAACAAGGCCGACCTGACCGAGGGCTGGCACATCGACCCATGCGACATCGACCGCCTGGTGGCGCGAGGCTGGACGGCACTGGAAACCAGCGCCAAAACCGGCCGTGGTGTAGAAGAGGCCTTCGAGACCCTGGGCAAAGAGATGCTGGAGTGATCGACGAATTGCCAGCGGCAGTGGGCAGCGCCCTGCTCGACCTCACCTTGCAACAGGATGCCAGCGCCTATCTGCAGATCGGCAAGGACGGCATCCTCAACGACATGGGCGGCGATCTGGAACACTTCGACCTCAAGGGCCTGGTGCCGGGCGAACCAGCGACAGAACAGCTGCTGTTTCTTGACGGCATGCTGCCCCTGAGCGATACCCCGCTGACTCTGGCAGCGGTGGAACTCAGCCCGGATCACTATGCCGACATCCACCTTCTGCCCGAGGCAAAACGTGACTGGGCAGTACTGATAGATCGCAACAACAGCCTCTACTGGCGCGCCCAGGCGCAGCAGAAGGCCAACGAACTCAACCTGTTGCGCCGTCGCTTGCGGCGTCTGGAGTCTGCTCCGGCACAATCTTCGCTGGCCGCACCGGCCATGCCCGCGCCCATCCTCTACAATGCCCTCGGCATGGCGGTGCTGGAACAGCAGGCAGACGGCGGCTTCCAACTAGTGGGTATGCCGCCGGCAGAACTCACCATGCTCTGTCCCGATGCTTGGCAGACAGGCAAAGATCTCTACCCGCAACGCGAATTTCCTTTTCTGGAGAATTTCATCACCGAGGCCGAGGGGGCTTGGAGCAACGCGGTAAAGCCTCGGCGTTCCGGCCCCTGGGTGGAGACGGATGCACGGGGCGGAGAACATGCCTTGGAGGCCATTGCCATGCTGTGGTCCGGGCGGCGCCTGCTCATCATCGAACTGTTGGGTGAACGCTACGAGGAGCATCGCGGCTTTTTGCAGATGGGGCGCGAAAACGCCCTGCTCAGAAATTACCTGGAAGAGCAGGTGCACCTGCGCACCGCAGACATCCGTGCACGTGAGGAAGAAATTGCCCTGCGCCTGGTATGGGCGGCGGAATCCCGCGACGACGGCGAGACTGGCGCACATATCCGTCGTATCGGCCTCTACAGCGAGGTACTGGCCAGCACCATCGGCTGGGATCGGCCCAGCGTCGACGACATCCGCATCGCCGCCACCATGCACGATATCGGCAAGATCGGTATCCCCGACGTCGTGCTGCGCAAACCGGGCCCACTCACCGCCGAGGAATTCACCATCATGAAGACCCACCCGGTGATCGGTGGGCGCATCCTTGCCGGCTCCAAGAGTCCCATGTTGCAAATGGCCAAGGACATCGCCCTCAGCCATCACGAAAAATGGGACGGCAGTGGCTACCCCTACGGGCTCAAGGGCGAGGCCATCCCCATGGCCTCACGCATCGTCGCCCTGGCCGACGTGTTCGACGCCCTGGTGCATGAGCGGGTGTACAAGGCTGGCATGTCAGCCGATACCGCCGTAGAAATCATGGCCATGAACCGGGGAAAACAGTTCGACCCCAACCTGTTTGACGAATTTCTTCGCCAGCGTGAACGCTTCGAACTCATCGCCCAGGAACAGTCCGTGATGCTGTTCGAGGGCTTTCGCGGCAACCCCTGAGAAACGGAAAAACTGGGCACAACAGGCATTTCGGCGAGGCATATCGCTTGCGAACTACAATATCCACGCGGCGAGTTGCGATTACTTGCGATGCTTGGCGGGGTCGTATTCCTCCGTCACCGGCACCGAGCTAATGCGGGCCATGGCCTCATCCATCCAGGCCTCGCCGCGCTGATTGATCTCTGAGGCGCTGAGGCCTTCAGTCTGTATCGGTTCACCGATGATCACATGGATAGTACCTGATCGCTTGACGAAGGAACCCCGGCCCCAGAATTCACCGGCATTGTGCACCACCGGAACCACCGGCACGCTGGCCTTAGCCGCCAGCAACGAGCCACCCACACCCCAGCGTTTGTGCACCCCGGGCGGTACCCGCGTGCCTTCGGGGAAGATCACTATCCAGATACCGTCTTCCAGACGTTGTATGCCCTGTTCGGTAATCTGCTTGATGGCCTTGCGGCCAGACGAACGGTCAATGGATATGGGCCGCAACATGGCCATGCCCCAGCCGAAGAAGGGCACCCACATGAGTTCCCGCTTGAGCACCCAGCACTGTGGTGGGAACAGCAGTTGCAAGGCATAGGTTTCCCAGGTGGACTGGTGTTTGCAAAAGATGATGGCCGAGCTGTCGGGGATGTTTTCCCGCCCCTCCACTTTGTAGTCGATACCACACATCCACTTGAGCATGTTTACATTGTAGGCCGCATAGCCCCGAGCAAAATGCGAGCGCCAAACAAAGGGTGTCGGGGCCATGAGAATCAGCACCAGCGCGACAACCACGGTGGAGAGAATCATCGACAGGCTGAACAGCGAGGAGCGCAGCAACATCATGACGGCGCCACCAAGTCGTCCACTGTGGCGGCCAGGTCGGCATAGACCGGCACATTATCCAGTCCCTCCGCCGCGGCCAATGTTCGCAGCCCCTTGCCGGTCTTCACCAGCAGCGGGCGGGCGCCCACGGCACGGGCAGCGTCGAGGTCGCGCAGGGAATCACCGATCACCGGCACGCCCGTCAGCGGCACAGCGTAGTGTTCAGCGATCTGATGCATCAACCCCGGCAGTGGCTTGCGGCAGTTGCAGGCGTCATCCGGGCTGTGCGGGCAGTAGAAAACCCGATCCACCCTGCCATCCTCTTCCGCCAGCAGGTGGGTCAGCTTGTCGTGCATGGCCCCCAGCGTGGCGAGATCGAACAGGCCACGGCCAACACCAGACTGGTTGGTCGCTACGGCCACCGTATAGCCCGCCCGGTTGAGGCGCGCAATAGCTGCCAGACTGCCGGGCAGGGGGACGAATTCGTCCACAGACTTAATGTAATTATCGGAGTCTTCGTTAATCACGCCATCACGATCCAGAATCACTAATTGCATGCCGCTCCCGCAGGGTGGTTGTTCGTTGCGGGCATTCTAGCAAAAGTGCACCGTCAATAATCAGCGCACATAAAAAAGCCGGAGACATTCACCATTTTCGATTCACGCTGCATGATCTTGTCCATCTTTTGCCAGAAGGCCTGCCTGAGATCGAAGTCGGCGGAAATGGCGGTACCGATGAGGAGAATGAACAGATCGGCCGTCTCCTCGGCCAGTTGCTCTTTCGGTTTGCCCTTGGTGACTCAATCTCAAGAAAACGATATGGGCTATTAATCTGAAAGATTTTCCAGATGATGTGCTCGGCCAATATGATATTGAAGCCATGCATTCCGATGCCTTTATTGAAATCGAAAACCAGCTCGATTTACATCAGGGTGCAGTTATTGTCACGGCCAAACAGCATTGATAAATCCATCCAAAACAGCAGATGAGTATATTGAAACCCTGGCTGCTCAGGGGTTGGCTATCTCAGCCGATCGGTTTCGAGATTTTGTAGAACTTATACAAGCTAAGAATGGAGGCCGGCTAGCTTAAACGGCACAGAAAAAGTATGAGACAGCGTAAAGTCAAGCAATGCCCCCCCTTTTAGTGCGTGCTTGTCTTGATGGCACCTTGCCTGTCCAGAACCTGTATCGAGGTATAGCTTCCCCGATCAAGTTTAATCAGCAGACAGGGGCTGCTGAGCGCCTGGGCAACGAGGGCATCTGCGGGGGGGTGCAACCAGTTCAGTGTGAGCTGTGCCTGGTCTTGTAAAATGCGCAGGTTATCTTCCCCAGCCAACTCCAGCCGGTAACCCAGTGTGGGCTGTTGCCCCATCTCGACCAGCAAGGCTACCTCATGTTGAAAATCCAACGCCGGTAGCTTGATGGGCTTGCCGCCGAGCATGTCGGCACGGATTTGCCGGATGCTGGCCTCCAGCTGCCCGGCATCGTCTATCCAGGTGGCCTTGGGCGTGGTCTGGCTGCGACCGCAGTGTGCACTGACATAGATTGCCTCCACAGTGGGCTTGCTGCCCTGATGCGGATCTTTCTCCGTCCACGACTGACAGGCGCTTGTCAGCAGCATCAACAAACCGAATACGGCCATCATTGAGAGTTGTGTCATGGTCATCGCACTTGCTTGGTCTGGCGCCCTGGGATAGCGATGCCGCCGGTCGGGATCGTCAAGACCGATTGGCTCTGTAGGCCGATGCTGAAGCCGGAGACAAAATTCAGTCCACTATGGCTGTCGCCGGCGCCAATGGTCTTGGGCTGGCTGCGTGACAGATAGACTCCGCAGGCCTCGCCCGCATCGCAAATAATGCCATCATTATTTTGATCGGTTCCGGCGAAGATGACATAGCGCTGCCCCTCGGTGATGGGGACGTTGTCGAGCCGGAAGTGATATTCCCCGTTCTGAGGGGGGCCTGACCACTGCGAGCTGGAGGCCTTGCCGGTCTCCGTATCAACCAGCAAGACGTAGTGAAAACCCACATCGCTGGCGACGCCCTGCCCGCCCACTTGCTGGATGACCGACACCGTGACGGCGGGAAGGGTGGCATCGGACGGCGTGACGGTAATCGTGGCCGTATAGGTACCTGCCGACAGGTTAGTCCTGTCCACCGTTACCTGATAGCTGCCGAGCCCGGTGGTGGCATCCACGGAGTCGGTGGTCACCACCGTCAGCCAATCCGCATCATCGCTGATGGGCTCAATGGTCAATGTCCCCGAGCCGCCATTGACCACTGACAGGGGGAGGCTGGTGAGGTTGCTGCCGAAGTTCAGGGAGGCGGGGGTCACGCTGAGCAATGGGTTATCCGGAATGGTGCCCCCATTTGCCAAAAGTTTGGCTTCTTCCACGGCCTTGAGGGCATCGATCAGACCATGGCCAAACTGGTTATCCTTGCCGCTGGTGCCGAGGTCTTCGACGATTTTGCCCAACAGATTATCCACATCTGCGGGCGTCAGGCCGCTGTACACCGATTTCATCAGGGCTACCACACCGGCCATGTGAGGCGCGGCCATGGAGGTGCCCTGTTCGAATTTATAAACGTAATCGGTTCCACCGCCCGAGTCATCGCCGGCGGTACTGAGCACGCCATCGGAATACCCGTCACCGTTGATATCCCGCCCGGCATCGCCACCGGGTGCGGCCACATCGATGCTGGTGCCGAAATTGGAATAGGGCGCCAGTTGTTTATTGATGTCCACTGCGCTGACGGAGATGACTCCGTCATAGGCGGCGGGATAGGAGGGGCTGCTGGTGGATTCATTGCCTGCGGCCGCAACGATGATCACGCCGGCGTTGCGAACTGCGGTATAGACAACCTGCTCCGCCTGGGAGTAGCTGCCACCGCCGAGGCTGAGGTTAATCACATCGGCCCTATTGGCATTGGTGAGAACGATGCCGGAATCATTGGACAGGCCAGCGGCATAGCGTACCGCCTGGCTGATGTCGTAGCTGGTGCCGCCACCCGTGCCCAGGACGCGCAGCGGCATGATCTTCGCCCCCGGGGCCACGCCTGCCACGCCGCTGCCGCTGCCGCTAAAGCTGGTCGCCGCAGCAATGGTGCCGGCGACGTGGGTGCCATGGAAGGAACTGCCGCCGGTGGCCGAGTCACCGGGATCATTGGGATCGGAATCGATGCCTGACTGGCCATCCTGGGAGATGGTGTCATTCTGGATGAAGTCATAACCGCCATCGGCCGAAAACTGCCCGGCCAGATCGGGATGGTCGAGCAGAACCCCAGTGTCGATCACGGCCACGATGACACTGCTCTTGCCGGTGCTTGCTTCCCAGACACCCCAGGCGGCGGGCAGATTGATAAGCGGATAGTGCCATTGCAGGTCGTAATATTGATCCGTGGGCGTCAACTTGGCGCGGCGGATATAGTTTGGCTCCGCATACAACACATCGTGGCGTTTGCGCAGGGCCTTGATCACCTGCAGGGTATCCATCTTCAATTGTTTATCGGGATCTGCTGAGCGGAATTGTTTCGCTTGGCCGCCTTTTTGTGCCGATGTGATACCCAGGGCCTTGAAGCTTGCCTGGCGGCTTTGCGGGTCTCCCAACCCCAGCAGCATGGCCCGGCCGTTGGCGCCAGCCTTGGCTTGCAGACCAAGGCTGGCCGCCCGGGTCGCCGGGGTCTGATTTGCGCTCAAGGTCAGTGCGGTGTCTTTGAAACGCACAATAACGTCGCCGGGCACGAAGTCATCGCTCGATACCAGCCTGCTGGTTGCGGCCGAGGTGGTGCCTTGACCAATGACCAAGGCGTAGTTGGTATAACCGGAGTGAGCATAGACCTCAACGATATAGTCTCCGGCCTGGAGGTCGGTCAGGCTTTCCGTCTGACCGGTACCATTCGACCAGAAGTCCGGGTTTTCCGGGTCAATGTCGCCATCGTCATAATACAGAAACAGATCAAGGTCACCCGTCTTGAAATCGGCAATATTAAGGGTAATGGTCTGGCCCGCAGCCAGGCTGACGCGATAATAATCCCAGTGGTCGCCAGAAAAGGATGAGCGGCCGCTATTGCCAGTACCGGCCACATTCGCGTAACCGCCCACCATCACCGGATTAGGGATCGACTGAGCCTGGGCAGGGGTATCGTTGGCCGCGTAGGGCGCGATGGGGTCATTGATATCACTGTCAACGATAGAGCCCGCAGCACTGCTCACTGTACCGCTAAGGGTGAAGTGAGGGGCAGGCGGGTTGTCTCCTGAGTCATCGCCACCGGTACAGCCACTCAGAAAGCCAATCAGCCCCCCCAGAAGCAAAATGGATTTCAGTGTCTGGTGGGTAGCACGGTTATGCGACATTGTAAAAAGCCTTCCTAATTTGGTCATCAGACATATCTAAAACACGTTTATTTGCCCGTGTGTAAAAACAATACATCACGTCAACGGCAATTGGACAGCAGAGTATCCCAAGCCGCAGGGAAAATCACCTGAGCAAATACAGAATATTGCCAAAATCGACGGATTTCCAAGCACAACTTCACACTCTGCCACGTATCAACCGGTCAACATGAGCCAGAGATAGGCCAGGCTGAACATCGCCATGGTGGCAATAGCCATCCGGCTCCACAGAGTCATCAAGGCACTTGGCCGGTTGGCCACGGCGATTGTTTCACCCTGCATCACGCGGTGATTAATGGCGGCGAGAACCGGCGCGGAAAGAAAAGAGACGACGGTGGCAACGGTGACAACCAGCCCCATGGCGCCTGCGGTATTGCTGACCACAAGGAATATCGTCACGGTACCGATCACGCAGATCGCCAGCATAACCCGGTAAACATGCCGTGGGACACCATCCATAGCGGGGGCTGATGCCATCGACCGATTGGCTGCCACTGGCTGATGATCGCTGCTGTCGCGTCGCCAGATCAGGTAACACGCTGCCAGGGTTCGTGGGTAGGCATCCAGGCAGGTCAGCGTGGTACTGAACATGGTTGGCAGGGCCGCAATACCAATGAGGGGATAGGCCCACTCACTCAACATAATACAAACCCAACACAATGACATTGCCTCTACATAACTGAATTCGCCATGTCACACTGTCGGCGAGCAAATACCGCCGGGGGAACTTACTTCTTCACCGTGGCGAGCTACCGCCGGCAGAAAATTCTCTGTGATGAGCGGGTTCGTGATGCTTTGCGTGAAGGGATAGGTCGGACGCGGAAAAAATAAGGTGCTTAGCGCGGATGGGCTGAGTAGTTACCAGGAATTATTGGATTCAAAGCCCTCACTGTTAGAGTTATCCCAAGGTAAAACACGGTGTAGTTTTGCCCGCTATTTGTCACCAAGCATCCCTTTTTTTAAATCTGAATCCGCCGGTTTCTTTCCCAACCAGACTCTGAGCAGGGCGGGGTAAAATTCCTCGCCGGGGATGTTGCCCATTATTTGATCATTGATACTGACCCGGGTGCCGATTCCCGGCAGATAATCCAGTGTGATGTGGTCGCTGCGTTTGACGGTGACAAACAGTTGATTGAAGGTTTCGAGCTTTGTTTCAAGGACCTTGAATTGTTCGCTGCTGTGATTGTTCTGGAGACCATCATTCCAGCCGTCAATGAGATTTTCCCTGCTGACTTCCTTGTAGAGGAAGTGCATCAAGACTCGTTTGGGGCCAGGCATGTTAATGGCCGATTCGGCGTCCGTTGTTTTTTCCGGAAGATAGAGCGCACCCACATAAATATCAAAAAATAATTTGCTGCGGATGCCTGCGCCATTCAATTTGAGGGTGGTGTCGGTGAGTTTGACTTGCTCGGGTACGGTGACGCCGGCTACGTCCTGTGCATAGACACCGATGGGCAGGAAGAGGAGTAATAGCAGGCTGACATATTTAATCCGAACGTTCATTTCAGGTTCTCCGTGTTTTATTGTCTGACTTATAACACAGCTTGGGAGATTTTGAATGCCGTCAGTCCGGCGCAGGCGGAATCCAGTGATTTCAACGGCGTGCGGGGTGCCGGGGCAAGCCGGGTATGACGATGTGCATGTTCCTCAACGGAATACCATACTGGAGAGATTTTTACCCCGCCCAATAAAAAAGCCGCACCAATAAATAGTGCGGCTTTTTTTATTGATCACTTACAAAACTAAAGTGATATAACGTTTGGAGCAGAAAAGGCCTATTTCCGCTTTTTGTCCGCTGCCAACCAATCGGTCACGGCGAACAACAGGGCGGATACGACGAAGGTCATGTGGATACCGACCTGCCAGGCGAGCTCTGTATTGGTGTATTTATCGATGCTGAGGAAGGCCTTGAGCAGTTCGATGGCCGAGATGGCGATGATGGAGCCGATGAGCTTCATCTTCAGATCGGAGAAGGTGACATGCCCCATCCAGTTGGGGCGGTCTTCGCTGTCGCCGGTCTCGATCTTGGAGACAAAGTTTTCATAGCCGGCGAAGATGATGATCAGCAGCAGATTGGCAATCATCACCACGTCGATCAGGGTCAGGATGCTGATAATGACCTCTGAACCTGTACCACTGAAGGCTATTGGAACAAAGCTGATGAACTCTTTGATGAATTTGACCAGCAGCAGGGCAATACTGAGAACCAGTCCGAGATAAAAGGGCACTAGCAGCCAGCGGCTGTTGAAGATAATGACTTCGATAAAGTGTTCGACCTTTCTCATGGATATTTACGTTCCTACTCAGTGTTGAAGATGAAACTTTTCCGCACCATGCGGTGCGGGAAATCGTTGCCTCGTGTTGCTCAGCCTTTTGCCTTGCGCGCGGCGACGGCCTTGCGCTTGGCGGGCTTTTTCTTGCTGTGGGCCTTGTCGGACTTGCCTTTGGATTTGCGCGGTTTGGCGGCCTTTACTGCTTCGTCGAGGCGGCTGATTTCCAGCTTTTGTCCACACACCCAGGTTTTCTTCAGATCCATGAAGATGTCTTTCGGCATGTCGGTGGGCAGGTCGATGGTCGTAAAATCGTCAAAGATTTCAATGTGGCCAATGTACTGCGCATCGATGCCGGCCTCGTTGGCGATGGCGCCGACGATATTGCCGGGTTTGACGTCGTGGCTGTAGCCCACGGCGAGACGGAAGCGGCTCATTTCCACGTCGGGATGTTCTTTCAGTGGACGCGGGGTGTTGCTGGGGGTGGCATTCGATGTGCGTGGCTGGCGCTGGGGGCGCTCAGCGCGGCCCTGGCGACCGTCACGACCCTCGGCAACGATGCGCGGCGGGCGTTCACGGCGTTGTGGCTTGTCGCTCAGCAGTAGCGGCTCCTTGCCCTGCGACATGTGTGCGAGGGCGGCGGCGATACTCAACGGGTCGGTGTCGTGCTCACGCTGATAGTCGCCCACCAACTGGTTAAAGATGTCGAGGTTCTGGTTGTCAAGGGTCTCGCTGATGCGCTGCTTGAAACGTTCGATGCGCTGCACGTTGATGTCCGAAGCGGTGGGCATCTGCATAACTTCGATGGGCTGGCGCGTGGCGCGCTCGATGGCGTTGAGCATGCGACGTTCACGCGGAGCGACGAACAGGATGGCGTCGCCTTTGCGGCCGGCACGGCCGGTACGGCCAATACGGTGCACGTAGGATTCGGTGTCGTGGGGCACGTCGTAGTTGATGACGTGGCTGATGCGTTCGACATCGAGGCCGCGGGCCACCACGTCGGTGGCGACGAGAATGTCCAGCTGGCTCTTCTTCAGGCGCTGGATGATGCGCTCTCGGTTATTCTGCGGAATATCACCGTTGAGCGCGGCGCTGGCGTAGCCGCGTGCGGCCAGCTTGTCGGCTAGCTCCACGGTGGCGGTCTTGGTGCGCACGAAGACGATCATGCCGTCGAAGTCTTCCGACTCCAGGATGCGGGTCAGGGCATCCAGCTTGTGCAGGCCGCTGACCGCCCAGTAACGCTGGCGAATGGTGGTGACGGTGGCGGTCTTGGTGGCGATCTTGACCACCACCGGATTGTTCAGATAGCGCTCGGCGACCTTGCGGATAACGGCTGGCATGGTGGCGGAGAAAAGGGCGATCTGGCGCTTTTTCGGTGTCTGTTCGAGGATCCATTCGACGTCGTCGATGAAGCCCATGCGTAGCATCTCGTCGGCCTCGTCCAGCACCAGTGCTTGCAGGCCACTGAGATCCAGGGTGCCACGACGGATGTGATCCATCACCCGGCCGGGGGTGCCGACGACGACTTGCACGCCGCGTTTCAGCTGGCGCAGCTGGTTGGTGTAGGACTGGCCGCCGTAAATGGGCAGGACGTGGAAATTCTTTATGTGGTGGGCGTAGCTCTGGAAGGCCTCGGCGACCTGGATCGCCAGCTCACGCGTGGGCGTCAGCACCAGCAGCTGCGGGCCGGCGCGCTTGCTGGTGTCGATGCGTGACAGCAGTGGCAGGGCGAAGGCGGCGGTCTTACCGGTGCCGGTCTGTGCCTGGCCCAGCAGGTCGCGGCCTTCCAGGAGTAAGGGGATACTCTCGGCCTGGATGGCGGAGGGTTGCTCGTAGCCGGCGTCTTCGACGGCCTTTAAAATCGGCGCGGCCAGGCCCATGGCCTGGAAGGTGGTGGGGGTGGATGACATGTAAAACCTCTGCTGTTCGTATGCGCCGCTTTACTTTGCTGGAAAGTAAGGTGGCAGGGGATTCCATCGCGCGGCCGCATTTGGGGCAGATGCTGGTGCAAAAGACCCACTACGGTACGCGCCCCGTCTCTCGTGGACGTGGGAAAGCTGGAATAGCACCTCGAACTCTGCGGGCCGCATTTATCGCCAAGGGATAAAGCGGGGCCGCGTGAAACCTGCAAAGGGGATGGCGGCGGGCGGAAGAGGTATTTCATGCCAGCGGTTGGAATGGCGGCGCGAAGTGTAACAGATCGTGGATGAATTGCCTAAATTTTGATCAGTTTTGTGTTTTTTCGAGGTCGTGAAATTAATGCGAAGTATGCAATGGCGCAGAGTTTTTGCCAGGGTTTTCTCCGCGTCCTCCGCATCGTGGAGTATGGGGTCACGGAGTATGCAGAGTATGAGCAGAGGAGTATGTGAGGGAGTATGGGGTCAGGTCTTGTTTTTTGCTATATCTGGACTAAGCTCTGAGCATGTCAAGACCGCTGAGAATTGAATATCACGGAGCGCTTTACCATGTGACCTCCAGAGGTGATGGGTGTGATGATATCTATCTTGACGATGAGGATAGGAAAGAATTTCTGACGGTTCTTACTGATGTTTGTCGACGATTCAATTGGGTACTGCATGCTTACTGTCTGATGACAAACCACTACCACCTGCTGGT
>JAKIUN010000058.1 GCA_021647505.1 Gammaproteobacteria bacterium
ATCCCACGGGGAATTGACACCCAGTAGCTGGCTGTAATGCTCTTCTATGTCCATGGAAAAAACCGCTCCAATCAATGGCTAAAGCAGGGTATTTTACCGGAATTTCACACAGTTTTACGAAGAGCCGCTTAAAACTTAATTCACGAGGCAACACGCCCGCCTGTAACGCTGCCTGGGACATTAACAACCGAATCAAGTTATACGCCAAAAAATGTACCCACATTTCTTTTTCACACATGTCTGCTGTCTTACAGCTCAAGGCTTCCATACCCAGGGTCGTTTTAATGTTTCTCAAGTCCAGCTCCACATGCCAACGCTGCAAAAACAACTCTCCCAACGCTTTTTTCGATACCTTGCTTCGCTTCAATAGCGTGGTAATCAGCACTTTTTTACCGACTTTGACTTCCCTTACGCTGATCTCGTCCGCGTAGCCTTGATAGTCCTCCAGGCTCATCCAGTCAGGTCTAGCTGGCTTTGGCCAGTATACCAAATGATCCCGCGGACCCAGTTTCTCTCCTCGGCGAAAATCGGTATGCCTTGCACCGTGTTGCTCGAACAAAACATCCACACCTCTCTCCAGCATGTCCGAAATTAAAAAGTAGCTGCCGTAATAACTATCCGCCAGCATGATATCGCCTTCGTTAAAGGCATCTCTCAACTTACGAAACAATCCATGTTCACCCGTGCCTTTCCCTTTATGCGGACCCATCGCCGCATCAATAAGGGCTCCCGTTGACAGGGATATTACGCCGACTAATCTCGCTAAAGGAAACCCCACACCAACCGCCTGGTTTCCATGCTGTGGATAGTGGTCTTGATTGTCCTCTGTATCCGGCATCTGGATCGTTGTGCCATCGACCAGTTTGATCTCCCTGCCGCGCCACATCCACTTCCTGGGTGTATGTGAACTCAATAATGCTCCCGTTTGGCGGGCCAGAGTTCTGATCATTTCCAGCGGCAAACGCTGTCGAGCAAGGCAATATCCTCCGGTGCTGGAGCCAGCCGTTGACAGCCCATTCAACAGGCGGTTGACGTTGGCTTCATTCACTGTATTCTGGCAAGAACCGTCAAAACTCATCGTTTGTCCTAAAAACATTGACAGTGTCTGCGTCGGTGGATACTCCCGTTCCCGATGTTCTGGCAGCTCCACCTCAACGAAATCCAGTAATTCCGGGCTTGTGAGCAGGTTAAAAAAATGATTGGCATCGTTTTTCTCAGCCTGCATGGCTATACAGCGTTGATGTTGGGCTGATGAATGGTTACAGTGATTCATGAAGGTTGGCCTCGGATGTGGTGGATTGATTGTTTCACACCAAACACTTTACCAGATTCCGCCAACCTTCTCCTTTTATTTCATGCGGTTATATAGATTTTCCTGGGACGCTAGCGCTTAACTAAGTGCCATTCACCTATAGGTTCACTTGCGTTACGGTCTGTAGTTTTGCCCATAGGAAACTTACAACCCTTGATTGCTCAAACGCTGCTTCCCGGTGCTATGAAGGTGTACGAACAACTCCTCCCTGGGGACTTTAACCCGTTAGATTAATCGCCGGTAACGGCATACGGCCAGACTCGAATTAATTAGAGAGGAGTATTGGGGGTCGGTATTGGGGGTCGGTATTGGGGGTCGGTATTGGGGGTCAGACTCGAATTAATCGCGCTGGATAATATGCTGCGCCTGTCCTTCGACAAAGTATCGTGGTAATCGTGCCATGTGAATCTCTCATCTGTTTGTCAATGGTTCTGCGAGCAGAATAGCTGAGAAGCATGATTAATTCGAGTCTGACCCCATAACCCTCCATAACCCTCCATAACCCTCCATAACCCCCATAACCCCCATAACCCCCATAACCCTCCCATAACCCTCCCCATAACCCTGCCATAACCCCCGTCCAAGATAGTCACATACTGCCATTATCGGTGGCAAGCGTGGCTGAGCCGCCCCCAGCCTGGCCGTCCATATTGTGCGCACAGCGCACACTACACCGATCAAAAACTCGATATTTGGGAAGCACTCAATCCAGGTTCAATCTGTAATCAGTGTCAGACTCGAATTAATTATTACCAGTCGGTGCTCATAAGTCGATACCGAGTATTTTTGTGAGGAAAAAAAATGTAAATGCACTACTAATAAAAATAAAGCCGGAGAATAGTATTAGATAGCACAAAATAATTTCTGACACTGGCGCATTACCGCGGAAATCGTATCCTCCCGTGACTTTGCGAATACGCTCATTGCGCTGACTGAGAGTCTTGCGAACAATGCACCACATGTAACGCCCGGTTCGGTTAATTTCTCCCTGGATTCCTCGGGCATCGGTAAGATCAGCATGATTTGGAAATATGGCATCGTATTTGCCTGTCAATCGAAAATAGAGAATAGGGAACAAAATAACAAACACTAATCCTCCAATACCAAAGCCACCAACCAGTAAAATTGTTAGCAGCTCCTTCATGTCAGACTAAAGCAGTTAATTCTCATTTCACTTAGAGCACACTCAACTCAATACATCTCTGACATGAGTTGTTTTTTCCGTTCTGGAGGTATCGCTGCTTCGTAAGCTGATATCTGCTCGTACATCCATTTACCCAACTCACGGCCACCTCCCGCACCCACCAATGCACTGACGCCACCGACCAGGGTAAGAATGATCAAGCCTGGGCCAAAAAACATGGTTACAGCGCCAGCTAACGCAATACCCCCAACCAACGCTCCATATTCCTCATACGCCACCTTCTCCGCATTACCTCCCGCATCACGGGCATCCTGTACTTTCTGCCCCACCAGTCTGGCATCGATGATGATGCTGCCATAGGCGCCCATTCGGGCGATTTTTAGGAGACTCTTCAGGCGCCAAACGTCACGGCTGCCGGTCAGGTCGATGGTGTGCTGACGGCTGCGCAGTACTCGCATGCCCTGCCTCGGACTTTTCAGGGCGGGCGATCCCCAGCGGGCCATGCTCCTCAGTTCGCTTCGGTAGGCGCTGTTGAGCCGCTCATGGGCCGGTTGCACTTTTTCTGTCTTGATTTTGTTGCGCTGCTTTTTGGGGGCGTTTTTCCATTGCACCAGGCTGTCGTTATAGGCCTGTAATGCCTGGATATACCCCTTGCCACGGGCCCGAGAGGCACCCAGCAGGCCGCCGGCAAAGGCCTTGAGACTGTCTTCACCGGTGGGCAGGGTTTCCATGAGTTCGCCCAGAGCCAGAACCTCGTCGCCGGGATACTGCTGCAACAGTGCACGCAGGGTGGCTTCTTCCCGCAGGGTCAGCTGCGGATCTATGCCGGTGCAGAGCTCCGAAAAATAGTTTGATGGCGTTCCAATGCCGAGGGGCCCCGGAAGCGGTGAATTCGTCAGCGCCAATGTGCCATCATCAATGGGGGGAGATGCCGGCCCTATCCCGAGTGGACCTGGAATTCTGCTGCCAACCATGGTTATAGCTCCTGTTTTTCCGAATGAACGCAATTGTTAAAACAACCCGTTCAAGATAGTCACATACTGTCATTATCGGTGGCAAGCGTGGCTGAGTTCGTTCCTCAACTTGGCTGTCCATATTTGTGCGCACAGCGCACACTACACCTGCCCGTAGCGTGCGCCGTGCGCATGACGCCCCTTGATTAAGATACGGAAACTGCCCGATGACGGGAAAACAGAGCTTGACCGCGTTATTCCAGGCCGAGGATAAAATTCCAGTCCGCCTCTGCCACCGGCATCACCGATAACCGGTTACCCTTGCGCACCAGAGGCATATCCGCCAGCTCCGGGTGCTCTTTCAGTTCCTGCAGACTGATGGTGCGTTTGAGACGGCGCTTGAATGTCAGGTCCACCATGTACCAACGGGGCTTATCGGGATCGGACTTGGGGTCGTAGTAATTGGCCTCGGGGTCGAAGGCGGTATGGTCGGGATAGCCCTCGCGCACCACTTCGGCGATGCCGACGATGCCCGGCACCTTGCAGTTGGAGTGATAGAAGAAGACCTGATCACCTACTTTCATTTGATTACGCATCATGTTGCGTGCCTGGTAATTGCGCACGCCGTCCCAGGGTTCCTGTGCCACGGCCTCGAGGTCATCAAGAGAAAAGGCATCGGGTTCGGACTTCATCAGCCAGTAGTTCACAAGTGCTCCAGTGCCGGCAATCCGGCGGTTTTGGGCGTTTTCATCATTAGCATTCACGCTGCTCGGGGCAGATTCTGCACACTTTGTGACCACTTTCACAGTGTTTGACTCGGTTTTTCCGGAGGATGAAGGCTGTCCGGGCCAGGCTTAGTTACTACAGATCCCGACAGTGGATGCCGCAGAATGCAGACGAATCGAACAAGGGCGCGAGGATAACTGCCAAATGTCAAGAAATAGGTAGTCGGCTTTTACTGAGAGCGCTCAGGGAATCCTCCAAAATCAATAACTTATGACGATATCCCACTGACAGAGCGGGGCCAATCTGTCTATAATGCGAACCTTGCCCAAAACCCACGGGTACAGGCGGACAAACACATTAAGGAATTGGGACATGCGTGACTCACGACATTCAGCAAACACCGCTCAAACCGTTTTCAGCGGCGCACTGGTGATCTTCCTCGCCCTGGGTATGGCCGGCAATGCCAGCGCCGGGCCGGACCGCGATCAGGCCAAGCGCATCCACGACCGGCTGGTGGGCACGCCACCCAGCATCGCCTGTCTGGATCAGCTGGAGGCCCAGATGCCCGACGCCAAGGCTGTCGCGCAGGACGCCATTGATAACGCTGGTGGAACCGACAAGTGCACCGACCCGGGCTTCTACAACGTCACGCTGAAGAACTTCATCACCCCCTGGACCAACGAAGAGCAGAGCGTGTTCGCGCCGCTGAATGATTACACGGCCACCGTCATCGGCATCATCCGCGACGACCGGGACTTCCGCGAAATTCTTTACGGCAACATTCTCTATATTGGCAGCGACAATATATCACCCCCCTATTCCAACGAAAACAATGACCACTACGAGGCCATGGAAGGGCAGGGCGCCAATCTGGCCGACCCGAACCAGCTGCGTAAGCGCACTCAGACTGAAATCACCAACCTGCCAGACACCGCCACCGCCGGCATCATCACCACCCGCGCCGCGGCCCGCGCTTTCTTTATTGACGGCACCAATCGCGCCATGTTCCGCTTCACCCTGCTCAACCACCTGTGCACCGATCTGGAGCAGATCAAGGACCCCACCCGTACCCACGACCGCATCCCGCAGGACGTGGCACGCAGCCCCGGTGGCGACTCACGCATCTTCATGAATGCCTGCGTCGGCTGCCATGCCGGCATGGACCCCCTGCACCAGGCCCTTGCCTACTACGACTTTGAGTACCCCGACGGCAATCCCGACGGCGGCCGGCTGGTCTACAACACGAGCGACGTCGAGACTGACAATGAGGGCGAGTCCACCCGCGTGCAAAGAAAATACCTCATCAACGCCAACAACTTCGAATTCGGTTATGTGGTTACCGACGACCAGTGGGAAAACTACTGGCGCAAGGGCCCCAACAGCGTATTGGGCTGGAATCCTACCCCTATGAGCAATGATGGCAAGGGCGCCGGCGCCAAGTCCTTCGGCATGGAATTCGCCTACAGCGAGGCCTTCGCCCGCTGCCAGGTGGAAAAGGCCTTCAAGGCCGTGTGCTTCCGTCCGCCGAATGACGGCCAGACCAACACGCTGCTCACCACTTTCAAGGGCGAGTACAACCTGAAAGATGTCTTCACGGAAAGCGCCACCTACTGCAGGGGCGGCTAGTGCACAAAAACAATGACGGCATTATGTGGCGGCCCACCGCACAAAAACGGCAACCACACGTAAACAGTGACGGCACTTACGGAGAGTCGAAATGAATTTTTTTAGCACCAAACACATCCTGCGCGGTTTCATTGTCCTGGCGGCAGTTCTGCTGCTCAGCGCCTGCGACGCAGTGCCTACCACGGTAAATAACGATCTGAACAACCAAAACACGGAATACAGCGGCCCCGCCTGCCTTGCCAACGCCGGCGACCCGGACGATGCCTGTAGTTTCCAGCGGTACTTCTGGGCCCCTATGATCGCAAATTACGGCTGCGAGAATTGCCATGACAGCAGCGCCCCCGAATCACTCCAATTCCTGCACGAAGGAAATGTTAACACCGCCTACAACGCGGCCAAAAAATCGGCCTTGGTAAACCTCGATTCCCCTGAGGTCTCCAAGATAATCGACACAATACGCCCCGGACACAAGGGTAGTTGCGATCCTGCATCCACATGCGGCGCGATGGCAGATAACATTATCATTTTCATCAAAGACTGGAGCAACGGCGGCACCAACACAGGCGGAGGTAATGGTGGTAGCAATGCCCTCGTGCTGGAGGCCCCGGAGCAGAGGAATGCCGGCACCAGCAAGACCCTGCCCAACCCGCCTGACCTGGGCGATTTTGCCTCTCTACACCAACTGCTGAAAACTCACTGCGCCACCTGCCATGTCAGTTCGCCCCCCGTTTCCGTCCCGCAGTCACCGTATTTTGCCGAAAACGATGCTGCCGATGCCTATGCGGCCCTGCTCAGCAACCCCCAGGTCATCAATCTCGACAATCCCGCCAACTCGAGCCTCGTGCGACGCCTGACTGAGGGCCACAACTGCTGGGATCTGTCTGCGGCTGACGAGGTCACGGACAAGTACGCCTGCGCCACGGAGATGCGTATGGCCATCGAGGGATTTGCCAGAACCATCGACCTGCCCAGCGAAGTCGACACCAACTGGGTCATCAGCAAGGCCCTGGGGCTGAAGGACGGCCTGGTTGCCAGCGGCGATGCGCCACGTAACGAATCCGGCATCATCGCCCTGTACCAATTCAGGGCCGGTGTTGGCAACGTCATTTCCGACACCAGCGGCGTCACACCGGCTCTCGACTTGAGCCTGGCAGGTGATGAAGGCAGTGACTTCAAGTGGGTCGGCGGTTGGGGCGTCGAATTCCTCGGCGGCTACGCCCACAGCGATCCTGACAACACCCGGAAGCTGCGCGACCGCATCGTCGCCAGCGGTGAATACGCCATCGAGGCCTGGGTGGTGCCCGGCAATGTCAGCCAGGGCACGGCCGGCGACCCGGCACGCATCATCAGCTATTCCGCCAGTGAAGACAGCCGCAACTTTACCTTCGGCCAGGCCGAATACCGTTACGAATACATGCACCGCAGCAGCAGCACCAACGCCAACGGCGAGCCATCGCTGATCACCGATGCCGATGCCGAAGACGCACAGGCCGTCCAACAGCATGTGGTGATCACCTATAGCCGCAACAATGGCCGCCGCATCTACGTCAACGGCGTGGACACCGGTGATAGCATCGACACCTCCTCTCTCACCGACACGCTGGCCGACTGGGACAGCAGCTACCCCCTGGTGTTCGGCAGCGAGGCCGGCGGCTCCCAGCCCTGGCAGGGCAAGCTGCGCCTGGTGGCCATCTACGATACCGCCATGAGCGAAGCGCAGATCCAACAGAACTTCGAGGCCGGTGTGGGTGAGAAATTCCTGCTCCTGTTCAACGTCAGCGAACATCTGTTCACCAGCCCGCCGGCACCGGACAAAGGCACCTACGTGATGTTCACGGTCAGTCAGTACGACGATTACAGCTACCTGTTTTACAAACCCACCCTGGTCAGCCTGGATCCCGACTTCCAGCCCGGCAGCATCATCGTCAAAAATCTGCGTCTCGGCCTCAACGGCAGAGAGCCCGCCGTCGGCCAGGCCTTCCGCAATATCAATACCACGGTAACCAGTAATATCTTCACCAACGGTCAGGTGCTGTCCGAGCTGGGCACTATCATCGCGCTGGAGAAAGGCCCCGATGCGGATGAGTTCTTCCTCACCTTCGAGCAATTGGGCAACAGCGAGCCCGATGTGCGCGACGACATGATCTGCGGCCTCAACGCCAGCTGCCCGACACCTTCCAGCGACAACACGCAGGTGTCAGACATCGGCCTGCGTACCTTCGATGAGATCAACGCCAGCATGGCCGCCATCACCGGTGTCGACATGCACGCCAGCGGCAATGAATCGGTGAAGAGCACTTATCTCACCATCAAGCAGCAACTGCCGAGCCAGGAAGACATCGGCGGCTTCCTGCCGGCGCATCAGATGGCCATCGTCCAGCTCGCGATGCAGTACTGCGACGCATTGGTGGAAGACCCAGCCCTGCGTGACAGCTTCTACGGCAGCTTCGGCTTCGACCAAGACGTCAGCGGCGCCTACGGCAACGGCTATTCAACCCAGAAACAGCAGATGCTGAACGCCCTGTACGACAACATAATCGGCCTGCCTGATGCCAACGACAGTAACAATATACTGAGTGGCGTACCGACACGCGCAGAGCTCGAGGCAGAACTGTTTACGGCGCCCCCAGTCACCGATTCGAACGGCACTACCTATCCCGGCAACCTGTTTGACCGACTGGCCGCCAGCGGTACCGATGCCACACGCACACGCACGCAGACCATCGCCAAGGCCCTCTGCGCCGCCACGCTGGGCAGTGCGGCGATGCTCATCCAATAACTGCGGCAAGGACTTTTTCGAGGACAACACCATGGCTAAACGACGTCACTCCCTTCATCCCGACGCCCCGCTGTACCACACCGACCACTCGCGTCCGGTCACCCGCCGCGACTTCCTGCGTCAGGGCTTCATCTCCGGCAGCGGTATCGTCACCGGCGGCGCCCTGCTCAGCCTGCTGGGCAACCCGCGCCTGGCGCAGGCCGCGCTGTCCGATGACCTGCTGACCATGGCCAGCGATGCCGGCTGTCCGCTGGAGGGCTCCGGCGCCGGCGGCAAGATCCCCTTCATCTGCTTCGACCTCGCCGGCGGCGCCAGCATGGTCGGCTCCAACGTGCTGGTGGGTGGCCGCGGCGGCTATATGGAGGACCCCCTCAACACGGCCGGCTACCGCAAAATGGGCATTCCCGGCGATATGGTTCCCGGCGGCATGGATACCAATCCGCCCCTCAACGGCCCCAACCAGGACACCAATACCAGCAACGACGACTTCACCGACACCACCCTCGGCCTGCCCTTTCACTCGGACAGCGGCTTCCTGCGCGGCATCCTCAGCAAGCTCACGATTACCAACGCCGGTAACGTCAATGGCGCAGTGATCCCGGCGCGCTCCGACAACGACACCGCCAACAATCCGCACAATCCCATGTACGGCATCGCCAGGATTGGCGCCGACGGCGACATCACACGCCTCATCGGCTCACGCAGCTCGGAGTCCGGTGGCAACTCCGTCTCCCCCGCCCTGCTTATCAATCCCGAATGGCGACCCACCAAGGTGGATCGGCCCTCGGACGTCACCGGCCTGGTAGATACCAAGGGTCTCCTCTCGGTGCTCAGCGGCACCAGCGGTCCCACCGACGTACGCGCGGTAATGGAATCCATGGCACGCATCAGCAACCAGAAGATCGGCCATGCCAACCCCCAGCTTGGCGCCGCCGCCGACGAAGACATCCAGAAACTGCTGCGCTGCGGTTATCTCAATTCCGCTGATATTGCCGACACTTTCGCGGGTAGAGACATCTCTCCCAATGACAGGAACGAAGATGCCATCATCGTCAGCGACAACGGCGGCATCTTCAGCACGGAGGAATTCGACAGCAGCCGCGACAGAAGAGAATTCCAAAAGACCGCCTCGGTGATGAAAATGGTCATCGACGGCCACGCCGGCGCCGGCACCATCCAGATAGGCGGCTACGATTACCACACCGGCGACCGCGCCGTGGGCGAGATCCGCGACCTGCGCGCCGGCATCTGCATCGGCGCCTGCCTGGAATATGCCGCGAGACGTGGCAAACCACTAATGATCTACGTCTTCAGCGACGGCTCCGTGGCCAGCAACGGCAACCTCGACAATTCCGAAAACGGGCGCGGCAAGGGCGAGTGGACCGGCGACAACTCCTCCACCGCAGCCTCCTTCTTCCTCGTATACAACCCAGGTGGCGCACCGGAACCCCTCAACCCTCAACCAACCTTGCCTTCCCGCCGTAATGACGGCGTGCAGATCGGCAGCTTCCGCCCTGATGGCTCGGTGGAAACCGTCAACGCCCCCCTCGCCGCCAACGACGTCAACATGCTGGTGCAGACCGTACTACTGAATTATATGGCCCTACACGGTGATCAAGGCAACTACTCCAGCCTGTTCGGTAACAACTTCGGCAGTGACCTGGACAGCCTCATCGCCTTCCAGTCCATCATCACGACCTGAGCGCAAACGCCACCGCCACCGCCACCGCCACCGCCAACAGGAGACCTGTGGGCGGTGCAATTCCTCTTGGAATTCTGAGGAATTAACGTAGAATCTACCGGGTCGCCAGCGAAACACAAAAAGTGTCCGCTGCGACAACAAATCAACACCCCTCTGACAACAATGCTCTATAGCTGTAGGCTGCTGCCCATCGCCGCTTGCCTGGCGAGAACAAAACTGCTGGGCATCGCCCTCCTGGGAAACTGAAAATTGTTTAATATTAGATATAACCTGACCCGGCAAACACCGGAAGGTACACATTTCATGCAAACACGATGCAAATGAAGAGAAAACCCGACCTACTGGCTGTTTTGGTCATTGTTGTGGGCCTGGGCGTCATTGCCACCGCCCTGGCGCAGGGTATGTTGGCCCCGGCAAATAGCAGCACACAACTGGCCGGCAATCAGGCAGACATAGTCCGAAGTGACGAAGTCCAGCGCCCGGACAACAACCACTCCCCAGCCTTCACGACAATACAATAGCGACCTGAAAACGAACTATTACCCGCTTTATCGCCTCAAAACAGTCCAGATATAGGTCGTTATTCTTGCGGGCTGAAGTCCGGAGGCGGGTCGATAGACCCGCTATTGAAATCCAGCCCGGCAATCATTTTCAAAACGCCTTGGCCTACACCAGCAATTGAAACACCTTTCCATCACGCTACCTTCAGCAATCCGGCGGCAATTCGGTTACCACGTATCACCGATAAGTCCGCGTTGACTGTTGCGCCTCGAAACAATTCCCAGTTTACTGATGCAGGGTGAGCACCACCCGCCATGTCGGTAAGAAAAACCGCCCAGTTGGTGGGCAGTGCCCACCCTACGAATGAAGAAAATGGTGTATTTTTTGGTGACACATGCCTTACACGGAGTGCTGTCTAGAGACATTTTGACTTTTCAATGGCCAAGCCTATAGTAGACCTGAATTAGATTAAAACCTGTAAATTTATCAAAAAATAGGCTATTTTAAGGCTACTATGGATTTCTACTCCATGACAGACCAGGCCATCGCCACCGAGCTGGGACAGCGTATCCGTTCACTGCGCCTGCGCAGGAACATCACTCAGCAGCAACTCGCCACGGCCACGGCTCTGTCGCTCAACGTGATCAAATCACTGGAGACCGGACGGGGCAAGCTGTCCAGCCTTGTCGCCGTATTGCGTGAACTGGGAGCCCTGCAGGAATTGGGCAATTGCATCCCGGAGGCCACCGTCAGTCCTCTACAGCTGGCACGCAGGCAGGGCAGGCAACGACAGCGCGCTTCGGGCCAACACCGCCCACCGCATTCGCCGGACGACGATGAATGGTAGAAAAGATCGACACTGCCGTGGTGCGCCTGTGGGGCCATGAGATGGGCGCCGTCTCCTGGCTCGAAGATCGGGGCTGCGCGGTGTTTGAATATGCCCCGGCCTTCCTGAAGCAGGGCTTGGATGTCTCCCCCATCCACATGGGCCTGGCAGCGGCACGGCACGGCGACGGCCTTTTTTCCTTCCCCGGACAGAACTGCGATACCTTTCTCGGCTTGCCCGGGATGCTCGCCGACGCCCTGCCGGATAAATTCGGCAACCGCCTCATCGATGTCTGGCTGGCCCGCCAGGGCCGCGATACCGACAGCTTCAGTCCGGTGGAGCGCCTCTGCTACACCGGCCAGCGCGCCATGGGGGCGCTGGAGTTCACGCCGGCGGTGAACACCCACCTCGACCGTGCCGCGCCAGTGGAGATTGCCGAGCTGGCGACACTGGTGCAAACGGTGATGTCGCAACGCAGTGATCTCGACGTACAACTGGGCACGGATCGCGCCGACGGCGAGGCCATCAGGGACATCCTGCGCGTTGGCACCTCCGCCGGCGGCGCGCGGCCCAAGGCCGTCATCGCCATGAATACAGAAGGCCGGGTGGTTTCCGGCCAGGCCGGGACGCCGCCCGGCTACGACTACTGGCTACTGAAATTCGACGGTGTCGACGACCTCGAGCTGGGCGAGCCCAAGGGCTACGGACGTATCGAATACGCCTATCACCGCATGGCCACCGCCGCCGGCATCAGCATGACGGAATGCCGTCTGCTGGAGGAGGATGGCCGCGCACACTTTCTCACCCGGCGCTTCGACCGCGTCGAGGGATGCAAGCTGCATATGCAATCCCTGTGTGGCCTCGCCCACTACGACTTCAACGCTTCTGGCGCCTATGGCTACGAACAGGCCTTCGCCATCATGCGCCGCCTGCGCCTGAGCAAGGCCGAGGCGGTGCAGCAGTACCGGCGCATGCTGTTCAATATCATCGCCCGCAACCAAGACGACCACACCAAGAACATCGCCTTTCTCATGGGATCGGATGGCCAGTGGCGCCTGTCGCCGGCCTTTGATATTACCTATTCGCACAACCCTGCGGGCCGCTGGACCAACCAGCACCAGATGAGTCTCAACGGCAAGCGCGATGGTTTTACGCACGCGGATCTGCTTACCGTCGGCGAATCCATCGGCATCCCCCGTCCGAGCCAGATCATCGACGAGGTCAGCACAGCTGTGGCGCGCTGGCCCGATTTCGCCCGCGAGGCGGGGGTAAGGAAAGAGACTAGCGCGGAGATCAGCCGCAATCACCGCCTGGGCCTGCGGTAAACGATGCAGGTTGAGATGCTTGCACAGCGGCAGCAGGTATCCGCTCCATCGTTCAGAGCAATGAAATTATTTCGCGGCGGGGAATCCAACCCAGAGAGGTTCAAACGGCCTGATCCAGATTGACGGCCAACACAACCCTTTGCCAGTCGATTGACCCTGCACGTCGAACAAAGGCCCTGTCCCACGGATCAAAATCCGCAGCCAGCGCCATAACCGTCATTTCGGGTTACACTCCGGGCTTTGAGTCAATGGCCACGCCATGCTGACGATTCTCGACCAACTCCCCGACGGCCTGCTCCATTGCGAGGCCCAAAACCTGCACCGCACCCTGCCCGGGCCGACCCTGCTGCACCTGCCGGGGCAACGGCCGCAGCCGCTGTTTGTCTCGGTACTGCTGCACGGCAACGAGACCACCGGTCTGACTGCCATCCAGGGACTGCTGCGCAAGTATGACGGCCACAAGCTACCGCGCACGTTGTCGATATTCTTCGGCAACATCAGCGCCGCCACACAGGGCAAACGACACCTCGACGGCCAACCCGACTACAACCGTATCTGGCCCGTCGCCGACGACAACAGCGCTGGCGATCTGCCGGAACAACGCATGATGCGCCAGGTAGTCGACGAGATGCGCACCCGCAATGTATTCGCCAGCATCGACATCCACAACAACACCGGCCTCAACCCACACTACGGCTGTATCAACCGTCTCGAACCACGTTTCTTTCATCTGGCAACATTGTTTTCGCGCACCGTGGTCTACTTCTCCCACCCTACTGGCGTGCAATCATTAGCCTTTGCCGGGTTGTGCCCGGCCATCACCGTGGAATGCGGTAAGCCGGATCAGCCTTTTGGCGCTGATCATGCACGCGACTTCGTCGATACCTGCCTGCACCTCGATATACTGCCAGACACACCGGTGGACGCACACGCCATGAACCTGTTCCATACCGTCGCCACCGTCACCCTGCGCAACGAGGCCAGTGCCGGGTTTGCCGCCGATGACCAGCCCGGCGACTGGGACATCACCTTCCCGCCCGATCTCGACCGCCTCAATTTCCGCGAGCTACCCGCAGGTACGTCCATCGGCCGGGTGAGCACAGATCATGGCCCACTGCCCTTACAGGTGACAGACGAAACCGGCATCGATGTTTCCGACCAATATTTGCACGTCGACGATGGCCGCCTGCGTATCACGCACGCGGTGATGCCCTCCATGTTCACCCTGGATCTGGACATCATCCGCCAGGACTGCGTGGGCTACCTGATGGAACGCCTGTAGGATTCTGCGGCACAATAGATAATAATGGGGACTTTCATTTTATCCGTAAAAACAGGCGCTCCCCAAATGAACCCCGCCAACCATCACTGAAGCCACCGATGCCCCAGACTGGCCGCCCCCCAAACTTGCCGACCTTCACCCTGCGTGCACTGCTACTGAGCCTGCCCCTGTTGTTGCTGAGTGGCTGTGCCTCCATGATCGCCGACAGAATGTCCGACGGCCTTTCGCAGGCCATCGTCAATCAGGACGACCCACAGACCGTGCGCGACGGCGCACCGGCCTTTCTGCTGATGATCGACGGCATGATCGCAGGTAGTCCCAACGACACGGGCCTGCTGATGGCCGGTGCCAAGCTCAATGCCGCCTATGCCGCCATGTTCGTCGATGACCCCACGCGCGCCCTGCGCATGAGCGACAAGGCACGCGGCTACGCCTTGCACGCTCTGTGCAAGAGCGCAGCGGATACCTGCGGTATCGCAACACGCGCTCACGAAGCCCTGTTGCCCCTGCTCGAAGGGCTGGATGACGACAAGGTCGACCCCCTGTTCACCGCCGCCACCGTCTGGCTAGTGTGGATCCAGCAGCGCGATGAAAACTGGGCCGCCATTGCCGACCTGCCCAAGGTGGAGGCCATGCTGGATCGCGTACTGGCCCTTGATGAGGGCTATGAACAAGGTCAGGCACACTATTATCTGGGCATCCTGCGTAGCCTGCGACCACCGAGTCTGGGCGGCGATCCAGAGCAGGGCCGCAGCCATTTCGAGCGCGCCATCGCGCTTTCCGATGGCCATAACCTCGCCGCCAAGGTGGCCTATGCACGCCTCTACGCACGCCTGATCTATGAGCAGGCATTACACGACCGCCTGCTCAACGAAGTCATCGCCAGCGATCCACACATCCCCGGCCTGACCCTGAGCAACGTCCTGGCACAGCGCGAGGCCCGCGAACTGCTCGCCTCGTCCGCCGACTATTTCATGGAGTGATGCAATGAAGACCCCGTTCCGCCCCGGTCTGCTATCGATCTTGATACTGGCTCTGCTACTGGCTCTGCCGCTGTCCACTGCGGCCACCACCTTGAAAATCGCCACCGCCATCCCCGACGGCACCAATTGGATGAAGCAACTGCGTCAAGGCGCGGCAGACATCAAGAAACGCACCGATGGACGGGTCAAGATCCGTTTCTATCCCGGCGGTGTAATGGGTAATGACAACAGCGTGCTGCGCAAGATCAAGGTTGGCCAGCTGCACGGCGCCGCGCTCACCGGTGGCAGTCTGAGCAAGATCTACCCCAGCTCGCAGATCTACTCCCTGCCTTTCACCTTCCGTGACTACGCCGAAGTGGACTATGTACGCGGCAAGATGGACGCTAGTATCGTCCAGGGCCTGTACGACAAGGGCTACGTCAGCTTCGGCATCAGCGAAGGCGGCTTCGCCTATCTGTTGTCACGCGCCCCGGTGACCGCCACCTCCGACCTCGCGGCGCGCAAGATCTGGATCCCCGAGGGCGATCGTATTAACCAGGAATCCTTCGCCCAGTTCGGCATCTCCACCATCCAACTGGCCATGATCGACGTGCTCACCGCCCTGCAAACCGGCCTCATCGACACCGTCTCCACCACCCCGGTGGGCGCTATCGCCTTGCAGTGGCACACGCGGGTGAAGTACCTCACCGACACACCACTGCTGTACGTGACCGGCACTATTGTGGTCAAACGCCGCGCCTTCGAAAAGCTCCAGGCCGCAGACCAGGCCATTGTGCGCGAGGTGATGGGTGATGTATTCCAGCGCCTCAACCGCATCAACCGCGAAGACAATCGCAAGGCCTATGAGGCGCTCAAGCAGCAGGGCATCGAATTTGTCCGTCCCACCCCGAAGGAGATCGCCGAGTGGCGCGGTGGCAGCCAGCGTGCGGTGGCCAAGCTGGTAAAGGACGGCTATCTCCACCAGTCTATCATTGACACCTTCCACCATCACCTAGCCGACTATCGCGCCAGCCATCCCAAAACCAATGTCGTTGACGCCCGCTAACCGGCTTTATAAAAGCCGCTCCACAGGCCGTAATGTTCGGCCACGTACGGCATCGCCCATTTGCCACAGAGATACAGGGGGCACGGAGAAAAACCGTTTGGATGTTTTCCCGTGCTACCACAGAACAGCGCCACAAAGCCAAAAACTCCTTGTGCTCCGTGCCTCCGTGGCAAAAATCCATTCGCAGCCGGATCCGGCCACGGGAAATGGTGAGCCGTGCTGACCCGGGGCCTGCGCCGCCTGGCCCACCTCAGCGCCCGCCTGGAGGATGGCCTGCTGGTACTCCTGCTGGGGGCCATGATCCTGCTCGCCGGCAGCCAGATCATCCTGCGCAACTTCTTTGAAACCGGCATCGACTGGGGCCCGCCACTGCTGCGCGTGCTGGTGCTGTGGCTGGCCCTGCTGGGCGGCATGGCCGCCACCCGCGCCGACAACCACATCGCCATCGACCTGATCTCCCGCTTCCTACCCGAACACCTTAAACGTATCGCCGACGCCACGACGCGCCTGTTCACCGCCATAGTATGCGGCATCGTCGCCTGGTACGCGGCGCAGTTCGTGTGGATGGAATATCAGGATCAGATGATCCTCTTCGCCCGCGTGCCGGCCTGGACCGCGGAGATCATCATCCCCATCGGCTTCGCCATCATCGGCCTGCGCAACCTGTGCACCTTCGGCGCCGACCTGCTACAACTGCTGTCACGGAAACCCTCCCTGCCATGACCATCCTGCTACTCCTGATCATGGCCCTGCTCGGCGCCCCCCTGTTCGCGGTCATCGCCGCCAGCGCCCTGTTCGGTTTTCACAGCCAGGATGTCGATCTATCGGTGCTGGCCATCGAGTTCTTCCGCCTCGCCGAGATGCCGATCCTGCTCGCCATCCCCCTATTCACCTTCGCCGGTTACCTGCTCAGCGAGAGCAAGGCCGCCGACCGGCTGGTGAATCTCACCCGCGCCCTGCTGGGCTGGATGCCGGGTGGCCTGGGGCTGGTGGCGCTGACCGCCTGCGCCCTGTTCACCGCCTTCACCGGCGCCTCCGGGGTCACCATCATCGCCCTCGGCGCACTGCTCTACCCGGCCCTGCGTCAGGCCGGCTATGGGGAAAATTTCGGCCTCGGACTGGTCACCACCTCGGGTAGCCTGGGCCTGCTGTTCGCCCCCTCGCTGCCGCTGATCCTGTACGCCATCGTCGCCCAGCAAATGGCCCTGGGCGACCCCGTGAGCGTGGATCAGATGTTCCTCGCCGGCATCCTGCCCGGCCTGCTGATGCTGCTGATGCTGGGAAGCTGGGTGGTATGGACCAGCCGTGACCAGCCACTCACCCCCTTCCATGGCCGCACTGCGCTGCGCGCCCTATGGGCGGCGCGCTGGGAAGTGCCACTGCCAATTATCGTGCTGGGTGGTATCTACAGTGGCTTCTTCGCCATCTCCGAAGCGGCGGCGGTGACCGCGCTATACGTATTGATCGTCGAGGTGGGCATCTACCGCGAAGTCAGCCTGCGTTATCTGCCGGAGGTGATGCGAAAATCCATGGTGCTGGTGGGGGCGATCCTGATGATCCTCGGCGTCTCGCTGGCCTCTACCAATTACATGATCGACGCCGAGATCCCCACACGCCTGTTCGAATTCATCCGTGAGCACGTAGACGACAAGCTCACCTTCCTGATCCTGCTGAATATCTTCCTGCTGATCCTCGGCACCATGCTGGACATCTTCTCCGCGCTGGTGATCATGGTGCCATTACTGCTGCCCATCGCCCTCCGCTACGGCATCGACCCGGTGCACCTTGGTATCATCTTTCTCGCCAATATGCAGATTGGCTACTTTACGCCGCCGGTCGGTATGAATCTGTTCATCGCCAGCTTCCGCTTCCGCAAATCCATCATGCAGCTGTACCGCGCCACCTGGCCCTTCTTTCTCATCCTGCTGCTGGCGGTGTTGATCATCACCTACGTGCCGGCGCTGTCGCTGTGGCTGCCGGGGCGGTAAGGTTTTCATGATAAGAGCTGGCCATGCCCGCGAAAAGCAACAAAAATACCCTCAGTGCGCACCAATCAGCTCGATCTCGTAGCCATCCGGGTCGGTGACAAAGGCGATAATGGTCGAACCCGCATTCATGGGCCCTGCATCGCGGATGATTTTTCCGCCACGCACCTTGATGGCCTCGGTCGCCTGATACACGTCATCCACCTCGATGGCGATATGCCCAAAAGCCGTGCCCGGATCATAGTGGTCGACATCCCAGTTGTACGTCAGCTCCAGCACCGTATTCGCCGCCTCGTCACCGTAGCCAAGAAAGGCCAGGGTAAACTTGCCCTCGGGGTAGTCACTGCGCCGCAGCAACTGCATGCCCAGCACCTCCGTGTAAAAACGAATCGAGCGTTCGAGATCACCAACGCGCAGCATGGTGTGCAGTATTCTCATGGATTTTTCCTCCGTTAAAACCAATGGTTTGTTATCAAAGGGTGCAAAAAAGCCGCCTCACTCTGCCAACAGGCTCTTGGATACAACCTCGAAGACATCTTTCGACAGGCTGGGTTCGGCGAGCAGGCGTTGCAGTTGCGCCTGCATCAGGGCCTGGCGCTCTTTGCCGTATTTGCGCCACTGGGTAAAAGGCGTGGTAAGGCGCGCGGCAACCTGTGGGTTGAGCGCATCGAGCTTAAGAATGTGGTCGGCAAGGAAGACGTAGCCAGCGCCGTCAGTGGCATGAAAACAGGCCAGATTGACGCTGGCGAAGGCGCCGATAAGAGCCCGTACCTTGTTAGGGTTCTTGAGAGTGAAGGACTCATGTTCAGTGAGCGCGCGCACCCGCACCAGAGTATCGGGCAGACTGGCGGTGGCCTGGATGCTGAGCCATTTGTCCACCACCAGCGGCTCACTACGCCAGTGTTCGTAGAAAGTGGCCAGGGCACGCTCGCGAGCTTCTCCGGCCTGACTGGCAAGGCAGGCGAGAGCAGCTATGTTGTCAGTCATGTTGCCGGCCTCATTGAACTGCCGCTCAGCGAGGGCGATGGCGGCTTCATCACCGATGCGAGACAGGTAACCGAGGCAGGCGTTTTTCAGTGCGCGGCAGCCGATGGATTCGCCGTCGATACGATACTCACCGCTACCGGCATGTTCCGCATACACGGCCTCGATCTGCGGGCGCAGGCGTTCAGCAAGGGAACGGCGCAGGAAATTGCGGGCCTCATGGATGGCTATTGGATCGATGGGCTGCATGAATTCAGCCAAGTAATTTTCCACCGGCAGGCCGAGGGCCAGGGCGGCAAAAGCCGGGTCGAGATGGTCATCGGCCAGGATGCGGGAAAAGGCCTCGGTGAAGGCCTCATCCAGCAGCAGAGGCCGCCCGGCATGGATGTCATCGACCAGACCCATGAGGGTTTTCACCGCCATCTTTTGCCCGGCCTCCCAGCGACTGAAGGGGTCGCTGTCATGGGCCATGAGGAAATAGCGCTGGCTGTCGTCGAGGTCGTCTTCCAGTTTCACCGGCGCGGAGAAGCCACGCAGCAGGGAGGGCACCACACCTGCGGGTACGTCGTGGAAGACGAAGGATTGCTCAGCCTCGCGCAGATGCAGTACGCGGGTACTGCCCGCCGCCCGTTCTTCGCCGTCGAGACGCAGGGGCAAGTCGCGGCCCTCCGTGTCCAGCAGGCCCACTGCCAGCGGGATGTGGAAGGCTTTTTTCTCAACCTGCCCCGGGGTCGGTGGGCAATCTTGTATCACATCGAGGCGTAGCGTCTGCCGCGTTGCATCGTAGCTATGCCGCACCTGCAACTGCGGCGTGCCTGCCTGACTGTACCAGCGCCGGAACTGGCCGAAGTCGGTATCGTTGGCACTTTCCATGGCGCGCACGAAATCATCGGTGGTCACCGCCTGGCCATCGTGGCGCTCGAAATAGAGATCGGCGCCGCGACGAAAGCCCTCGGAACCCACCAGATGGGCCAACATGCGCACCACCTCCGCGCCCTTGTTATAGACGGTGACGGTGTAGAAATTATTGATCTCCACATAGGAATCCGGCCGTACCGGGTGGGCCATGGGACCGGCATCCTCGCGGAACTGGTGGGTGCGCAGTACGTTGACATCGCCGATCCGCTGCACGCCGCAAGAATTCATATCGGCGCTGAATTCCTGGTCACGAAATACCGTGAAGCCTTCTTTCAGGCTGAGCTGGAACCAGTCGCGACAAGTGACGCGGTTACCCGACCAGTTGTGGAAATATTCGTGGGCGATGACGTTTTCTATCCCCAGGTAATCAGCATCGGTGGCCGTATCCGGACGCGCCAGTACATAGCGTGAGTTGAACACGTTGAGGCCCTTGTTCTCCATGGCGCCCATATTGAAATCATCCACGGCGACGATCATGTACAGGTCGAGGTCGTATTCGCGGCCGTAGGTCTCTTCATCCCAGCGCATGGCCTTCTGCAGCGAGCGCATGGCGTGTTCACACTTGTCGATATTGTGGTGCTGCACGTAGATATGCAGATCCACGCTACGACCACTCAGGGTGATAAAGCTATCTTCGATACGCGCCAAGTCACCGGCCACCAGGGCGAACAGATAGGACGGCTTGGGAAAGGGATCCTCCCACTTGGCCCAGTGACGGCCACCGTCCAACTCGCCGCTGGCGACCAGATTACCGTTTGACAGCAGCACCGGATAGCCGGCCTTGTCGGCCTCAAGGGTGGTGGTGAAGCGGGCCATCACGTCGGGGCGGTCGAGGTAGTAGGTGATCTTGCGGAATTCCTCCGCCTCGCACTGGGTGCAGAAATTACCGCCGGAGGTATACAGGCCGCCCAGCGAGGTGTTGGCGGCGGGATGGATCTCGGTGACGATCTCCAGCTCGCCGCTGTCGGGCAGGCCGTCGAGGCTGAGGCTGTGATCATCGAGGCGATATTCGCCCGTTTCGAGTGTGCGGCCATCTACGGCCACCGAGATCAGTTCGAGATCGTGGCCATCAAGCACCAGCGCTTCACCTTCACATAGGCGGCGCACCGACAGGCGGCTGGTGACGCGAGTGGTCTCAGGGGCGAGATTGAAGTGCAGGTCGACGTGATCGATGGCATAGGCCGGTGGCTGGTAGTCGGCGAGGCGGATGGTTTGGGGAGTTTCGGGCATGATTGACTCGTGGTGCGGCGAATGGGCATCGTGGGAGCGGCTTCAGCCGCGAAGGGTGTGTATTCTCCCATTCGCGGCTGAAGCCGCTCCCACACGGTAGCCATTGGGCAAGGGTAAAACGGAATTATAACTCACGCCACCCCTCGGGCATGACGTCACTCGCTGGAGAAGTAGATATCACCGTAAAAGGCCGAGACGCTCTGCCCGGTGTTGTCACTGTCGGTCATCACCGCCACCGCATCGATATGAGTAATATCTTTGCCGAACAGGCGCTTGAGATCCTCACGTACGTTGCGCCGCTCCTGCACCCAGCGGCCGGTATCGCTGCCGCCGGAACGCACAGCAATCATCATGGCGTTACCAGTGAAAGCATTGGGCCAGCTCGTCCCCAGCGGCTGGTTGCTGGACCAGACGTAATTCACCGCTTGCGTGCGCCAGAAGAACATGCCGCCGTCCACCACCACATAGACCCGCGCGGGATAATCGTCACCGGCCTTGCTGCGCTCGTCGTTGCCGGTGAGCGTCTCGTCCACCCGCCACGACCAATGCAGCCAGGGGGTGCGAGTGAGATCGATGCGAACCTTTTTGAACATGCCCGAGGCACTGCCTTGCGCGCGGGCGTGCAACACCTTGCCCTGTTCTGTGTCGATAATTTCATACTGGGTATTGCCGACAAAGGATTTTTCCTCCCAGCCGCCGAGGTCACCGGTACTGAACTGGCCGATGGTCTGGGCAAAGGCGGTACTGGACAGGCCGAGCAGGGCCAGGCCGGCGATGACTTGCAATTGCTGACAAAGGGATCGAAGAGGCATAGTGTTTCCCATCAATAACGGTGTAATGTCTGTGTCCTCTGACACACGGAAGTCATGATCGTTACATTGACTCACTGCGCATGGCGCATGACGTGTCCATACGCACAATCTGACTGAAATACCATGACCGACTCCGCCCTCAAAGACCTGCAACGCATCCCCGGCGTCGGCTCCTCCATGGCCGCCGGCCTGCTTAGCCTGGGCATCCACTCCGTGACGGCTCTGCGCGGGCAGGATCCACAACGGCTCTATGACCGCCTGTGTCAGCAACAAGGCAGGCCGGTGGATCGCTGCGTGCTGTATGTATTTCGCTGCGCGGTCTACTTCGCCGAAAACACCGTACACGACCCCGAGCAACTCAAGTGGTGGCACTGGAAAGACCGCTCGTGAGCAATCCCCTGTTGCGTGTCAGCCAGCTGATGACCCACCAGCGCGGCCCCTTCGATCTGTCTATCGACGCCGGCCAATGTGTCAGCCTGCGCGGCCCTTCCGGCAGCGGCAAGTCATTATTATTGCGCGCCATTGCCGACCTCGACCCGCACCAGGGCGAAGTCTGGCTGGACGGCGTGGCTTGTGCGCAGATCCTCGCCCCGCAATGGCGCCGACAGGTGGCGCTACTGCCGGTAGAAAGCCAATGGTGGCTGGATGAAGTGAGCGCCCACTTTCCTGACGAAGCTTGCCCCTGGCTGATCCCGCTGGGCTTTAGCGAGGCGGCGCTGGGCTGGCAGGTGAGCCGCCTGTCCAGCGGCGAAAAGCAGCGCCTGGCCCTGGCGCGGGCGCTGATGAACCGGCCCCGCGTGCTGCTGTTGGACGAACCCACCGCCAGTCTCGACGAGGTCAGCGCTGCGGCATTGGAAACCGTGGTAGCCAATTACCGCCATGACACCGGCGCAGCGGTGCTGTGGGTCAGCCACAATGCAGCACAGGCCGCGCGGGTGGCTTCTCGTCACTATCGGTTGCAAAACCAGCAGTTGCAAAACCGGCAGCTGCAAGCCAATGGCCTGCAAGAGGGCGAGTCATGAACATGATCACCCTGACGCCGATGGATCTCAGCCTGGCCGCCCTGCTGGTGCTGATTCTGGCCGGTTTGAGTTGGCAGATGCGGCTGGGGTTGGAACGCTCACTACTGATCGCCAGCCTGCGCATGGTGCTACAACTGTCGCTCATCGGTCTGGTACTGAAAACCGTCTTCGCCACCAGCGGCCTGCTGTGGGTGACCCTGATGGCCGTGGTGATGCTACTGGCCGCCGGGTACGAGGTCATGGCGCGCCAGCAGCGGCGCCTGAAGGGCTGGTGGGGTTATGGCCTGGGCACCGGCGCCATGTTCATTTCGTCGTTCGCCGTCACCGTGCTGGCTCTGTTCACCATGATCGGCAACCAGCCCTGGTACGAACCGCAGTACGCCATCCCCCTGCTCGGCATGATGCTGGGCAACACCATGAGCGGCATCGCCTTGGCGCTGGATCGTCTGACCCAGACCGCCTGGCAACAACGCGCCGTGATCGAACAGCGCCTGATGCTTGGCCAGACCCGTTTTGAGGCCATTGCTGAAATCCGCATTGATGCCATGCGCAGCGGCATGATGCACATCATCAACGCCATGGCCGCCGCCGGCATTGTCAGTCTACCGGGCATGATGACCGGCCAGATCCTCGCCGGGGCACCGCCCATGGAGGCAGTGAAATATCAGATTCTGATCATGTTTTTGATTGCCGCCGGCACCGGTTTTGGCGTGACAACGGCCCTGTGGCTGGCGTCACGAAGGCTGTTTGATGAGCGGCATCGGCTGCGGCTGGATGTACTCAGTACGCCGCAGGGCTAGGGGCGGGGAATGTGGGGAATATCCTCCGGTTTGTGCGCGTCATAATATGTGGTGAGACCAGTCCTGCTGGGTTGCCGGTGAAAAGCTTTGAGCCGAATGGCACTTATCTTAACCCATCTTTGAGCCCCACCTCATGTAAGTCATTGATTATGTCCTCAGAGGAAAAGCAAATATCATAATAAACAATGGGATAGAGTTTCTGCTTGAGATGTAGGGCCATAATATTCTGAACAGGGATTGTATTAGCCATC
>JAKIUN010000059.1 GCA_021647505.1 Gammaproteobacteria bacterium
GTCGCTCATTCTTGCTGATAAACACCTGTGCCAGCTCAATCTCGATGACGCAAGGAGAGCCAAATAACGGGACGTCTCGAACCCTTCGTCTGACATAGCGGTTAATGGTCCCCTTCTTGCCAGTTACGGGGTCTATGGCGTTTCTACGTCTGTCCCGATGACACTGAATGACGAGCTGTTGTCCATCCCACTTAATCTCATTGACCCGTTGCCCCTTGAGGCCCAAAATATCCTTCGGGATGCCGATACCCATACCCTGCCCTATATAAAGTTGTGAGAGACCTTATATATCAACAGATTACCTGGGAATCGGCATCCTTTTTCACTCACAAGACCGGAGAAGAGCCAAAAAAGGAGAGAAAAAAAGAAGAGAAACAAGTGGTTTTCACCAAGCCGCCGTCAAGGTCGTAAAAAAACCAGAAATTATTCATCTTTTGTGCCTCAAATCTAGAAGAGAATTTGACCACACAATGTCTCCGTGTCTCGAGTACCTTCCACAGTAAACGTTAGCGCGAGCGTTAGGGTTCCTTCGTCACCCCAAGCTTTAGCTATTTTTAGTTGCCGATACCGTCTTTCTTAGTCTCCTGCACGGATAAACATCAGAACGGCAATTCGGCCTCTGGCGCCTGCGACAGAATCAATTGGCGAAACTCGCCCTGGATGCGCGCCAGACCGGCTGCGTCCTCGGCCTCGAAACGAATCACCAGGCAAGGCGTGGTATTGGAGGCGCGCACCAGGCCGAAACCGTCGCTGAAGTCGGCACGGATACCATCAATGGTGGTGATCCTGGCATCGGGGAAACTCGCTGCCGCCTGCAATCGTTCCATCAGGGCGTGGTTCTCGCCCTCAGGGGTATGCAATTTCAGCTCTGGGGTGTTAATGCTGTCAGGCAAGGCATTGAAGATCTCGTCAGCCGGGCGACCGTCGGCGGCGAGGATCTCCAGCAGGCGCGCCGCCGTGTACAAGGCATCGTCGAAGCCGTACCAGCGCTCCTTGAAGAAGATATGGCCGCTCATCTCACCAGCCAGCAAGTCACCGGTCTCCTTGAGTTTCGCCTTGATGAAGGAATGCCCGGTCTTCCACATCAGTGGTTTGCCACCGGCTTCTTCGATAACCCGCGCCAGGTGGCTGGTGCACTTGATGTCATAGATAATCTCGGCGCCGGGATTGCGTGAAATCACGTCGCGCGCATAGAGCATCATCTGCCGGTCGGCCCAGATCACTGCACCACTGGCAGTCACCACGCCGAGGCGGTCGCCATCACCGTCGAAGGCGAGACCAATATCTACTTCCTGTTCAGCCAGCGCCCGCTTAAGGTCTTCAAGGTTTTCCGGTTGGCTGGGATCCGGGTGGTGATTGGGAAAATTGCCATCCACCTCGCAGAATAGCTCGGTAACCTCGCAGCCTAGGGCGCGAAGCAGCTGCGGCGCGGCGACCCCGGCGACCCCGTTGCCGCAGTCGACGATAACCTTCATGGGTCGCGCCAGCTGGATGTCGCTGGTAATGCGCTCGATGTACTGTGGCACCACGTCAGCACGGTCAAAGCGGCCCTCACCCTGCGTGAGGTCACTGATTTCAATCCGTTGGCGCAAGGCCTGGATATCAGCGCCTGCCAGGGTAGTGCCGCCGATGACCATTTTCAGGCCATTGTAATTGGGCGGGTTGTGGCTGCCGGTGAGCATGATGCCGGAGCCGGTACCCAGCGCGTAGGCGGCGTAGTACAGCACCGGTGTGGGTACCATGCCGAGGTCGGTGACGTCGCGCCCGGCCTCACGCAGGCCGCGGATCAGGGCCTCGATCAGCTTTGGCCCGGACAGGCGGCCGTCACGCGCCACGTAGAAGTGTTGCTCACCGCGGGCCTCGGCCTCTGCGCCCAGGGCACGGCCGATCCAGTAGACGGCATCGGTGCTCAATGACGCGTCGATGATGCCGCGAATGTCGTAGGCCTTGAAAATAGAGGGGTCGAGGGTGAGGGTTGCAGAGGTCATTGAAACGTCCTGTCGATGATGGGTGCGCGCAAAACTGCGCGTAGAGTAACAGCTTGTGAAGGGACTGTTAATCGGCAGGAGCCGTTTGCCACAGAGGCACGGAGTGCATAGAGAAAAATATAATTAGCTCTGTGTTCTCTGTGTCTCCGTGGCAAGCGTTTTTCAGTTATGCCCGGTATGACCAAACCCACCCTCACCACGATCACTATCATCGAAGGATTCGACGATCTCGAAGCTGGCTTGCACGACGGGCACGAACACCATCTGTGCGATACGGTCACCGGGATTGATGGTGAAGGCATCACTACCACGATTCCAGCAAGAAACGAACAGCTGACCCTGATAATCGGAATCAATCAGCCCGGTGAGATTGCCCAGCACGATGCCGTGCTTGTGACCCAGGCCGGAGCGCGGCAGCAACACCGCCGCCAAACCGGGATCGCCGATATGAATAGCGATACCGGTGGGTATCAGTTGCGTTTCACCGGGCCGGATCTCCAGCGGGGCATCGATACAGGCGCGCAGATCCATGCCGGCGGAGCCGTCGGTGGCGTAGTGGGGTAGCTCGATCTCTGTGCCAATACGCGAATCAAGGATTTGCAGCTGGATTTTTTTCATGGTTGGTCAATAGTGTCCTTCGAAAAAAACTCCGGGTCTGTCCGGATAAATAATGGTAAGCGTCAGTGGTTTTATAAAGCCTGTTTCCATTTTGTAATATCGGGCTAGATGGAAGGCGATTTTTTCAGCCGCCTCCTGCGTCGTATATTCATCCTTCTCCAGTTTTATCTGCAGATGATCATCGCGTCCCTCTGGATACTCCAGGTCGGTAACAATACTGCTCTCGATGATCCAGCTCTTGAACGCTTCCTTGTCTTCCAGGCTCAGCCCTGTCGGCTTTTCCGCGATTTCTGGCTGAGTGGTTTTCACCGCCTCTTTCTCTCCCGGAGGAAGTGGCTCTTCCGATGACAGAACCCACACCAGAACGAACAGCGGGAGCAGCGCAGCCCAGCCGAACATTCGTAACTGTTTTTTCTTATCCATCGGCACTCCCCAAAGACAACTCAGGCCAATTTTAGGACGCATCCGACAATTGCTTGCACAGAAACCGCAATTAATTGTTAGAGTATGTCGTTGTATTCAGATAACGATCCCTGTCCTACATATCCCAGTCGTCGGGACGGCAGCGCAGGTTCCACCTACTTCTCGCTATCCGCCTTACCACCCACCGTCACGATGGCCATTCTATCTGGATGCACGCGGCGCTGGAAGGCGTCCTTGATATCGGCGACGGTCACTGTCTCCACCTTGGCATTAAAGGTATCGAGATAATCCAGCGGCAGACCGTAAAAGCCGATCATGCCGATGTAATCGATAATTTTCTTGTTACTGGAAATACGTAACGGGAAGCCACCAGTGATATTCTTCTTTGCCGCTTCCAATTCGTTCTCGCTGGGGCCTTCGGTGACGAAGGTCGCCAGGGTTTCGCGCATCACGGCGAGGGTTTCCCCCGCGGAGGCGTTGCGGGTCTGCGCGCCAAGGGTGTAGGGGCCTTTTTTGCGCATAGGACGAAAATAGCTGTAGGCACTGTAGGTCAGGCCACGTTTTTCGCGGATTTCCTCCGACAGGCGCGCCACCAGACCACTGCCACCGAGGATGTGGTTGCCAACGTATAATGGAAAATAGTCGGGATCGCCGCGTTTCATGCCCGCCATACCGAGGAGAATGTGGGTTTGCATGGAGGGGTGCTCGATATTGATCTCCACGGCCTCAGTCAAATCCTTTACCGCCGGCAATTCCGCCACTGGCTTGCCTGCCGGCAGCTTGCCGATAATGCGTTCGGCGAGAGCCTCCGCCGCCGAGCGGTCGAGGTCACCAACGATGGCGATCACGGTATTGCGGCCAACGTAATATTGCAGGTAGAAGGCACGTAGCTTCTCGGGGCTCAGTGCCTTGACCGTTTCTTCCCTGCCGGAGGGCTGGCTGGCATAGGGGTGAGCGTCGTACACAGCCTTGTAGAAGGCCTCGTCGGCCAGCGCGCCGGGGGACTGCTTGCGCTGTTGCAGACCGATAAGCATGCGACTGCGTTCGCGTTTGAAGGCCTCTTTGGGGAACTCCGGCTGGTTGATGATGGCCGTCAGGGTCTCCAGTGCGGGTATCAAATACTGTTTGTCCGACAGACTGCGCAGGCCGATGACTGCCATGTCGCGATGTGCGCTGTTGCTGAAGCGTGCGCCAACGGACTCAAAGCGCTCGGAAATCTGATGGGCATCCAGCCCACCTGCGCCTTCGCTGAGCAAGGCATTGGTGAGCAGGGCGACGCCGCTATCGGCGCCATCACGTGCGGCGCCGGCATCGAAGGTCACGCGCAGGTCAATCATCGGCAGCTCGGGGGCGGGCACAAAGTATACGCGCGCGCCGTTGTCGGTGACCCAGTGCTGGATCTGCAGCCCGGCAAAGGCCACAGTGCCGCCCAGCAAGGCCGTCATTGATACAAAAAACACGATAAAGAACTTAGTGCGCATGCTGTCCTCCATGGGCGGCAGGGGGGGGGGTGCTGGTCATTGCTTGTGGTTCCAGTACGGCAACCGTCAGTCGGTCTTCGCTGAGATACTTGTTGGCCACCGCGCGGATCTGCTCCGGGGTTACGGCCTTGAGGCGATCCATGTATTCATCCATCAGGCGCCAGTCCAGACCCACCGTTTCCAGGGTGCCAATCTGCATTGCCTGATAGAAGATAGAGTCTTTTTCGTAGACTTTGGCTGCCAACACCTGGGCCTTGATACGATCCAGCTCGCCCTGGGTTACCAACTCGGTCTTAAAACGGTCGATTTCGACGCGGATCGCCTTTTCCAGTTCTTCGATGCCGACGTCCTTGGATGGCGTACCGCTGATCACCAGCATGCCGCCGAGACGGGAGTGCAGATCATAACCAGCGCCAACGCTGGCGGCGATCTGCTGGCCGCGAACCAGATTGCGGGTGAAGCGCGCACTCTCGCCACCGTCCAGCACACCGGCCAGCATATCGATAGCATAGGGTTCCCAGTCGGTCTCTGCGGTATTGATCACCGGCGTCTTGTAACCCATGATGAGGAACGGCAGCTGCGCAGGGGCCTTCACCGTGATACGGCGGATGCCACGTTGTTCGATCTCGCGCTGTGGCTTCACCTTGGGTACCGGACGCGACTTGACCGGGCCGAAATGCTTTTTCGCCAGCTCGACCACCTGCTGCGGATCCACATCGCCGGCCACCACCAAGGTGGCATTGTTAGGTGCATACCAGTGCTGATACCACTGCTGCAGATCGTCGATGGTGAGATTCTCGAGATCATCCATCCAGCCGATGATGGGATTGTGGTAGGGGCTGGTAACAAAAGCGGTGGCCTTGAACTGCTCGTAGGTCAGTGACCGAGGCTTGTCTTCGGTGCGCATGCGACGCTCCTCCATCACCACCAGTACCTCTTTTTTTATCTCTTCGGGATTGAGCAGCAGATTTTGCATACGATCTGCCTCCAGCTCGAAGCTGATGGCCAGACGGCTCTTTTCCAGCTGTTGGAAATAAGCGGTGTAGTCCTGTCCGGTAAAGGCGTTCTCGCGCCCACCGTTGGCAGCGATGATGCGCGAGAATTCGTTCGGCCCGTATTGGGTCGTCCCCTTGAACATCATGTGTTCCAGTACGTGTGAGGCGCCGGTGATACCACCGTACTCATAGCTGGAGCCGACCTTGTACCAGATTTGTGATACGACCACCGGGGCACGATGATCCTCCTTGACGATGATCTTCAGGCCATTGTTGAGCTTGTATTCGTGCACGCCGCTAGCGGAAGAAATCTGCGTCACCGTGATCTCTTCGGCAGCGGGGGCCTCGGTAACGGGGCTGGTGGTGGGCTGTGTGGCACAGCCCACGAGAGTGACGGCGGACACAGCCGCCACGACAAACACGGCCGTTCGGGTCTTCAGCAATCGTTTCATTGTAATCCCTGTGCTTGATGGGGCTCGGATTGATTCGTGGCTGACGCTGGTCGGCCGCGAGTGGTAGCATAGCCTACTTGAAGGAAATTCTATCAATTCGTGGGTGAACATTTAAACCGCCAGATTCATCCCCTCTACGTTGCAAACCTTCACAGTAGCTGGCTATCTACGTGCGGTTTGCGCCTTGACGAGACAAATCTGACCATCAATTTGAAACGTCCAGCGTCCAGAATCGATAGAAGCCTCCTAAATTAAACATTCCCGGCAAATCCACTAAAGCCGGGAAACCGAAACACTGTGACCCCTGCCGCCCATGTTTGGTTTCATCAAAAAGAACAAGTCGACACCGAAATCCACGGATTCTGCCGTCGAGGATGCCCCTTTAGCCTGCGAGGCTGAAATATCTGACGCGAGCACTACCGTGCCGCAACCGGCCGAGCCCGCAGAAAAGGAAAGGAAAGGCGGCCTGTTCGCCCGTCTCGCCCAGGGCCTGAAGCGCACCCGCAGCGGCATTACCGAGGGCGTTGCCGGCTTGGTATTGGGCAAAAAGGCCATCGACGACGATGTGCTGGAAGAGATTGAGACCCTGCTACTGACCAGCGATGTGGGCATCGAGGCTACCCAGGAGATCATCGCCGACCTCACCCAGCGCGTGTCGCGCAAGCAGCTGAAGGACGCCGATGCCCTGTTCGATGCCCTGCGCGAGAATATGCTGCATATCCTCGCCCCCGTTGCCCGGCCATTGGCAGTCCGGGCCGACAGCGCCCCTTTCGTGATCCTCATGGTCGGCATCAACGGTGCCGGTAAGACCACTACTATCGGCAAGCTCGCCAAACGCTTCCAGAATGAAGGCCTGCGCGTGATGCTGGCCGCCGGCGACACCTTCCGTGCCGCCGCCGTCGAGCAGCTGCAAGAATGGGGACGCCGCAACGAGATTCCCGTGGTCGCCCAGCACAGCGGCGCCGACTCCGCCTCGGTCATCTTTGATGCCCTGAAATCGGCCAAATCCAAGGGCGTCGACGTGCTCATCGCCGACACCGCCGGCCGCCTGCACACCCAGACCAACCTCATGGAGGAACTGAAGAAGGTGCGCCGCGTGATCACCAAGCTGGATGAAAATGCCCCACACGAGGTGATGCTGGTACTGGATGCCAGCATCGGCCAGAACGCCGTGGTACAGGCCGAACAATTCCGCGAGGCCGTCGGCGTTTCCGGCATCGCGCTGACCAAGCTCGATGGCACCGCCAAGGGCGGCGTGATCTTCGCCGTTGCCAAGCGCCTAGGCCTGCCGATCCGCTTCATTGGCGTGGGCGAGGGCATCGACGACCTGCGGCCCTTCGACGCCGGCGAATTCGTCGATGCGTTGCTGGCACGCCCGTCCGGTGATTGAGGATTTTCACCACAGGGGCACAGTTATCTTGCTTCTCGCAGAGGCGCAAAGAAATTACAATGGTTTTCTTGGCGCACTTGGCGCTTTGCGAAATATCAAAGGCTTTTCTCTGTGTTCTCCGTGCCTCTGTGGCACATAAACGAATGACGAACTCCAACAACAACACCGCCCAATGATCCAGTTCGACAACGTCAATAAACGCTATCCTGGCGGCCACGAGGCCCTCTCCGGGGTCAGTTTCCACATTCAGTCAGGCGAGATGGCCTTCCTTACCGGTCATTCCGGCGCCGGTAAGAGCAGCCTGCTGAAGCTGATCGCGCTGATCGAACGTAGCAGCCGCGGGCAAGTATTCATCGATGGGCAGAATCTGTCGCGGCTGAAAAGTCGCCACATCCCCTATCTGCGACGCAAGATCGGTATTGTGTTCCAAAGCCACAGCCTGCTCTTAGACCGCACCGTGTTCGACAACGTGGCTCTGCCGTTGATCATCGCCGGCTACCACCCAAGCGAGGTAGGCCGGCGGGTTCGCGCAGCATTGGACAAGGTGGGCCTGCTGAACCGTGATAAGGCCTACCCCATCACCCTCTCCGGCGGTGAACAGCAGCGTGTCGGCATTGCCCGCGCCGTAGTTAACCGTCCACCTTTGCTGCTGGCAGACGAACCCACTGGCAACCTCGACCCGGAATTATCGAAAGAAATCATGGGTCTGTTCGAGGAATTCAACCGGGTCGGCGTGTCAGTGCTCATCGCCACCCACGATCACGATCTCATCTCACGCCTCGACCACCGCCTGCTGACCCTCAGCGGTGGTCGCCTGACCCATGACGGCCGCACCACCGAACTGGCAGTATCGGCATGAAGCGTTCAGCCCGCAAATCCCGCACCCGCCCGATCAAGCCAGAGGCGCGTGGCAAATCGCAGAAGCCACGCGGACGCATCAATGCTTATTTCACCCACCACCTGTGGGTACTGGTGTCCTCGCTCGGCCAGCTGTGGCGCACCCCTCTCTCCACCCTGATGACGGCGGCAGTGATCGGTATCGCCCTGGCCCTGCCCGCCGGACTGCATGTGTTGCTGAGTAACGTGCAACAGCTCTCTTCCGGCTGGGAGGGGTCTGCACAGGTGTCACTTTTTATCAAACAAGACGTGTCGGAGAAACACATCCAGTCGTTGGCAAATACGCTGCGCGACTGGGACGGCGTGACCGAAGTGCACTACATCTCCCGCGAGCAGGCCCTGGCTGAATTCCGCGAACTGTCCGGCTTCGGCGACGCCCTCGATTCACTCACGGAAAATCCACTGCCGGCCGTGCTGGTACTGCAACCTACCCTGGCACAGGCCGAACCGGCATCGATGTCGCGGCTGCTGGAGCGTCTGCGCCAGCTCGATGCCGTGGATCAGGCACAGCTGGACATGGAATGGGTTCGCCGCCTCAACGGCATCATCGATGTTGGCAAGCGCAGTGCACTACTGCTCGGTACGCTGCTGGCCCTGGCCATCTTGCTGGTGGTGGGCAACACCATCCGCCTGACCATCTATGCCCGCCGCGAGGAAATCATCATTACCAAGCTGATCGGCGCCACCAATGCCTTTATCCGCCGTCCTTTTCTCTACACCGGCTTCTGGTACGGACTGATGGGCGCCGTCACCGCCTGGCTGCTGGTCTCCGGTTTTCTCGGTCTGCTCCGCACCCCGGTGAGTCAGCTGTCTTTCCTCTACGACAGCCAGTTCCGGCTCGGCGGGCTGGACTTTATCACCAGTCTTTTCCTGCTCCTGTCAGGTGTATTGCTCGGCCTTGCCGGTTCTTGGCTGGCTGTCGGCCGGCATCTGCAAGCCATTGAGCCGACATAAATATTTTGTCTCGCCGGACAGTCTGCCGCCGCCTTGCTCTTGGCTATAAAAAATTCGTTAGGGAACTATGATTTTTTTTGGCACTCTCACCATTTGACTGCTAAACTTCCCCGATGAAAAGGAAGTCGATGGTCGTGAAAAAACGCTATTGAGAGGATTTCGTTATGTACAAAAGTCTGACAGTTGATCTTGCTGTCCCCAGCGGAAGCCTGGAGGCCTATGTACAGGCCGCCAGCCAGATTCCCATGCTGGGTGCTGAGGAAGAGCGCGAACTCGCCACGCGTCTGCGAGAAGAGGGTGACCTCAACGCCGCCCGCCAGTTGGTGCTCTCCCATCTGCGTTTTGTCATTCATGTCGCACGCGGCTACAGCGGCTACGGCCTGCCCCAGGCGGATCTGATCCAGGAAGGCAATATCGGCCTGATGAAGGCCGTGAAACGTTTCGATCCCAGCGTCAACGTGCGTCTGGTATCCTTTGCCGTGCACTGGATTCGCGCTGAAATCCATGAATACATCCTGCGCAACTGGCGCATCGTCAAGCTGGCCACCACCAAGGCCCAGCGTAAACTGTTCTTCAACCTGCGTAAGAACAAGAAGCGCCTGGGTTGGTTTTCACACAAGGAAGTCGAGGCTGTAGCCAAGGAGCTGGATGTACCCCCGGCTACCGTCTTGGAAATGGAAAAGCGCATGAGTGCGCATGATGCCTCCTTCGACGGCTATGGTGACGCCGATGACGACAGCGACTTCAGTCCTTCACCTGCCGGCTATCTGCGTGATACCCGTATGGAACCCTCCCGCGTGCTGGAGGCCGAGGATTGGGAGGCATACAACCACCAGCGCCTGAACCTGGTACTCGACAATCTTGACGAGCGCAGCCGTGACATCGTGCAGAGCCGCTGGCTGTCGGAAAAAAAGGTCACCCTGCACGAATTGGCTGACAAGTACGGCATTTCCGCCGAGCGCATCCGCCAGTTGGAGAAGAACGCCATGAAGAAGATGAAGGGCGCATTGGCCGCCTGAGCTTCCGAGCCGCCCAGCAACAATAAGGCCGCTTCTGCGGCCTTTTGTATTTCTGTATCCCGTTTGCGGCGCCTCCCTGCAGGAACCCGACAACGGCGGCCATCAATACGATATATTCGGGTTCGCTCCACTAATCTCGCAGCAAGACGGGGGCGGGAGATACTCCCGTCCCTCTCCAGCCTGTTGCTCACCCGCTTTATCGGGTATAGAATTTCTGGCGGAATTTCACCGAGAAAGGCTTGCCTCCATCCTCAGGGACGATCTGAATGTCGAAGGCCAGCGTCTCCTCTGCTGAGATATGAAACACACTGATGTAATAGATTGCATCGCCCTCGTCAATCTCTCGCACCTTGAAGTCGCGCAACTGGCTGGCCAGATTGATGGCGCTCGCCTTGATCTTGGCGTGCACCGGCTGGCCGATGGGCGACACGCCATGATTATCCTTCATTACCGAAAGGATGAACATACCGCGGTTTTTACTCCGGACGATAGCGTAGGCCTTCGCCATACTCGGCTGCAGTGTATCGGTATTAAAGGCGTTGAAGTGCACCGTATATCCATCCACCCTGACAGGTGTCGCAGCTTGGACGGCCAGCGTAAAAAACACACACAGCAATCCGGCAGCGAGCTGATTAATGGTCATTTTCCCCCCTCAGTTTGCATCTGCATAACTACTTCGACCTGGTACCATCTGGAAATTACACCCCTACGTCAAGCCCCCCTAAGTGATTTGCCAGCATTGTATTGACGGATTACTGGCATCCCCCAAGCATTTTTTGTAGAATTGCGCGGCTACGCAATTCCCCCTTAGGAGCTACACGATGGCACGAGTCACCATTGAAGACTGTCTGGACAACGTCGACAACCGCTTTGAGCTGGTTCTGCTGGCCAGCAAGCGCGCGCGCCAGCTGGCTGCCGGCAAAGAGCCGCTGGTCGATTGGGAAAACGACAAGCCTACTGTCGTCGCCCTGCGCGAGATCAGCGAAGGCCTGATTACCAAAAAAATTCTCGACGAAGTGGCCGCGCAAGAGCATGCGCAGGAATCCATCGTCAGTGAAGAAGAGGTGCAGGAGTCCCTGTAACCTGCTGCAGTAAACTAAAATAAACTGCCTTCCCCGGGGGCTCGGTGTTTTTAATCCACGACCTGTGCAAGCTTCTCGAAGCTTATCTCGAAACTGACCAGGTCAAGGAAGTCTACCGGGCCTATCTGTTTGGCGCCGAGGCCCACGACGGTCAGACCCGCATGTCTGGCGAACCCTATATCTACCACCCGCTCGCCGTGGCCAAAATTCTGGCCGAGATGCGCATGGACGCCAACACGCTCATCGCCGCCATCCTGCACGACGCCATCGAAGACACCAGTGTTAGCAAGGACAATATTGCCCGCGAATTTGGCGAGGAGGTCGCCGAGCTGGTTGACGGCGTCACCAAGCTGACCCAGGTCAAGTTCGGCAGCAAGGCCGAGGCACAGGCGGAGAACTTCCGCAAGATGATCCTTGCCATGGTAAAGGACATCCGTGTGATCCTCATCAAGCTGGCCGACCGTCTGCACAATATGCGCACCCTGGGTGTGATGCGTGCCGACAAGCAGCGCCGTATCGCCCGCGAAACCCTGGAAATTTATGCACCGATCGCCAAACGCCTGGGCATGCAGAGTATCAGCCTGGAGCTGGAAGACCTCGGTTTTCGTGCCCACTACCCGATGCGCTACCAGGTACTGCAAAGCGCACTCAAAAAGATGCGCGGTAACCGTAAGGAAGTGGTTGAAAAAATTCGCCTGTCACTCGAGGAACGCCTGCGTCAGGAAGGTATCGAGGCCCCCGTCGAAGGGCGCGAAAAGCACCTCTACAGTATCTACGACAAGATGCGCAACAAGGGGCTCGGCTTTGATGACGTCTCAGACGTGTATGGTTTCCGTATCGTTGTCGACAAGGTAGACACCTGTTATCGCGTACTGGGCGTAGTGCACAATATCTACAAACCGATGCCCGGACGCTTCAAGGACTACATCGCCATCCCCAAGGCCAATGGCTATCAATCACTGCACACGGTGCTGTTTGGCCCCTATGGCGGCCCCGCCGAGGTACAGATTCGTACCAAGGACATGGAACGCGTGGCGCAGGCCGGCATCGCCGCACACTGGATGTACAAGACCGGTTCGGCCACCCCGAGCCATGCCAGTGAATGGCTCAAGGGCCTGCTGGAAATGCAGAAATATGCCGGCAACTCTCAGGAGTTCCTTGAGAACGTCAAGATTGACCTGTTCCCGGATGAGGTCTACATCTTCACGCCTGATGGCGACATCCTTAACATCCTACGCGGCGCCACGGTGGTCGACCTGGCCTACGCCATCCACACCGACCTGGGCAACACCTGCGTTGCGGCCAAGATTGACCGCCACCTTGCGCCTCTGCGCAGCGCGCTCAGCAACGGCCAGACGGTCGAAATTATCACGGCCCCCGGCGCTCGACCCAATCCCGTGTGGCTGGATTTCGTCATCACCGGCAAGGCGCGCTCCAATATTCATCACTATCTCAAGCATCTGAAGCGTGAAGAGGCGCTGGAGCTGGGCAAGCGCATGCTGGGAAAGGCCCTGGCGGCGCTGTCTTTGGAAATACAGGATATTCCCGAGGAGTCGTTAAATGCGCTCTTCAAGCAGCTGAAGCTCGAGGCCCTGGACGACCTGCTGGAAGACATCAGCCTGGGCAAGCGCGTCGCCGCCCTGGTAGCCCGCCAGTTAGCGGATATCATCAACCACCGCGAAGGAATGTCAGCACGTTCCCAGAAAGGCAAAAAAGGCATGCTCAGTCGTTACACGCCCAGCTGGCTGAAAACCGGGCAGGCGGCCCGCACCAGCGTCCGTCCACTGGCCATTCGCGGCACTGAAGGCTCTGTGGTGACTTACGCCAAGTGTTGTCGCCCCATCCCCGGTGATTCCATCCTTGGCTTTGTCAGTGTCGGCCGCGGCATCGTCATCCACACCCGTAACTGCAAGAATGTGCGCGAATTCCGCAATAACCCGGAGCGCTGGATCGATGTGCAGTGGGAGCGGGGCGTAAAAAATACATTCTCGGTGGATGTCCGCGTCGACACGGCCAATCAGCGCGGCGTACTGGCCACCGTGGCCTCGGTGATTGCCGAGCAGGGTTCTAATATCGAGAATGTCTCCATCGACGAACGTGATGGCTTGTATTCATCCATGATCTTTACGATCAGCGTGCGGGATCGCGTGCATCTGGCGCAGATCATTCGGCGTGTCCGCGCTATTGACAGCGTCGCGCGCATCGCACGCTCAAAATAATGCCACCAAAAAACCGCAAAGGAGGCCCGCATGAGCAAACGAGAAATCATCCAGACAGACAAGGCACCCGCCGCTATCGGCACCTATTCACAAGCCGTCAAAACCGGCAACACCGTGTACCTGTCGGGGCAAATTCCCCTACAGCCTGAAACCATGGAACTGGTCGAGGGCGATATGGTGGCGCAGATCCGCCGTGTATTCGACAACCTGCAGGCCGTCGCAGAAGCGGCCGGAGGCAGCCTGGCCGATATCGCCAAACTCAATATCTACCTCATCGACCTGTCACACTTCGCGCAGGTCAACGATGTTATGGCCAGCTATTTTCAGCAGCCCTACCCGGCGCGCGCCGCAGTCGGCGTCGCCGCCCTGCCCAAGGGCGCCCAGGTAGAAATGGACGCCATCATGGAGCTGGGCGGCTGAACACACAGTCAACAAGTGCTTAGTTGTTCTCCGCGCCCTGATTGATCCACTTGGCGATAATGCCTGTCTCTTCCTTGCTGAGCGGCGGGCGGTCACCATGCGGCATATTGATGGACGGATCGGCGCGACCCTCGGTCAGGATGGAAAGGGTGCTGGAGGTACTGTCCCCAGGGCGCACGATGGCGCCGAACTTGGTGCCCTTCATGGTGCTCTCATAACTGCTTAAATCCAGACCACTAGCTACTTCGCCCACGCCGCCCGACAGATGGCATTCGCTGCAATGCTTCTGCAACACGGGCATCACATCCTTGCTAAAACTTACCGGCAACTCCTCCGGTTCCTTGCTGCAGCCTGCCAGCACTACAACACCCACGACGGCAGCCGCGCGGATTAATGCAGCCTTGCTTACCTTGGTCATTTCATTCTCCGTTTTTTTGCAAAAAAATTTATAGTCCGATGATTGCGCCTGAAACCGACAAATCTATGTCGGTACACATAATAAGATTCTTTTCTGCGCCAGTGAAATATTTCATACCATAGTAAATGTATCAGGTTATACTCATGTGCTGGTGGTTCATCAAGCTTATTCTTATCTTATCGATGAACCACCAGGCACGAAACCCCTTACTTATACTTAGCCAAGCAAAATATTAACTTCGCATCAATATAGATCATCCTGATCCATTTTGACGCCGTCCGCCAAACAGCCGCATAAAAAACTCACCTCCAGGAGACCATAGACATGCTCGCAAGAGAACACTGCAGCCATTTCCAGATGCTGCCTATCGGCATGCGGTTATTGTTCACTGGCACCCTGATCGTCCTCGGCACAGGCTATCTGTTCGCCATGATCTACATCTTTGAATCCCATGCCGGACGAGACGGTGACCCCGGCCTTTCCGTCGACGACCTTATCATCGCCTACAGCGGCAGCAAGTCGGATACCAAGCTTGAATCTTCCCTCAAGGGTCCCATGGCCAACATGTTGCCTGCCGAGGAAAACCACGAGATTATTGCCTGGGTACGGCGCGGCGCGGCCGAGGCCGACTTCAAGTCTTCGGGTGTGGAGGGCATCATCGAGCGCCGCTGTCTGATTTGTCACAACGGCACTAACCCGCATATCCCCGACCTTACCGGTTTCGAGGGTATCAGCAAGATGGCCGAGGCCGATACCGGCATGGATATTTTCACCCTGGTGCGGGTTTCCCACATTCATCTGTTCGGCATCACCTTTATCTTTTTTATTGTCGGCTCGATCTTCTGTCACTCACACATCCGCCCTCAGTGGATCAAGTGTCTCATGCTGATCACACCCTTTGCCGCCATCCTGTTGGATATCGGTTCCTGGTACCTTACCAAAGTATACCCGCCTTTCGCCTGGGTGGTGATGATCAGTGGCGCCTTTATGGGTGCCGCCTTTGCCTTCATGTGGATAGCATCCATATATCAGATGTGGTTTTACCGCCTGCCACCGGAGCTGATCGAAAACAAAGGCCGGGTTTCCTGATGCCGGACAACACTGCCTCTCGGCGAAAACTTGCGCGAAAGAAGTGAGGTAGCGCCTCCGGTTGCCAGACACAATTCCTTCGTTATAATCAAACGCTTTCTAATTGCTAATGTAAATCCGGCAAAACCTGAAAGGTGCCAAGACTTGGCATGGACATGGAGTAGCGTTGAAATGAAGAGATCACTAGCAGTCTCTACCGCAATCCTGAGCTGCGGTCTTGCTACAGCAGCCCTGGCGACGGGCAATATCCAGGCAGGCAAGGCGAAGAGCGGCGCCTGTATTGCCTGCCACGGCAAGCAAGGCATCAGCAGCACACCCGACTATCCCAATATTGCCGGACAGACCGAGTTCTACCTGGTCAAATCCCTGCGCGAGTTTCGCTCCAGCCTGCGCAAGGATCCCAGCATGAACCGCCTCGCCAAAGAACTCAGCGACGCCGATATCGCCGACCTTTCCGCCTATTACGCCAGCCTGCGCCGCTGACACACGGAACCCGTCACACCGCCCGCTACTATGTGCCTGGTTCGACAGCCTGTACAATCGTCGCACCCCCCTATTGCCGGCCTGAATCGCGCGTGACCCCAACCCCCGCCACCCTCGACAACGCGCCCCTGGCCCAACTTAAAGGCGTGGGCCCCAGCATGGTACAGCGCCTCGCCCGCCTTGGCCTGCATACGCTGCCGGATCTGCTTTTCCACCTCCCCCTGCGCTATCAGGATCGCACCCGTATCATGCCCATCGGCAGCCTACGTCCCGGCAACGAAATCACTATCCGTGGCGAAGTGCAGCTCACCGACATCAAGTCCGGCCGTCGCCGAATGCTGTTATCGCGCATCGCCGATGGCAGCGGCGCCATCACTTTACGTTTTTTTTACTTCAGCGCTGCGCAGCGGGCCAGTCTCGCCCGCGGCTGCTGGGTACAATGCTTTGGTGAAGTCCGCGCCGGCCCCAGTGGTTTGGAGATGGTACACCCGGAATACCACCTCATCGACTCCGCTGCCGATGGCCCGCAGGAGGAAACCCTGACGCCCGTCTATCCCACCACCGAGGGGCTGCGCCAGCAGACCCTGCGCAAGCTTATCGGCCAGTTGCTGAATGATCCTGCACAGCTCGCCGGCTGCCTGCCGGAATTACTGCCCGCCGAGCTGCCGGCACAGCGGCAGATGCCCACCCTGCATGAGGCGATACTTTATGTGCACCGGCCACCGGCTGACGCCTCCCTGCGCGAGCTGGAAGAGGGGATTCACCCCGCCCAGCAACGGCTTGCCTTCGAGGAATTGCTCGCCCATCAGCTCAGCCTGCGCCAACTGCGTGAACGCCAGGATCGGCACGCCGCCCCGCCGTTACGCGCCACGCACACACTGCAGCGGCCCTTTCTCGACAATCTCGGTTTCCAACTCACGAGTGCCCAGCAGCGTGTACTGAATGAAATCAGCCATGACCTCGCCCGCCCCCAGCCCATGCAGCGGCTGGTGCAGGGCGATGTCGGCTGCGGCAAGACCGTGATCGCTGCTCTCGCCGCCTTGCAGGCGCTGGAGGCCGGTTTTCAGATCGCCATCATGGCTCCCACCGAACTGCTTGCCGAACAACACCGGCACAACTTTTCCCAGTGGCTGGAGCCACTGGGCATGACCCCGTACTGGCTGTCCGGCAAGCGCAAGGGCAAGGCTCGCGAACAGACCCTGGCCGCCATCGGCGATGGCAGCGCGCGACTCACCGTCGGCACCCAGGCGCTGTTTCAGGAGGGCGTCGAATTCCACAACCTGGGACTGGTAATCATCGACGAGCAACACCGCTTCGGCGTGCACCAGCGCCTCGCCCTGCGCGAAAAAGGCGCCCGTGACGGCCGTTACCCGCACCAGCTGATCATGACCGCCACCCCCATCCCGCGCACCCTGGCGCAGACCGCCTATGCCGATCTCGACGTCTCGGTCATCGACGAACTGCCACCGGGACGTATCCCGGTCGACACCGTGGTCATCGCCGACGACCGACGCGATGCCGTCGTTACCCGCGTGCACGCCGCCTGCCGCGAGGGCCGTCAGGCCTATTGGGTCTGCACCCTGATCGAGGAATCCGAGACCCTACAGTGCGAGACCGCGCAGGATACCGCCGAGACTCTGCACACGGCCTTGCCCGACCTGCGCGTCGGCCTTGTCCACGGTCGTCTCAAGGCGACGGAAAAAGAAGCCATGATGGCCCACTTCAAGGCAGGCGACATCGACCTGCTGGTGGCCACCACCGTCATCGAGGTCGGTGTCGACGTACCCAACGCCAGCCTGATGATCATCGAGAACGCCGAACGCCTCGGCCTCTCCCAGCTACACCAACTGCGCGGCCGGGTGGGGCGCGGTAGCGCAAAGAGCAGCTGTGTACTGCTCTACAAACCACCCCTGTCGAAGACAGCGCGGCAGCGTCTTGCCACCCTGCGCGAAACCAATGACGGCTTTGAGGTGGCACGCAAAGATCTCGAGCTGCGCGGCCCTGGTGAGTTACTGGGCACTCGGCAGACCGGTCTGCTCGAACTACGCATCGCCGACCTGCAACGTGACCAGGCCCTGATCCCCGCCATCAGCCAGTGCGCCGGGCACCTGTTACGCGAACACCCGGGCCAGGTAGCACCGCTGATCCGCCGCTGGCTCGGTGACGGCCTGCGCTATGGCAATGTGTAGCACGAATAACCAAGCATTTGACTTGACTACTGGCAAGGCAGCGTCTAAAACTAATGGTCACAACCTCCCAACCCCAGTCCACCCCATCGGTGGCTGTTGACGGCCTTCCCCCCTTAAGGCCGTTTTTTTTGCGCCGATTTTTGGCCTGACTTTCGCATAACCTGATATCGTTAGGGAAATTTTTTGGCGGAGGCCAACATGACAAATCAGGACTGGGTACGACGCGACTTGGCGGTGCTATGGCACCCCTGTACACAGATGAAGGATCACGAGCAACTGCCACTGATCCCCATCCGCCGCGGCGAGGGTGTGTGGCTGGAGGACTTCGACGGCCAGCGTTACCTGGATGCCATCAGTTCGTGGTGGGTCAACATCTTCGGGCACGCCAACCCACGCATCAACGCCCGCATCACAACCCAGCTGGGTGAACTGGAACATGCGCTACTGGCGGGTTTCGGTCACGCACCGGCCATCGAGTTGGCCGAGCGGCTGGTGGACATCACCCCCACCGGACTGACCCGTGTCTTTTTCGCCGACAACGGCTCGGCGGCGGTGGAGGTAGCGTTGAAAATGAGCTTCCACTACTGGCGCAATCGAGGGCAAACGCAAAAAACCAAATTCATTTCCCTGACCAACAGCTACCATGGCGAGACCCTGGGCGCCCTAGCGGTAGGCGACGTGGCACTCTACAAAGAGACCTATCAGCCGTTGCTGATGCCTGTGATCAGCGTGGCCTCGCCCGACTGCTATGCGCGCGAGGCGGGCGAGAGCTGTGCCGATTACTCGCGTCGCCAGTTCGCGGAAATGGAGGCCACCCTGGCCCGTCACGCCGACGAAGCCTGCGCGGTGATCGTCGAGCCACTGGTACAGTGCGCCGGCAACATGCGCATGTACGACCCGGTCTACCTGCAATTGTTACGCGAGGCCTGCGACCGTCACGGGGTGCATCTCATCGCCGACGAGATCGCTGTCGGCTTCGGGCGCACGGGTACCCTGTTCGCCTGTGAGCAGGCCGACATCCGCCCCGACTTCATGTGCCTGTCGAAGGGCCTCACCGGTGGTTATCTACCGCTGGCGGTGGTGATGACCACCGACGACATCTACAACGCCTTCTACGCAGATTACGGCACCCTGCGCGCCTTCCTGCACTCACACAGTTATACGGGCAACCCGCTGGGCTGTGCGGCGGGGCTAGCCACACTGGATATCTTTGCGGAGGACGACGTGCTGGCTAACAACCGCCGATTGGCGCAAGTGATGGCGGATGCCACGGCCGATCTTGCCGACCACTCACACGTCGCCGAGGTGCGTCAGCGAGGCATGATCCTGGCTATCGAGATGGTGCGTGACAAGGCGACAAAAACGCCCTACGACTGGCGTGAGCGACGCGGTCTGCACGTCTATAAACATGCCTTGAAGGAAGGGGTGCTACTGCGACCACTGGGCAACGTGATCTATTTCATGCCACCCTACGTGATCACGGAAGAGCAGATTTATCAGCTCGCGCGGGTGGCGCGGGAGGGCATCGATCTTGCCACGCGGGATTGACGACACGCTGTGGTTTGGGTCAGGCCCGGAATGGAAACGCAGAGAACGCAAAGCCCGGGTGGGCACATGCAACGTGCCCACCCCACTATTTGACTTGCAAGTCATCCATGTGAAACGTGAACTACCTTGCGACAAACTGTGGGGAACTCGACCCAGAAGATTAAAAGGTGAGAATACACTATGGCGATATGTCCAAATATTTCGATGTTGAGGTTTAGTCATTCAAGTGAAGCCGCAATAGAAGAAATAAAACGTGTACAAAAAGCAGGAAACATGCTCGCCAGTGTATTGGGCGGTAGTATTTTGCTTAAAATTTTCACAGGACACCGCATACAACTACAGGGTAGTGCACATAATATCGTCCAAAAAGATTGGAAGCTGTGGGCGGAAGCGATGCAGTCTATACCAAGTATGATACGAAATAGAATTCGCTATATTGCGTTCCAGCAAAGTGCAAAAGTCATGGCCAATGACGAGAGAGAGTTTTGGAGGGCTGTGGCTGATGGCTGTCACTAGCAAAGTTGTTATAACTTATTTTTTGTGGATTTTCGCTTCGGCAGCATGGGCGGAGGATGCTACATTACTTAATGAACAGCAAGAAAACCAAGTCATAAATCTTGCATATACGAATATGCTGGCAACTATTGAAAAATTAAACAAAAAGATAGATAAGTGCGAAAAATTAGAAAGAGAAACTATACTTGACCCTGAATTATTACGACCACTACCTTTAACAGACCAGCAATTCAGGATGGTTTTGGTTTATTTTAGATCATTAGCTGAAGAAAAATGCCATGGTGCGGAACTTTGGGCAAAGGCTTTTATGAAATTTGCCCAGTTCAAATATATAGAAAAATATTACAAAGGGAAAAACCTTATTAAAACTGAATATAATCTCGAAGTAATTTGTTGTATAGCCTCGCAAAGCCGTTTAGAGTCAGAGCTAAAATATAGGGAAATTCCCTCGAAAATCAGGGATGCACTAGAGAAAATCCCAGGATTAAAAAAGCCTTTTAATCTTTTTGATGCAATCGAAAAAATGGGATTGTAGCCCAGGCGGGCACATTTTACGGGAAGGAGAAGGGGGTTTTGGCGGTGGATTGGTGCTCTGGCATGTTGGGGTTCATAAAAAACATTCACCCCAACCTACGTTTGAAATATTCGGCGATGCGGGCAATGAGCCGCCGCGCCAACTGTGTCTTAGGCGCTTGCGCCAGCTCGGTCACGCCCTCGGCATCGATCACGCTCAGCGCATTCTCTTCGGCCTCGAAGCCAAGCCCATTACCGACACGGTTGGCGGCAATCATATCCAGCCCCTTGCGGGCCAACTTGTCGCGCGCGTATTCCAATAGGTTTTCCGTCTCGGCAGCGAAGCCGACGGTAAGCGGGCCGTCCGTCAACGCGGCGACATCGGCGAGGATGTCCGGATTACGTACCAGTTCCAGGCTCAGGTTGTCGGCGGTTTTTTTGATCTTCTGTTGCACAGGCGCGACCGGACGATAATCGGCCACGGCGGCGGTAGCAATGAAGATATCGGCATCGGTGGCGCGGGCCAGCACAGCCGTGTGCATTTCCTCTGCGCTGCGTACATCGATGCGTTCGACGCGTGGTGGTGTTGCCAACGCCGTGGGGCCGCTCACCAGCGTTACCCGAGCGCCAGCCTCCGCCGCCGCCTGCGCCACCGCGTAACCCATACGGCCGGAGCTGCGGTTGCTGAGATACCGCACCGGATCAATGGCCTCCTGGGTGGGGCCGGCAGTCAGCAATACCTGCAAGCCAGCCAGGGCGCCGGTGTCGAATAGTCCGGCGGTATGGCGAGCGATGTCATCGGCTTCCAACATACGCCCAAGGCCTGTCTCGCCGCAGGCCTGGCCGCCTTCGGCGGGGCCGAATTGATGTATACGGCGTGCACGCAGCCGTTGCAGATTATCCTGCGTGGCGGCATTGGCCCACATCTGTTGATTCATGGCCGGGGCCACGGCGACGGGCACCTCGGTGGCCAGGCATACCGCAGCGAGAAGATCGTCGGCACGCCCCTGGGCGAGGCGGGCAATGACATTGGCCGAGGCCGGCGCGATCACTACCGCATCGGCCCAGCGCGCCAGCGCGATGTGCCCCATGGCCGCCTCGGCCTCAGTGTCCAGCAGTTCACTGTGCACCGGATTGCCGGACAGAGCCTGAAAAGTCAGCGGGGTGACGAATTCCGTACCACCTGCACTCAGCACCACGCGTACCTCGGCACCGCCCTCGCGCAAGCGGCGCACCAGCTCGGCGGCCTTGTAGGCGGCGATACTACCGGTAACGCCGAGCAGGATGTGTTTGTTGGCGAGGTTTTTGTTGGCGAGAATGTGCATATTTGTGCAAGATTGCCTATTGACAACGGTTCAGGTTGTGTAGTGTAAACGAAACCCTGCGAGTATTACGAAACGACAAGGATGTTGTGATGCCGATTACCGACTGGCCGACCGAAGAGCGACCGCGTGAAAAACTCCTCAAGCGTGGTGCAGAGGCGCTTTCTGATGCCGAATTGCTGGCAATTTTCCTGCGCACCGGAGTACCGGGCAAGACCGCAGTTGACCTGGCTCGCGACCTGTTGACCCGCTTTGGTAGCTTGCGCGGTCTCTTGAATGCGGATTGCAAAACCTTCTGCGAGGCACCTGGACTGGGCATGGCCAAGTTCACCCAACTGCAGGCCACCACGGAAATGGCCCGCCGCCACCTTGCCGAGACCCTCAAGCGCGGCGAGACCCTGACCAGCGCCGACGACACCTGCCGCTATCTCAGCGCCCGTCTGCGCGACTACCCCTACGAAGTCTTTGCCTGCCTGTTCCTCGACACCCGCCACCGGATGATCGAATTCGAGGAGCTGTTCCGCGGCACCATCGACGGCGCCAGCGTGCACCCGCGCGAAGTGGTGCGCCGCGCCCTGGCCCTCAATGCGGCGGCGGTGATCCTCGCCCACAACCATCCCTCCGGCATTGCCGAACCCAGCCGCGCCGACCGACACATCACCGAGCGCCTGACCGATGCCTTGGCACTGGTGGATGTGCGTGTACTGGATCATTTGGTTGTGGGTGATGGCGAGGTAGTGTCGTTTGCAGAGCGGGGGTGGCTGTAGTGTGGGCTGTTGTTTGGAATGGCATGGCGTATGTGTGTTGATGTATGGCTTCAACTTTCATAGGCTCCTTTGTGCCATCCCGGAAAGTATAACCACGAAAGGCTTTGGCTTCCTGCTATTTTACCCATTGCTTTGCTTTCAATCTGGCCAAGTCTATTTTGTAACGAGTGGATGCTCGTCTTTTTTATACATTTCAACAAGTTACTCTTAACAGAGTAGAGCTAGTTTATGCAAATTGCGATCATATTGTATCCGGGAATGACAGCACTAGATGCCGTTGGCCCTTATGAAGTTTTTCGTTTTATTCCAGATGCTGAAATTAGATTTGTAAGTAATACTCCGCAACCAATCATAACCGATAGTGGAGTTCTCGTGATGGGCTCGACACACTCTTATGATGAAACACCAAACTCAGATATAGTTTTAGTTCCTGGCTCGTCGGCTGATACAACAACAGCAATGGCCGATAGAAAACTGACCGAATGGTTAAAGAAAGTTCATGAAACCAGCAAGCTAACGTTGTCAGTATGTTCAGGCGCTTTAGTTCTTGGTGCCGCCGGAATCCTTGAAGGTCACCCCGCTACTACTCATTGGATTGCGCAGAAAGCACTCTATAGTTTTGGTGCCGAACCTAGAAGAGATGAAAGAGTTGTTAAGTCTGGAAAAATAATTACTGGCGCAGGCGTATCAGCAGGCATTGACCTTGCACTGTCTGTAGTAAAAGAGCTTTACGGTCAAGAGCGAGCTGAAATTATTCAACTTCTTATCGAGTATGATCCCCGCCCTCCCGTTGATGCGGGGCATCCTGCAAAAGCTTCAGCATCAGTGTACAAAATTGCTAAAGAAGAAATGTTGCAAGCTGCAAAAAATCCTAGAAACATCATTTCTGTACCTGCAATTTTATGGCGAAAAGCCTTGAAAAAATTGCGGTGAAAATCTCAGTGGCGCCCGTGACCGCCGCCACTACCACCACCCGGCGTATAACCATCGGTAAATGTCAGCATAAACGCGACAATAGCATCTTCCTCGCTGCTCGTGAGTCCAAGATTACCCAGCAGTCTGGTCTCAATATTCTTTGCAACCTCAGGGGGATTCCATAATCCGGGAATATCACGCGTGTTATAAAAATGGACAACCTCTTTGAGCGTCTTCAAAAGACCGTTATGCATGAATGGTGGCGTCATGGCGATGTTGCGCAAATGT
>JAKIUN010000060.1 GCA_021647505.1 Gammaproteobacteria bacterium
TGCGGGCCTCCAGTATGTCTGGGTAAGATATTTCATCATCTCTGGCCCTGATGGAACCCGCGCATCCCTGTCGAATTTGGGGGAAGTGTGCCATTATTTGGTGGCGCAATTAATGGTGGATATTAAGGAGGTTGATTGTGGATATCTTTACCATTGAGACTTGCGTGAGCACACGGGAGAAGTGATTTGGAATGCCGAGACGGGTGAATTGTCTGTGGTGACAAAACATGGCAGACCGGTGTTTCCCGCGCCTGAGAAGATGAACCGGCGGCTTGTTTTGCTTTCCTCACTAAGAATCAAAGGGAAGATCCGCAAATTTCTTACCCTCTTTCAACGCTTCATCCAGTAAAACGATCTCTACGGCGAGACCCAGCAGATGAGCGAACTCGATGGCGGCTTCGACGGAGTAGGCTATAAAGCCGCCAGGTTTGTTTAAAGCAAGAAATACACCCACGGTGGTGCCGCGGGCAATAATCGGCGTCGCCAGAATGGATTTGGTCTTATAGCCGGTCTTTTCATCCCATGTTCGTGAAACCCGGATCTCTGGGTCAAGCGCCTTGAGTTCTTTTTCATCATAGGCATGATTGACACGGAGTGTCCTGCCAGTTAGAAAGCAACAGCCCGTCAGCGTATGTTTGTTAACCGGCAGGCGTACTTCGTCTCTTCCCTGGGCAACCCGCGAGGCCAGTTCTCCGGCCTGTTTGTCGAAGATAAATAATGTGCAGCGGTCTGCAAGCAGGTAGTCCCGAATATCTTCAACCAGTTTATCCAGAATAAGCCTTCTGTCCTTTGTTTCGATAATGCGATCGATGAAGTTGAAGAAACATTCGCTGTTCTTGATGAATTCTTTCACTTGGACAACCTCTCATGCTCAAAATGTCCCGTTTAGGTGTTGGCCGCCTGACCGCTTGGCGATGACCTGCCCGTAGTCTTCTTCGGTGGCCGGTTTAGCCTGGCCCTTTTTCCCTTCCAAAGGCGTAACTTTGTCAGGCGATAGCGGTGTTTCTTGGCGGATTCATCCGCCATGTCATACCAGGCGGCGCCCCAGTTACTGTCAACGCAGCCGTGTTGCTGAAACATGGGCGGCGCCATTCCGACCATGCGCCAATCCACCAGTTGTATCTGCCACGATTCCGGCGGCGTGTGTGATAGCAGCGAGAATTCATCGATCAAGGTACCGTTAACCAGAGAAAGTAGAAACGGCGGCATGCTGTCTTCTTCTGCTGCAACCAGCATGACGGCATAGAAGCCATATTCTTTTCTGGATAACAGGGAAATAAATCGCATGATTCCACGCTTACGCATCTTGATGCCTTCGACATTGACAAAGACCTGGAAGACACGCAGTTGTGTGTGTGTGTTACCGCTAACGGCGGGATTTGGCGTAACAGTTATGACGCTGCTCAATTCAGGCCACCCAGATAGTTGGCTATCAGTAACAAGTCGTCATCGCTGAGTCCCTTGACGATATCGCGCATTATCGAATGACTGCTGCGCCGGCCTGAGCGGAAGGCTTCAATTTGCGCCAGTGTATACTCGGTGGGTTGGCCAACCACGGGCGGTAAGATGCCTTGACCTTTGCCGGTTAATCCATGGCAGCGGGCGCAGCCTTGCAGATAAAGCGACTGGCCTTTTTCCACATCAGCACGCTGTTGCAAGGTCATTACTTTGGGTCTGTAAAATGCCGGCCTGATTTTCTGCTGGCTGTAGAAGACGGCAAGATCAGCCATGTCATCCGTCGTCATGTCTGCGACGATGGCTTCCATCATGTCATCCTTGCGGCTACCATCCTTGAACGCCTGAAGCTGCATATAGGTGTAGTTGGCGCCGAGTTCGGCAAGGCTTGGAAACATGGCGTCGGGTGTGTTGCCGTCTTCGCCATGGCAGCCTGCACAGCCCTCGGACTTTTCCTTGCCGGCACTGGCGCTGCCCTGCTGTGCCTTGGTGGGTTTGCCGTTCCAGGCGGCGGGTACGGAAAGGTTGTGAACCAGATTTTGATGGCATTGCACACAGGTAAGACCCTCTTCCTCCATCTGGCGGTGCGGCGGGATATCGGGCCTGTATTCACCGGTCGTGCCCTTTAACAGGGCCTGGCGCACTTTCCCGCTATGACACTCACGGCACCGTTGGCTGTCGGTGGCGACAAAATGTTCACGCGCTTTCTTTGCAAGGCGTGGGGCAAGTTGGGTGTTATAGAGTTCCCGGTCACGAAGCCCGAGCTGTACTTGTTTCCAGCCTTCATCGGCAAGGAACATGTGTTCGAGCCACTTGAAAAAGGAGTGGGGACTGTCATGGCAATTCACACAGCCGGGCCGCAAGGGGCTGTCGCTACTGCCCATGGCCGAGAGTTTGTATTCCTCGTACTGAATAGGGTGGCACTCAGCACAACCGATGGTCACGCCTTTCGGCAGGTCTTCGTTGCCTTTGGGATTGAAGGCATAACTGGCTTCGTCATACCAGACTTCGTGGCAGGCGTTGCAGGTGCCCGCCGTCTGAAAGACAGAGGTGACGCCGGGGATAGACGCGATACCCATTTTCCCGACCAGGAAAATCAGTAACAGAACCACGACACTGGCCGCAGTCACAATGATTTGACGTTTTTTCGTCATCGGCTAAGACCTTTGCCGCGATTTCGATGAATGCTTGACAGCCAGTAGCACAGAGATATCCACTTCGACTTTGCCATAAATATCGCCATCTTCCGCGTGTTTGACCGTTACGGGTGTCGCCGATGCAGAACCCCCTCCTTTTTCATCAAATACCGGCAAAATGATATCCAGAGGATGCACGCCCATATCGGACCACCACAGGTTACGGGCGACATCGGCATCAATATTTGCGGGTGAATCTTTGTGTTTTGGGCCTGCCTTGCCACTGGCTATACCACCAATAGACCAGTGTCCCCCCTCCCGATGCATGGCAACGACTTCCGGATGGATGGTCTGGGTCAGGTGAGCATGGGTAACCAGATAACCGCTTTTTGATGTTACCCGCACTAGGTCACCGTCGGCGATTTGCAGGTTTTCTGCCGTCTTGACGTTGATATGCAGATGGTTGGCAAGGGTGATTTCCATGATGACCTTGTCGTTGGCTGAGGCATCGCCCGCATGATAATCGGCAGCATGCACCAGTAAGGTGAGTTCTCCCTCTGAGATGACGGTATCCTGGGCTGTTTTCCAGTGGGGGAAAGGAGCCTGGGTCATTTTTACCGGCAGTCCGTATTCCGGCAGGATTTCTTCTCCCTGCTCATTGACGATACGGCGTACCTCTGGATGAAGATAACCATAAATGGGCCAAACTCCGCTGTGCCTGGCCATGAGTTCCCAGCCGCCATCCTGCTGTAATCCGGCAATGCCATTCAACTGTGCGCCGAGCCACTCCCGGGCGTCCTGGAATTGCCAATAGCGTGATTGATCGGGGTCTCCACCGGCCTGTACGATGTCGCGGAGGATTTCACGCAGCTCCATCGCCTCACCCGGTGGATCGACGACCCGTTGTCTGAGACTCACCCAGGGCAGCAGGCTTCCGCTTCCCTGCACGGGTTCATTGCGTTCCAACCAATGGGCTTCGGGGAGAATCAGGTCGGCCAGTTCCCAGGTTTCATTGCGGAAGGTGCCAATGGCCACGAAGAATTTAACCTTGGCTTCATCGGCCAGGGTGTTACGCCATGCGGCCGCCGCTGGGGCATTAAAGCCCGGGTTGGTGTTGTAGCCAAAAAGCACCTTAACGGGATATTGCGTTCCGGCATCCCAGGGAAAACGATGCGCATTTTTTACGGGACTTTTTGTCACTGGGCTTGCTGGCTTTGGTTCTATCTCTCCCAGTTCAATCCGTCGTGGCCGGCAGTTCCCTCCTTTGACTTCCAGGTTTCCCGTGACCAGTGGCAGCAACATCAAGGCTCGCTCCGTATCAAAGGCATTGGCATGGCGGCTGATGCCGGATCCGGTGATGATGCAAGCCCGGCCGCTTTCGGAAAATTGCCGGGCAATATCACGCAAGGTCAATGCGGGCACACCACTGATCTCTGCGGCATGTTCCAGTGTATAGGGTGTCAATTCCTGGAGCAGGCCTGTTGCGGTGAGATTGCTGAAGCGTTCAATGGCCGCTGTATCCGCACGCCCTTGTTGCAATAGGTAATGTGCCATCGCTAAGGCGACGACCCCGTCTGTCCCCGGACGTACCGCTATCCACTCGTCAGAGAGTCCGGCAGTTTTGGAACAGCGTGGGTCAAAGGTGACGATCCTGGCGCGCCGGAGCATTTTTCCATCCATCGCCTCGGCTGCATAATCGGGACGGCTGACGAGGAAATTGCTGCCAAAATTGAGGATGTAATGTGAATGGGCCAGATCAGGCACCGAGACATCGTCACCCCATGCTGTCTGCCAGGCCGAGCGCTGATTAATCGCATCATCCAGCTCAACGAGGCTGTTTGAACCCAGTGTTCGCATGAAGCGGTTCCAAATGCCGGCGCTGGTATCCTTGCCGCGCATAAGAAAGGTCTCGGTCGCTTGGCTCGTTTTGATAGCCGCAGCAATTTGCTCATGCGCCTGTTGCCAGGAAATCATCTGCCATTGTCCGGCTCCCCGTTTTCCGATCCGTTTCAATGGATAGAGCAGGCGGTCACCGCTCTCGACCTCCATCCAGGCGGTTGCCTCGGCCGCACTCACCCGGCCTAGGCTGCGGTTTGATTCCGTTACGCCTGAAATTTCGACGACCCGTCTGCCGACCTGGTGGGTCAGAGGGTTTTGCGGCGCCATTGGATCATCATCGACCCAGGCCTGGACGGGATTTTCATGTTCATACAGCGGGGAACAGGTAAATACCCGTTCCCTCGGCTCGCCACGTTTGATGTAATTATAGGAATTATTGCCCAGGGCCAATTCCATGGCCTGGGCCTTGCCGCCGATGCCGATGGCCGCGGTGGTGGCGGCACTGCTTTGCAAAAATTGGCGTCGAGTGATTTTCAACTTATGATCTCCTCGTGGTTCATCAAGTTAATATGATGGATCACCTAAAAATGTCCCTGATAATAAAAATTGGCCATTACCCACCAGATACGCATGCCATAAACACCCGTGGCGCACATGAATGAAGCCAGGAGTACCCAGGGGAGTTGACGATTGATCTTGGGGATCATCAGAATAATCAGCGGAAACAGTAAACCCCAGATGATTTCCAGGTAGAAATAGGGCCAGCGGAATACGCCGAGCAGCACGTCGTAGAGCATCGTGTACTCCTCGCCAAAACCGTAGGTCATATGCAGGAACTCGTTCCACAACAAAAACAAATCAAAGACAACGCCGTAGAGCATCAGGCGGGCCATATCCGCTATCAATCCTGCCGATACCCGGTTGTCCGGGCCAACGAAATGATTACGTATCCATAGACAGATATTCAGCAGGCCGATGCCTGAGACATAGGCGCCGGTCAAGAACAAAATTGGCGCCACGGATGCGTGGTTGGGGATGCGTGATGGGTTCAGTTGTATGACCACGCCGGTATACCAGTGGGTGCATAAGGCCAGTACCACGGCCAGAATGCCGAGAATCCGTGCCCACTTCTCATTTTTTTTGTAGACAAAATAGCTATAGAACATCATGCTGATGGGATAGCTCAGAATGAACATTGAACCCCACATCATGGGTGCCGACCAGTGACTGAAACTTGGTAGCATCAACAGGTGGAAAAAGCGATACGGTTTGCCCAGGTCAATGATCAATATTATCGGCACAATCAGTAATAATGCGATTGCCATATTGGAGGCGAAAAAGGCGGTGGATTTGTATTTTTTTATGCCAAATACCCAGCCCAATGTACTGATAACGAATGAGCCGGCGGAAGCACCGACTAACCAGAAATACGTTGCAATGGGGAATCCCCAGTAAGCGTGGTGAAACGCATTAGCGATAATCTGGCCTTCCATCAGAACAACCCCCGGAAAATTTTGTGGGGAGCATCCCTGAAGAAGGTTCTAAAATTATTCAGCCCCTGGCGTATTAAGCCTATAAATCCCATGTCGGTATCAATAATGTTGCCTGCCATTTCGCCCCCAACCTCACTGTTACGTTTGAAGGTGTTGTAACGCCTATGGAGCTGTTTGCTGCGATGATGAAAGGCAAACTCAGGATCGGCAATTTTTTCGTTCAAACCAATATAAAAAACCTGGGGGGCGTTGCCCATTTCAGGCCGCAGGGTAAAGGTCTTGTTGGCGTGAAAAACACGGGAGACTTCACTCTCGGGATCGTTCATGTCACCAAAAATAATAGCGCCACCGGTGCAGGAGTTCACACAAATCGGCGCCAGCCCCCGGGTCACCCGGACGATGCAGAAATCACACTTGTCGGCAACATTGCGTGGATTACGTGGATCACGGCGATATTCAGGCAGAAAATGGCGTGCATTATAGGGGCAGGCCACCATGCAGGTTCGGCAGCCGATGCAACGGTTATATCGTTGCAGCACATAGCCATCGGGATGTTTGAAGGTTGCCTTGGTTGGACAGTTACGGACACAGGTGGGGTGATCGCATTGGTTGCATAGCCTCGGCAACACATTGCGTTTGGTATTGGGAAACTCTCCCGTCTCCGCCTCCATTAACCAGATACGCGATGCACCGAGTGGAACATCATAGGCCGTTTTGCAGGATGCCGTGCAGGCGTTACATCCCGTGCAGCGACGCAAATCGATCACCATGGCATAGCGCTTTCGCCCTGGCTTGCCAGCACTGGGCGAAACACCATTGAAGCCATACATCCGTTCACCCATTGCTGCTCTCCACGATTATTGTTTTATCTGGGCACGACTCTAAATTTCCGCGTAAGACGAGGACTTCCTGCGTTGGATTATTGTTGCGCGAGACCTAACCATTCATTCTCCAATACTTGTTCATTTTGGCAGGTAGAACACAGTTCCCCGTCTTCCGCTTGTGGCAGAAAATCGCCTGCGCAGTGCGGGCAAGTACTGTGATATCGATACATCAGTGCTGACCGGGGGGCAATAACTTCAGTTATGTCCGTTACTTTGTATCGCCTGATGGCGTCCATCGGGCAAAGCTGTGTGCAGAGTCCACAGTCTGTACAGAGCTCGGTTTTAAAGCTGATGCCGCGTCCTGCGTCGTTGTGTTCCACTTGAAGGGCACCGGTCGGGCAACGTTGTCCACAGGTGAGACAGGCATTGCATTCATGATTGATGGCTCGGCCATGCCAGGGGATTTCATTGGCTACCCAGGGCAGTTCGGTAAGCTTTTCGGCAAGTAGTGATTGATATTCGACAGGTCGTTGATGTTCAATACTGACGTGATTGAAACCGTGTTGGGATCGTCGCGTGTCATCTGTCTCAGTCGGTGTTGAACATAGATTTACACTGGCTACGGCACGCAGTCCGGCCCGTTGTAAGAACTGGCGGCGGCTCATCTGAGGGGATTGTTTTTCATCTTGGCGATGCTCACCTTTCTGCTTAGTAGCCAACAGAGCTGTCGGGATAATCATCTGTGGCGCGGAATCTATCCCAAACCATTGCGTCAGGCGGTTCTGAGTCGTGATTATGTGATTGATGGCATTTCCTTTATCGCATTGCTCACAATGGCCGAGCCCGGAAAGTTGGAAAATCCGCGAGCCAGCAGCAAAGGCCGCCGCAGCAAGACGGGCATCCAGCAAGTGAAAACAGGGGATCGAGATACCTTCAGTCTTGCCCGTGTTGGCACTACAGTGGATATGCACCTCGTCATGACTGTTCAGTTCATGCAAAAAATGTGAGGGAGAGAAGCCCTGCATGCTGAAAACCCCAGTGGGGCAGGCGGGTAAACACGCGCCACAATCTGTGCACTTATCGGCATTCAGGGTGACAGCATCTTCAGACAGTTTGAGCGCTGAAGAAACACAGAGGTTTGCGCATGCCCGGCAGGACAAAGTGCGACCACGCAGGTTTATGCACAGTTCGCCATCGATGGATAACGTCGTGCCGCCTGGCATGGCATCTCGATCAAGATGTTCCTTGTTATTTCCAATCAAGCTTACTGATAATTGATGTTTAGCCATAATAACTCGATATAATCCGCCATTTGGTGCATGTTCAGCATGAAAGGGGTCTTTTCTGAATAACAGGCCTACGGTGTTGGCCTGTGGCGTAGATCAAGCTATTTCCCGACTGTCCTGTCATAGACAGGCTATATGCCTTCATAGACTCACTCATGCAAGTGGGGTATATCTTTGATCTGTATCAAGGTGGAACTTAAATCCTGCAAGCATTCGCGTTCATCCAGTCAAGCATGACCGCTTGTGGGATCTGGATGGAACCGCTACATTGATGTTGCCGCTGGGGTGCAAAATCCCTATAGCGAGCTAGCTCGCAAGGAGAGATGGCCGCAAGCAAGAGAGCGTAATTGGCAGGAAATGTGACGGTTTTTTAAGGAATGTGTAGGTAATCACTTCCTGAGTAGGAAAGTGGGAAACAAGGGGGGGAGGGGGCTGCAACTACTCTCTCTGGGTGTGAGTGTGCAATGTTGAGAATCGCCCGTCGCTCGCTGTTTTTCAGGCTGGCGACTTCCGGGGGAGGGAACATGAAATATCACATATTCATGGCGTTGACCGCCACCTGCAGTATCCAGTTTGTGGATCCTGTGCATGCGGAAAAAGACCCGCTCGAACGTAGCCTGGCGGAAAAATATCGCCAGGACTACGCGGGCGGCAAAAATAATAACTGAGTTTAGCGCAGAGCCAGCGGTTGCAGGCTGGAAGGCGGCACAGTGAAGGGAAGTTGATCCGGCACGTCCTGGTATTCACCGGAGGCGAGTGCAATCCACACCAACCCGGCCATGGAGTTTACTCCCAGCTTGCGCATGATGTGGGCACGGTGGGTCTCCACGGTTTTGGTGCTGAGATTCATTTCGTGGGCGATAACCTTGTTGGGGTTGCCGCGAATCAACAGATGGAGCACCTCCTGCTCACGCCGTGAGAGGCTGTTCAGCCGTCCACTGATCTGTGCCCGCCATTCACCGTCCTCCCGCGTCCGACGATCCAGCTCGATGGCACGCTGGATGCTGTCCAGTAGCATCTGGTCATCAAAGGGCTTTTCCAGAAAATCCACCGCCCCGGCCTTCATGGTGCGTACCGCCATGGGGACGTTGCCATGTCCGGAGATAAAGATAATAGGGATACTCACACTCTGGCGGCTGAGATGCTCCTGTAACTCCAGGCCGCTGAAGCGCGGCAGGCGTACATCCAGTACCAAGCAGCCCGGCCTGACGGACTCATAAGCGTCAAGAAAGGTTTGCACGCTCTCAAAGGTGGCGACTTGAATACCCATGGATTCAAGTAGAATTTTCAAGGCGTCACGTACTCCATCGTCGTCATCGACGATGAAGACAGTGGGCTCGAAAGGGTTGTCCTGTAAGACCTGTACGTTCACGATTTACTCCTGGAAGAGGTATATCTCTCTCTCTTCCACAAGCTTAGCGCTTGCGTAGGGTAGTAAGCAATAGCCAGCAGGTTGACGGGTGTATTGCCTGATCCCCAAAATTCAGCTTATAAAATGCATAACAAATTGATTTAACTGTAAAATCGATCCTTTTCTCCCTGCCTTCGCGCCGATTTCCGGCTTCAGATATTATTCATCTTCGTCGTTTGGCAGCAGTGAATGGCGCCAGAATTGGTCTTCTTTCTCGAATAGGCGCCGTGTTGCCTGGGGGCCCCAGGTACCGGCGGGGTAGGTAGGAATGTAATCTCGCTCCATGGACCAGACGCGCAGGATGGGGTCGACCACCTGCCAGGCGCCGTTGACCTCGTCAAAGCGCAGAAACTGGCTCTGATCACCGCGAATCACATCCATCAGCAGATCCTCATAGGCGTCGTAGTTGCTTTCTTCCTCGCCGCGCAGACTGGCATCGAGACTGATGGTGCGGGTGTGCATGGTCGGCCCGGGCTCCTTGACCTGCATTTCAATGCGCAGGCATTCACTGGGCTGGATGCCGAGCAGCACCCAGTCCGGCTTCATCTTTTCGATCGGCGTGTCGTGGAATAAGTGTTGTGGTGGCTGCTTGAGGCGGATGGAGATGGCGGATCGGCCCTCGGCCATGCGCTTGCCGGTGCGCAAAAAAAACGGCACACCGCGCCAGCGCCAGTTGTCGATGTAGAGTTTTAGTGCGGCGTAGGTTTCGGTGCTGCTGTTGGGCGGGATGTCTTCTTCTTCGAGATAGCCCGGCACCTGTTTGCCGTCGATCATCCCGGCACTGTACTGGGCGCGGAAGGCATGAGCATGTACGGCGCTCTGTGGGATCGGGCGGATGGATTTGAGCACCTTGACCTTTTCGTCGCGCAGGGATTCCGCGTCCATGGCTGCCGGTGGTTCCATGGCGACCAGGGTCAACAGCTGCATCAGGTGACTCTGGATCATGTCACGCAGCGCACCGGAGCCGTCGTAATAATCTCCGCGACCTGCGACGCCAAGGGTCTCGGAATGGGTGATCTGCACATGGTCAATGTAATTGCGATTCCATAGCGGTTCCATCATCACATTGGCGAAGCGGAACACCAGAATGTTCTGTACCGTACCCTTGCCAAGGTAATGGTCGATACGATAGACCTGATCCTCGCGCATGAATTTATGGATGCGCGTCTCCAGCATCTGTGCGCTTTCCTGGTCGTAGCCAAAGGGCTTTTCGATAATGATACGGCGCCAGCCGTGGGTTTCTTCGAAGATATTACAGCCGGCGAGCTTTTCGATGACGGTACCAAACTGGGCGGGTTGCAAGGCCATGTAAAACGCAGCATTACTAGGATAGTCTTCGTTTTCATCCACGCTAGTGCGAATTTTCTCGTAGATGTCGTCCTGGTTGAGATCACCCTCAAAATAATGCATGCGGGCGCAGAAACGCTTGAACAGATTCTCATCCAGCCCCCCGCGGGCCTTGGTGGAAATCATATCGTGCAATTCGGTCTGCCATGCCTCCTGGGTCATGGAGCGCCGGCCGATGGCGATGATCTTACTGCCGTCGGGTAAACGATTTTCTGCATCCAGGTGATACAGGGCGGGCATCAGTTTTAGGCGCGAAAGGTTGCCGGTTGCGCCAAAAATGATGTAGGTACAGGGATTGTCCATGGGTAGGGTGCGTTACCGTTAATGGTTGAAATTGCTCAAGTGAGGCCGCGAAAGGTTCTTCTACACTCGGCATCAGGTGTTGGAGACTTTAGTACCTTAGAAGTAATTTTCTACGCATTTTGTAGGAAATTATTTCGTGAAGGTACTTATCCAGTTCATCGGGGTTAGGTCTATGACGCAATGAGTCCCCACGTCTTAGCCCGCAGTTAGACAAACAGATTGCGCATAGAATCCATTAAGCATGGCACAACTCATCGATCAACTCCTGTAATGGGTGGCCAGGCCCTCGCATCTGGCCGGTATATTTTTGTTGCGCTGCTGGCCTTTGCCGAATCACTTGCCGGAGTTCAACTCGACCTTAATATAAACCAGTTTCTGTAAAGAATGTTTAACTAGATGATAAATAATGTAATGACAAGGTTTCCTGCCTTGGGTGATGCGTAGGTGACGATACTGGTGCTGCTGGCGGCGCCGGGCTGGCATGTGGTGGCGGGGTCGCGCGCAGGAAGCCGCCGATTGGCTGGTAGCCGTGGCCTTCGGCAAACTGACGGTTATTGTCCTCAAGGTCAGTTTTGGCCGGCCCGGCCGTACTGTATCTCGCTTGGAAGGTCTTCAGCTTTACTTTCCGGGCACGTTACCATGAGTATCATCATTTAAGCTTGGGATTTAGCGTCACACGCAGGTTTGCACATTTTTCCCTTGATCAGGGTCAAGGGTATCACCTATGCATTCCCCTAAGCTTAATTTTCTAAATAAGACCCTGATGCATATTGGGCACCTTTATCTTTTCTCCCATTCTTCCTTTCTTCCTTTCTCCCTTTGACCCTTTGATAGTAAAGGACAGTGCAGCATTATGAGCGATCATTACGTCGTTGATCCCACCAAAATACCCCCTATTGCCGTAGCATCCATGGATGCCAAACACCACGAAGAGGTCGAACTGGTCAATCAGATTGGGCATCTGATCAAGACGGGACAAAGCGGTGAATTGGATAGCAAAGCACTGCATACAAAACTGGATGAATGGATTGAGCATACCCGCAGACACTTTGCACACGAAAACCGGCTCATGGAAGAGGCCGATTTTGCGGCCTATGGTGTACACAGTCATGAACATACCCTGGTGTTGGCCAGACTGGAGCTGGCCTGCAAAGCTTGGCAGACCACGGGGGATATTGATGCCTTGGCAAACTATGTCTTCGTGCACTGGCCCGAGTGGTTTCAGGGGCATGTGGCCAGCATGGATACCATGACGGCTGCCTATTTGAGTCGAGCGGGCGTTAAATGATTCATAACTGTTGTTTAGTATGATGACTCCATCCCATGTATAAGTCACCAAGTTGTGAGGTGACTGCCGCACCACCACAAGCAGGTGCTTCAGGCGAGCTGATAGGGTATCGCGTTGTCGGAGCGGCCCAAGGGTTCGCTTTTACATTGTTTAGAGCACTAGAATAATTTTCACTGCATCAGAAGTAGGCGCTTAGGAACGTGCACGTTCCTAAGAAGCGAGCAGCGGGGAATCCGACCCAGAGAGACTCAAGGAACTGACCCAGATTGACGGCCAAGACAAATCTTTGCCAGTGGGTTATAACTCTACACATCAAGAAGAGATGCTATATTATTGTTTAGTATAAAATTTATTTTTTATATAGTGACATGATCAATGACTTACGTGGGGGGCGACCCAAAGAAAGATGGGGTAGAATGGCTGCCGTGTCATGAAGACAATAACCTGATCCACTCCGCAATCCTTCGAGAAACCCTATACGCATGCCACCAGACGCTGCTCTCGCCAAACGGACTCCCCTCCTGCGCAACCATGAGGAAATGCCGAAAGTCTTCAAATCGACGGATGAATTGCAGAATTACCTGTTGCTGGGCGTTTCCCGTACCTTTGCGCTGACAATTCCACAACTACCCGCAGAACTCTGCCGGGTGGTCTCCAACGGCTACCTGCTGTGCCGTATCGTCGACACCATTGAAGACGATCCGGCCTTGGATGCGACGCAGAAACGCCACTACTCCCGCTTGTTTACGGCTGCGGTGGCCGGCGAAGCAGATGCCGAGTCTTTTGCGCAATCCCTGTCCGCATTACTCTCACCGGCGACTATCCCGGCTGAGCATGAGCTGGTTCAACTCACCCCGGAGGTCATAAAGATCACCCACAGTTTCGATGACCAACAGCGTGAAGCCCTGGCGACCTGTGTCCGCGTGATGGCCGAGGGCATGGTCTATTATCAGGAACTGGATACCCATGCCGGGCTGACAAGCTTGGCCGATATGGAGAAGTACTGCTATTACGTGGCCGGTGTCGTCGGTGAAATGCTGACCCGGCTGTTCTGCGCCTACTCGCCGGAAATCGCCAGAAATTGCCAGGAAATGCAGCGGCTGTCGATCGCCTTTGGTCAGGGTCTGCAGATGACCAACATCCTCAAAGACATCTGGGATGACCATCAACGCGGCGCCTGTTGGTTGCCGCAGGAAATTTTTTCGCGGCATGATTTCGACCTTGCCGACATGGCGCCGGAACAGAATGATGCTGGGTTTGAAAAAGGCATTGATGAGTTGATTGCCATCGATCACGACTGCCTCAAACAAGCGTTGGAATATACCTTGCTGATCCCCGCCCGCGAGGCCGGTATCCGCAGTTTCTGTTTCCTTGCCATTGGCATGGCCGAGCTGACCCTGCGCAAGATCAGCGACAATAAAAGTGACATCCACGGTAAGCGGGTAAAGATTTCCCGGCGCAGCGTGAAGGGTGTAGTTGCCGCCAGCCGGGTTGCCGTGCACAACGATTCCCTGTTGCGGGCCTTGTTCAAATTCTGCGGCAGGGGTTTGCCGTAACCCCTCATCCTGAAGGACACAATCAAGCAATGGTACCGACTGTTCACCACTGCCAGTCGCGGATCTCCGACAGGTCTTCACCGTGGCTGGTGATGTACTGTTTGTGTTCGATCAATTTGTCGCGCATCTGTTGCTTCAAATACGTACCACGAGAGCCCAGGCCATCCACCCGGTCGATGACATCACAGACCAGGTGAAAGCGGTCCAGCTCATTGAGTACCGTCATGTCGAACGGCGTGGTGGTGGTGCCTTCTTCCTTAAAACCACGTACGTGCAGACCCGGGTGGTTGTTGCGACGATAGGTCAGGCGATGGATTAGCCACGGGTAGCCGTGAAAGGCGAAGACAATCGGCTTGTCGGTGGTGAACAAGGTGTCGAAGTCATGATCGCTCAAGCCGTTTGGATGTTCTTGTTGCGGTTGCAAGGTCATCAGGTCGACAATATTGACGACACGAACCCTCAATGCCGGCAGCTGCTCACGCAGAATCTTGACCGCTGCCAGAGTTTCGAGAGTGGGCACATCACCGGCACAGGCCATCACCACATCGGGCTCACTATCCTGGTCGTTGCTGGCCCAGCCCCACACGCCGATGCCTTCGTGGCAGTGTTTGATGGCGGCATCCATGCTCAGCCATTGCGGCTCGGGTTGTTTGCCGGCAATGATCACATTCACCAAGTTGCGGCTGTTGAGACAGCGTTCGGTGATACAGAGAGTGGTATTGGCGTCCGGTGGCAGGTAGACCCGCACAATACCGGCCTTCTTGTTGACGACGTGATCGATGAAACCGGGATCCTGATGGGAAAAACCGTTGTGATCCTGTCGCCAGACGTGCGAGGTGAGCAGAATATTCAGCGAAGCAATGGGCCGCCGCCAGGGGATTGTCTGGCTGACCTTGAGCCATTTGGCATGCTGGTTGAACATGGAATCGACGATGTGGATGAAGGCCTCATAGCAGGAAAACCAGCCGTGCCGTCCACTCAGTAAATACCCTTCCAGCCAGCCCTGACAGGTATGCTCCGAGAGGATTTCCATGACCCGGCCATCCGTTGCCAGATGGTCGTCATCGTCATAGATTTCGGCTTCCCAGGTTCGTTCGGTGACTTCGAGCAGGGCACCGAGGCGGTTGGAAACGGTTTCGTCCGGCCCCATGACGCGGAAGTTCCGTTGCTCAGCGTTCAGCGCCATTACATCACGCAGATAGTTACCCATACGGCGCGTGGCCTCGCCGTTGACGCCGCCGGGGGAGGGCACGTCGACGGCGTAATCGCGGTAATCCGGCAGTTTCAGATCTCGCAGCAGCAGCCCCCCGTTGGCGTGTGGATTACAGCCCATGCGCCGTTCACCTTCGGGCGCAAGGGCCGCTACCGCCGGTAGTAACCGGCCGTGGTCGTCGAACAGGGTCTCGGGCCGGTAGCTCTTCATCCATTGTTCCAACATGTGCAAGTGTTCCGGTTTTTCTGCCAGCTGTGCAAGCGGCACCTGATGGGATCGCCAGTAATCTTCGAGCTTGAGGCCGTCGATCTCCTTCGGGCAAGTCCAGCCCTTGGGGGTGCGCAGGATGATCATCGGCCAGCGCGGGCGTTCGCGGTTTCCACCCTGGCGTGCGGCCTGCTGGATCGCATGGATATCGTCCACGGCGCGATCCAGGGTCGCCGCCATGGCCTGGTGCACGGCCTGCGGGTCGGCGCCCTCGACCAGGTAGGGCGTGTAGCCATAGCCTTTGAACAAGGCAAGCAGTTCCTCGCGGCTGATGCGTGCCAGCACCGTTGGGCTGGCAATCTTGTAGCCATTCAGGTGCAGGATGGGCAGTACGGCGCCATCGTGTTGCGGGTCGAGGAACTTGTTGGAATGCCAGGCGGTGGCGGCGGGGCCGGTCTCCGCCTCGCCGTCGCCAACCACGCAGGCGACGATGAGATCGGGGTTGTCGAAAGCCGCACCATAGGCGTGGCTGAGTGAATAGCCCAGCTCACCCCCTTCGTGAATCGAACCCGGTGTCTCTGGTGCGGTATGGCTGGGGATGCCGCCGGGGAAGGAGAATTGGCGAAACAGTTTTCGCATGCCTTGCGTATCCCGAGTGATGTTGGGGTAGAACTCACTGTAGCTGCCTTCAAGCCAGGTGTTGGCTACGATGCCCGGCGCGCCGTGGCCGGGGCCGGTAACGTAGATCATGCTCAGATCGCGCGCCCGGATCAGCCTATTCAGGTGGGCGTAGATCAGATTCAGTCCCGGTGTCGTACCCCAGTGGCCGAGCAGGCGCGGCTTGATGTGGTCGAGCACCAGCGCCTGTTTCAGCAGCGGGTTGTCGAGCAGATAGATCTGGCCGATGGCCAGGTAATTCGCAGCCCGCCACCAGGCATCGATGCGTGCCAGTTCTTCGTCGTTCAGTGGTGTCTCGGTGATGGATGCGTAGGGCGCAATCATGATGTGTTCCTGTGTCAGCGTTGATGTTGAGCATGGTGGTTGAAAATGCGCAGGCTGTGTTCGGCAATCATCTGTTCCTCATCGGTGGCAATGACCCAGGCCGATACGGCGCTGTCATCGCAGCTGATGCAGGTGCGGCCGAGGCGGTTGGCTTCGTTGTCCAGGTGCAGGCCGAGCCATTCACAGCCGTCGCCAATGGTGGCACGAACCGATGCGGCATGCTCGCCGATGCCGGCGGTAAAAACCAGGGCATCCAGACCGCCCAGTGCGGCGGCCAGGGAGCCGATGGCGCGCACCGTATGGTGGACAAATTGCTCGACGGCCAGCCGTGCCGATTCGCTGGAGCGCTCCAGTAGTGTCGCCATATCACCGCTTTCGCCGGAGATGCCCAACAGCCCGGACTGAAAATAAAGCAGGTCGGAAATGCGTTCTGCGCTCATTCCCTGTTGCAGCAGGTATAGCACCACGGCAGGGTCGATGGAACCACAGCGTGTGCCCATGGGGATACCGTCCAGCGGTGTGAAGGTCATGGTGGTGGCGACACTACGACGCTGGTGCATAGCGCAGAGGCTGGCACCGTGGCCCAGGTGGGCGACGATGACCCTGCCGTCCGCCGCCACACCCAGGTGATCCGGCAGGATCTTCGCGATGTATTCATAAGAAAGGCCATGAAAGCCATAGCGCTGTACTTCATCCAGCTCTGGCCAGGCGGGCAGGGTGAAGCGCTGTTCCACGGCCGGGCGGTGGTGGTGGAATGCGGTATCGAAACAGGCGATTTGGGGCAACTGGGGCCGGAGATGTTGCAATGTGGTGATGCCCAACAGGCAGGGGGGCTGGTGATTCGGCGCCAGTGAGGACAACGACTGTAAATAAGTCAGCACATCTTCTGTTATCTGGGCCGGTTGTTGAAAACGGCGCCCGCCGTGCACGACGCGGTGGCCGACGCCCAGCAGGCCCGACGATGCAGTCGCTTCCGACAGCCACGCCAGCAACTGCTGCAGGGCCTGTTGGTGATCGCTGACTGTTACCTTGCGAGTCTGCAACAGGACACCTTGGCTATCGTGGACACAAAACCGGCTATCACCGCCAATCGCTGTGATTTCACCCCGATACAGGCGCTTGGGTGGATGCGAATCATGGGCTGAAAACAAAGCAAACTTCAGGCTGGATGAACCGCTATTTATTGTTAATAGCACTGGACTGTGGTCGATGTCCATAATGACGTTCATCCTGACTTGACGTGTTTAGCGGGAGATCAGTACCACCACGGAACGGGCCCGGAGTGTGTAGTCCATACCCTGCACGGGTACTTCCTTACCCGGCCCCATAATGTCATGGGGGCTTTGCCGGGCGGTATCAATGACCCGCAGCCAATCTTCCACCTGGCCCTGTTGAATGGAAAAGACCAGATCCTGCCACTAGTACTCCGCCAGGGTAATATTGGCGGATTCAGTTGGTCTGTCAGTGTTCAGGACAAGGCGTGCCTCGCAGTGAATGGTATGTCCTTTTCAAGAGGCACAACGCGGTCATGGACGCTGACAGACCAACCCTTCGGGCACTCCTGTGGTGTTTCGCTGCCGCGTTACAGTGCTTGACAAGGACATAGCCATTGCCTGCGCACTGTGCCTTGCCGCGAAGCACCACAGGAGCGCTGAACCCGCCAATATTACCCTGGCGGAGTACCAAGCATTGATCATGACATAGATATTCCGGTCATCTTGCGACGCGCCATCCAGATAGAATGCTAGGCTGTGGGAATCCGGAGAGCGGTCTACATCCGCACCGACACCATACCATTGCACATCCTCGCGCCAAAAGCGGCTGCGGCCGAGCGAGGGATGCGCCTTGTGAATGGCGATCATCTGCTGGAAAAAACGGAAAATATCCGCGTGGGTGTCGAGCAGGTAATAGGTGGTGTTATCGATGCCCCGGAAACTATAGGTGGGACCGTTTTCATTGCCTTCGCCAGTGTGGTTGTAGACGACATCAAGGATGACTTCGATACCGGCCTGGTGGAACGCCTGCACCATGGCCCGGAACTCATCCAGCACGGCAGAGAGGGAGGCCGCGCACCCGTACTGGCTGTGCAGGGCAAAAAAACTTAGAGGCATATAACCCCAGTAATCATTCTCCTGCGGATCGAACTGGAACACCGGCATCAGTTCGACGGTGTTGATACCGAGTGACTGCAAATAGGGAATTTTTTCGACCAGGGCGGAAAAGGTGCCGCGCTTGTCGGCGCTAACACCGCTGCTGGCCTGTTGTGTGAACCCCTTGACGTGCAACTCATAGATCACCGTGTCGTGTGTGTGGCGGAGGGTGCTTTCTTCCTGCATACGACAACCACATTCGGGGTCATCGTAAATGATCCCCAGTGGTGCTTTGCCGGCATTTGAACCGGGGCCAATCGATGCACGACGGCTGAAACCGGGCGGAAAATACACAGCGCGGCAATAGGGATCAAGTAACCATTTTTTTTCATTAAAGCGATGGCCAGCCTGTGGATCGTGGGGGCCATCGACCTGGTAGGCATAGTAGCGCGCACCATCATCCACCACATCACCCGCGATACGGCAGTGCCAGATGCGCGCGGATTTGTTCAGCAGCGGCCTGAAGTGGTAACTATAAAAAGGGCGCTGTGTGTCATCCGGGTGAAACAGGTGCAGTGTGACTGAAGCGGCATGTTTGGAATACAGCGAAAAATTCCAGGCCTGCTCAGATACGATAAAACTCACGCCCAACGGTTGCGGGGATCCTTCCCGGGCTTCCCAGTTATTCATTGGAGATTGTCTCCATCTTGTGTGTATCACATAGGTCGAGAGCCAGCGATGTTGTCTGGCTCAGGGACGTGCACGTCCCTGAGTTTAGTCGAGCGATCAAGCCAAGCAAGGCGATGAGGCCCTTGACCGCATACGGTCAACGAATCATTCCCCCAAAATATTCCAGATTATGCACTTATTGGTTGAAGCCAGGTCTAGAATTATCAATATCGCAGAATGGTCAGCTGCAAAAGATTCCCTACGGTTGTGAAATTCCGTCATAAAAAATAGCAGGAGGTTTACAATGAGTATGGTGAGTAGTCGTTGCCCGGTATGTGGGATGGAAACAAGGCCTGAAGTGCCTACGGTCGAGTACCTCAAGATGTTTTTTCACTTTTGTTCAGAACAGTGCCGAAAGACGTTTCTTGATCATCCAAGCCTTTATAGCAGCAAGGTAGGAAGAAAGCGAAACAAGATCCTTAAACGGCGAACGATGACTCTGGCTGAACCATTGGATGACGAGATTCGGGAATTGATCATTGCTTCTTTGATGCAACTGATGGGTGTGCAAGAAGTGATCACCGAGGAGGGCAGGGTAGGTGTTACCTATGACTTGTTGCAGATAACAGAAGAACAGATAGAAAAAACACTGGCTGAAGTCGGCGCAAAGCTTGGTCGTGGCTGGCTGGCGCGATTACGCCGAAGTTGGGTGCATGACAGTGAAGAGGTCGAATTGGACAACCTCGCGGCACCACCTGCGCCACGAAGAAACCGGCCTCCGCCCGGCGCATGAACAGTTGGCCTGGAAGAGGCTTGTATTGCGGGTTTTCCGGAAATATTTCTATGGTGAGCAAACAGGACGGCTTGATAACGCGCAAAAAATTATTGACCTGTGTGCCGCACCTAGGTCTATGCTCAGGATACCAGGAGATAAGCGGCTTGATAACATTACAGGTGAAGAACATGTTAACGGTCAGTGAATTGTCAAAAGCGGCGCAAGCGACGCCGGATGCGGTACGTCACTATGTACGCATTGGCTTATTAACGCCTTCACGCAATCCGGATAACGGTTACAAGCTCTTTAGCGATAATGACATTAAGAAAATGAAATTCATATGTCGGGCCAAAGGACTGGGTTTCACCTTGAGCGATATTCAAATTATTTTTGACCACAGTAGTGCGGGACAATCTCCCTGCCCGGCGGTACGCAAAATCATTCAACAACGCATCAATGAAAACAGGAATAAATTGTTTGAGTTAAACAGGCTGGAGAAGCGCATGGACAAGGCTTTGGAGAAGTGGAAATTGATGCCGGATGGCGAGCCTGATGGTGACGCAATCTGTTACTTGATTGAGTCGACAAGCTGATGATTAGGTAGTGGTTTTTACTCCCTCTTCAACAGCCAACGCATGATGCGCCGCTACGCCAGTGAGGCCTATGTACGATAAGCGGTTATTGATGACGACGTGAGAGAAAAAAATGCTGGAACATCGATGGGGAAAACGTCGCCAGGTGTCACTGGATGTTGTTGTCCGGGGCCGTAACGGCTTGACCGTGCACGGCAGGATCCGGGACATCTCCACCGAGGGCATGTTTATTCAGCTTGCAGCGCAGACCATATCGACAAGCACGGTGGTGGAGATTGAGTTTTCTCCTCATGGTTGTTTGCACAGCTGGGTAGTGCATGTTGGAAATAAAGGTATCGGTGTCATGTTTCTTTCGACTGACGATAGCGAGCAAAAGATTCTCGAGCAACTGCTTTCGGGGAGACTCATTAACAGCGGTAAGGGTGCGCCATAAAATGCCCATATTAGAGGTGCCCTTAAGTTCGTATGGGCTTCATTCCTCACCCCAACCTACCGCTCGGGCAGTCTGCATGGGTGGGCGCTGCCCACCCTACGAGATTATTCCTTCAACAGTGGCAGCAGCCATGTTGGGGTGACACTCGCAGCACCACCAAAAGTAGGCGCCCTGAGGCGAGCTGCGAAAAATTAAACCCTCAAAGATTAAAGGAGTGCTGAAAATGTTGCAGAAAAAGACTAAACAAACACAGCTCGCCGGGTGTTCGTCGAGCATTGACCAGGATACCTCAGACGAGACGGTGACGGTTGCGGCGCGGGAGATTCTGGAGCGTCTCCTGGCCGGCTATGAGGGGCCGGTTGCGGTGCGCCTGTGGAATGGTGAGCGCATCTACGGCGAAGTCAATGCCCCTTGCACCGTGCTTGTTCGTCACCCCTCGGTGCTGCGTCATCTGGTATTGCACCAGGATCTGGTTCGTCTTGCTGAGTCCTATCTGGCCGGAGAGCTGGATCTGGAAGGCGATATGGAGAGCCTGTTTGACCTGACACAGCATGCACGCGAACTGCATTTCTCCTGGCCGGACAAGTGGCAGGTACTGCTGAGGGCATTGCATTTGCCAAGGCATCGGACACCGGCCGCACCGGCCGTTCGTGACGGGAGAGCTGTGCAACACCACAATAGCAAACAGAGCATCGCCCATCATTACGATGTCAGTAATGATTTTTACCGCCTCTGGTTGGATCCCGAGATGGTCTATTCCTGCGCCTACTTTCGTGATGAAAATCAGTCGCTGGCCAGCGCCCAACGGGAAAAGATGGATTATATCTGCCGTAAGCTGCGTCTGGAGCCGGGCCAGCAACTGCTTGATATCGGTTGTGGCTGGGGCGCCCTGGCCATCTGGGCCGCCCGTCACTATGACGTGCAGGTGCACGGTATCACCTTGAGCGAGCAGCAATACCGCTACGCCATTGAATGGGTGCGTAGTGAGGGGTTGACAGAGCAGGTGTCTATTGAGCTGCGCGATTACCGTGATCTGCCCATCGAGCCCCGCTACGAGCGGGTCGTCAGCGTGGGCATGTTTGAGCACATCGGGGTGGCCAACTTCCCGCGCTATTTCGACACCGTCAAGCAGGTGCTCAAACCGGGCGGGCTGTTTCTCAATCACGGCATCACCAACGACACGGGCTGGCGGGATACACCGCTTACCCGCTTTATGAATCGTTATGTCTTTCCGGATGGCGAACTGGCGCGCATCAGCGATGTACAGAATGCCATGGAGCAGGCTGGTTTCGAGATCATCGATGTGGAAGGGTTGCGCCACCACTACGCCCTGACCCTGCGCCATTGGGTGCAGGCATTGGAAAGTAATAAGCAGCAAGCCGTGGCAATGGTGGGCGAAGCCACCTATCGGGTATGGCGTCTCTACATGGCGGGCTGCGCCTACTTTTTTGACGAGGGCAGCACCAACGTCTATCAGGTGTTGACCGCTCCTGCACATCAGTCGTTGACCACACCGTTGCGACGGGACGACCTTTACGAAAAGGACTGTGTAGGGAAAACGTGTGAGTGTAGTGATGGTCAAGGAGAGATGCAGTGACGGATAAAAAATGTATTTGCCAGTCCGGTAGGTATGGGCAGGCTTTCCACGCCCACGCGGAATGCGGCTTAACTGCGTGGGCACATAAAACGTGCCCACCCTACCAAGCTATATTTTTAAAAAAGGAGAAAATCACATGACCAATGCGCTGGTCGATTATTTGTTGGCAAATCAAAAACCGGGGTGAATGACGCATGGATGGCATGTCAGTAAAAGAAGACAAAAAAGGTAAAAAAAATAAATTGTCCGGAGGCATCTGGCGTCGTTTCCTCGATGGAAAACCAGAATATCTGGTGCGTTATTATTGGTGGGCTTATCTCTGGCCCTGGGGCGTCTGGTTTTTTGACCATCAGCCGATTATCAATGCCATTCTCTTTGGGCAATACCGGACACTCTCTCATCGGGCGTTACGTGATTGTATGAAAAACAGGCCGCCGGGACGGTTTTTACAGCTCACCTGCGCTTATGGGAATTTGACGCCTTCTCTGCTCAATACGATGGATGACGAACTCTATCTCATCGATGTCGCTGACATACAGTTAACCGCAACGCGTAACAAACTGGTGGATACGAAAAAAAAACGCCTGCTTTGCACACGGATGAATGCGGAGTCTCTTGCTTATGGTGACGATTTGTTTGCCACTGTTTTGATTTTTTTTCTACTGCATGAACTACCGCCTGAGGCGCGTGAGCGCAGCCTGAGTGAAGCCATTCGGGTATTACGACCCGGCGGCCGTTTTGTCATCACTGAGTATGCGGCTTGTCCTAAAAAACATCTGCTGTGGCGGTTTTGGCCCACACGTATTGTATTGCAAAGACTGGAGCCGTTTTTAGACAGTTTTTGGCATGTGGATTTGACCGCGATGTTGGATGAACATGCACGCAGGCAAGGCAAAGTGATTCGACAGTTGGATGAATTCCACTGTTTTTCTGGTTTCTATCGTGTTTGTACTTTTGAATTGTTGGAGTGAAAGTGAAGGCAACGACTCATAAGGAGGCGATAAAAATGTCCATTTTTCACGAAATCCGCTTTCACGGTCGCGGCGGTCAGGGTACGGTGTCGGCAGCGGCGCTGATGGCATTGGTGGCCTCTGAGGATGGTTTTGAGAGTCTCAGGCGTTTCCCAAATTTGGTTCCGGCGGATACGCAATGGGACACAGAGCGTGCGATGCAGGGTATGCGCCACGGTCGTGGTGGTTATACGCCTTCAATTCCAGCTTCGGAAGCGATGAACAATAACGCCTG
>JAKIUN010000009.1 GCA_021647505.1 Gammaproteobacteria bacterium
TATCCCACGGGGAATTGACACCCAGTAGCTGGCTGTAATGCTCTTCTATGTCCATGGAAAAAACCGCTCCAATCAATGGCTAAAGCAGGGTATTTTACCGGAATTTCACACAGTTTTACGAAGAGCCGATGATGCATACCGTACCAATTTCGCCCCCTCTGGTTGTGAAGAGCATGACTCCATTTATATTAAGTTTTCTCTTATCAACAACTGCGTAATGATTGATTTGGCTTCTTTTCATTTGAACGGATAGTTTTTTGGAGATAAAAGTGAGTGTGTGTAATAAATGTAATTCCGCTGATGTTGCTCAAGCCTCCGAAGTTGAATTAAATGCTTATAAAGGAAAGGAATATTCTATCGATATTGAATATTCTACTTGCAACTCATGTCATCGCGAATTTCTTTCTAAGTCTCAGATTATCGCTAACGAGACGAAGATTCGTGAGGCTAAAAAACAAATAGATGGATTGCTTTCTTCAGAAGATATAAAAGCTATCCGAAAATCTTTAAATTTGAGCCAAACAGATGCTTCAATTGTATTTGGCGGCGGACAAAATGCCTTTTCAAAATACGAGAGATCTGAAGTAACTCAGAGCCAGGCGATGGATAAACTGTTACGGATCGCCTCTTCAGATAGATATGTTTTTGGGAAGTTATTAGGTCTATCTAATTTAGAAATCAAGCCACACTTCGTCAGTTCATTTGAGATGTCTGGCCTACCGACTCACAGCGTTGAAAATTGGAAAAATAGCCAATTTGGTATTGCCTCGGTCACTCATGAAGTTAGTAAACCTAAATTAAAGTTAGTTGCTTAACAATGGATATTACATTTATCGAATCAAAATTACTAAGCCTTTATTTTTTAACTGAACAAGAAGACTTAGAAGACAACTTCAATCTTAAATTTACTAGCGCATTTTCTGCAGATGAAGCGAAAAAATTTGTCGTTAAATTTGATGTTGCTTTGACTTCCGATAATGGTGTGTCCATATCTTTAGAATATGTGGGACTATTCGAAACAGAAAGTGAAATAACCGAGGAATTTCAACAAGGAAAGTTCGTTACCGTCAATGCTCCTGCAATTGTATTTCCGTATTTAAGAAGCTTTATTACGACTTTTACTGTTAATGCTGGTTTAGCCCCGGTCATATTGCCTACCATTAATTTCCAGGCCTTGGTTGACACTAAAGCTAAAGAAGCCTAACGACGGCTGTTCAACTGAAAGATATAGTATAGGGTCAGGTCTTTGATTTGTGATGCTTGATGATCCCGCTCACTGTAGAATAATGCAGCCCAAAGTATTCGCCTATTACCTTTAAGGTATATCCCCCACTCTGGTAGGCCTTGACGATGGCCGTGTTTCTGTCTTGACTGGTTGCTTCGTAAGTGCTCAATGGTTTCGGCGGTGGCCTTCTTTGCGCTAATCGCACATCGCCCAGATCCTGGTCGCCATCCAGCCATGATTGCATCTTTTCCACAAAGCTGTCGCTGCCAAGATATACTTGATTTCGTATGTGCTTCCACGGCGATGGCTGGCCTTTTCCCTCCTGGATGAATTTTCTATAGCGTTCGATGGCTATTGCCTTTCTTTTTGCAAAGGCAGACTGTATCCAGTCCACTTTCAGGCAATCAATGCCTTTACTCTGCCCGGCAGTTGCTCTGTAACTGCTCCACGGCCAGTCCTTGGCGGATCGTACCATCCCCGCGCGTACCGGATTGAGGACGATATAGCGGGCCAGTTCCAGCAGATAGCTGTCTTTTTCTACCAGTATGGCCTTGTATCTCCCCCGAAACACATGGCCCATCCGATTATGTGTCCGATTATAGGTCTGTGTGTAAACACCATTCAACTGGCGCATCCCTTTCGAGAGATTCGCGTCCGGCGTCTCAATAAGCAGATGATAATGATTGCTCATCAGACAATAAGCATGACAAACCCAGTTATGGGTTCGGCAAACATCGCCCAGTATCAGTAGAAACCGTCTTCGATCCTCATCATTTTCATAGATATCCTCTCTTCGATCACCACGGGATGTGATGTGGTAAAGCGCTCCGGGAAATTCCAGTCTTATCGGGCGGGTCATGGTCGGTGTCTTGTGAAACTCTCAGGAACATAGAGCTTATCGGAGCTGAGATCATAAATCAAAGACCTGACCCTTTCTCTTTCCCTACTGTTGGTGCCGCGAAACACCACAGGAACGCTGAATACAATAATAGTCCCTTGACATGACACTAGTGCCGAAAGTGACGCATGCCTGTAAATACCATGGCGATGCCGTGTTCGTCGGCGGCTTTGATCACTTCGGCGTCACGCATGGAGCCGCCGGGCTGGATGACGGCGCTGACACCCACCTCGGCGGCGGAGTCGAGGCCGTCACGGAAAGGGAAAAAGGCGTCGGAGGCCATGACCGAGTTCTTTACTTCCAGGCCGGCATCGGCGGCCTTGATGGCGGCGATGCGCGCCGAGTAGACGCGGCTCATCTGCCCGGCACCGACACCGATGGTCATGCCGTCGCGGCCGTAGACAATGGCGTTGGACTTGACGTACTTGGCGACCTGCCAGGTGAACAGCAGGTCGCGCAACTCCGGTTCTGTCGGTGTGCGCTGGGTCACGACGTTCAGTTGCTCTGTGGTGACCCTGCCCAGGTCACGATCCTGAACCAGTAGACCGCCGTTGACACGCTTGTAGTCCAGCCCCGCCACGCGTTCCACGCCCCAGTCGCCGCAGGCCAGCACACGCACGTTCTTTTTTTCCGCCAGTACCTCGCAGGCATCGTCATCGATGCTCGGTGCGATGATCACTTCGACGAACTGCTGTTCGACGATGTCGCGCGCAGTAAAGGCGTCCAGTGGCCGGTTGAAGGCGATGATGCCGCCGAAGGCGGAGGTGGGGTCGGTCCGATAGGCGCGGTCGTAGGCGTGGTGGATGTCTTCGGCGACGGCCACGCCGCAGGGGTTTGCATGCTTGACGATGACGCAGGCCGGAGCCTCGAACTGCTTGACGCATTCCAGCGCGGCGTCGGTGTCGGCGATGTTGTTAAAGCTCAGTGCTTTGCCTTGCAGTTGTTTGGCGGTGGCGACACTGGCCTCGGCCGGGTGGGCTTCGGCGTAGAAGGCGGCCTTCTGGTGCGGATTTTCGCCATAGCGCATGTCCTGCTTTTTTTGCAGCTGGATGTTGTAGGTGCGCGGAAAACCACCCTTGTTGCCTTCGAGGTCGATGGCGCCCAGGTAGTTGGCGATGGCGCCGTCGTAGCGGGCGGTGTGCTCGAAGGTCTTCACCGCCAGCGAGTAACGGGTGGCGTCGCTCACGGCGCTATTATTGGTGTCCATCTCGGCCAGCACGCCGTCGTAGTCGCTGGCGTCCACTACCACGGTCACCGCGGCGTGGTTCTTGGCCGCTGCGCGCAGCATGGTAGGGCCACCGATGTCGATGTTCTCGATGGCCAGAGCGAGGTCACAGTCGGGCCGCGCCACAGTTTCTCCGAAGGGATAGAGGTTGACCACCAGCAGGTCGATGGGCTGGATGCCATGTTCGGCCATAACGGCATCGTCGTTACCGCGCCGGCCCAGCAGACCGCCGTGAATCTTCGGGTGCAGGGTTTTCACCCGGCCGTCCATCATTTCCGGGAAGCCGGTGTAGTCGGAGACCTCGGTGACCGGCACGCCGTTGTCGGCGAGCAGTCTGGCGGTGCCGCCAGTGCTGAGGATTTCCACGCCGCGGGCGTGCAGCTCACGGGCGAAGTCGAGGATGCCGGTCTTGTCGGAGACACTGAGGAGGGCGCGGGTGATGGCGTTCATGGTGTGATTCTCGAGATGGTGCTGAGTGAGTGCGAGCACTTGCAGGATCTAGGTCATAGATACTTTTGATGTCCCCGAAGCTGCTTCTACAGGTACGAGGTAGTTCAGAGATTATGGGCCGCTCAGTTGATGTCGTACTGCTTGAGTTTTTTGCGCAGGGTGCCGCGATTCAGGCCCAGCATTTCAGCGGCCTTGCTCTGATTGCCGCGCGTGTAATGCAGTACGGTTTCCAGCAGTGGCTGCTCGATCTCGGCCAGTACCATCTGGTACAGGTCGACCGGTGGGTGGCCGTCGAGCTCATGGAAATAGTCTTCCAGCATGCGTTTGATATGTTGGCTGAGGGGAGGCTGGATGCAGTTGGAAGACCCTGATGAGGTTGTGGGTAAATGCACTTTTGTCGGTGTTTCCGGCAAATCCTTTTGTAAATCCTCTTGTAGTCTCTCAGTGATCAAGCCATCGGCTGCCAGACCTTCTGTCGCCAAACCTTGCGTCTGTGTCATGCGGCCAGTTCCTCTCGAACCAAGAGTGCGTCGAAGAAGTCCTTTGTTATTTGTAACTGTTCTTCGGTGGTTTCTAGCTTGTTGACTGCCTGGCGGAAGGCCGCACCATGCCGTTGTCCCTTGCTGTACCACGAGATGTGTTTGCGGGCGATGCGCACGCCGGCATATTCGCCGTAGAAGGCGTACAGGTTTTCGAGGTGTTCGAGCAGGATACTCCGCACTTCGCTGAGCGAGGGTTCCGGCAGTTTTTCACCCGTCTGCAGGTAATGGTCGATCTCGCGGAAAATCCAGGGGCGGCCCTGGGCTGCGCGGCCGATCATTACGGCATCTGCCTGGGTGTAGTCCAACACCTGTCGGGCCCTTTCTGGTGTGGTGATGTCGCCGTTGGCGATCACCGGGATGCCGACGCTGGCCTTGATGGTGGCGATGGTGTCGTATTCCGCCTCTCCCCGGTAGGCGCAGGCTCGGGTGCGTCCGTGTACTGCCAGTGCCTGGATGCCGGCACTCTCGGCAATGCGGCCAATACTGACACCGTTGCGATGCTGGGTGTCCCAGCCTGTGCGGATTTTCAGTGTAACAGGGATGTCCACGGCGCCAACCACGGCGTCGAGAATTTGTCCTACCCGCCTTTCATTCTGCAACAGTGCGGAGCCGGCGGCGACGTTACAGACCTTCTTGGCCGGGCAGCCCATGTTGATGTCGATGATCTGTGCGCCGTTGTCTGCATTGTAGCGCGCCGCCTCGGCCATCAGCTGTGGCTCGGCACCCATGATCTGTACCGAGCGCGGGTCGGTCTCGCCATCGTGGTTGGCGCGCCGCCGGGTCTTTTCCGAACCCCACAGCAGGGAGTTGGAGGAAACCATTTCGGACACGGCCATGCCGGCGCCGAGACGTTTGCATAGTTGGCGAAAGGGCCGATCCGTGACGCCCGCCATGGGGGCCAGAACGAGTTGGTTGGACAGTTTGTAGGGGCCGATCTGCATCGAGATGTGTGTTGCCTTTTGCCCGTTTTTTCCACTGCCGGCAGGGGCTGAAAACAGGGTGTTTTGGGTTGCCCCCCTCAGGGGAAATTGGGTCGACAATACTACCTCGCAGCAAGCCAGAGAGACAAGGTGATAAGACATAAATCTGCTGCTTTTTTATACAAATCTACACAGGTGCTCGTCGGCAATTATTGCGCCAGTTTGGCGGTTTCGGTGTGAAATTCGAAGTTGATCGCTTGCTTGCCGGGATCCACCAGCGCCAGCTCCACCACCACCGGGGTATCTGGGGCCATGCCGGCCTGGATGTCAGTGCCGGCGGACAGGTACTCGCGTGGCAGGAAACGGCGCTGTGCGATCGAGGCGCCGTTCATGTCGGAGAAGCGCAGGGTCAGCAGGGGGTAAGGTTGTGGCTCTGTGGTCTTGTTGACCAGGGTAGTGCTGGCGATCAGTGCCTGTGGGGTGTTGGGCTGCGAGCGCACATCCCAACCGAGAATGTCGATGCGGCCCTGATGGATAGGGGGGCGGAGGTTGCAGTCGAGGTAGCTGCAGGCCTGTTCGAGCCAGGGACGCAGTTCGGGTTTGCGCAGGGCCAGTTCGTCGCGATAGAAGTAACTGGCCTGGGCCAGGAATAGCATGAGCATCAGCAGGCTGCCGATAACCCATAGCGTTGCTGGTGGATGCAGGCTGGCGGCTTTTTCCTCCTGCAGTTGGCGCAGCAGGGGGGCGGGGAGGTTCGGTGTGGCGGTTTGTTCCGCGTCTGGCCGCCCGGTTTCGGTGGCCAGTGATCCAGTCAATGTCTTTCGTGCTGATGTTTTCGTGCTGTCTTGCTGGGTGGAGGCAAGCGGGGTGTTTTCTGTCATGACGCTGTCGACGGATGGCTCGGGCGAGTCGGTTTTCTGCGTCTTGTCGGTGGCTAAGGTATCGGCAAGGATTTTTTTCGGCGATTCGTCCAGCCAGTCATCGGGAAGCTCGATGGCCTCGATCTGCTGGCTGGTAAGTTCATCGGTAGTATCAAAGGTGTTGTGGCGACGGGGCGTGCCGATATGCGGATCCAGTTCGGCGGCTACGGCGTCGATATTGCCTAGATCCGGCCAGGGAGCATTGCTCGTGGATCGTGTAACCGCAGGTGCTGTGGCTGGCACCCCTCGTGTGGCTGTTTCGTTGGTGCCGTCCGTTGCTGGGGCGGTGATGTCAGCTGTCGGGTTGTTTTTTGTCCATTCTGCGTACTGATTGGCATCATTATCGTCGTCGTCGTTGGGCAGCTGCTCGGTGAGATGTTGCAAGGCGTTGAAGATGGACAGGCACTGCCCGCAACGTACGTCACCCTCGCCGACCTTGAGCTGGTCGGCGGTGACCTCAAAGTAGGCCTGGCAGTGGGGGCATTGAGTGTACATGGTGCGCTGTCCGGGGTGTCTTGCTGCGTTTTCTTCGTGGGCGGCCATTATCCTGGATTAATCAGTTGACCGCTTCGAGGTAAGTCTTAAGTGCATAGGATTATAGCGCGACACGGGGTGTGTCGCTGCACTCTCTGATCTTTGTCGATCGATCTGCGCGCTGACTGATTGCTTAAATGATGCCTCAGATCCTCTTGGGCAGGCCCTGCACCCGTGCCTTTTCCTGGGGGGGCATTTCAATGCTGTCAAAGGCAAACACGGTGAATGAACTGGTGGTTTCGATAACACGTGTCAGGCGTACATATTTCAGCTCGGTTTTCAGGTTTAGTACCAGCTGTGTGTCGATGTCATAGATGCGGACGGGTACCAGCAGGCCCTTGCCGGTGTTGCCTTCTGTGCCGATGACGTCGATCAGCAGGCTACGAAAGTATTCGCCGCCATTGCCCGTGCCAGCGATGGCCCGCACTGCAACGGCAGCCATGTGGTTGCCCAGTGATTTAATGCCTAGCGTCAGCTTGCCTTGTTTGTTGATCTGCAGCCAACGGACGGTGCCGATATGCCAGAGCAATGTTTCATCTTTGTCGCGATAGGCCGTCAGCACGCCGACTCGCACCTGGGTGCGGTTGTCGGGCATGTGCAGCAGGGCGACGCCTCCGTCACTGTGGTTGATGCGCAGCCAGGGTTCGACGGCATAACCGGCCATGGCGGAGTCACGCAGGACGCGGACGTGGAGCTGGGTATCGTGTACGGCATCCCAGACGTCCATATCGGTCGTAAATCGGGAGACACGGGTGGCCTCACGGCCCTCGGTGGTTGTTGTCGTGACTGGTAGTGGCGCATTGTCTTTGCACTGCAATGACAAATGGTTGCCCTTTTTCTGCGGTTGATGAAACTCACTTTCATCTTCTTCCGGAGTAAATTCGACTTCACCACTGATCTGGTGGTGTGCTGCGCCGAGGCCGATGCACATCATGAGGATGTGCTGGCCATCGGCATGACGTTCGGTACTGCGCTCGCGCCGGCCCTGCCAGACATTGCACAGCTGGATCAGTAGGTCGCGGCGCATGCGGTCACTCAGGGACTGCTTGTGGTTATCTGCTTTTTGCCGGCTGAGTTCCTCCAACCGCTCGCGCAGTGTGCTGATGTCGAGGAAGCGGCCGTCGACGGGGCGGAAACGGGTCTGTTGCGTGGCCATTTCCGGTGGGCGATTGCCAGCGAGGTCGACCACGCAGTCGCCGGCCTCGGCGAGAGCATTCTTTTTCTTCACCATGCGGCAGCCGATGGTCCATTGATGCAGGAAACCGTAGAGCACATCGGCCTGTCCGGACAGCAGTCGGTAGGGCTGTGCCAGCCCCAGTAGGACGATGCGCAGATAGGTGTACTGGATGGTGGTCACGGGTTGGTTATTGGCATCGCGGCTGTCGATGGCCATAGTGTTGAGGCCGTTGCGCTCGGCCAGGGCGTACAGGCGGTGCAGTTCACCCCACAGACCGGTGGGTTCACTGCGGTATTGGGCATAGCTTTCCAGCATCAGCAGGCCGGTTTGTTCGATGGTCTGACGCAGTGCCAGCAGGAAGGTGTCAGGGCTGAGGTCGTCGCTATCGGCGCCGCTGATGGCATCGGTGATGACCTGTTTGTAGCCCTGTGCCATGTTGTCCAGCAGGTCGAAGATGTCATCGGCCAGGGTCTGTAGTCTGGGCGTCAAGGGCAGGGATTGGTCGCGGTATTTCTGCTGCAGAGCGGGGAGTTGTTGTTGTACCCAGGGTTGTAGAATTTGCATGGCTTCGAAGCGTTGCGAGATCGGTAACGCATGCTGATTGTAGCGCACCAGGAGGGCGGCGACCTGGATTAAATTGGCCATTGGGTCGTGGGTAGGGAGCGAGGTCAGCCAGTGACGAATTTCGTCGGGGCGGGGCGCCCGTTGTTCGGTATCGGCGTGCGCCGGGATAGGCAGGCGCAGTTTCAACGGATTCATTGGTCTCATGGCTCATACGGTGGTGCCACTATTTGCGGCAGAGCATAAGAAAAGTTGAGCGTTTTTGCGGCGGGCAGGCCGTGCGGGTCAGTGTTTGCGCTTGCCGCTGAGACGCACCCACTCTTCCTGTTGTGCGGCGGGGGTCATGTCGAACCACGCTGCGTAGTGGCGGGTGATGTCTTCGGCCTGGTGCTGGAGAATGCCGGAGAGGACGATGTACCCGCCGGGCTCGACCAGGCGGGAGAATTTTTCTGCCAGTTCCAGCAGTGGCTGGGCGAGGATGTTGGCAAGCAGTAGCCGCACAGGAGGTTGTTGCGGCAGGCGGCCCGGGGCAATGGTATCGATGCGTTCTGTGACCTGGTTCTTGGCGGCGTTGTCGCGGCTGGCGATGAGTGCCTGAGGGTCGTTGTCCACCGCCCAGACATGTCCGGCGCCCAGTTTCAGTGCCGCCACGGCAAGAATGCCGGAGCCACAGCCGTAGTCGATGACCTCGGGATGGTCAGCGCCGTGCTCATCCAACCATTGCAGACACAGGGCGGTGGTGGGGTGGGTGCCGGTGCCAAAAGCGAGGCCCGGATCTAACAGGATATTGATAGCGTCGCTGTCAGGTGCGGTATGCCAGCTGGGCACGATCCACAGGCGTTTACCAAAGCGCATGGGGTGGAAATTGTCCATCCATTCGCGCTCCCAGTCCTTGTCTTCCAGCGGTGAGACACGCCATGGCGGGAGTTTGTCCATTTGCAGTTTGGCGGCTAGTTGCGTGGTGATGGCCCGTATGTCGGCATTGGCCAGGAACAGGCCGATGATGCGTGTAGCCGACCACAAGGGGGTTTCACCCGGTGGTGGTTCGTAGAGTGGTTGGTCGGCGCCGTCCTGCAGGGTTACGGCGACCGCGCCGAGGCCGCTGAGGGCGTCGGCGATGCGCTCAGCGTCTTCAGGTGAGCCTTCGAGGGTGAGTTGTAGCCAAGACATGGGGTTAAGGGCAGTGTTTAGGGTTGGATTGATGTATTCACTCACCACTCAACACTGTCCTTCAAAGTCCTAGTTTTTTTTCCAGGTAGTGGATATTGGTGCCGCCGGCCTGGAAGGCGGCGTCGTTGAAGATGTCCTGGTGCAGTGGAATGTTGGTCTTGATACCCTCGATGATGCATTCGCCCAAGGCAGTGCGCATGCGCGCCATGGCCGTCTCGCGGCTGTCGCCATGAACGATAAGCTTGCCGATCATGGAATCGTAATAGGGGGGCACGCAGTAGCCGTTGTAGATGTGCGAATCAACGCGTACCCCCAGACCACCCGGTGAATGGAACTGGCTGATGGTGCCGGGGCTGGGCATGAAGGTCTTTGGGTCTTCGGCATTCAGACGGCATTCGAAGGTGTGGCCGCGGATGATGATGTCGTCCTGGGTATAACTGAGCTTTTTGTCGGCGGCGATGCGAATTTGTTCCTTGATCAGATCGACGCCGGTGATCATCTCTGTGACTGGATGCTCCACCTGAATGCGGGTATTCATTTCGATGAAATAGAATTCGCCGTTTTCGTACAGGAATTCGAAGGTGCCGGCGCCGCGATAGCCGATCTTGCGACAGGCCTCGGCGCAGCGACCACCGATCTTGCTGCGCATCTCCGGGGTGATGCCCGGGGCCGGGGCCTCTTCGACCACTTTCTGGTGGCGGCGCTGCATGGAGCAGTCACGCTCGGCCAGGTGGATGGCGTTGCCGTGCTGATCGGCCAGTACCTGGAATTCGATATGGCGTGGGTTTTCGAGGTATTTCTCCATGTATACCACGTCGCTGCCGAAGGTGGCTTGGGCCTCGGCACGGGTCAGGGAAATGGCATTGATCAGCGTCGCCTCGCTGTGCACCACGCGCATACCGCGTCCGCCGCCACCGGCTGCGGCTTTGATAATGATGGGGTAGCCGATTTCCTGCGCCATTTTGACATTGATTTTCGGGTCGTCACCCAGCGGGCCGTCAGAGCCGGGTACGCAGGGTACACCGGAAGCCTTCATGGCCTTGATGGCCGAAACCTTGTCGCCCATCAGACGGATGGTCTCCGGGCGCGGGCCGATGAAGGCGAAGCCGCTCTGCTCGACGCGTTCAGCGAAGTCGGCATTTTCCGCCAGAAAGCCATAACCGGGGTGGATGGCCATGGCGTCGGTTACTTCGGCGGCGCTGATCAGTGCCGGGATATTGAGATAGCTCTCGGCGGAGGAAGCGGGGCCGATACACACGGATTCATCGGCCAGGCGCACATGCTTCAGATCCCGGTCGGCGCTGGAGTGCACGGCAACGGTGCCGATGCCCATTTCTTTGCAGCAGCGGAGGATTCGTAACGCGATCTCGCCGCGGTTGGCGATGACTATCTTGTCAAACATGGTTGGGTACACGCTCTCGTAGGTATCGGTACAGTGATATCACGCTGTTTTGTGTGCCGCGAGACTGGCTGCCGGATTTTTACGCGACTGATTACAGTGATGTCTGCGGTTACTCGATGGCAAACATGGGTTCACCGTATTCGACCGGCTCGCCGTTTTTCACCAGGATGGCCTTGATGACGCCGGCCTTGTCGGCCTCGATTTGATTCAGTAGTTTCATGGCCTCAATAATGCAAAGGGTATCGCCGATCTGTACGGTCTGGCCTTCCTCGACAAAGGGGGCGGTGCCCGGGGAGGCTGCCCGGTAGAAGGTGCCGACCATGGGGGCGTTGACGGTGTGGCCGCTGATGGCGGTGGGCTCGACTTCTGGTACGGCGGCGGCCATGGGTATCGCGGGCGGGGCGGCGGCCGCGATGACAGGTGCTGGTGCAGCCGTGCCGTAGCGGCTGATGCGTACGGACTCCTCGCCTTCGTGAATTTCCAACTCAGCGATGCCGGATTCTTCCAGCAGTTCGATGAGTTTTTTGATTTTTCGAATATCCATGATCTTGTCGACTCGGCGTAAGTTGAATTCAGTGATTCGATAACTTTCTGATGACGGCGTCTAACGCTAATTCGTAACCCTGTGCGCCCAGTCCGCTGATGACGCCAACGGCCAGATCCGAAAAATAGGAATGCTGACGGAAGGCCTCACGTGCGTGGACGTTAGACAGGTGAACTTCAATAAAGGGGATGGCTACCGCAGACAGTGCATCGCGCAGGGCAATGCTGGTGTGGGTAAAGGCGGCCGGGTTAATGATGATAAAGGCGACGTCCTCACCCGGGGCGTGGTGCACACATTCCACCAGTTCGCTTTCTGCGTTGCTTTGCAGGCTGCTTAGCGTATGTCCGGCCTGGCTGGCAAGGTGTTGCAGATGTTGATCGATGTCGGCCAGCGTGGTGCGGCCGTAATGCTCCGGCTCACGGCTTCCGAGCAGGTTAAGGTTGGGGCCATTGAGAACCAGGATGTTCGCCATGTCTGCTTCGCAGTGAAAATGAAGAATAAACACGCCAATTCAGTAGGAACGTGCCCGAACGTCGAGAATCCGGCGGGAGCCTTATGTGGCTGCCCCTCTATTGGCGCGATTATGACCAATTCATGGGGAGTTGTCCATGAGGCTGCATGTTGCCGGGTGATCCCCGCAGTTATTTGCATGATCGCTGCAAAGTATGGCGAAAAATAGAGTAAATTACCCGGTTGTTTCGGTGCTAGAGCAGTTTGCGGAAGATTTCCTCGGCAGCGTCTTGTTTGAGTTCGCCGCGCTGTACGTGCTGGATCTGTCCTTTGCGATCGATAATAACGGTGTAAGGCAGGGCGCCGAAGCGGTTGCCGTACTGCTTGGCAACATTGATGGCGTTGTCATCACCGATCAGCATGGGGTAGTTGATACCGTAGGTGTCCATGAAATCTTGCACCTTGTCGATGTCATCGATGGCGATGCCGACAAACTGTAGCCCGGCTGCGCCATATTTCTCCTGCATATCGACGAACATAGGTGTCTCGCTGCGGCAGGGCGGACACCAGGTGGCCCAGAAATTGATGACCTGAACCTGGCCGGCCCATTCCTTGGAATGGCGTAGGTTGCCGTCGATATCGGGCAGGCTGAAATCCGGCGCGGGTTGGTTGAGCATGGCCTCGGTGCTCTCCTGACCGGTGGTGGCAGTGCCGGTCAGTTTTTGCAGCAACAGGTTGCCGCCCCACAGACCGACGGCAAAGGTCAGGCTGTAGGCGGCGAGACGAACGGTTTTTTTCATGTCAGGTGTGTGGAGGTCAGTCGCGGATGGCCTGGGTGACATGCTCGCGGAATTCCTCTGCTGGTATGAAGCCTACCGTGCGCCAGGCGCGGCGTTCTTCACCGTCGGGGCCGAAAAACAGGATGGAAGGTGGGCCGATGAGGCCGAAGTGCTTGAGCAGGGCCTTGTCCGTGGCGTCATTGAGGGTGACATCGGCCTTTAGCAGCACGACGTCCCGCAGGGCGTCGTGCACACCGGGATCGGAGAAGGTGTATTTTTCCATTTCCTTGCAGGAGATGCACCAGTCGGCATAGAAGTCGAGCATGACCGATTTGCCGGCGGCGTTGGCGGTGGCGATTTCCTGTTCCAGTTGTTGCAGGCCTTTGATTTTTTGAAATGGCAGCTCACTGCTTTGTGGTGTGCCCGCAGCACCGCCACCTATGCCCATGGCCAGGCCGTGCAGGGGTTGCAGGGTGTCCTTGCCGCCGGTGGCGACGCCGGCCAGCATCAGGGCGCCGTAGATGAGGCCGATGACGCCGACACCCTTCCACAGCTTGCGCCAGCCGGAGCCGTCGCCCACCGGCTCCAATGCCCCCATGTAGATCGCCGAAGTGATCAGCAGGGCCGCCCACAGCAGCATGGCGACGGAAACGGGGATGATGCGCTCCAGCATCCAGATGGCCACCGCCAGCAGCATCACGCCGAAGACCGCCTTGATGACATCCATCCAACCGCCGGCCTTGGGCAGGAGCTTGCCCGCCGAGGTGCCGATGGCCAGCAGCGGCGCGCCCATGCCCATGCTGAGCGCGAACAGGGCCATGCCGCCAAGTACGGCATCGCCGGTCTGGCCGATGTAGATCAGTGCGCCGGCCAACGGTGCGGCGACACAGGGGCCGACGATGAGCGCGGAGAGGAAGCCCATCACGGCGACGCCGGTGAGGGTGCCGCCTTTCTGTTTGTTGCTCACTTCGGTAAGACGGCTCTGCAGGAAGCTAGGCATCTGTAGCTCGAAGAAGCCGAACATGGAGAAGGCCAGGGCGACGAATACGGCACTGAAGGTGCCGAGGATCCATGGATTCTGGAAGGCCGCCTGCAGGTTTTCGCCGAACAGTCCGGCGATCACACCAGCAACGGTATAGGTGAGCGCCATGGCCAGCACATAAACCAGCGACATGATGAAGGCGCGCCGGGTAGTGAGTTCCTCACCCTGACCGACGATGATGCTGGAGAGGATGGGGATCATAGGGAAGACGCAGGGGGTAAAGGCCAACAGCAGGCCAAAACCGAAGAAGGTAAGGACGGTCAGGATGGTGCTGCCGCTGGCCAGAGAGTCGGCGATGCGATCCTGCTCGGATCTGGCGGGGCCGTCGTTGCTGCGCGTTGCCGGCGGGGTGTTGTCGACGGCAGCGAGGGTGGCGGCCTCGACAGCGGGCAACATGACCGGGATCTCGGTGTTGGTGGGCGGGTAGCAGTAGCCGGCATCGGCGCAGCCCTGATAATTGACGACGACGGTGATTTCAGTGGCGTCAAGGTTGCTGCGGATGACCGGCACGTCGAATTCCACGTTGTTGTGGTATATCTCCATTTCGCCGAAATACTCATCGACCTTGACCTCTCCCGCCGGCAGGGTTGGTTTGCCGAGGGAGATGCCTGGGCTGTCCTTGACGCTGAAGGTGGTCTTGTCGCGATACAGATAGACACCCTCGGCGACCTCGAAATGGACGCGCAGGGTGGTGCCGTCGATAGCCTCGATGCTGGGGATGAAGGCCTGTTCCGCCGTCAGAAGTTCGTTATCGTTGCCGCCCAGACCGAGGCTGGCGCCGAGCTTTTTCAAGGCGCCCAGCGGGTTGAAAGCGCTGCTGTCGTCGCTTGTGGTGCCGGCGACAGGGATGTCGAGGGTGACGGTTTTGGTCTGCGGCGGATAGCAGAGACCCATGTCCGCGCAGCCCTGCGAGGTGATATCGAGGGTCAGGCTACCGCTGGCGCCACTGACCGGGATATCGATGGCAACGTGCTTGCGGTAAATTTCCATGCGACCAAAGAATTCGTCGTCCTGGATCTTGCCTTTGGGGTAGCTTGCCTCACCAAGGCTGACGCTGCTGTCCTGGGGCTCGAATTTGAACTTGTCGCGGTAGAGGTAGTATTCATCGGCAATCTCCCACTCGGCGCGCAGGGTATTGGCGTCCAGCATCCGGGCGCTGAGCTTGAAGGCCTCATCCGGCATCAGGGGTTCTTCGTTACCGGCCCCACCGAAGCCAGCGTAGGTGGCGGGGGCAAAAGTCGTGGCGGCCAGCAGCAGCCAAGTGAGGTGTTTGATGAGGGTCATTTATTGATTCTCGTTAGGGACGTTTTCATCGATCCAGGCTAGATAACCCGCCAGCCCGTGAGTTATGGGGACAGCGATTATTTCTGGAAGTTCATAGGGGTGTATTTCGGTGATGGCCTGTTCCAATGCACCATAGGCGCTATGCAGGGTCTTGATCATCAGCAGATACTCCTGTGTGTTTTCACACTTTCCCTGCCAACGATACACGGAATGTACTCCGGGCAGGATGTTGACGCAGGCGGCCAGGTTCTTGTCCACCAGTGTGTTGGCAATGGATTGAGCGCTGCCCTGGTCGGGACAGGTGCAGTAAATCAGCAGGTGATCGGGCATGGCTCTGTTTTCCTCAGGGAACATTGACTGGCCAAACGGCTCCTACGCTTTATATATCGGACAAAAGGTCTCATATATAGAGTGATTGATATGCCCATCTTGGGGCAGCATAGGCCAATCAACGCATCCATTGCTATTGACTCGTTTGGTATGGATGCGCTGACGCAGGTTTTGTTGCGATGCGGGTTGTGATGGTAATGCTTCCCGACTGCGAATAAAATGAGGAATCTCTCTTCCGGATCATGAGCATGCGTCCCTTTCAAATTCTGTTCCTACTGTTTCTGCTAATTCCTTTATTGGAGATCTATCTGCTGATAAAGGTGGGTGGCATCATTGGTGCCCTGCCTACGGTGTTTATGGTGGTGTTTACCGCCGTGTTGGGTGCCTGGTTGCTGCGTATACAAGGCCTTTCGACTCTGATGCGGGTACGTTCGACCTTGGCGAAGGGCGGTATTCCGGCGGTGGAGATGCTGGAGGGGGCGGTGCTGCTGGTCGCGGGTGCACTGCTGCTGACCCCCGGTTTTTTTACTGACGCCATTGGTTTTGCCTGTCTGGTGCCGGGGCTGCGCCGAGCCTTGATCCGTCGCTTGTTACGCAATGTCGTAGCGGCGGGTTTCGATGGACCGCAAGGGCCGGCTTCCAAGCCACAGGGCCCGCGTACCATCGATGGTGAATTCCGTCGCGAGGATGACTGATTTTTTGGCAGCCGATGGCGGAGAATATGTTTTTAAAGGACAAAAAGCCCCGCCAGCGTTCTGGCGGGGCTTACTTGACGCTTCGGAGCGCGTGCAGGCAAGCGCTTTTCGCGGGAGAGATCCGGCTTAGTTGACAGAAACCTGATGCGTGGAATGGAAAGTCGTCCTGACTGCCGCAGATTTCACCGGCTTGCTGGATTTCTTGGCGGCCAGCATCATCGCCACGTATTCGCGACCCCAGTTGGCCTGGGCGAAGATGTTCCACAGGGGGTCGCCTGATTTGTCGGTGACCGTGCTTGCGGTTTCGCTTTGTCCCTTATCGAAGCCTCGCTCGAAGCTGGCTAGCAGCTGCGGGGTGTTGTCGCGGCCGTAGAGGGCGATACTGATCATGTGCTGCAGAGGGTCATAGTCCCGGGCGGCGGTGGTGATGGCGATCTCGGACGGCCCCTTGTCAAAGCCCTGCTCAAAGCTGGCTAGCAACAGCAAAGTGTTGTCGCGGGAGTAAGAGTAGAGGGCGGCATTGATCATCTGCTGCAACGGGTCATTATCTCGTGCGGCAGTGGTGATGGCGATCCCGGATGCGCCCTTGTCGAAGCCACGCTCAAAGCTGGCGTTGAGAGCGTCGCTGTTGTCGATGGCGAAGGCGGCAATGGGCAGCGCGGTGCTGGCGGCAAAAAGAAGGCTCAGAGCTGATTTTTTCATGGCTTTACTCTCCTGAAGGTGAAATTGTCTTTAACCGTTGTTTTGATTCATAAGATGTATAATAAATACATCTTTAAACCTTTGTGATCGATAAAGCATGATGCGTGCCAGATTTGTAACCGATTGAATTTTCTATGATAAGTGTTTTTTGGTGAACAGAAGTGTTTCGAAAGCGTTTAAAGTGTACGTATGTGGACTGTTAATTGTTAAACGAGTGAACGAGGCATGTGAACATGAGCGTCATCTCCCTGGATGGATTGAACATCTTGATCGATAACCTGGAGGAAGGGGTTCTGTTCCTTGATGAAGAACGGCGGATACTGGCTATCAATAAGGCGGCGATGGACATGTTTGGCCGTGATGATGAGCACTTCATCGATGAAATTTGTCCCAGCGAGTTGGTGGGTACGACTTGCACCCGGGCCTGTGATCAGCAGGGCTACTGTTCCCTGGCCAAGACCGATGACGATGGACGTCAGGCACGGGACATCGAACTGCGGCGGCCCGACAACACGACACTTTTTCTGCGCATGTGGGCCATGAGTCTGGCGGGTAGCGTGGGACGGGCGCATTGCGCCATTGTGCTCAAGAACCGAACGCTGGAGCGACAGCTTGAGGAGGAGGTGAGTGAGCGCCTGCGCCTCGGTGGCTTGATTGGCCACAGTCTGCCTATGCAGGAACTCTATAAGCAGATTTTGCGGGCCGCAGTCAGTGAGGCCAGCGTGCTGATCGAAGGCGAAAGTGGAGTGGGCAAGGAGCTGGTTTCCCGCGCACTGCATGAAAATTCAAATCGGGACAAGGGGCCTTATGTGCGCGTCCACTGTGCCGCGCTGGCGGAAAATCTGCTGGAGTCCGAACTGTTTGGTCATGCGCGTGGTGCCTTTACCGGTGCCGAGGCGGCCCGTGCCGGGCGCTTTGAAGCCGCCGATGGCGGCACCCTGCTGCTGGACGAGATCGGTGAGATTTCTCCCCAAATTCAGGTGAAACTGCTACGAGTGCTCCAGGAGCGTGAGGTAGAGAGGCTGGGTGAAAACAAGACACGTAAAGTGGATGTACGTATCATTGCCGCCACTAACCGGGATCTGGCCTCGATGGTCAGGGCCGGCAAGTTCCGCGAGGATCTCTATTACCGGCTACGTGTCCTGCCGCTGCGGGTTCCCCCCCTGCGTGAGCGGCGGGAGGATATTTCTCTGCTCGCGTCCCACCTGTTGAATACCATTGTCCAGCGTGGCCTGGGTGGAGAAGTGCGGTTTTCAGCGCAGGCGATACAGGTTTTGGAGGCCTATTACTGGCCGGGCAATGTGCGTGAACTTTCCAACGTTATTGAATATGCCATGGTTCATGTCACGGGTGTGGAGATACTACCGCATCATCTTCCACAGGAAGTGCAGGCTCCCCTGGCGTCGCAGAAAATGCGGGTTGGGGCTGTTCCGTCTGACCCTCGAATCAGTGAATCCAAGGCTGTGCCAGTGATGCTCGAAGCGTCTCGGAGCCTCGGTTTAACGCGTTACTACCATCGTCCTTCAGCAGAGGAGGAAAAGACCGCGATCCTGCAAGCATTGCAGGAGACTGGCGGCAACAAGACGGCCGCCGCAGAAAGGCTGGGGATGTCTCGTACCACGTTATGGAAGCGCCTCAAGGAATATGGTTTGTTGTCGGCACAAAAGGGCGATCAAAATGATTGTTAGGGGCGAGTACCAATGCCATTAAGTTTAGACTGGCGTCCTGCTTGTTGTAGGTTGTAGGTTGTAGGTTGTAGGTTGTAGGTGACGAAGGAACCCCAACATTGTTGGTTTCGTTGGGGTTCGCAGGCTCACCGCCAACCTACAAAACAGTCGTTATTTTGTTAACTCAATGGCATTGGGACGAGTACGTTCCCTAACGCCCTGAGCATAGGCACTAAAGTTTGGGTGCCGCAACATTGTTCGCCTGAGTCTGAATGGCATTACCGATATAGGCCGTTGTTTTTTGCGTTATGTGGATCAGTTCGGCGGCATTGCCCAAGGTCGCAGTAAGGCCGGCTATGAGGCTGTTGCCATTGACGCCCCGTCCGCCAGTGATGGCATTGACTTCAGTGGCGAGATGAATATTAAGGCTCTCACCACATTCAGCTATTGCACCATTGCCCAGTTGTGGTGAGATAACCAGTTGATCGACAGGTAGCATGAATGCCTTGGTGCAATGCCGCACCAAATTGGCAGAGGCGGACGCTATCTTATTGCCTGTCTTGTCATGCAGCCAGGACAATTGGTGCATCACGGTATTGTTGTTATTCAGCGTGGGAGTGCCGTACTTTTGCTCCAGTGCCTGTAGTGTTTTAGCTAACGTCGGACGGGCACCTGCGGCATATTGCGTTGTGCGGCTTAATTTGACCGCCAAGGCTGCATGGGGAGGAGGGGAGAACTCTATAAATATGTGCTCTCCCGTGTTTGCCTTGGCAGAAATATGGCGGAGATATCTGGAATTAGGCATGCGGAATAACGGCTCGTATTTCTCCTCTATTCGCATCGTCGCGTTGTGAGCCTGAAGGATGGCTTTGACGTTTTGTGGCGTCATGCCCAGACGAAGACCGATGATGTCCATGCTGCCTGAAAGCTGACTGTTTGAAAAGCTGGTTGTCGTACCGATGGATTGCTTGGCCTGATCAATCTGGTCAGTGACTCGTTTCTTGGCCCGGTTATTGGCCAGGTCGACCTGCTCATAGGCTTGCTCGTTGGTGTGATCAACCAGTTCACCGGTTTGCTCACTGGTATGATTAACCAGCTCGCTGACTTGCTCTTTGGTGTGATTGATCAGGTTTTCAAAAAAGTTACCGGCACCAGCTGGCGAGGGCAGGTATGCCGTGCACAGCATTATTGCAATAGCCGCTTTAAGTTTCATCGTGATGTTCTCCCTTTGGTATCAGACGTCCGTTAGAAATTGATTTTATTTTTCTCTCTGGCTCTCTGGCCATGCGTCAGGCGGCATCCTCAATCCGTTCTCTGAGGATGGGTCGGGTTGTGTCCAAAAAACACCTTGTTGCCGCCAGCAAAAATCCTACAAGGGAATGTCAGCGAAATCTATGACTTATTTCACGGTTTTCGCAGATAGCGACAGATAGCGCTCAGTGAATGGTTGCCAGGCTGACTATTTTTATGGCGCCTTATTGTTGTTTCACCGCCGCTCTTATCGCATGGATTATCTTGATTGTCCAGGGTTTAAAAACGAAGAATAAATGCTTGGCGTCGATCTTGGCGCGGGGTCTCGGGTTGGGGGTTTTCCGCCACCGGCAAGGTCATCTTGATTGAGCGTGGCAACGACATGATCGACGACATGGATCAGCCCATAGCCGGGTTGTGCTCTGATAAATGGCCACCTTTTTTGGGAGGGAGGGGTGTCGGAAAATTTTACACAACTGGGATTTTCCAGCCTTTCATTTTACCGGATGGTTTTTTTGATTTTTTAAGAACAGAAAAAACAACAAGGTACGTGCATTATAGAGAGATTGGCCTGTTTTTTGCTTTACCCTGCTCCAGCGTGCTTTGTGATGAACTGGGCATTGTGGTACCGCTGGACGCCCACCAGAGTTTTGCCGTTGAGGCATCTTTCTTTAAGGTGGTAGGGATGGTAAGCGAGGACTCTGTGTATTATTTTTTTCCCGTCTCTCCGAGCGGCCGGGCGCCGTCCCCGAAACCGTTAAAGAAGCAAACTTCAGAGGCCGGAAGTTGGCGGTGCGTTGGTCGTTTTAAGCAACAGCCTTTCAGTGCCCGAAGTAGCAATCGCGGTATTTTATCGTCATCCCCGACAGACGAGGCTGTTTTTCAAGTAGAAAAATTGCGTTATGGCCGGTATTTCTCCGGTATCCATACCTGTTTCATCAATCTCTCCAACGCGGTGTTGCCGCGTCGCCAGTGCACGCTTTATTTCGTGGGCTGGGTATGAGGTATCAGAAAGGTAAATCTGTGTTCGTTCCAAGATGTTTGCGTTCAGTGGTGCTTTATTGGGTTGTATTTGCCGGGCTGTGTTCTGTATCAATGCTGGCCCATGCGGCTGTTGATATCGATTTACGTGCCGCGACTCCCTTAGGGGCGGGGAGTGCCGCGAATTTCACGGCGAAAGTCAGCGATTGTCGAAATCTCGTGTCAATACAAGTGGGTTCTGATGGTTCGCTCAGCCACTTTTCTCCTGCGGAGACGCGGCGATCCGTTTCATCTTCGTTGGCGTGCGAGGTGGACTTTTCTCTTGCCGAGGGCGAAAACCTGGCGCCCGTGGTGACCATTGAACTGCTTGACGGCAGTGTGCTATCCCATACCGAATCGTTTCATCAGGAGACAAATGCGCCAACCCTGGCGCTTGGTGATATCGCCATCCGGGGTGATGCCGGAGATCAATGGCTTGATGTGACGTTTGTTGCCCGTGATGATCTGGATATCGCCTATTTGGCGGTGAGCGGTGTTGGCCTCAGGGCGTCGGTACTGAGGCGTGTCGGCGGTGTGGTTTCTGAGGCGGAAAAGTCCGCCTATGCTGATTCCAACGGCATCGTAAGATTGTATCCGGATGTTGATAATCAAGAATCCTTTTCCTTTTCTCTCAAGCTTGCGGCACCGCTGACAGCCGACGAAATTTCCCGCGATGCGGTCATTTTGTTGGACGCGTATGTTGTGGATGCCAGTGGCAACCAGACATCTTTATCCGAGATTGCGTTCATCGGCGGTAATGTCAAAGAGCAGGTCAGGGGATTTTATGTGGCTCCACAGCGGATTGTTTTTTCCAATGCGCTGGAAGTTGCCCGTTTGGTTGCGAGTCTCGATTACCAGTTCCGTGGCCTGACGGCGGTGCCCGGGCGGGGTAGCGGCGTGAGCTACAGCTCTGCGGATACAACAAAGGTTTTTGTCACGGATGACGGGCAGCTTTATCCGCTGGCCGAGACCGGTGGAACCCCGGTGGAGGTGACGGTTTCTTTCCCGGGTCAGCCATCGGTGATTATTCCCGTCACGGTGGATTATTCAAAGCAGCTGACGGGGCTGAGATTTGAAGGCCACGAAAATGGTGAACCATTCACGCTTGAGGCGTTAAACAAATATTTTGCACTACCGCCCCTTGTCGGGGTTTTCAATGATGGTTCCACTGCGCCATTGCCGCAGTCACTGGTGGTGGATCATGTTTTACCTTCCGGCGCGGACATGTTGCTGCAGACCGATGACCGGCAGGGGCTGAAAGCGACGTTGGTGATTTCCGCTGCCGCGCCGTTGAATATCGAATTCTTCCTGGGCCAATACCCGGATATCAATACTGAGCTGGCGGTGGTGGCCGTTGATGCACTGCCCATCGTTGCACTTGACATAGAAGGCGCCCCGGTGGTGGGGGAGTCCATCAAAATCAAGGCCCTGGCCACGGATGACGTGGGTGTCAACTCAGTCGAGTTCTGGCTGGATGGCGCGGTTATCGGCCGGCGCCTTTCTCCGCCATATGAACTGACCTTGCCAATTGTCGAGGCAATGGAAAATCGTGTTTTGGCGTTAAAGGCGGTTGCCGTCGATACGGCGGGGCAGAGCGTTGCAACAGACATCAGGCAGGTTGAGATCACTGCTATGCCGACATTGTTGGTTCCCGGGTATGAATTTGAAATGCCCGTGGACAATAGCCGGATCGTGGAAAATACGGCCTACCGGTTGCAGATAGCCAGTTTTCTTGGACAACTCCCGGATGTGGATTACGCCAGCGGTATTTCCTATGTTGAGTTTTTTGCGGATGGGCGGAAGATTGGCGAATCTTATTTTCCCGTGTTGGAAACGCGTGAGAGCGAGTCGGGTGCCAGTGCCAAATATTTGTATGAAGTCTGGCGGCTGGACACCAATAGTCCGGATATTGCCACGCGTCAGACATCTCTTTCCGTATCGGCGCGTGTCCATGCCCGCAATGGTGCCCGGGAGGATGCGCCGGCCAAATTAATAAAGATTATTGCCAATTCTCCCCCGGAGGTGCGGATTCTGTCGCCTGTGGCGGGTTCTATCGCCACGGGTGGAGAGGATGTTCAGGTATTGGTGCAAGTGGGCGATGATACCCTGGCCAAGGGAACGCGGCTCGAGTTGCTCGTCAATGATGCCGTGCATAGCTCATTTTTCTATCGTGAGGCAGAAAGAGAGTTCGATGGGGCATTTTCTTTTCAGAATATATCGCACAGTTTTGATCTGCCCATCACAGACGAATGGATTGGTACGACCCTGGAAATCCGCGCCCGGGCCATCGATGTGCATGAAAAGGTGTCGACCTCAGAGCCGTTGAGGTTGTCGGTCAAGGGCGACCAGGAACCGACAATTGCCTTGGTGCACCCACTTGAAGGACAGCACCTGGTATCCGGTACGGCACTAGAGGTGCGCGCCAATGCTGTCGACGACCTGGGCATCGAGCGCGTTAATTTTTATGTCAACAACCAGCTGATTGGGGCGGATCACCGGGCGCCGTATGCCGTTATTTATGAACTGCCTGGCGGGATAGAGAGGGAACAGACGCTGGCCTTTGTCGCGGAGGTTGAGGACAGCGCAGGTCATGTCGTGCGCAGCGTGGTTGTTACCGCAACCCTGGGCAAGGATGAAGAACCGCCGGTCATCAATCTTGTTTCGCCGGTGGTCAACGGGACGGATGCTGGTGATGATATCGCGGCTATCGTCGAAGGATCCGACACGGTGGTCAAGGTTGCGGGTTATGACAATGTTGATGTCGTCAAACTTGAACTGTATGGCGTAAGAAAGGTCGATGGCCAGGGTTATCTGCTGACCGGTGATCCACTGGATATGTTGACCGGCGCGGATTTTCCCGTGCAGCAGATCCCCGGGGTTTTGAACGCCTATTCTTCGTTGCATCTGGTGACCGTGCCGGCTTTCCGGAACCTTGAAGGGGTCTTGTTCGACCGTTATCCCGTCAGGGCGATTGCCTATGACGACACGGGCAACCGTTCTGAGGTGTCGCTGGTGATCGGTGTGCACAAGGATCAGGCACCCGAGGTGATAAAGGTGTTGCCGGATAAGCGCACTTACCTGCCGCAAGATGCCCTCAAGGTGGATGTGATCGCCCGTGATGACGTTGCCGTGAGCGCGGTGAGTATGGAGCTGCTGAGTCAGGCCGGACAACGACTGGTAATGATCACGCATGATGCCGATAGCGGTTTGATACCGGCGCCCGACATGATAGACAGTTTCGCGGTTTCGCTGGCCGACTACGCGTTGGAAAATGCCTCCCAATCGTTGACCCTGCGTGTGACTGCGGTCGACAGCCTTGGACAGTTGTCCTCCACGTTTGAATCGACCGTTGAGATCGTTGCGGACACCACGGGCCCAAGGGGCGCAATCGTTTCCCCGATTCTTGGCATGACCCTGTACAACGGTCAGCGATACGATTTCTCCTACAGTGTTGCGGATGAATCCTCCATTGCCTCTTTGCAAATCAGTGCAATGGCCACGTCGGTGCTGGATCGACAGTTTGCCGGCGCCGAACTGGCAACGAATCTCTCCGGCGAGATTGCCATTACGGTTCCGCAAACCGGCGATGAACTGGTGATCACCGTCACCAGCAGCGATATTTATGGGAATGCCTCTACCAGTCATTGGCGTTATCGGCTCGAGGAGGATCAGCCGCCCTCGATCAGTATCCGTACGCCGTCTGCCGGATCACGCCTTGTCGAGGGCGAAAGGTTCACTATCAATGCCCTGGTGACGGACGACCGGCAGGTTGCCAGTGTCAAATTCTTTGTCGAATACGACGGTGTGGTGCTGGAAAGCAAGGTTTTTAGCGGTTCGACGTTACAGGACAAGCTCGACAATGGCGGCTATCTGGCACATGCCATGCGAGTGCCCCACCGCCCGGAGACCGGCGTGACGCGCGTCGGTGTCCAGGCCATCGACAATCGGAATAACTCGACAACAGCGTGGCTGGATCTGGACATTATCGATGATACCGAGGCGCCGGTTGCCGTGATGACCGTCCCCAAGCAGGCATTGACCGTCAAGGCGGGGCAGCAATTTGAGATCCAGGGCAGCGCCAGTGACAATTATTACATTGCCGAGCCTGAGGTCATTTTGCTCGATGAGCAGGGTGAGGAACATGTGTTGCCGTGGGAATTTCTCGGCAGCAAGGAGCGGCTTGAAGAAATTCGTATCGCCAACCCCGGCACCTTTAATTCGATTGTCGTGGGGCAGCGCTTCCACCGCGATTTTAACGGCAAGGTCAAGATTCCGCCGGGGTTTACAGATTATACAGGACAGACTTTCCAGCTGTTCCTGCGTGTCCAGGACAATGGCATTAATTTCGGCGAGACACTGCGGATTCCCCTGACCATCGCAACCGATACCGAAGGCCCAAGCATTAAGGTGCACAGTCCTTTACGTGTTATCTATGAGCAAATGGTTGCGAACCTGAGATTCAGTATCTCTGACGATATTGCGGTGTCGAGCTACCGTGCTTACTTTAAAGCCGAAAATGCGGAAAAAATACTATTGCTGGAGCAGCTGGATTTGAATAAATCCAGTGTCAGCGGAAATAGTGCGTTGCCTGACATACCACAGCCCACGGGAGCAACGCAGCCTGGCCGTTTCCATTTGATCATTGAGACGACGGACACCTCCGGCAATCGCACCGTATTCAGTGAACTGTACGAGGTGCGGATCGATCAGGCGCCAGTGGTGTCCATCGTGAGACAGTCGCCGGCAAGCCAGCTGGTGCGTGCGCAGACTCTGCTGAGCAAATACAAAATTGATGACGACTATTTTGGCACGACATCCAGTAGCTGGAGCAATCGGTTTCTCCCCGTGTTCACTTCCCTGAGTGGGCTGGGAGAGACCGAGGGCCGCAATGCCCTTGGCAGTGTGATACAAAACGACGCATTGCAGCTGCCGGTGGTGAAAGTGGATTACCCGGAATCGGCCGCTTGGTCGGGGCAGCTGTTGATCGGTGATACCCCTTATCTGGCCATCGGCGACAATCTGCTGACGGTTTATCCGCATCCAGTCTCTTCCAACGATCAGTTGCAGCTCCAGTTTGTCGGAGCGGGATCCGGCACTTCTTATGAACTGACCATTTATGAACGTAACGTCTGTCGTGCGCAGCTGCGGCGTGAAACGCTTGCCAGTGGCAATATCCTCGATTTGTCCGGCTATGACGGTGCGCAGATAGCTTCCATTGTGGTAACGCCAACCTTCGACAGCCAGGGGCCTGCTTTCATCAGGCAGTTACGTATCGATTTTGATCGTATCGATAATCTCGGCGTCATGGATGACGACTCGGGGCGTCATGTCATCAATGGCTTCAAACCCCGCGTTTCAGTCTTTTTGCTGGATGAAATGGCGGTGCTTGGAGGCACGGCATTTATTGAAAGCCGCGAGGCCATCCATACCGGAAGGACAGGAACGTTGCTTGCCACGGCCCTGCCGACAGCGACCAACCCGGCCATAAAACATGTCGATGTGCTTGGTTTTGCGACGGATCGCCTGAGTGTGGCCCGGGGGGATCAGCCGTTGTCTGTACTGGCCCGCCGCACCATCGAGTTGGATACCATTGCCCCCGAGATCAGTGTCGTATCCCCGGCGCAGGGAACGGTTCTTGTGCCAGAGCAGCGCATTTCCCTCGAACTGGATTTTTCCGATAACAGCGGCGTAGTGCGCACCATTAAATTGTATGAAAACCGCACCAAGTTATTGAGGGAGTGGGCAGGGGCGTTTGACGAGAATATCGTTGTATTGCCTTACGACGTGCCGCATGCCTTCAACTCAGGTGAACTGGAGCTGACCGCCATTGCGGAAGATGAAAGTGGTTATACCCGTGAGATCGGCGTTATTTATCCGCTGGACAACAATGAACAACCATTGCTCAATTTCAAAGCGTTCCGTAGCTATCTTCTGGATGGAAAATATCAAAAGAATCTGACGGAACCGGCGCGTGTCAACTATGGTGAGTTCTGGGTTCGACTGGGTGAAACCTTCCGGCTTGAGACGACGCTGAGCGACGATGCAGGGTTGCGTGAGTTCAGTGTCTACCGGCTGGATCGTAGCGGCGCTCGGGTCGAACGTTTGTATGAAAAATATTATGTCGTGCAATGCCATGAGCGGCTGGTTATCCACCGTGACGAAACAGCGGATATCAGGTTCGATCAGTCCGTCGCAACCGAATATCAAATGGTGTTGATCGATAATTTTGGTCATGAGGTGACGCGTAATTTTCTGCTTCACCCGCAAACCAACGTCGTACCTGAGGTGCGCATTACCGGCCCCGCAGACCAGCAAGAAATCGCTGCCGGAACCTTTCGCATCAAAGTGGGTGTCGTGGCAAGCGATGACCGTTGGTTGACCCAGAAAGTATTAACTGGCGGGGAGAGCGCCGAAAACGAGGCCATTCGTATTTATGCCAATGGCGTGCCCCTTAAAACCTTCAACAAGATTGTGCACGGGGATGCCGTTTCCGGCGGAGAGTCGGCAATCCAGCAGGCGTTCAGTGAAATAAACGCCGCATTCACGGAAAACTATGGGCCGGACGTGGCGGCGGATTTTGGTCACCGCGAGAATCCTTATGCCCTGGAGCAGGGGTATGTACTTGAAATCCCGCCCGGACTGGTGCGTTTCAATGAGCCATTGACGTTGACCGCTTACGTCTATGATAGTGAAGGTGCGATTGGCAGTGATGAAATCACCCTCAACGTGATCGCCGACACCATCATGCCGGAACCCATTGTCACCCAACCCGAGCCCGGCTTCGGAGCGACGGAGAATGCCGATTTTACCCTGGGCGTGCGTGCCTATGACAACGTCAAGGTCGAACAATTGACCGTGCATACGGCCTACGGTCTGCTCAAGACCAATAACAGTTATGTGCAGACGGATTATGCGTTGATCAAACAAATCAACAATATTCCCGCACAGGACTATGAGCCGGTGACCACGGTCAATATTGACACCCCCGAATACCGGCAGTTGCTGCATGTGGATCGCATCAGCGAGATTTTGCAGAGATTTCCAGGTGTGGCGTTGGCGGACGTCGAGCGTTTCGATGTCTGGGTCAAGGTCACTGCGGCGGACAGCGCCAACCAGCAAACCCGGGAAGTGAGTTATCCCGTACGGCCCGATGAGCGTCCGACGATCGATATCGTCGAGCCGGTCGGGGCGGCCTCGGTGGTCGAGAGCACGGATCTGTATGTCAATGTCCGTGCCTTTGACGATGTCGGTATTTCTTACGTCAGGCTGGTGGCCAAGTACCATAATGGCCAAGCCGACTACGAGTTGCGCCTCCGCCAGACCCCGTATAATTTTTCCGTACCCATCCCGGCGTTCAGTGCCGATACGCCCGCCGCCAACCGCGTGGATATCATGGTGGAGGCCATTGACACCTATGGTGCGGCCTTCAATGATCTCGATGGACATCGTGCGGAAGAAAACGTCTCGGTATTTGTGGTCGGGGACGCTCCGCCCGTTGTTAAAATCGCTACGCCGCAGCATAACGACAATGTTATTGAAGGGCAGTATTTACTGGTGCAGGTCAATGCCCTGGATGATGTGGACGTCGACCGCGTGTCCTTGCATGTCGCCGGGCTCAAGGATGGGGATCGCAGTTTTACCGATTTGACCTTCCCGCATGAGTTCCTGGTGGAAGTCCCCTATGGGCAGGCCGGAAAAGACCTGTCTCTGACCGCCAGTGTCACGGAAAAACGGGCACAGAACCCCAGAACCGTCGATACGTTGGAGCCTGTCGTGGTGCATGTCCTGCGCGACGAGGAGGCACCCGTTATTACACTGTTTCAACCGGCGGAAACCGGCGCCACCGTCATCGAACGCCACTCGCTGCCGTTCAATATGGAAGTGACCGACAACGTTAAAACCAGCTCGGTGCGCATCACCCTGTTTGCCGACGTCAATTTTGACGGCGAATTCACCGAACAGGAAATGATTGAAGATACGCTGCTCCTGGCGCCACCCTATGCCGGCAGCATTGCCCTGCGCACGATTGCTGAATATGTGCAGGCAGAGAATGTACCCGATCAGCTCGACCTGCGACTGAAAGTCAGTGCCCGTGACGGGATTGGTAATGAAGCCACGGAAACACGTGCTGTCAGGTTATTGCCCAATACACCGCCCGAGGTGACCGGCATACGCCTGCTTGACCAACGCGGTTTCAGTCTCGGTGCCGTTACGGAAATTACGGCAGGTCGGGGTGTCGTGTTCAACGTCCTGGCGCAGGACGCCGAGGCCGGCGTGGATGCAGTATCGCTGTATCTGGCGGTGGCCGATACAGAACAGAGCGCGGTATTCGAGGCCCTGGGTGAAGATGGCGCCGCGCCGTTCAATTTCCATTACCGGATTCCCACGAACAAGGTCGAGCAGACGCTTTTCATCAAAGCCACGGCCCGTGATGTGGATGGCTATGAGTCCCCGCTGTCAGCGGTTTTGTTGACGTTGAAGATCGTCGCCGACACCCCCCCCTCGGCGACCATCGTCAAGCCGGGCAATGACAATGCCGTGATCATCGATGGCCAGAATATCGAGGTTTTTGTCGAAGCCTTCGATGATCTCGGCCCTGAAGGCATCGATCGGGTTGTGTTTTATGTCAATGGCCAACCGGCGATCAGCGTTTATGAAAACTATTCCGGGGTCAGTGGCTCCTTTGCCCAGCGCCATGTCTACCGGGCTGAAATTCCGGCGCCACAAGGCAGTGACGGCTTTTTCCTACAGGCTTTGGCCTACGACGTTTTGGGCCAGGTTGGTGAATCACAGGTGGTCACCGTGGGTCGTATTGCTGATACGGTTGAGCCGAAGGTTGACGTGTTGTATCCCGTCGACCGGGATATCCTCACGGCCGGTGAACCGCTCAGGGCCGTGGTGGGCATCGAGGATATCGGTGTTATCGACGCCGTGACCATGACGTGGTTGCGGGAGTACCAGGCGGATGAGGGGCACTGGGTCGTGCTGGATGAGCAGTCGTTGCCACTGTTTCGCGATGACAGCCGCCCGCCGGGTGATCAGACGCCGGTTTCTGACCCGGGCAATCATTACTTCGTCTACTGGGCCGATTTCACGGCCGATACCATTCTCAGGCGAACCGACAAGCGTAATGAACGTGTGCGCATCGTGACCAATGTGGTGACACCGAACCATACGGTCAAATCCGAAACAACGTATGAGGTGGGTTATCGCCTCAGCCAGCGTCGTTTCATTGCCCCGGATGAAAACGATTCCCTGCGGGATCGTTCCGTCTATTACACGGCCGTCGATCAATTCCGCAGCCCGCTGCGCACGGGTGCCATGCTGGCCGCCTGGGCAACGGCCGATCCGATGCGTAACGAGCAGGGTCTGGGTGTGCCGGGTTATGAAAGACATCCGGCCGAGTACACCGGCATCTACATCATGGATGCACTCGATGCGGAGTCGGGCAATGGCGAAGGCGATTATTTTGTCTATTCGGATTTGATGAACGGCGCCGCCGAGATCTTTGCCGGCACGATTGGCGAGATCAAGGCCGATGACAATGCACTGTTTGCGTCCAAGTCCGGGCTGTCGATCATTCCTGCTGTGGGTTGCGCTGGCGCCTCTGCGCCTTCCGGGTGCAGCTTTTATAATCGTCTTTCTGCACAGATTCGCAGTGACTGGCTCGGCGGTGAGCGCGGCAGTGAAGGCACGGGTGCGCTCTATTTTGAAAATATCGATGGTGAGCTGCTGATCTTTACCCCGCAGAATGGCGATGGACAGTTTGGACTGTCTTATCAGGTGGCAGGCCGTGTCGATATGCCCTATCCGGATCTTTACGGTCTGGATCGCAAGGATGACCTGGTGCTGGTGGCCAATGGCAATGGTGGCGTGCAGGTCATCGATATCAGTAATTTCGCCGCACCCTATCACATCGGCTTCATCAAGCCTGACGGCTTTGCCCGTGATGTACGGATTGCGGGTAATTTCGCGTTTATTGCTGCTTCGCATCAGGGGCTGGTGGTGGCCGATCTCACCGATCCGTCCCTGCCGATTGTTGCCGGCCTGGATACCCTGGGTGTGGCCAACCGCATACAAATTGTGGGTGATTACGCCTATGTGACGGACATGGCCGGGGATGGTGGCACATCGCAACTGAATGTGATCGACATCAGCGATCCCTATCAGCCACGCATGCACCAGGTGGTCGAGTTGATCCCGGCACGTGAAGATTACGTTTCCGATGGTGTCTATGACGTGACCGTGCTCGGCAATATGGCCTATGTGACGGTTCATTATTCCGATCAGGAAGACCTTCCCGCGCAGTCCCTGGTCGAAATCATTGACCTGCAACGCAGCCGGGAGCGTGCCTGGGATGCCTCCATACCGGTGGTGATACACCGTGATGCCGGATTGCAGGATTTCGCCGCCCGCGGGGTGACCTTGGCCCGCGGAGGTATTCAGATTGCCGCCGGAAAACAGGGGATAGGCCGGCTTGAATTGTCTCAGCTGACGGTGCTGGAGAACGTGCCTGCCTCAGGGGCGCGTGACATTCCGACCGATGTGGCAAGAATATCCCTTGAATTGTCGTCGGTGTTGCCTGCCGGCACACCATTGCGTGATTATGTCACCGTGACCGAGGGGGATCGGCTCATCGGCATCGAAATCAGCGAGCAGTTTGATATCCGCTTCGCCAGCCGCAATGGCGAGCCGAACCAGCGGGTGATCGAAATTCTACCCGGGGATGGCGTTGAGCTGGCCAGTAATACGCAATACAACGTCACGCTCAAGGCGGGATTGACGCCGTTGACGGGTCAGGCCCTGGCCAGTGATTACTCTTTCGATTTTTCCACCTCGATGGCGGGTAGTGCTGCGGCGCCGGATATCGTTTCCATTTGTGCCGAAAACACCCTGCAACAGACCTGCACGGCGGCGGGTGGTATCGGCGGTGGCACCTCGGTGATCATCCGCGGCCTTGGCTTTGGTGCTTCCCCGCGACTGAAAATTGGTGGTCAGGAACTGGTGATCGATCGGGTTGAGGCGGCGGGCGTGATCGACGAGTATGCGCGTATTTACGCCACCACGATCCCCAACTATGCCGGCCCGGCCGCGGTGACGGTGATCAATGCCGTCGGGCTTTCGGATACCGTGCTGGGTGGCTTCACCTACGTCGATCTGCTACAGGTTTCCTTTATCAATCCCGCCGTGGTGAATACCAACCAGAACGGGCGCAACGAACAGGTGGCCATCGTTGGCTACGGTTTCCACTCGGACTTGCAGCTGAAGGCCTACAAGAGTGGTCAGCCCGAGACGGCAATCAGCTATCAGGTCGGTGACGGCCGTCTGTCGCTCTACAGTGCCGAGCGTATGGAATGGTACGTGCCTGATTTCGATGGGGCGGGCTCCGACAGTTATCGTGGCTTTATCGATATTGAGATATCCGACGAACTGGGGCGTCGCTATGTGCTGCGCAATGCGCTGTTCTATGGCCGTCTTTCGGTCAACCGGGTGCTGGAGACCGAAGCGTCGTTCAGCAAGGATTTCATCGATAGTGAACTTGCTGCCCTTGAGCGGGGCTCGGTGCGCAACTATATCCCCGATGCCCTCAAGCTGCCGCCGGGTGAGATTGTCGATCTTGCCATCGACGATGCACAGAAGTTGATCTATGTGTTGGGCAGGGGCCTGCTGGGTTCTGGCGTCAACGCACCGTCTCGCGTCACGGAGCGGGAATATATCGATCACTATTATGCGCCGAGCTGGATCAGTCTGGTGCGTTATCAGCGTGACGACGTGGCCAACGCAGCGCCCAGGCATGGCTTGGGGTATTTCAATTTGCCGCAGGATCTGGCGGCGACCCATATGGCCCTGGCCGAAGACTTCGTCTATGTCACTGCCAAGGGATACCGCTTTCCGCACATTGACACCGAGAACAATGGTCAGGCGGTGCTGCTGGTCTACGACCGGCATAAAGACGTGACAGGCAATGGCGAGGAGCAGCCGGAGGGGCAGAAGCGCGATTTCATCTATAAATTACCGCTGCCAATGGCCGGTACTCCCGAGCAGGTTTTGATTGCCGGGCAGCTCGCTTTCGTGGTCTCCAAGATTGATGGCGTGGCGGTCGTCAGTCTGGCGGATCCGGTGCGTCCGACGGTGATCCGGCGTATCCAGCAGGCGGTGATTAATGGCACGACCTATCCGTTATCATCGACGCAAATCATGTTGATCGATGAGCAACTGCATGTCAGGACGGATATCGGGATTGGGCGTGGCAGCAAAAGCTATAACGTTGTGTTTGATATCACCAAGCCATCGCTTCCACAGCTGGGCAGCTATGCGATCGATTCTTTGCAGTTTGAACAATTCGCCCAGCAGAAGCGTTATGCCAGCGGTGATGCCCTGGATGTCATCGATACCGCCAATCCTCTCTATCAGCGTCGTATCGGTGCCTATAACGGCTTTGGTTTCCGAGTGCCGGGCTCAAGCTATGGTATTTCGGCGCATACCTCGGCGGCCGTGAATGTCACACGAAAGTACAGAAAGGGTGGTTGCGGTTCGGGTATCTTCTACGACACCTACTTCAGTATCTATGATGCCAGCCGGGCCCAGGAGGATATTGTTTTACTGGATGCCTTGAAACTGAATAATCATTGTCTGACAGCGCCAGCGGGTGGGGCGCTGATACAGGAAGTCTGGGATCGTGACCCTGTGGCCTATAGCGCGGACGGCCTAGCCCTTTTTGCCGTGAATGAGAATGCCGACGCCAAAGTCTCGCTGCTGCATTTCGTCGATACGCTGACGCAGGAACTGGTATCGAGCACGCCGCTGCATCAGCAGGCCTACGTGCACCGCGATCAGCCGCTGGAACTCAGATTTGCTCTGCCCCTGCCCCCGTCCGTTGCTGAACTGGCCGACTACGTCGAGCTGGTGCGGGAAGACGGCAGTGTGAGCGGTGAGGCGGTGTCATTCTCCATGCTCATCGATGCCGATGACCGTCGCACACTTACGCTCCAGCCCGATGCCATGCTGGCGGCCAATACCCGCTACAGCGTGCGGCTGAAGGGTCATTCGGCAAGCCGGCGCACCGTGGGGCTGATGGATCATGTCATCCGTTTCACCACCGGCACGGGCACCGGAGCCTATGTCGAGATCGTGTCGGTAACGCCGAGTGTGATCGATACCGCCGGCGGTCAGGTGGATGTCGTATTACGACAGGCAAGCGGTCAGCCGGGCTTCCTGGTGAGTGGCGAGAATGCGCCCGTGCTGTCCCAGGAGATTCTTGCCGACGGCGCTGTCCGCTATCGCATCGATGTGCCCGCCAATCTGGCCGGCCCGGCTGATTTGCGGGTGATCAACGGTAATGGCAGCCGTGACCGCCTGATTGGCGCGCTGCAATATGTCGAACCGTTGGTGGTGTCGAACCTCTCACCCGTCCAGGGTTCCCTCAATGGTGGCACTGTGGTCACCATCAAGGGACAGGGTTTCCGTCCGGGCCTGGGAACGGTATCGGTGAGCTTTGGCGGATTTGCCGTGGATCCACAGCAGGTCACGGTGATCGACACGGAAACCCTTCGTGTCGTGACCCCGGGTGGCAGTATCGGCCGTGTCGATGTCATTGTCGGTCTGAGCAATGGCCAGTCCGGCACATTGATCAGCGCCTTCCAGTATCTGCAACCGGTGCAGGCGAATATCGTCCATGAAGAAGGGCGGATCTATGATGCAGAACTGGATCCGAGCGGTGCTTATCTGCTGACGGCCGCCGGATCGGCGGGGGTGGTGATCTATGATATCGCGGCATCCAATTATACCGGTGACCAGGATAATCCGCTCAACCTCGATGCGTTACGCCGTCTGATTGATGCCGATGACAATGGTGTCGATGACCGCATACTCACCCGGGTGCCCCTGCCGACCGGTTATTACGCGCTCTCGGTTTCTGCGTATTTTGAACGCGGCAATGACAGAGTATTTGTGGCGGGGGCTCGATTACAGGACGGGCGTTTCCAGGATGCCAAACTGTTTGTACTTTCCTTCGATCAGTTTGATATGACACGTTCCATTCTGATTGCCTCCCTGCCCCTGCCCGGTGATGTCGCACGTGGTCTGAGCATCAGCCAGAACAAGGCCGTGGTGGCCATGGACAAGGCTGGGCTCGGTCTGGTGGATACCTATCTGCATAACAAGTTGTATCTGAACGACCAGTTCGCCCTGCCCTTGAACAAGCCAGCGCTGGATGTCGCCCAGCTTGAACTGGCGCCGGGCGAGGCCGGGGTTTATGCCGTCGTCGGTGGTGAGTTCGATTATCTCGACAATAGACTGCTCGAGACCGAGCGTGTGGGTGGGGGTGGTTTCCACCTGGTGCAACACAGTACGGCAGCCGGCTTCCGGCAGTTGTCACAACTGGATATTCCCGCCAGCAAGGTTGTCGTCCAGGGGCGCTATGCCTATCTCGCCGCTGGGGCCAGTGGCATCGTCATCGTCGATATGGCTGATTTGAGCGAGCCGCGCATCCTGGCGCGCTTGTCGGATCTGGGGGCCGTCTATGACGTGGCGCTCAATGGCAATACCCTTTATGCCGCCCTCGGCGACAGGGGTATTTTGAGTATCGATGTTACGGATCCGCAAAAACCTGTCGTCAGTGCTGGCATGGAGGCCTACGGCGGTAACTTCATCGATGTCATCGCTGCGGACGCTTATTCGGCGATCGGCGCCGGTACCGTATCTCAGGGCACCGTGGTGCAGATTGTGCCGGATGTGATTCTCAAGATTCACAGCGTCGATCCCGCCAATGGCATCGTCGATCAATCCGTTGATGGCAGCATTCGTTTCAGGGTTCGCTTCAATAAGGCCATCGACCTGTGGCCGGACAACCTCGATCATTTTGCCGTGACCGGCGCCGATGGTGTCGAGTTGGGGACGCTGGTCGAGATCGCCAATAATGACGCACTCATTACGCTCGATGCGGCGGCCGTTGCGAATCTGGCGGTGGGTGATCCGTTGACGTTGCGGGTCAGCGCCGGTGTCGAAGCGGTCAAGCCTGTACGCGAGGATGAGTATTTGTCGCTTTATCGGCTGGCGCAGGATCAAGCCTTTGAATTTGTCTTCCGTGGACAACTGCCGGCATCCATTCAGCTGAATTCGATCGTACCGCGCCGTATTCCGGTCGCCACGTCCGCCAGCATCACGCTGGCCGTGCTGGGCGCCCCCGCTGATCCGGCCCGTCTGCGTATTTATGTCGGCGATATTGCGGCTTCCATCGTCAGCGCCGAGTCCAGTGACGCGGAGGAGCGGATCGCCGTCATTACTGCAACGCTTCCCGCCATTGCCGCTGCGGGTCAATACGATGTGGTCGTGGAAGTGGAAAGAGGCGGTATCTGGCAGCAGGCGACGCTCTTCGGCGGCCTGACGGTCGATCTGCCCATCCGCTTTGATTCGATCACGCCACTTTGGGGGCCGGTGGGCGGTGGCACGACTGTCACTATTACGGGGCAGGGTTTTGAACCCGGCAATACAGTTATTAATGGCATCAAGGTACGCATTGGCTCCATGCCCGTGGCCCGCATCAAGGTTTTGTCGAGCCGTATCTTGACGATTACCACGCCTCGCGGCATACCCGGCCGGCAGAATATCCATGGCGAAGACCGCTATGGCAACACGACCCAGCTGCTGGGCGACGAGGGCTTTGGCTACGGACTGAAACAGCTGGCCGCCGTGCATCCGAATCTGGTTTTCCCGAGTGATGTCTGGATTGACCATGAAACCGGTGTGGCGATTACCAGCGGCGGTTATCTGGCGCAGGGCTATGAGCTGCAAGACTTCAACGGTGTTGGATTTCCGGATAACAGCCGTGCCGCCACCTTTGATATCCAGGACAAACACGGCCCGCTGCTGGTCGGTGGTGAATCCACACTGCCGTCCGGTGAACAGGGGCAGCGACTGTTGTCGGCAAAATCGGCTTCTTTGTTGTTGGGTGCAAAAGAGGCCCTCCATGGTAGCGGATCACTATCCGCCGAAGAACGCGGTTTGCTGGAAAAGGCCAAAGCGATCAATTTTGAGATCGCCGTTGACTCGATCCGGGTGTTCCCGACACGGGAACTTGAAGAAGGCGTCTGGCGCAAACGCCTGTATGTCGCCTCGGGCCAGGGTGGAATCGCCCGCCTGAATCTCGACGAACAGAATGGCTTGCAGTACATCGGTGAAGCGATGGCCGGCGGTCATCATGTCACCGATATCGCCAAACAGGGCCATGCCCTGTATGCGGCGCTCAATGCACCGGGTGAGATTGATGCGCCGGATGATTGCGGTTATGCAATAGCCCAGGGCACGCCCGCCGGTGTTGGCGTCATGAACTACGCGGATCCTTTCGATCCGGTTGAAATCGGCAGTGTCAACGGTTTGGCCGGTGGCAGCACGTTGGCCCTGGAGGGGGCGTGGTTGTTCAGCGGTGGTATCCACAAAAATGCGGTCTGGGGCCCATGCCCGACCTGGGCCGGGCCGGTCTCCGCGCTCAAACCCGGAGATCTGACGGAGTCAGTCCTGACCGGCATCAACCTGCTGGACAGCAGCCTGACCCGTCAGTATCCGTTCGCCGGCAATGTGCTGGATGTCAAAGCCTATGGCGACTATTTAATCGTTGCACTGGGCAATGCCGGCGTGGAAATCATGCATGCCGAGCGTCCCGAACAACGCATCACGGTGCCCCTGGATCGAAATTTGCAGGCCGTCGCAGGCCGTGCCGTGCAGTTAAAGATCCTGGGTTCCACGCTCTTTGTCGCCGGTGACAGCGGTATCGTTGTGGTGGATATCAGCAATCCCACCCAGCCGCGTATCATCTCCGCAGGCAATACGGAGCGGGTCGAGTCCCTGGATGTCTACCTGGATCGTATCGTGACGGGTGGCGGCAGTGGTGGGCTGGGGATCTTTGATCTGCCCGGCGCATTGATCGTTGACGCCGCCGTGGATGAAGGGCAGCTGCTCTCCCGGGACGGCAGCGCAGCGATGTGGGTGCAGTTCAATGAATTGGTGACCCTTGCATCGTTGAACGAAACGGGTGCGCTTGAATTGTGGCGCCTGGGGGCCGGCGGCGCGGCAGCGGCGTCCGTGCCTGTCACCATCGAGCCGGTATTAGACACCCCGCACAGTGAAGCGGCTCGGCGTTTCCGGATTGCTTTCACGCGTGAGGCGGGTGCTTCTTATCAATTGCGGATCAACGATGTGCGCAATATCCGCGGCCAAGGCCTGTGGACACCATTTGTACGTCATTTCGAGGTGGCGCAAGGCAGTGGTGTACGGCCACAGGTTCACGAAGTGATCGGTTATGGTTTCCACCTCAAGGATCAACCGCAAATCACGATCAAGGGGGCCGGTTTTGATGTTGCCACCCGGGCCTTCATTGGCAATCATCCGTTGCCGGTGACCGTTATCGATGAAAATACGTTACAGGTGACTGAAAACGCGACATTGCTGATTCCGCTGCAAGCCGGGCAATACCCTCTGACGCTGAAAAACGGTGACATGGAAAGTCACTTCTTCGGAGCCTTCGTAGTGGGCGCCGAGTTGCCCGTGGATACCGCCAGGCGTTTCAGTATTCAACCGGATTCCGGCAACAAGGAAGGCGGTGTGCGGATTACGGTGACCGCTGGCGAGAGCTGGATTCTGCCGGGCAGCAAGGTGGTGTTGCAGGCGCGTCGTGACGGCAATGCGATCTATACGGGAGCCACCGATCTGCTGATCGATGAAGCGGCCGGGCTGGAGACGATCAATCTGCACGATGATGTGATGGATCTGACGCGGTTCTCATTCGTATTGCCGGGTGTTATCGATCCCGATCTTTATTCCATCAGTCTGCGCATGCCCTATGGCGATGGATTCAAGGAAGTCGCCATTGGTGATTTCTCTTATACGTTGGCCCAGGGCCGGGCCATTGACCTGCCCAATTACCCGCCGATGGTGATGGGAGCGAGTCTGGTTAGCGGCAATACCCTGTTCAGCGGCGTCAAACAGGGCGCGCGTCCCAATGACCAAAACCGCTTCCTGATGGAGAGCGGACTGGAAATCTATGATATTTCCATTTGGGATCGTCCGCTACGCTTGGCGCAAATGCCCACCCGTGGCGCTATAACCGGGCTGGCCCTGGCCGATGACCTGCTCTACATGGCCGCCGGCGTCGACGGGCTGAGGGTGGCCAATGTGGCCGACCTGCGGCAGCCCCTGCTGGTGAGTTACAGTGCCACACCGGGCCACCTGGCCCTGGATGTGGACATCGACCGCTCGGCACGGGTGGTGGTGCTTGCTGCGGGATCCGAGTTGGGGACGGGGTATCTGCGTTTCTTCGCCCTGGACAGTGAGTCCCTGGGGCCGGCGCCGGGTTATGACACGATTCACCTGGATGGCACGCTGTCGCCCGACCTGATCGGGGCGCCCGTCGATGTCCAGTGGCAGGCAGGCAAGTTGTACGTGTTGGTCAAGCGCAAAGACGTGGCCGTGGGTGAAGACCAGCTGCGACTGCTGGTGTTCGAGCAGTTTGGCGATAGCCCCGTATTCACTCAGTACGTGGTGCCGCGCAGCCAGGCCGCGGGTGCGCTCACGGATGTGTCGTTGCAGGTTCAGTATGGCCAGGTGAACATTACCACCGGCAGTGAAATGCTGGTGCTCGAACAGGTGAACGATGCCTATGAGGTGACCTACTGGCGGCCTCTGGTAGAGGGTGCTGAGGTGACAGCCTATGGTGGTGGCGTGTTTGTTTCCGACAGCCGGGGCGTCGTCTTCAATCCGGGCTCCAATCTGTTTGTCAGCAGTGTCAGCCCGGGCGAAGGCAGTACGCTGAGCGCCGGTGAGCGGGTGAGGATTCAGCTCAGTAACCTGATCAATACCGATGCCGGTCATTTGAGTGCCAATATCAGCCTGAGCGATGCCCAGGCTCAGCCCATCAGTGGGGGTTATTTGCTGGAAGGTGTCAATACGGTCTCGGGTGGTTATATCGATGTGATTTTCGAAGAGGGCGTGACGGCCAACGGCGCGATCACCCTCCATGTCGGTACAGACCTACTCGACATTTACGGTCATACGCTCAATGCTCCCCAGAGTTTTTCGTATGTCTATCAGGAGGGCCTGCGGCCAACCATCAGCGCCGTGGGTAAACTCGTCGATGGCCAATTGCAGGATTCGTATTTCTTCCATGCCAATGGCAGTGAACAGTTGATCCTGACGGGGGCGGATTTTGGCACCAGTACCGATAATCTGCGGCTCTATATCGGTGGTTCACTGATCGACAATTCCGCCATTTCGGCCTTGAGCGACACCCGTATTCAGATGACGCTGCCTGACCTGGGCTTTGGCAGCATCAGTGCCTCCCTGCCGTTGGAGGTTGAGCGTGTCGACAGTGGTCTGAGTTATATACGCTATGGCGCCTTGATGATTCTGCCGCAGATCGAGGTGGATGACCTTCAGCCGCCCACCGGGCCTCCTCAGGGCGGTAACCGTGTCGATCTCTATGGCCGTGGCTTCAGTCATGCAACGGTGGTCAAGTTTGCCGGTGCCTGGGCCGGAGACCTGCAAGTAATAAGCAGCAACCATATTCGTGTTCGTGTCCCGGCGGGCAGTTTCGGCGCCGCCAGTGTAACGCTGGAAAACAATCTGTTCCCCGGCGAGATCAGCACCGCTCCGGTTGACTATTTCTACTCCGGCCGCGAGACCGGTTCGGTCAATCTTTCTTCCGACAAGTCCAGCCCGGTGGCGGCCATGGCGCTTGTCGATCAGCTGCTCTATGTCGTCACCGGCGGTTCGTATGATGTCGTGGATCAGAACGGTATTGTCACCCAGCGGCTGGGTTCGAATGTTGCCCGCCTGGTGTTGTCGGACATTTCTGATCCGGTGCGCCCGGTGGTTCTCGAGAAAGAATTCCTGGGTGTTGGCAAGCCCTATCATTTCGATGTCAATGGTGGATTGAGTCCGGACGGTTTTGCCGATATCACCATCAATGCCGATGATCTCTTCATCGTCGGCGGCAACAGACTGTTCCACTTCGATATCACCCTGCCTGCGGATCCCTTGTTGCTGAACGACAGACTGCTGCCGGCCACAGCACATTCCGTGGCAGTGGCCGACGGGCTGGTTTACGTGGCGACCCGGAATGGTATTCGTGTGCTGCGTATCGATGATGATCGGCGTCTGGTCGACTTGCAGCAGATTGACAGCGCCGCCCTGGGCGGGATTCCCGGCAGGATGCAGGTGGTCGATGACAGCCTGTGGGTGGTGTTGCCGGAGGCCCGCAAACTGGCCCAAATCGAACTGGCCAGTGGCTATTTCAATCGTGTCCGTGACGTGGCGGCGGTGGATGCCAGCGGTGCGCCATTCAATCCGCAGGATGTCCTGATCCATGGCGACTTGTTGTTGGTCAGCAGCGGTGAACGGGGCACGGTACAGCTGTTCAGCATCGATACGGAGGTATCCGCAACGCCGGTCAGTGATCTCAAACTGGCCTATCTGGTCGCCAATGGCAGCCTGCATGCCGGTGAGATGGTGCTCAAGGGACAGCAGTTGTATGTTGCATCCGGGCAGGGCGATGTACAGATATTCGATCTGTCCGCCTGGTTCGCTGGTGACTATTTCACCCGCCCTGAACTTACCAACTACCTGTCCGTCATGGGCAATGTCAACACGTTGGTGTTCAGCCCTGCGGCCCTGTATGCCGGTACAGCGTTTTTGTATATCGATGGTGAAGCGGCTGAAAACCCCGTTACCGACGGACAGAAACCGAATTCATTGGGTGGCGGGGTCAATACACTGCTCAATGACGGCCTGACCGTGACCGAACAGACGCCGCTTGCCGGTGGCGTGTTGCCGATTGCCGCACCCATCGAGATTCAATTCAACCGCCTGCTGGACTTTGGTCAGTTGGCCGAGCAGGGCGATAGCCTGGTGACACTGACCCTGAATGGTGTTCCGGTGACGGGTTTTGTCTCGCAAAGGGTCAATAATGCGGGTTCACGGCTGATTTTCCGTCCGGCGCAACCGTTGCTCGCCGACAAGCTCTATATCGTCAACATCAGCGGCCAGTTGCGTGATATCCATGGCCAGAGCCTGGCTGATGACTACTCGTTCCGCTTTATCAGCGCGGCAGGCGAACAACCGCGTGTCGACAGCATCGACACCTTGTTCGGCAGCTGGCGGGGTGGCGCGCAGGTTGAAGTGCTTGGCGCCGGTTTTGGCACCGAGACCCGTGTTTTGCTAGGTGGAGTTCCGGTTGCCGATGCCGATATTGTTATTCGCGAAGCTCAGCGACTGGTGTTCCGGGTTCCGGCCCTGCTGGCATCACCGGCCGACAATCTGTTGGTGGGTTTGCAGGTCAGCAATGGCCGTCTGAGTGATTTCATTGCCGGGGCCTTCGTTTATGTCGCGGATCCCCAGATTGATGCACTCGGTCAGTACCTGGCATCCAACAATCAGCTGATCGTCAGCGACAAGGTCTTTCTGTTTAATGCCGGGGAACATATCGGCATCCGCGGACGCGGCCTCAGCATTTCGACCCGGGTGCGCATCAACGGCAAGCTGGCGGAAAATGTCGAGCAGCGCGCGGCGGACTTGATCAGCGTGGTGGTGCCCGAAGACACCATCGGTATGCTCACCGTTGAAGTGAGTAATGACGGTTTTGTCGATGACACCCAGCTCAACGAGCAGCTGGACATTCAATTTGAGGGCCGGCAGCAGCTCACCGGCGTGCAACAGCTGGCGCGTCACGGTGACTTGATGGCCGTGGCGACGGACAGTGAAATCCGTCTGTTCAGCCTGCGCGACAGTCGCGTGCCAATCCTGCTGTCGAAGCTTGAAATACCGGCTGCGGTCACCCACCTGGCGCTGAATGACCGTTACCTGGTTTTTGCCAGCGGTGAGCGCAACGATGTGGATGTGTTTGATATCGGCAATGTTTACGCGCCGACCCGTATTAACCGTTTCCTGAATGTCTACGCGCACGATATTGCTTTCATGGCCTTGTCCGGCGAGCACCTCTATCAGCATTCATCGGCCGGCCTGCTGTATAGCAACGTCAACTCGGCCGATCTTGCCCTCGCTGAATATGCGGCGGGCGATGTCTTGCGTGATATGAAGGCCGACGCCAGCGGGCTGTATCTATTATTCGACGACCGGCTGGAGTTGCGTGATGCCGAACGGCCGACGCGCATCATTAATTCCCGGATTCACCAGCTGGCCGGTGCGGCGACGCTGTCTCTGTCGCCGTTGTCCATCGCGATGCATGGCGACGATGCCGTGCAGCTGCTGAACAAGGCCGCCTTACGTCATTTACAGAATGGCGTGCTGATTGGCGAGTATCCATTCAGCGGCACAGGCAGGCGTTATCTGGCATTGAGTGGCGATCTTGGCGCCTTGATCGAAAACGGCCGTTTGCAGCTGGTGGATATCAGCGCGGACGGTACTTCCATCGACGCGCGCAGGGTCGCCAGGGTCAGCCGGAGTATCCCGGCAGTCAATGATATCGGCTGGATGTCACTTAAGGGGCAGATGCTGGAATGGATCCAGGGCGATAAATACTACAATGTCCTGCTGCCGTTCGAGGCCGTCTGGCAGCTGCGCCCGACCATGATTGCCGATACCGGCGGTGTCATCCGTCTACAGGTCACTGGCGCGCCGGAAGCCTGGCAAACGGTGGGCATTGAAGCGATAGAGGGATCAACCGGCAACCGGATCAGTGGCACCGCGCAACTCGAAGGCAAAGAACTCACCTTCACACCGCAGGTGGGACAGTTCGGTATTGGTGAGTATTATGCGCTGTCATTGCTGGGGCAGCCGCAAAGCATGATCGATGGTGGCGTGCTGCTGCTGGACATGCCGTTGCATATCGCAAGCCGGTCGAACTTCGATGCCGTGCCCGTCGAGGTATACCGGGTCGAACCCCGTTCCGTCGCCACCGCCGTCAGTGGCGATGATCTCACGGCTTACCGTGTGGTCGGCGCCCAGTTGCATCTTGTCGAGGAACTCCGCCTGGGGGCGCTGGTGTTGACGCCGGGACAATTCCAGGTATCTGCGGATGGCAGTGAACTGACGTTTGCCGCAGCACTCAGCCAGGCCGGTCTCTACAGTCTTGATTTGCGTTATGCCGGCGGGGTGACGACGCTTTCCGCAGCGGTGTCCCTGGTCGATGAACTTTCCATCACCGCTATCACCAGTGGTAATGCACTGGGCACGGACAGGGTGAGCGATTCCGGTGGTGATGTGGTGACCGTCACCGGTGGTGGTTTTTCCCGGGATATGACACTTCACTGGTTCCCGGCTGCACAGGGTATTCAGCCCGGTCCGCACAACCAGGTGGACTTCAATCTTCAGGGGGGTGCGCTGAGCTTTGTTGCGCCTGCCGCGCTGACCGGCCAGCACTACACGGTCGCCTTATTGCGTGGCGTGACTGATGAACAGGTGATTGCCGCTGAAGGCCATCGCTTGTTGGCGGTCGATGATACGCAGGCAACGGTGAGACTGGTGCAGAATCTGGGCTATACCCAGGCCTTGGTGCTGCAAGGCAATGAAGCCATTACCGTTGCGGCGGCGCGTGGCTTCAGCGTGAGCAAGGTCTTCAAGGACTACAGTGATCAGGCGTCCATCGATATTTCGGCGCGTTTCAGTGACTTGATCAGTTCCGGTAACAGCATCGTCCTGCGGCTGGCGGAAGGACAGAGCCTGGAACACAATGCATATTATGAAATCAGCATCGACGGCATTCAGGATCTTGCGGGCAATACGCCGTGGGACACGGCCGAGATCAGCAATGGCCGGCTGACCACGGTCTTCAAGGCGCAGGACTGGCTGGCGCCTCGCCAGGACAGTATTACCCTGACACTGGCCGATAATGGCCAGGAGGTCACGGCGGCGACCCGTCTGACCCAGGGGGCGCGTTACGCCTTTATTGTCTCCGCTGAAGATAATTATGTTGCCAGTGAAGACATCGATTACACGTACCGTATTTCCGCCGACGGTGGTTTGAGCTTCCTAAACAATTGGACCACTGTTGCGCGTAATCCATCCGGAGATAAGCTGTTCAACGTTGATCTGATCCCGGAATTCACCAGCAGCCTCACCTTGCTGTTGCGTGCCGATGACGGCCAGTTCAACACCGGTAAACGTGTCGATATGCTGGTCGTGCCACCGACCATCGAGGCGGGCGAGCCACTGTTCGTCACGACACCGGATCAGGTGGAAGAACTGACCGGGGTTGAATTACTGTTCAATCTGTCCGGTGATTTAAGCATCGTCGAAAGTGTCGGCATCAAGGTCTTCGATGACGGGGTCTGGCAAACCGCCGCCTTCGACCGGGCGGCCGGCAGTGCCAGGATCAGTTATCAAAACCCGCGTCTGGCCGATCTCGACGGCTATGTGTCAGGTGCGGTGAACGTGCCGGTCATCTTGCGCGTGGGTTACGGCTTGCCGGGCCGGACGCAGTTCGTCTATTTCAGTGGCGATTATCTGCTGACACCTGACAGCACACCGCCCCAGCTGAACATCATCGCCCCGGAAAATGGCGCCTATGTGCCCAAGGGCGAGACGGTTGAAGTCTTGCTCAGCGCCTTCGACCGCTATGGTATCGACCATGTCGAGCTTTGCCTCAACAGCGGCGACGCAGCGGATCCGTTTGCAGACAGCAATGCCTGTCGCCGTCTGGCTGACATCCGCTATTATGCCTTTGACGTACCGGCCGACAGCGATGCCGCGCAGGTGATCCAGGCCCGTGCCCGTGACCTCAATGGTCTCTACAGCACGACGCAGTCCCTGACCCTCTATCCCTATGACAGCAGCGATTCGCTGGCCAGACTGAGCATCGTCGAGCCCGCCGATGGCGCGCGCTTCCAGGGCGGCGAGACGATTACACTCAGTCTCCTGCTGGAAGAAGTGGATGAGGCGGTGTTGAACCTGGCATTGGGCGCCGACCCTTCCAACCCGGACAACCCGGCGGCCGTGACCATCACCCGCAGCGCCGATGAAGGGCGGATTTTGCGTCGCTCGCTGACCCTGCCCCGTCCCACCCAGTCCGGGGTCGTCGTGCTCAAGCTGAGCGGCAGCCTTGATGGCGTCGATCTGCACAGCAGCCGCTTTATCAACCTGGTTGCCGATAACGGTATTGCCCATACGGCAGCTGTCACCCTGACCCCGTCCGCCAATATTCTCTCCGGCAGCGAACTGTGGGTCGATGGCGGTGTGCCACCGGGCATGGACGATTACAGTCGCGACTCGAGCATTACGGTCACGGACAGCGCCACCGGCGCCGTGGATAACGTCTTGCCCATGGATTCAGGCCTGTCGCGCATTGTCACGGGTGTGGATGGCGCCTCGCTGAGTGTCAGCACCGAACTGCGTGATCGTTCCGGTCACAGCGTGACGGAAACCACCGGGCTCACCAAGCTGGCTTATTTCAGTGGCGCCTGGGTGGACGAGAGAGAGACGCCTGCCGGTGATATCCGCTACGAGCACCTGTTGTCCGTGCCAGGTATTGCGGGTGACATCGTCTGGGCCGAAAACCGCGTTACCGGCGGATACCGGGTGCTCAGCGACAATAAGGTCTATCTCGACAGTGAGCTGGGCAAGGTCACCGGCCTGTATTTCGGCGGTCGTGGTCTTACCGTCGCCAGCCGCCGCCAGGGTGAAAATCATCTGGCTTATCTGCCCTTGAGCAACGGTGACTTTTCTGCGGCGCAACCCATGGACATCGCGGGCGAGGTGATTGGCGCGCACAACGGACTCGTCTATCTCGTCAATGGCAATGCCCTGACGGCGGTGGCCGTGAATCCGGCAGCGGGTTCGCTCACCGGTGTCGCCTTTGATGAAGAAATCGTCGCGGTCAGTCGCCGGGCACAACAACTGTTCGTTCTGACGCCGACCCAGGTGCATACCGTTGAGGCTGTCGGGCGGGATGAACCGCTGACGTTGTCGAACATGCACAGTCACCCTGTTACGGCGGCGCAGGGCGTCGCGGTGGCCGGCGATGAACTCTTTACCTGGAAGGGTGCTGACGTCGAGCGTTTCGTCATTGCGGATGACGGCAGTCTTTCCGCGCCTGTCGCTGCGGCGGCATTCACCGTGCAGGGCAACGTTAACCGGATGGTCGCCGATGGTGGCGTGTTGTGGATGCAGATTGAACACGATGCCATGGGCGGCTACTGGCAGGCCTGGCGTGGCGGTGAAGTCTTGGGCCAGCTCGGCGACAGTGAAGCGCTGGCCTTTACGCCGGGCAGTGCTCATCGGGCGGTGCTCGAGGCTGGTGGTAGTCGTCTGCAAAAACGCCCGCTCGCCAGCGTGGCGACACAGCGCAATCTACAAATAACTCCCTACCCCCTGCCGGGCGGCGTGTTATTGAGCAGCGGCCTAGTGGATGACGCCCTTGGCGCCAAGACCCTGTACGCGACTGATGGCAGTGGCCAGACCGTGCCGCTGGTTCCCTTGCAGTATTACGGTCAATACGACGCCCTTGCCGGGCAGAACATTGCGGCCGGACAGGCCTGGCTGTTGCCCTATGGTGTCTCTGGCAGTGTCGAATTGCGGTTCGCCTCTCACAGTGGCGAAGACCTGACCGACATTGTCGTTGTCGATGCGCCCGCTGCTGCGGCCCAGTGGCGCACGCCGCTGGAAGGCGCCCGTTTTGCCGTCGGCGCCGAGGTGCCCGCGATGCTGGCATGGGACGGTGGCGCACGCATTGCGGACTGGACGCTTTCAGGTCGGCCGGCGCTGGTCGCCAATGGCCAGGGCTATGCTTGGCTCGTGGTCGACAGCGAGGGCGTTGGCAGCATCGCGGCGGATGTCAACGCCGGCCTGCAATTGAACCGGACGGTGAATGGCGTTGCCAGGGTCAACGGCCTTGGCGTAGTCAATGTAATCGGCCTGGTGAATAACCAGTTGCTGACATCCGGGGGTGAATTGGCCTTCAGTTATCACGCCCAGGTGCTTGCTGAGGCAGGCTTTAAGCGTGTTGACATTCTGCTGACGGATTTCAACGGTGTGCAAGCCTATTTGCCACTCAGGCTTTCCTCGGCGCAGGGCGATATCCGTCTGCGCCTGCCCGTGGTGCAGGCCCAGGAGACCTACACCCTCACGGTGCGGGCTTATTTTGGTGAAGAATATCACTATGCCGAAACGGTTTTGGGTTTGCGACTGGTGCCTAATTCCCAGGTGCCGGCGCCGCAGCTGAGCGGCCTGCCGGCAACGGTATTTGCCGGTTCTCAGCTGGATCTGGGCATCCTCGGCCTACCCGCCCAGGGGCTTTACGGCACTCTTCAGGTATTCGACGCAGACGGTCAGCTGATCGCCGCCGGCAATGAACACCTCCAGCTGTCGGTTCCCGAGAGCGTAGGGACGATGACTGTGGTGGCCAGCATCCGCGATGACAACGACCATGAGCGTCTGCTGACGCGTGATGTGGCGATTGTCGGGTCGTTGAACTTCGTGCCGGACACTGCCCTGGCCTACGATACCTTCCTGGTCGATGCCGGGGGCCATTGGTACAGCCGCGGCCTGGATCTGTATGACCACAACGGCTACCGGCAGACCTTCGAAGGCCCCATCACCGCCATGGCCCACGTGGGCGCCAACCTGTTGTTGGCGGTGCAGGGCTTTGGCCTGACGCTGGTCGATCCGGCCGACGATTTCCGTGTCATTACCCATATACCCCGGGTGCAGAAAATCCTCCACCTGGCGGCGAACGGCTCCCAGTTGTTGTTGGCAACCGCCGGTGCCATTGAAATTTTCGATATTCAGGGCACGGCGCTGATCGAGCGCAGCCAGGATTCGGCGATCGGCACGGTTTTGGCGGTGCATGCCTGGCAGGATCGTTTCCTGATCCTGACGGAAAACACGCTGTACAGCCGCCATGCCGATGGTCAGAACCTGCGTGTTGTCTCCGGTAGTTTTGTCGATATGCAGGCTATTTCCGACAGAGTGGCCGTGCTCGATGCCGATGGAAAAGTGCAGCTGCTGAATCGCGGTCTTGGCACGCTGGCAACGATCGATGGCGTGGTGGGTGAGCGGATAATGGCGTTCGGCGCCTATGTCCTAGCGCTCAGTAGCGCCCAAAATGAAATACAGCTGATTGACATTACAGCGCCCGAAACCGCCCAGATTGTCGGCCGTTGGGCCATGTCTCTGACACCCTGGAACAGCGTCAGTGCAGTGAGCGGCGGCAGGCTTTATCTCGGCAACAACGCCGGTCAGGTGATTGCCATTGAGGCTGGGAAACCCATACAGCAGGTCTATGACGCGGTGCAGACCGGCGATCCTGCGCTGGGTTATGTGCGCGATCTGGCATTGCTGGATGGCACGTTCTTCAGCGCCGCCGATAACTATGGCGCCGTGGTATACCGGCCGGGGGCAAATGGTGGCTTCCAGCAATCCACCTCGCCCGCGCAAGGCTTCAGGGAAGCGGCCAGTCGCGTAGTGGCGGATACACAGTATTTCTACGTGCTACAGTCGCAGCACGACCGTGTCCGCCGTGTCGGCCGTTCCAGTCTGTCGGCCACGAATGTCTTTGCCGGCCAGCCTTACATCGATCTCGCCCTGGGCGCCGGGCACCTGGTGAGCGCGGCAGGGGGCACGCTGTATACCGCGCAATTGTCGAATCTTTCCATAACGCAGCAGATTGCGGTCAGCAATGTAGAGAGCATCGCCGCCATTGCGGTCTCCGGTTATCTGGCGGTTGCGCTCACCGACGCCGGCCGGGTCTATCGAATCGACCTGAACAGTCATCAGGTCGAACCGCTTGCCAGCGGTATCCAGGGTGAGCGTATCGTCCTCGACAATGCCTATCTCTATGTGATGGAAACGGCGCTGGTGAGGCGTATTTCATTGCGGGATGGTAGTGAGACATCGCTGTTGCCGAATGGCGCGCAGGCGTTGACCGCCATGCAGTTGGCGGAAGGGCGGCTATGGCTGGGTATCAAAAATACCGACGGTTTCCACATGACTGCGGTGGATCTGGCCCAGTGGCGGGAACTCGATACCTATTCGCTTGCCATGCCGGTGGCCGTCACGGCGTTCGCTGCCGAACAGGATCGTTTGTTGGTCGGTCTCGGTGGTGAAGGTGTCAGGCTTTATCGCCTGGATCACGCGGCGCTGAGCGCCGAGGCGCCCTTGCATGCGCCGGTGATCGATACGCAGTTTTCCCAGGGCGCCAGCGCGATGCTGATACCGGCGCAGGCGCAGGGTGTGGCAGCCGTTAGTTATTTCATCAATGGGCGAAAAGTGGCGACGTCCAGTCAGACACCGTTCAGCGAAAAATTACTGCTGCCGGCCTGGCTGCCGAACGGGCAGTATTTCAGCCTCGAGGCGCGTATTGCCTTGCAGAATGGTACTGTGTTGACATCCAGTCCACAGCGCCTGTTCCTGCACTCCACGGATGCGGTCGACAATACCTTTACCGTCAGCCTGAACGTGGCGGCGCAGAGCTGGGGCCCGAAGCCGCTGGAGATTCGTGCCGAGATAGAAAACAGCAGTCAGCCCGTATCGCGTGTCGAATTCCTCATGTCAGCGGCGGCCGATGGCCCGTGGCAGTTGATTGGAACGCATGAAGGCCCGGAATATGTCCTGCGGAAAAATTACGGCGTCGATAAGAGTGGCTATTACCTGAAGGTGCGGGTTATCGATATCTTTGGTAACAGCACGGAGTCCACGCCTCAACAATTCTTCCGTTACACCGATCAGCTGGCGCCGAGTGCGAGCTTCAACATTACCGGCGAGACCGTCGATGAGACTGAAAGCCGTGCCATTACCGGCACCGACTATCAGGTGCGCATCACCATCCAGGATGGGGAAAGCGGCGTCGAGCAAGCCATACTCAAGCGCAATGGCGAGGTGGTCGCCGCTGCATTTGCCGATGGCGTGTTGGTCTACGACGAAATTGCCGCCCCGCTGGGTAGCATCACCTATGTGATCGAAATGCGTGATCGCGCGCTGAATGTTGCTACGCAGCAGCACATCGTTTCCGTGGTCAATAACGCCAAGCCGACCCTGAGCATCGTTGAGGCACCCGCCACGATCCGCGAGCAGCAGGGCTTCAGGATCCGCATCGACGCCGCTGACGATGTGATGCTGAAGACCGTGGAAGTGACCTGGAACGGCTTCACCAGGACGATTGATCTGGATAAAAAATCGCTGAGCAACTACGCCATCGATGTCAGCGACAACCGGGCCGAGCGTGTCCTTACCGAGACCAATGAGCTGGTGACGGTCAGGGTGCTGGACAGTTTTTCCGCCGAAACCCTGGCCCAGACATCTATTGTCGTGACGCCGGATACGGCACCGCAGGTAGCCCTGCTGGGTATCGACAATCCGCCAAGGGCCTTCTATGGCAGCCAGATCGCGATTGGTCTGTCCAATTTGCGCGCCGTCGACGATGGCGACCGTTTGTTGGTGCAGTTGATCCGCGTCATCGATGCGGGTGATGAACTCGTGGGCGAACGCGAGCTGGGTACCTACAGCAGTTACAACTGGTACCTGCGTCTGCCCGCCAATGCGCAACCCGGCCATCAATACGATTACAAACTGGTTCTGACCGACAGTCTGGGACAGAGCACCACCACGTCGACGTTTAGTATGGCCCTGCTCAATGCGCCCAATCAGATCCGCTTCGTTGCCGTCAACGGAGAGAATCCGTCCGGCGTCCAGGTGGGTCAGGATCCGGTTTACCGGGTCGAGGTGTTGGATATGGCGGGTCAGCCAGTGCCGGATCAGTCCGTCAGCTGGACACTGCGCAAACTGGATAACAGCTATTTGTCCGCACTGGGCAGCAGCGCCACGGATGACACCGGCCGGGTCGATGTGACCTTCCACGTCAACCATCGCATTGGCGACTACGAGGTTCGTGCCCGGCTACCGGCCTTCCCGGATTTGCTACCCGCAGTTATGCCGGTTCAGGTCAATCCCGGCGTGACCCGTTATCTCCGTTTGCAGACCTCATCGCCCGTTGCGGCCAACGGTCTGTGGAGCATTTCGGCGCAGGCAACGGACAAGGCTGATAATCTCGTGACGGCGGATAATGCCACGGTCTTCAGCCTGTTTACCCCCACGCAACATTTTGCTTTCGAAGGCGAGGGTATCACCGTCACCCAGGCCGGGCAGGTACAGCGTGGCAGTGTCACACTGAGCGGTGGTGTGGCGCAGATCACCATGCGTGTCGCCACCGTTCCCGGCCAGTATCAGGCCCCGCTGGTATTATCGGCGGGCATCGACGCCAAACTGGATAATGTGATCGTCAGCGAATTACCCGTGGAGGTGGTGCCTGCGGCGCCGGCCAGCGTGGGCTTCCTTTCCGCAGATATGCGCGTTCAGGTCGATGGCGAAGTCGCCAAAACCGACATACAACGGCCCATCACGGTGCGTATCGCCACTTACGATGCCTATGGTAATCGTGTCGTCCAGTATGCCGGTGCCGATATCGACTATACCGTTTCATTGAATGTCACCGGCAATGCGCTATTGAATGACGCCGGCAACAGCACCGCCGTGACGCTCGCTGGTGGTTTGGGCGCCGTGGCGGTGAAGGGCAGCGTCTACGAGCAGGTCGTGTTGTCTATCAGCGCAGTCAGCGGCTCAGCCACCGGCCTGGATACCGGTTCCCAGTATTCGATCCAGTTCCTGCAACAGCCGCCGGAGATTCTCGAATCCCGCATTGGCGCCGAAGCGAATGATGAAGAACTAAAAGCCTTCTTTACCTTCGACGAGGCTGTCCGCCGCGAAGGGATTGGTAATACCGTGCTGGTCACCAGCGACAGTGGCCTGCCGCTGAGCGGAAGCAGTATCGTCCAGGATGCAGGGGTCGCCTTTACACCGGCAGCCGCCGCGCCCTTCAGGCTGGGGCAGTGTTACCGCTACTCCACCGCCGGTTCGGTGCTGGTCAGCGCTGCCGACGGTGAGGCGGTGATCGAGCAGAGCGGCCAGTTCTGTGCGCCGCAAGTATTGATCGATGTGCCGGACGTGCTCCAGATCGCGGAAGGGCAGACCCTCAGTCTCGCTTTCCAGACCGCGACCGGCATCACCCTCAACAATGTCATCGATGGCCAGGCATACCTGAATCAACGCCAGCTCGGTTTCAGTTGGTATCACACCTGGTGGAGTCCGGGCCGCCGCATCACCATGCCGGCCTATTCGCAGGAAACCATCCCCGAACTGGCCGACGGTGATTTTGTCACTCTCACCCTGACGGGCCAGTACAATGGCGAGCCATTACAGGTCGGTAACAGCCTCAGACTGCAAGTCTTCATTCCGGACGCCGATTTTGATGGCGATGGCCTGAGCAATGCCGTCGAAATCCAGTACAGCGGCATCGATCCGGCGCTGGCGGATACGGACGGTGATGGTGTTAGTGATGGCCTGGACGACCTCGATAACGATGGCCTCAATAATGCCGACGAGGTGGCCAATAACACCGTCTTGAATGATGGTGACAGCGATAACGACAACCTGCCCGATGGCGAAGAAGTCCATGTTCACCAGACCGATCCCAATAACAGGGATACCGACGGCGACGGCCTGCGTGACGATATTGAAGTGTATGGCACGCCAAGCTCCGACCCGACCAAGGTCGATACCGATGACGATGGTATCCGTGATGACCTCGAAAGAGCCCACGGCCTCGATCCACGTGACGCGAGTGATGCCGACGCGGACAAGGACAATGACGGTCTGAGCAATCTGCAAGAGGTGCAGCAGGGCACCGATATCAGCATTGCTGACAGCGATGGTGATGGCCTGTCCGATGGCCAGGAAGTCAACGGTGATCCCGCCACCAATCCGCTGTCCGGTGACAGCGATGGTGACGGCCTCGGTGACGCGACCGACTACGCGCCCATGGCACCGGATGCCATCGCGCCACAGGTCGTGTTGCAGGCGCCTGACCTGCTCCAGTCCTATATCAAGGGACAAAAACTGACCTTCGTGGTCGAGGCCAGCGATCTGGGCCGGGTCACCCGCGTGTGGATCCGCATCAACAATATCCAGCAGCCGACGGTGCTCACCGAGCCTCCGTATGCGTTCGAGATCGTGCTGCCGGTCGATGCCGCCACGGTGACCTTTGAGGCCATCGCCGAAGATACCGCCGGTAATCAGGGCAGTACGGGTGAACTGGCCGTCAGCGTCATTGATGATCCGCTCACCACCGTGGTGGGCCGCGTCATCGATGCTCAAAATCTGCCGGTAGCAGGCGTTACCCTGACCGTCCATGGCATCGAGGCCGTGTCGGCGGCGGATGGCAGCTTCTCCATTGCCGATGTCCCGGTGGCGCCGGGAGACGTGACCGTGTATGCCACGCTGACGCTCGACAGTGAAAACTATATTGCCACCAGCGCCGCCCTTGCGCCGGTCTGGAACGGCACCACCAACGTGGGTGATTTGTTACTGCGACGCGACAGGCTGCGTGTCGGCTATTTCCATGAATGGGACAATGCCGGCCGGGCCTACCAGCAGGCCATCATCGAAGCGGCGGGGATGGAAGCGGTCAACGTGGTCAATCTGGCTGCCTTTGATCTCGGCAGCATTGACATGCTGATGGTCTATTCCGACCCGTGTTACTCAAATTTCCGTAACAGCAGCGGCAGAGTCGCTGACTACGTGGCCAGTGGTGGCGTATTGATTATGCACAGCTACGATGTTAACCGCTGTGGCCGCAATACCAGTGATAGCGTACCGGGTAGCTATTTCAGTGTTCACAGTGCCTGGCCGTCACAGTATGTATCGCCATGGCTGCAAAACGGCGTCATCGGCGATGGCCCCTTGGGTGAATTCAATCGCCAGACTTACTATAACGGTTCAAGTTATGGTTACATCATCGCCTCAAGTCTGACGGCGGAAGTCACACCCGTGATGTACCTGGGCAATCGTCATCAAGGTCAACTGGCGAGTCTCCGCTACCCGTGGGGCAGTGGTTATGTTTACTACTCGAGCCTCCGGCTTGAGGCCACCAATAACACGGCATTCCGTAACATCTATGCACCGAATGTATTGATGATGATGGCCCGCCTGACATTGCCGGATAGCGATGGCGATGGCCTCAACGATGTGGAAGAGATCAATGCCGGCACCAATCCCAACCTTGCCGATACCGATGGCGATGGCCTCAACGATGCCTTTGAGCTTCGCTATGGTTATGATCCCTTAGCCGATAACGGTGAAGCCGCTGCCGATAGCGATGGTGACGGCCTTACAAACCTTGAAGAGCAGGCAGCGGGCACGACACCCGACGATAGCGATTCGGACAACGATACGCGCAGTGACTATGTAGAGCTGAGAGGAGAAATCCCCTCGGATCCGCTGAGCGAAGACAGCGACCTCGATGGCCTGACGGATGACATAGAGATTGGTTTCTCCTCGGATCCGCTGTTGGTGGATACCGACATGGATCAATTGACCGACTACGAGGAATATCAGCAATATTCCACGCGGCCGGATCGCATGGACACCGATGGCGATGGTATTTCCGATTATATCGAGGTGCAGAACGGCCTGAATCCCAATTATGGTTGGGATGCCTATCAGGATGCCGATAATGACGGCCTGAGCAATGCAGATGAACTGGTACTGTATGGCACCGACTATAACAACGCAGACAGCGATAACGATGGCCTGAACGACGGTGATGAAATCATCGCCAATACCGATCCGCTCAATAATGACAGTGACAATGACGGCCTGCTGGATGGCGAAGATCCCCGCCGGCATGTGGCGGACATTCAGGCGCCAACGGTGGAGCTGACAAGCCCGCCCCCGGGCAGCGAGTTCGTTCTCGGGCAAAATCTGCGGTTGAGTGTCGATGCCCGGGATGATGGACGGGTGTCTGAAGTGACGTTCATTGCCAATGGCGTGGTCATTGCCACCGATACCGAAGCGCCTTACGCAGCGGCTTATACGGTACCGGCGTTGACAGACAGTGTCGTGTTCGAGATCCGCGCGCTCGATACCAATAATAATTCGGCGACCACGGGCGAACTCAGCTTCTCGGTATTGTCCGATGACCCTCTCATGACGGTTACCGGGCGTGTCATCGATAAACTCGGTGCACCAGTGAGCGGTGTCGATGTGACGGTCGTCGCTATTACTGTCGTTACCGACAGCAGTGGTCAATTCACCGTGGTGAATGTGCCGACGACCGAGCCGATGATTCAGGTCAGGGCAGAGATCCTCTTTGGCAATGAATGGATGCACGTGGCATCCGAACCCTTTGCGCCCGTGAGAAACCAGACGTTCGCGGTGGGTGATCTGATCCTCGGTGCAAGATTGATCAATGCGGTCGGCCTCATCGATGCCGGCGAGCTGGTTTATGAGGGTGAGATAAGCCTGGGTTGGTTCTCGCTCTACGATAATTCCGGTTATCTTTGGGATATCAACCGTGGTGGTTATATCAATGACGGCTCGTCTGATGCCTATGATCGCGGTCACTATCTCCGGGTCAATGACACGTACTACAACGGTGGTTCGCCAGTACTGACGCGACTGAACGCGCGGGAACTGACCCTGCCGGTACAGACGGTCGGGGTACTCAATGTGTCACGCAAGATCTATGTGCCGACTGACGACGCCTATGCCCGTTACCTGGAGATCATCGAAAACACCTCGGAATCCGCGCAGACCGTGACCATTCGCGTGTACGGGGATCTTGGCCCGTCCTACAGTGATACCCATGTTGTCTCGACATCGAATGGCGATACGCGGGTGGGCGATGAAGACTATTACGTGTTGACCGACGATTCATGCCTGGATTGTAATTCCCCGGCCGTCGGGCATTTGTATGCCGCAGAAGGGGCGATTGATGCATCCGTCACAGCGATGTCGTTGACTGGTGATGATTACTCGGCCACGTATCAAATCACCATACCGCCCGGCGAACGGCGGATCGTGATGCACTATGCCGTGCAAAATCATTCGCGTGATGCTGCATTGGCGAAGCTACAGATTCTGTCATCGGTCGATTTCCCCGTGGTTGGCCTGACCAGCCAGGAGAAGGACGAGATTGTCAACTTCAAGGCATTGAAGGACACGGACAGTGACGGTGTCCCGGACGCGGAAGAAGTGCCTCTCGGCCTTGATCCCTTCAATAATGACAGTGACGGGGATCAGTTGCTGGATGGCTTTGAATTGATGTATGGGCTTGATCCCCTGTCGGCGATTGATAACGGTGAAACCCATCTGGATCCGGACGGCGATGGCCTCAGCAACCTTGAAGAGCAGGCAGCGGGCAGTAATCCGCAGGTGACGGACACGGATGGCGACGGCCTGAGCGATATGCAAGAGGTCACTATTTATAATAGTGACCCGGCGCGCATGGATACGGACGGCGATGGTCTTGCCGACGCGGAAGAAGCGCTGTTGGGGACGCGTCTGTACGCCGTTGACAGCGATGACGACGGCCTCGATGACTATCTGGAATACAACGACGAGCGTCTGGATCCCCTCAATGCGGATACCGATGGCGATGGTATGAACGATGGCTTCGAATACCGGTATGGCATGTTTGATAGGGATTCAGCGGCTGACGAAGACAATGATGGCTTGAGCAACCAGCAAGAGTCCGTCATTGCCACAAATCCCTTTGCCCGTGATACGGATACTGACCTGCTCGACGACGCCTATGAGTATGGCGTCACGGGGACGGATCCAAATGCAAGGGATTCGGATGATAACGGCCGTTGGGATGTCGATGAAATTTTCAGCGACGACACGGATCCGTTGGCTTCCGCCGATCTGGATAGGCTGTCTCTGGATCATGGTCTCTACGATGAAAACTCCCGCTATTGGGAAGTAGACCGCAATGGTTATCTGGAGCGGGGACATAATGGTGCATTCTCAAATAGCCCGCGCTTGTATATCAACGGACAGGAGCACAGAAACACCAACCGTTATGAAGGCAGCTATCGGGCGGCGACAAGCCAGGACGGGCGTGAGTTCCACATGACGGCAAGAATCGTCGATGACCTGATCGTATCGCGCCGTGTATTCATTCCTGCATCGAATGGCGCCTATGCCCGATATATCGAAGTGATATCCAACCCCGGTACTGAAATGGCCAGTGTCAACGTGAGGTTGAGCTCAAGTTACGGTGCATCCGCGTCGCGAACCGAAGTGACGACATCCACGGGGCAGTCTGTATTGAGCACGGATGATCATTATGTGTTGTTCCGGGATACGGGCAATACCAGCCGGCCGGTTGTTGCTCATGTATTTGCCGATCACACCCTGCCCTTGAGGATTTCCGGCGAGTCGAACGCTATGGGCGGCAGCAATATCTGGGATATTGTCTATAACGTGGACATCCCGGCGGGCGAGACACGCCACCTTGTTCACTACCTGTTACAGGAAGCCACTCTCATCAGCGCTGAAAATGCCATATCGGCGTTGCTGCCCAAGACCCGTAAGGAACTGGACGGCCTGTCGGATGACATAAAGGCGGGCATCGTTAATATGCTTGCCAAGGCGGATAGCGATCTCGATACCCTGTCCGATGAAGAGGAGGTGTTGCTCGGTACCCTGGCCAACAATCCAGACAGCGATGGCGATGGTCTGAACGACGGGGTGGATCCCGAGCCCCTGGTGCAGGCGGCGGCACCGGTCATCGAAATCAGTTCCTATGGAGAGGGCGATGTATTTGTACGTGGCCACAATCAAGTCGTAACCGTGGCCGTGCTGGAGCCCTCGGCGATTAGTACCGTTATACTGGACGTGAATGGTGCACAGTATAGTTTGACGCCTGATGGCCAGTCTTTTAGCCATACCCTGGTCGTTCCGTCGGACGAAGCCGCGACGGAATATGTGCTCACCGTTACCGCCGTCGATATATTGGGACAAAGTGGCACGGCCAGCATTACCGTAACTATTGAAGATGACATAGGCGTAAGTCTGCAGGGACGTGTTGTCGATGCGCTGGGCAATCCGGTTGCCGGTGCGACAGTCACCGCAGATGGGGTTTCGAGTCAAACAGACATTGATGGCATCTACAGTTTCAGTAGTCTGGCCGTGGTCATGCCCATTATGAATGTGACGGCTGAAGTCTATTTCGGTAACGAGCTTATGCGAGCCGAGTCGGGTGACTTCGCTCCACGGCGGAATCGCCTGAATGACGTCGAGGATCTTGTGTTTGAATCACTGCCGGCACTGATTGCCATTGATCCTATTGATGGCAGCGATTTGTCTTATGAATCACAGCTCACATTGGGCAGTGTGCTGCTCAATAATAATTATCGCTGGGATATATATGGCGGTGGCTATATAGGTGATGGAACGAATGATGCCTACGATACCGGTCAACAACTCCGTATAAACAATATCCTATATACGGGAAGCAGTCCTGTATGGAGGCGATTGAACGGGCGCGAACTGACCCTGCCGGTGCAAGCGATCGGGACTCTGAATGTCTCGCGCAAGATATATATTCCAACAACTGGAAACTATGCACGCTACCTTGAGCTGATTGAAAATACATCATCCTCAGATCAGGTGGTGACTGTGCAGGTGTTTGGCAACCTCGGGTCTGATAGTGGCACGTCTGTCATCGCCACCTCCAGTGGCGACAGAGTCGTGACCGCCGCAGATTACTACCTGCTGACCGATGATTCATGTTCTGGTTGCGGTGATCCGGCGGTGGGCCATTTGTTTGCTGCTGCCAGTGCACAGAGTGTGCTCACTGATGTTTCTCTGAACGGTGATAATTATTCAGCCACCTACCAGTTGACCGTTCCGGCCGGTGAACGGCGGGTACTGATGCACTACGCCGTACAGCAGTTTTCGCGGGAGATTGCGCTTACTGACTTGCAAGCTTTGTCGACAACTGATTATCCGGTTGTGGGTTTGACTGTTCAGGAGATTAGTGATCTTGCCAACTTTACTACATTGAAAGATACAGACAATGATGGCATTGCCGATGCCGATGAAGTCCCACTCGGACTGGATCCCTTTAACCCGGATACCGATGGCGATGGCGCAATAGATGGCCTGGACGGTGACCCTGCAGTTGCCGATACCGAGCCGCCCGTCATCACCCTGCTTTCGCCGGCCGCGGACGCCAGCTATATTCCGGGAGAGTCATTGGCGTTTGCGTTTGACATTACCGACAGCAATCGAATCGTGCGCCGTGAAATTATCATCGGTGGCACGGTCTATACACTGACTGATGACTTCAGTTTCACTCCGGCAGCTGGTTCATCCGCCTTGAGCTTCACCGTGGAAGCCGAGGATGTCCTGGGTCATGTTGCGGTGGCGGACTTCACCCTGCAGGCGGCAACGGATGAAACTACCACGCTTGTCGGCCGGATCGTGAACGATGGTCTGCAAGCTGTTCCCGGCCTCACCGTGACCCTGGTCAATGAATCCGGCTTTACAGCAGTGACCGATGCAAATGGCCAATTTAGCTTGGGGGGGGTTTCCTCCAACCAGGGATCGCTGAGTGTGCTCATCACCGGAACGCTGGGCGCGCAACGGTTTGAGTTCAGCTCACATGATCTGTCCCCGGTGCGCAGTGGCGAGACGGATTTTGGTGTCATTGATTTGAGGCCGGAGTTGGTATACGGATGGCAGGCGCCAGCCGGTACGCCAATCGACTTTGCCTCAAGTGAATATGTTGAGCTGGTCTTACCATTTGACCTGAATTTCTATGATGACAACAGCTACGGTACGATTTTCGTCTACCGGAACGGCATGGTCAGCCTGGGGGCGCCGGCGCAGGCCGATACGGGTTCGGGCGATGATATTAATTTGGACTATTCGGTAGCAACCATCGCGGTTCTCAAGAGACGTTTCGACTCCGGTGAGGTGATCATCGATCAGTTGGGCGATGCCGTCTTGATCACCTGGCAAAACCTGGTGCAGCAGGCCGTGGGGGCAAGTACGGTGCAACTGCTGATATCCGCTGACAATCGATTGCATCTGTCATACCAGAACGTCAATGCCGATAATTTTGTCATGGGTATCTGGCACAGCAATCCATCTTCCATGGCGGAATATACCGATACATACCCGCTCTATTCGATCTGGAAAAACCGCGCTCAGATGGGGCGTTTTGATTCGGCCGGGGACTTTACCTTTAATCAGCAACTGATCCGGTATCGTTTGGTTCAATATGAAGACACGGGATACGCTGCAAGCCTCTTCGGCTATGGCTCGTCATATACGATCCCCTGGCTGGATAGTGATGGCGACGGCATCAGCGATGTCAACGAGGTGCTGGGCAGCACGGCTTGGGACAATGCCGACACCGATGGTGACGGCCTCAATGATGGCTTTGAGCTGCAATATGGGTTTGATCCCAATTCATTGGCGGGGCAGGGCGAAGGCGCCCAGGATGCGGATCTCGATGGTCTGAGCAACCTGGAGGAGCAAGCGGCGGGGACAGATCCCGGCCTTGCCGATAGCGATAGTGATGGCCTGAGTGATTATGACGAGCTGCATCTGCATGGCACCCAGCCACTTTATGCCGACAGTGACAGCGATGGCTTGACGGATGGCGTCGAAGTCGGTCTCGGTACAAATCCTCTCAGCGAGGATTCCGATGCGGATGGTCTCAATGATGGATTTGAAGTCAATACACTGAATACCGATCCGCAGAGCGTTGATAGTGACAATGACGGTATGGGTGACCAATACGAATACACCTATAACCTGTTCGATGAAGATGCCGGCAGCGATCTGGACAATGACGGCCTGAGCAATCTTGAGGAATCGGCACTGGGAACACACCCGAGACGCGCGGATACGGATGGAGACTATCTGTTCGACTTCACCGAGGCTCGCTTGCTCGCCACGAATCCGCTAAGCAGGGACACGGACGGGGACAATGTCGATGACTACCAGGAAATCGTCGCACATGATACCGATCCCACCGACGTCAATAGCTACAGTGCAACTTCCTATCTGTCGTGGAGTACCGGATATAATGTTGCGGGTCGTAACTGGTGGTTGAACAGATATGGTTATATAAGTGAGCTGTCTTTTGGTCTGTCCAGCTCTTCCTTCCGGCTTTCTGTCAATGGTTACGAGTATTACAATTACAGTAGTTATCCGGTGATTGAAGAGAATAGAGACCAGATTCGTTTTGCTGCGCGGAAGCTGGATAACCTGCTGGTCAGCCGTATGTTTACGGTGGACAAAGAAGGCCCCGGTTTCATTCGTTATGTCGAAAAGCTGTATAACCCGACCCATGAAACGCAAACGGCCGACGTCAAATTGCGTTCTTACGCCTATCATCAAAACAATCAGCGAGACATCCGGCTGGAAACGTCGAGTGGCGATGAGGTTCTGGATGCCGCCGATAACTACCTCATCATCGGCGATGATGACAACCCGTCGGCGCTCAAGTTGGTGCATGTGTTCGGCGACGACAATGCGCCTGTCCGTCTCGGCGAAGGCAGCGAAGGCTATAACGGTACGCGTACCTGGGTTCTGCATTACGAGATCGAGATCCCGCCCGGTCAGTCGCGCTACATCGTTCACTACGCCAATGTCGCCGCTACCCTTGCAGAGGCTCGTGATATTGCTACCCAGCTGCAATCATTGCCGGGTTCCGCCTATAAGGGAATGACCGTGCCCGTTGCCGACAATACGGTTAACTGGGTACTGGATACTGTGCCGCGTATTGCCTTTGCCAACCTCGATGACGTTGGTGACTTGATCATGGGTGATGAGTTATCGGTCGAAGTGCAGGCAGATATGACTGAAAGCGTGACGCTGTATGTGAATGGACAGCCTGCCGAGACGATCAATCAAAAGCCATTTAAATTCACGGTGACGGTGCCTGCGATAGAAGAGAGTGGCAGTCAACTGAATCTGGAAGCGATTGCTGCGGGCGCAGGTGGGGTTACTGCAAGCACGGGTGTATCAACGTTTAATATAAGTGATCAAGTGACCACGGTGACCGGTCGGATCGCTTATCAGGATGAGACCGGTTTTTATCCTGTCCCGGGGGTTAGGGTCATATTGCGGCCCAGTAATCGATACGCTTATACCGACAGTGAGGGCTATTTTACCTTTGAGCGGATTCTCCGGGATCTCGATGTCTTGTCGCTTTCAGTGCGGGGCACGGTGGCCGGACAGCCCATTGCTGTTCAAGTTGACAGCATTGTTCCGGTTTTGCTGGGAATCACCGATCTGGGAGATATCACAGAATTTCTGCCCACGATTTCTTCTACTGTTGTAATGAATAACCCGATCGAAGTGACATTTGGCGAGAGTGGTTACGATTGGCAGTCGTTGTCGGACAGTATATGGATGGGGGATGGATCTATATATTCCATCGGAATCAGCCGTTCGGGATCTGTTGATTTTGAGTTGAATTTTTATTGGACGGATTTTGTTTCTGTATCAATTGATGTTTTGAACACGGAATGGCTTTTGGGTGAACAGGGTAAGGTCTATTTTGAGGAAACGGAGCAAGGTGTCTATATCACCTGGCAGGACGTTTACCTGACAAACGGGGAAAGCAATAGCAGCCCGGCGACCTTCCAGCTTCAGTTGCATGATGATGGCGAGATTAACCTTGTGTATGTTTCTGTGCCACAGGATATCCTTTCCTATGGAGCAGCTCGTACTGGTGTTGACGTTGGAGATCAGGGTTGGTCTTCATATGTCGATTTTTCTTCCTACTCGGAAAATTCCCGGTATTGGGAATATGATACCGATTTTTATATCTATGACGACCTTGCCGAGGGGGTCGACCTGGAGAGTCGTGTAGTGACTATAAATCTGGATACCTATTATTACGATGAAATGGGTCTTTATTATGATCTGAGTTTGTATACATGGCCTCTCGGGGAATATGTTGATGCCGACAACAATGGAATTCCGGATATCCGTGAGTATTTGAACGGCTTGCGTGAAGAGATTCCCGATGTTCCGGACTGTTGTTGATGTCTGTTTAAGAGTTACGTTTGAGGATTGTTTTCAATGAAATTGCACTACACGGTTTTATCTTTAATGTTAACAGGGGCGCTAATAGCCGGGTGCAGTAATGACCCCGGCGATAAGTCCGTTGCACAGGTGGGTTCGAAAAAAATAAGTCAGCAGGAATATGACGACTACCTGAAATTTAAACGGGTGCCTGCACAGGATACGGATCGCAGCGAGCGTCTGCTGGATGATTATCTTGAGCGTGAGGCAATCTCGGCCCAGGTCGCCGATAGTGACTACATTGATGCACAAATGGCTGAAGTCGAAGTCAATGAATTCAGAAAACAAATGTTGATCAGCCGGTATTTTGAAAGCTACCTGAATGACCGGGTCAGTGAAGAAGCCGTACAAAACTATTACAACACCCACAAAGGCGAGTTTCAGACCGAACAGGTCAAGGTCGCGCATATCCTGATTCGTACCAATGACAAGATGAGTGAAGCAGAGCGCAAGGCGCGCCTGACCCTGGCCCAGGAGGCCTACGGCAAGGCACGCACCGATAAATCCTTTGAAGAACTTGCCGAACAATATTCAGAAGACAAGGTGTCTGCAAAGCAGGGGGGTGTCATTGGCTGGATCAAGCGCGGCGCCATCGATCCTGTGTTTTCAGAAAAAGTATTTTCATTGGTGGTCAATGAAATATCCGAACCCTTTGCTACGCCGTTCGGTTTTCATGTTGTTAAAGTTGTTGAAGCGGCCCGGATCGTCAAAACACCCTATGAAAAGGTCAAGGGCGATATCCGCTACCGTTTGCGACAAGAGGCCAAGCAGGCCGAATGGGAGCGCCTGCTTTCCCAGGTGAAAATAGAAAAGAAATGATGGCCATGATACCCAGGATCCTGTTGCTGGTGTTTACCGTGATCCTTGCCGCCTGTGATCAGGCCGCGGACTTACCGGATATGCCGCGAGAAAATTCGGCGCTGACCCCGGACAGGGATCCCGTGCTCGCCAGGGTGGGCGGGAGCGAAGTGCGTCAAAGTCAGATGACCGTGTTATTGCAACGCCTGCCCGGTACGGCGATTGACACGCTGGAAGATGAAACCCGGCAGAAAATTCTCGAAAGTCTGGTGCGTATGCGGGCCCTGGCCATGGCCGCGGAGCAGCAACTGGATGAAGAGGAAAGACTCTTGATTGATGCCCGGGTTCAGGCATTCCGGGATGAGTTGCTGGCGCAAAAATATGTGCAGTTGAATATGACGCCAGACCCGGTGACTCGCGCCATGGTCATGGATTATTACGACAAGAACCTGGATGAGTTCACGGTAAAGGGCAAAGTGCATTTTCAGACACTGGTGGCGAAAAAAAATCCTGACCAGCAAATCCGCCAAAAAATATTGCAGGTGCTTGCGGCGGCAACAAACAGGGATGACTGGAAAGACTACGCCGACACGTTGCGTGAGCAGGGCCTGGCGGTCGAGTATCGCGAGGCGGAAATGCTGCCGGAACAGTTACCCGACACCATCAAGTTGCAAGTCGGTCAGCTTGGCAAGAGGGAAGTCAGTGATGTGATTTACGGAAAACAGATAGAAATCATCAAGGTTATTGCAAGAAGCGAGGATCGCATCAGACCGATTGCTGCCGTGAGCGCTGAAATCCGCGAAAAACTTGCCCCCATGCAGTTAAAGAAGGCATTGGAGGCAGTGTCAGAGCAGGTGCTGAAAAAGACGCAAGTTAGCTATGTTTCGCAGTCTGAGTAAGCCGTGCAACCTTGCTTTTTATGATCAATTATTATCCATAATTAAGGCAGACCAATAACGTGCCGCACCAAATACATAGTCAGGCAATATCCGTAACGCGATTTCCCTTTATGGTGGTCGTTGTCTGTGTTTTTCTGTCGGCTATTTTGCCGGCACTATTCAGCAATACTGCTTATGGGGCTGGACAATGGGTGGATATCACCAGCCAACTAAATATTGAGCACAGTAACCCTCTACGCAATCGGCGCCAACCCGATGCCACGATGACTGTCAGCATTTCCAATAACGGCAATGTATCCATAGCGCCGCCGCTCAGGCTTGTTTTGATTGACTTTACATCTTCCTTTGCAACTTATCCCATCAGTTTGAAAGATGCGGCCGGGGTAACGGATGCCGGTGACCCCTATATTCTCCTCAACGATTACATTGATGGGGAACTAGCACCTGGCGATACCATCGGACCGCTGACGCTCACCATCCTTGGTGGCGGTAGAAGTCTTTTTAATTTTCTCCCCCGAATAGATCAGGAACAGAGTCCACAAGGCCCTGGTGACAGTGATGGCGATGGACTGACCGATGATGTGGATTTGTGCCCGGATACACCGCCGCAAGCGCCTGTTGACGTCAATGGTTGCGCGGAGTCCCAAAAAGACGACGACAACGATGGCGTCAACAATGCCCTGGATCAATGCCCGAACACCGAACCCGGTCTTGTGATCGACAGCCAGGGTTGTGCGGCGCAGCAGCTGGACAGCGACAACGATGGTGTTTCGGACGCCGTCGATCAATGCCCGAATACCGAGCCCCAGGCCGTGGTGGATACCCTCGGTTGTGCGGACAGCCAAAAAGACGACGACAACGACGGCGTCAACAATGCCTTGGATCAATGCCCGAACACCGGGCCCGGTATCGTCGTTGATGCCCAGGGTTGCCCCGTCTCACAAACGGACAGAGACAATGATGGCTACAATGATGATGTCGATGTCTTCCCGGACGATCCCAACGAATGGTCAGACCGGGATGGTGATGGGATCGGGGACAACAGCGACCTGGATCGGGATGGCGACGGCATCAGCAACGTCGATGAATTGCAGTTTGGCAGTGACCCCGACAATGCCCAGGACGTCCCCGTCATTCCTGCGCCGTCCGTCAGCATTAACGGTGGCACCACGCACGTCACCGATGCGGAATCCATCGTACTGAGCGGCGTGATCGACGGGGGTTATCCGCCGATAGCACGGGCCTATTTCACCTCCGACAGATTGTCCGGCATCGAATTCGCCATCTCTCCGGTCAATGGCGCATGGCAGGCGGAAATACTGCTGGAGCTGGGTGACAACCAGGTTCAAATTATCGCCCTGGACAGCATCGGCCAGAGCGGCAGCGTCAGCGCAAACATAGAGCGCCGTGCCGCGGCGGTCATCGACCTGCGGGTGGACAGCCCGCGTGATGGCACGGTCGTCACCGAGCCCAGTGTCGTCTTCAGTGGCCGGGTCATCAGCGAAGTGCCGATTGATCCGCCCCAGGTCGTCGTCAACAGCCAGGCCGCCAGCGTCAGCCAGGGCAACATCGCCACCGAATACACCTTCCAGTCCCCGGTCATCAGTCTGAACGAAGGCAACAACACCATCACCGTCTGGGCCCTGGCCGGCAGCAAGTCGATCCAGAAAACCGTGCTGGTCTCCTATCAGCCCGCACCGGAACTGGTCGAGCCGCCCCTGATCACCATCCGCTCACCCCAGCCCGGCTCAACCCAAAATACCGACAGCTTCACCTTCATGGCGGACATCTATTCCACCATTGGCCTGAAAACCGTCACTCTCAATGGCCAGACCATCAGCCCAGTCTCAGGCAGCCTCGTGCAAGAAGTCATCGGCTTCGCCGAAGGCGAGAGCGTCATCGACCTCATCCTGAGCGTCACCGACAACCTGGATCAGGTCAGCAGCCACAGCGTGCGCTACCTGCGCGACACCATCCCCCCGCAGCTCCAGATCGACGGCCTGGCCGCCTTCCCGCAGGAAAACACCGTGACCGAAAACCCCTACCTGCTGAGCGGCAGCGTGAGCGACTCGGCCCTGTCGCAACTGCTGATCAACGACCAGCCCGTCGGTCTGACGCCCACCGCCACGGTCGGTAGCTACCGTTTCCAGGCGCCGCTGGTGCTGAGCGCCGGCACGGCGCAGAGCGTGGTCGTCAGCGCCATCGACGCCGGCGGCAACCGCAGCCAACAGGATTTCCTGCTGGCCCTGCTCAACAACATCGGCATCGAATGGATCACCCCGCAAGATAACCTGAACCTGCTCATCGACGGCAGCGGGCAGACCCTCGACATCAGCGCCCGGGTGAGCAACCTGACCGGCAACGAACACCTCATCGCCTATTTCGCAGGCCGGGAAGGGGAGGCCATTAGTCTCACCGTCGCCCAGGGACTGCTGAGTGCCAGCATTCCCCTGTCGGACGCCGAAGGCGCCCACACCCTCTGGCTCGAAGCCCGCGACAGTAATGATACCGTCCTGGCCCGCGCCAGCCGAAGCCTTACCCTCAAGGCCCAGGCCGCCGTCCCCCTGCAAGTGATCCGCGTCAGCCCCGCCGATGGCGCACAGAACCTGGACGCCAACACTTTCATCACGGTGCTCTTCAACAAGCCCATCGAGCTGGCCAAGGTCACCCTCGACCTGCGCGAGACCGTGCACGGCGACAGCTATATCGACAGCGATCCCCCCGGCGTCGACGGCCTCATCGCCCAGGGCTACGTGCTGCAAAACATCAATCGCGACTACGAACCCGTGCCTGGCGTGCTCTCCCTGCTGCCCGACGCCAGTGGCGTGGTCTTCTATCCCGAGCGCGACATGGGCTACGGCGCCGATCTCTACCTCAGCGTCACCTATGACGGTGTCGACATGCTCCGCCAGCAGGCCAAAATCCGCCCCCGGCCCACCTTCATCGAGGGCATCGTACTCGACAACCTGGGCCAGCCGGTGGCCGGCATCGAGGTCGCCATCCCCGATTTAGCGCGCAGCACCCGCAGCAATGCCGATGGCGCCTACAGCTTCGGCTACGGCGACAGCGCCGAGCGCAATATCCCCTCGGGGCGCTACCCGATCATCGTCAACGCCGGCCTCAAAGATCCGCGCTTCGGCAGCCACCGCGGCTGGATCAATGTGCAGACCGGCACCCGCAACAGCCCCCAGAGCATTCAACTGGCGCTGGCCAACCCCGACATCGCCTTTAGCCAACTGCAAAGCGGCGCTCGGGCCGTTATCAACGGTGGCGAAGTCATCTTCGACCTCAGCGACAGCCGTCTGACCTTCCCCGGCGGCCGCACCGACGGCGCCATCCGCCTGCAATTCCAGCCGCTCACCGCCGTCAGCGTGCGCAGCTTCGATGCCCGCTACACGCCGCTCTGGCTCTACGCCGTACAACCCATGGGCATCGATGTCGAAGGCGACACCGGCCTGGAGTTCGCCCTGCCCACCTACCAGGGCAACCACGACTACGCCCCGCGGGAAGGCGAACGTGTCGTCCTGCTCGGCCTCAACGCCGACGCCACTGCCCTGGCCCCCGTCGGTGTCGGTGAAGCCATCCCCGGCCCGCGTATCAAGAACGTGGGAGAAACCCGGCTCAGCAGCCTCGACTACCTCGGCTACGCCCGGGTCATCCCCGACCAGCAGGCCGATCTCGACGCCTATGCCGGCGGCGACATCGACCTGGACAGCCTGCGGCTGCGGCTACAGACCTACCGATTCATCCCTCCCCAAACCGAAGCAGAAGCCGCGGAGCGCATGCAGTGAAGCATTACCCCTTACCTCGATTATCCCGCCTGATCCCCCTCATCGCCGTCCTGCTCCTGAGCGGGGTCAGCCAGGCCGGCATGATCACTGGCTACGTCTACACCCGCGCCCCGGTTCTCTCTGAGGCGGGCCACTTCATCTGGGCCGAATACGCTCCCGACAGCGGTGAATTCATCAGCGAACTCGCCGAAGCCGCCGGTGACTGGGCCCCTGAGCAATGGCGCGTTCTCTCCGGCGCCGAATACCAGACCTACATCGACCAATACCAGGCCCTCATCGACCGCCATCCCGGCCTGGAGGCCCCCCTTAGCCGCAGCGCCTATGAATCCGCCATCTTCTACCTGGCCGACGGCATCACCGAGATGAGCAAACCGGCCCTGAAACACCCCGGCACCGCCTACGTCAGCGTCCTGCCCCAATCCGTGCGTTACCTCGACGACCCCGGCAGCCTGGTTCTGGACGAATACCCCGTTGACCCCACCGACACCAACGCGCCCAATAATGCCTCCATGCTGGTCCGATACAACGGCAGCCCCCGCGGCGAGATCAAGGCCGCCACCCCAAACCGCCTCGGCTTCCGTACCGCCTTCATCAAAGACCGTGACGGCAACGTCCTCGATGTCCCCGACCGCTGGTTCGAACAAGGCATGAAACGCCGTCCTGGCCAAGGCGTCGTCGGCCCCATCTCCAATGTGGTGGTCGAAGGCCTGATGATGGGCCGTGGTGCCAGCGTTTCTGACGGCAAATACGTCACCATGTGGCACAGCATTCCCTGTCCCATAATTCCCTACTCCATCGACGGCTACGCCACCGCCACCTTGCGTTACCGCCGTTTCGATCCGCGGGCGCAGGGCTTCGACGGCGTCTACTTCGTTATGCGGCCCCTGGTCGAAAGCTGCCAGCCAGACTTCTTCATGGTTCCTTTCTTCGGCCCGTTTCCCCTTGGTCTCGGCACCGTCACCACCTACCCCTTGATGATGGATTTCCCCATCGACGTCATGGTGCTCTCCGGCGTCGCACAAATGCCCGTCCCCGTCGGCCAGACCCAATACCGCGCCAGCGATCCCGACCACGACATTCCCCAGGGCAACCCCAATTATTACGACTTCGACGACGACGGCCTCACCGACACGATCATTCTCGGCCGCTTCGAGACCGACGCCGACAGCGGTGAAGAGATCTTCGTTCTCGGCACCGACGGCATTCCTGAAGACCTGCAACGCCAGGGCGTCTTTCTCAGCAGCAGCGGCGCCATCCCCGGCGAAGACCTGCCCGACCTCACCCGGGTCATCGACCGGGCCAGTTTTGACGATCTTCGTCCCCAAGGCCTGCTCAGTGAAATCAGCGCCGAAGACCTGCGCAACACCGACCTCTACGTCGTGCGGGTCGCCGACGGCCGGCTCATCGCCGAACGCATCGGTCTCAACGAATATGAAGCCGACCGCATCAGCAACTTTGGTGAAAACGCCGAAAGCAGCCAATTCTTCTACAGCCTGCAAATGCGCAACAGCTTTGGCGACCTGTTTCGCTACGCCAGCGGTGGCTTCCGTCCCGTCGGCCTCAATTTTAGCAAATGGCAAAGCACAAGCGGCATCAACCCCGCCCTGCACCAACGCCAGGCCGACCACCTGCAGCCCGGCGACCTGATTCGTCTTTACGCCATCAACCGCGCCACCGGCTACCTCGGCGTCACCACCACCGTCATGCAGGCCGCCGGCAGCGATGGCCTCGCCAATCTTGCCTTCCGCATCGACCCCATCCAGATGCGCCCGCCCAACCTCAAAATCTGGGCCGAACGCGGCTACGACATCCAGGCCGGCCTGCGCAAAGGCGACATCGAACAGGATCAGGTCATCGGTTACGAAGGCGCCGCGCTGACCAGCGACAACTACCTCAAAATCACCACCGAATGGCTCGATCCCCAGGGCCGGCCCCTGCCCAGCGCCCTGCAAGGCGCCGGCTACACCGGCCGCATCGCCATCCTTAGCAGCGACAAAACCCTCGCCAATAACAACCAGGGCGTCTACCAATTCGCCATTGAGCCCGGGCAACACCTGCAAGTCCTGCAACTGCCCAACAATCTCGCCACCGACCAGCAGCACTACTACCTGCACGTCAGCGGTGAACCGCAAAGCGGCAACCCCATCTTTACCGGCACCGACAACGTCCGTATTGGCGTGCCCGATTTCAGTTCCAGCGGGCAAAACCCCGGTATCCTCGAAAAGCGTCCTGACAACTACGTGCCCTTCCTGGTGCCCGTCTTTGACGAAACCGGCAGCGAACTGCAACGCCGGGTCTACCGCCAGATGAAGCGCGACAATCCCGAGCAAGCATTCACCAAACCCGAGCCGATCTACCGCTGGGCCTACCGGCCTGAATTCCAGTTCAGCAACTACCAGCTGACCATGAAAGAGATGCGTGCCGAGAATTACGCTGCGGATGGCAGCCTGGAAGACAGCGCCGACCTCCTCAATGTCGAGACCCCCGTGCTCAGCAGCGACAACCTCCTCAGCCTGCTGTACAACCTGGAGACCACCGAGCTGTTGCCTTTGGATTACCTCAATGCCGGGCCGGAAAAAGAGCTGATTTTCACCCTGGGTGAGCAGGAGGTCAAAGTCACCCTGGGCACGGATCAGACCCTCCGCTTTGAAGACCTGTCCCACCTCAGCAGCCTCGATCCCGAGGACTACCTCACCCTGCGGCTGTATGCCAACAATGACATGGGCAATGTGTTGTGGGCGTGGGCGTTTGCAAATTTTGGTGTTTATCCCGAGAACGAAATTGAAGTAAGTGCTGATGATCAGTTTGCATATATTGTCGGTTTAGTAGGCCATCCTGATGGGTCAATTGTGGATTGGCAGTTGTTGACAGGGAGTGGAAGTCTTTCTGAAAGCCAAACTCCCACTATAGATAATTCCGCAGTTGTCAAGCTAAATACTTCCAGTAATCCTGGTGATACCTACAGGGTACGTGGGATATTAAGGCGTATTCCCACTGGGAGCGGCACACAATCCATCAATGCCAAACGTGAGAGTGCAATGCTGAAGGTCGTTGCAGGCGTGCCTGCAAATATAACAATTGATAAATCCAAAAATATTTATCGCTCTGATAATACCGACACTGTTGAGTTAACAGCCACAGTTCGCGATCAATTTGGTAACTTGGTTGAAAACGAAACTCCTGTAATGTGGTTGGTTGAAAACTCCACATCGGAGTTTCTGGCTTTTGAAACGCACACAACTAGCGGTGTAGCCTCTGCAACGCTGAAAGCACCAAAAACCCCCATAAATCAAGTTGTCACTGTCAGGGCGGGCAGGGCGACGCAAACAGTGATTATGGATGTCGAACGTGTATCCGGCAATCTGACATCTTCCAGAGCTGAATTGAGTGTCGATTTTCTGGATACTGCGACGCTGACAGCAACGGTCAACGCCGCAGAAGGTACGCCGGTTTTTTGGCTTTCCAGTAACGGCAGTGTTGTGGGCGAAACGGTTGTCAGTGGAGGAACGGCTACAGCAACCCTGAGTTCCGCAGGTGGTTCCATTGGGCCGGTAGTTGTAACAGCAACAATAGGTGATCGATTACTCTTTTGGGAGGGAATGTTTACCACAAGCTCGCCGCTTACGGCTGCCGTTGCCCATCCGGTAGTTGTTGCCGGCGAGAGCGTGGATGGCATCGAGACAGTTACTTGGGCCGACGGGACAACCCGGAATATCCGTTACTGGGCAAGCACCCCGATAGAATTGACGGGGCCGCCCAATGCCGATCTTCTTGTGGGTTTTCGGAATGACCAGACCACAGAAGCTTTCACGTTCGATGCGCTGGATGCCAGTGGTATTATCCAGGGGCAGATCGCTGGCCATTCCATGACGGTGACAGGCGGCACCCTTGATACTCTCGAAAAACGGCATGGACTGGGATCGTTGCGTTTTTCCGGGACGGGGAATGGAACGATTCCAGATCATGCGTCATTCAATTTTTCTGATACCTTTTCTGTTTCGATGTCTGTGCGGCCAGCGGTTATTTCTCCGGCATTGCTTGCCGGAAAGGGGGCCGCCTGGACCCTGGAAATGCTTTCTGATGGCCGCATTCAAGCAAGCTTGACCACGAACCAGGGCACGTTTTCCAGCCTATCATCGCAGGCACTTTCCGTTGACGAATGGACGGAGATAAGTCTGCAATACGATGCGGATGGCCTCCGGGTAAATATCAATAATTCAACCGTTTCGACGTCCGCCACTGGCAATGTTATTTCCAGTACGGAATCGATAGTGATTGCTAGCGATCTTGCTGGTCACATTGATGACCTGCGCTTCTCGAACCGGATGAGTTCTGCGGCAGTTGCACGCCTGGACGGTGTCGATGCTGCGGGTCGTGTTCAGCTTAATGCCGCCGGTCAGGCGACTATTCATGTCAGGACTGTCGGTGAAGTGCCCGGCGCGGGCGTATCTCGTCGAGTACCCATCAGTATCCGCTCGCTGACACCCATTGTAAAAAATAATGGCTTCTCATTTTTTCGTAAGGCATATGCTGACAATGATGAGACGACAACGTATGTGCAGGTCGTAGAAAAAGATTGGTGGTTCTATACCTATGATTCGGTGACGTCATTTTTTGGGGCCGATCCGGAATCAGGTGTCGGCACGGCAAGCAATGTCGCAGGTGGAATGCTCATCGTTGCTGATATAGGCTCAATCGTTAAGAACCTTTGGCGCACGACCGGCTGGACGGATAAAGAACCGAACTGGGTGGAATTCAGCCTTTCCCTGGCAGGCCTTGCGACAGAAATTGCCGTTGGAGCGGGAGAGATTGCCGATGCGCCAATTTCGGCGACTAGAGCGGTCGTCGCAGGCATAGGAGACACGCCATTTACCCGAGTGCTGGCAACACGACTCAAGGCAGCTGTTACGGGTGATCTGACGATAGGGGCGGCAGAGAAGGGTTTTCTCACCAAACTTGCTCAAGGTGATGAGGCGTTGTCCAGTGCGTTTAACGGAATCGTTAAGTCACCGGAAACATATGAGGCGGCGATACGCGCGGCGGATAGCCTTGGTGATGAGTTTTTTGATGTCGTAAAGCAAATCGCCTCTGATCCGAGTCTTGGGTTTGAAGGGGGAGAGGCCGTTGTCAAGGCGCTCGCAGGCGTGTCCGATGGGGCCTTGGCAGGAATAAAAAACTCATCGGTACCGTTGTCAACATCATTGACGGGATTGGCGCAGGCGGGCAAGCAGGTAAGCCCGGAATTATTAACAAAAGTGATTGGTAATGATAATCTCTACTCAGCAGGATATAAGCAAGGTGATTTGCTGAAGGATATGGGAGAATTAGCGGATGTAAGAGGCTTTGATCTGCTGGCAGACGCATTAGCAACTGGCAATAAGAATGGGCTAAAGAGCTTTCCACAAGGTAAAGGGTTTCGGTATGAGCTTGAGTCGGCCGCTTACATCAAGCGTAACGGCGGTGAGGTGATAGAGATTTCCAAAAAACTGTCCACAAGTACGGGCCAGATAAAAACAGATATTGATATCATTGCAAATCTGGGAGCGGGCCCTGTTTACGTACAAGTGAAAAGAAGTACCGCTGCACTACAATATGGGAAGAAGGGGCTAGAGAGGACTCAAACGTGGATAAAAAAGGCACAAAAAGATATGGGTGTGCCTCTTGATGACTTTAGCAAGATTTTGTACGTGGTGCCGCCCAATACGAGAATCCCGCCATTGATAGAAAAGTTTTTTAGGGATGAAGGAATTACGGTTTTATTCGATATACCCCATTTATAGAGAAAAACAGGATATTTGAGTATGGGAGTGGAATTTGATTATATAACGACCGATTATCTAGATGTGAGCACGATAAAACGAGTGCCCGACCAACTGCGGGCTGTATTGCCACTCGTTGAGAGTTCAGCAGGAGAGGAAGAACAGAATATATATATTGACGGGCTTGATAAAGAACAACTTGCCAGCTTTCCAAACCTTGTCGGACTTAGCGATTTTACCCTGGAAGGCTATTTAACTATGGATCCCGTGCCGTGGTTTGATTTGTCTGATGTAATCAGAAAGATAGACAAACAGATCATCAAGTTTGGCGTCTGTATGATCGATATCGGCTATGAAGAGAGGAATAGCAGTCAGTCCAAAGATGCATATGATGTGGTTGGCCTTCGTCTGGATCGAGGAAAAGTCTATTTTCTGTATTCCGCGAATGGATCACTGGTATGCGCAGACAATAGCTACAAAAGGGAGGTCGTGGGTGGGTTGATTCATCATCTTGGCCTGGATGTATCGATAGAAGATGGGGAGGGGTATTTTAAACTGGCATCACAAGGGAGAGAGCTAAAGATTACACGTAGCGGTTTGTTTGGTAAAAACCCGCATGGATTTGTTTTTGAGTTGGAAGAGCAAGGGGCAGGGAAGCTTGTCGAAAAGCTTCGGTCAGCCCTTGACTATTTATCGAGCGGGAAGGTTATTACATGCAGTTGGCGTTGTTTTCCCCGCAGCATGGAAAGCACGCCTTACCAGGATAATTTATTTGAATTCTTTGATTTGGTTCGTCGGCAGCCTTTGCCGGCGGAGTCCTACGATTTGTCAGTGTCAATAATGGCGTCATCAATCGATGATTGTGAAGGGTTAAGAACACTGTGCAAAGACGATGACGTTATCTTTACCCCCCTGGTTGGGTTCAATACCTCTGATAAATACTATGGCGAGATTCGTGTTAGAACCACAAAGGAAGGGCACCGATTGTGGTTAACATTGAAAAACCTGGAGGACATTGAAATGATATCTGAAGCGACAGGACTGGAGTTTAAAGAATTCTGAATCGGAAGGAACACCTGCGCAATACCGACCTCTATCCGAAGGCGAGACCGTCATCGACCTCACCCTGAGCGTCACCGACAACCTGGATCAGGTCAGCAGCCACAGCGTGCGCTACCTGCGCGACACCATCCCCCCGCAGCTCCAGATCGACGGCCTGGCCGCCTTCCCGCAGGAAAACACCGTGACCGAAAACCCCTACCTGCTGAGCGGCAGCGTGAGCGACTCGGCCCTGTCGCAACTGCTGATCAACGACCAGCCCGTCGGTCTGACGCCCACCGCCACGGTCGGTAGCTACCGTTTCCAGGCGCCGCTGGTGCTGAGCGCCGGCACGGTACAGAGCATCGTCGTCAGCGCCATCGACGCCGGCGGCAACCGCAGCCAACAGGATTTCCTGCTGGCCCTGCTCAACAACATCGGCATCGAATGGATCACCCCGCAAGATAACCTGAACCTGCTCATCGACGGCAGCGGGCAGACCCTCGACATCAGCGCCCGGGTGAGCAACCTGACCGGCAACGAACACCTCATCGCCTATTTCGCAGGCCGGGAAGGGGAGGCCATTAGTCTCACCGTCGCCCAGGGACTGCTGAGTGCCAGCATTCCCCTGTCGGACGCCGAAGGCGCCCACACCCTCTGGCTCGAAGCCCGCGACAGTAATGATACCGTCCTGGCCCGCGCCAGCCGAAGCCTTACCCTCAAGGCCCAGGCCGCCGTCCCCCTGCAAGTGATCCGCGTCAGCCCCGCCGATGGCGCACAGAACCTGGACGCCAACACTTTCATCACGGTGCTCTTCAACAAGCCCATCGAGCTGGCCAAGGTCACCCTCGACCTGCGCGAGACCGTGCACGGCGACAGCTATATCGACAGCGATCCCCCCGGCGTCGACGGCCTCATCGCCCAGGGCTACGTGCTGCAAAACATCAATCGCGACTACGAACCCGTGCCTGGCGTGCTCTCCCTGCTGCCCGACGCCAGTGGCGTGGTCTTCTATCCCGAGCGCGACATGGGCTACGGCGCCGATCTCTACCTCAGCGTCACCTATGACGGTGTCGACATGCTCCGCCAGCAGGCCAAAATCCGCCCCCGGCCCACCTTCATCGAGGGCATCGTACTCGACAACCTGGGCCAGCCGGTGGCCGGCATCGAGGTCGCCATCCCCGATTTAGCGCGCAGCACCCGCAGCAATGCCGATGGCGCCTACAGCTTCGGCTACGGCGACAGCGCCGAGCGCAATATCCCCTCGGGGCGCTACCCGATCATCGTCAACGCCGGCCTCAAAGATCCGCGCTTCGGCAGCCACCGCGGCTGGATCAATGTGCAGACCGGCACCCGCAACAGCCCCCAGAGCATTCAACTGGCGCTGGCCAACCCCGACATCGCCTTTAGCCAACTGCAAAGCGGCGCTCGGGCCGTTATCAACGGTGGCGAAGTCATCTTCGACCTCAGCGACAGCCGTCTGACCTTCCCCGGCGGCCGCACCGACGGCGCCATCCGCCTGCAATTCCAGCCGCTCACCGCCGTCAGCGTGCGCAGCTTCGATGCCCGCTACACGCCGCTCTGGCTCTACGCCGTACAACCCATGGGCATCGATGTCGAAGGCGACACCGGCCTGGAGTTCGCCCTGCCCACCTACCAGGGCAACCACGACTACGCCCCGCGGGAAGGCGAACGTGTCGTCCTGCTCGGCCTCAACGCCGACGCCACTGCCCTGGCCCCCGTCGGTGTCGGTGAAGCCATCCCCGGCCCGCGTATCAAGAACGTGGGAGAAACCCGGCTCAGCAGCCTCGACTACCTCGGCTACGCCCGGGTCATCCCCGACCAGCAGGCCGATCTCGACGCCTATGCCGGCGGCGACATCGACCTGGACAGCCTGCGGCTGCGGCTACAGACCTACCGATTCATCCCTCCCCAAACCGAAGCAGAAGCCGCGGAGCGCATGCAGTGAAGCATTACCCCTTACCTCGATTATCCCGCCTGATCCCCCTCATCGCCGTCCTGCTCCTGAGCGGGGTCAGCCAGGCCGGCATGATCACTGGCTACGTCTACACCCGCGCCCCGGTTCTCTCTGAGGCGGGCCACTTCATCTGGGCCGAATACGCTCCCGACAGCGGTGAATTCATCAGCGAACTCGCCGAAGCCGCCGGTGACTGGGCCCCTGAGCAATGGCGCGTTCTCTCCGGCGCCGAATACCAGACCTACATCGACCAATACCAGGCCCTCATCGACCGCCATCCCGGCCTGGAGGCCCCCCTTAGCCGCAGCGCCTATGAATCCGCCATCTTCTACCTGGCCGACGGCATCACCGAGATGAGCAAACCGGCCCTGAAACACCCCGGCACCGCCTACGTCAGCGTCCTGCCCCAATCCGTGCGTTACCTCGACGACCCCGGCAGCCTGGTTCTGGACGAATACCCCGTTGACCCCACCGACACCAACGCGCCCAATAATGCCTCCATGCTGGTCCGATACAACGGCAGCCCCCGCGGCGAGATCAAGGCCGCCACCCCAAACCGCCTCGGCTTCCGTACCGCCTTCATCAAAGACCGTGACGGCAACGTCCTCGATGTCCCCGACCGCTGGTTCGAACAAGGCATGAAACGCCGTCCTGGCCAAGGCGTCGTCGGCCCCATCTCCAATGTGGTGGTCGAAGGCCTGATGATGGGCCGTGGTGCCAGCGTTTCTGACGGCAAATACGTCACCATGTGGCACAGCATTCCCTGTCCCATAATTCCCTACTCCATCGACGGCTACGCCACCGCCACCTTGCGTTACCGCCGTTTCGATCCGCGGGCGCAGGGCTTCGACGGCGTCTACTTCGTTATGCGGCCCCTGGTCGAAAGCTGCCAGCCAGACTTCTTCATGGTTCCTTTCTTCGGCCCGTTTCCCCTTGGTCTCGGCACCGTCACCACCTACCCCTTGATGATGGATTTCCCCATCGACGTCATGGTGCTCTCCGGCGTCGCACAAATGCCCGTCCCCGTCGGCCAGACCCAATACCGCGCCAGCGATCCCGACCACGACATTCCCCAGGGCAACCCCAATTATTACGACTTCGACGACGACGGCCTCACCGACACGATCATTCTCGGCCGCTTCGAGACCGACGCCGACAGCGGTGAAGAGATCTTCGTTCTCGGCACCGACGGCATTCCTGAAGACCTGCAACGCCAGGGCGTCTTTCTCAGCAGCAGCGGCGCCATCCCCGGCGAAGACCTGCCCGACCTCACCCGGGTCATCGACCGGGCCAGTTTTGACGATCTTCGTCCCCAAGGCCTGCTCAGTGAAATCAGCGCCGAAGACCTGCGCAACACCGACCTCTACGTCGTGCGGGTCGCCGACGGCCGGCTCATCGCCGAACGCATCGGTCTCAACGAATATGAAGCCGACCGCATCAGCAACTTTGGTGAAAACGCCGAAAGCAGCCAATTCTTCTACAGCCTGCAAATGCGCAACAGCTTTGGCGACCTGTTTCGCTACGCCAGCGGTGGCTTCCGTCCCGTCGGCCTCAATTTTAGCAAATGGCAAAGCACAAGCGGCATCAACCCCGCCCTGCACCAACGCCAGGCCGACCACCTGCAGCCCGGCGACCTGATTCGTCTTTACGCCATCAACCGCGCCACCGGCTACCTCGGCGTCACCACCACCGTCATGCAGGCCGCCGGCAGCGATGGCCTTGCCAACCTCGCCTTCCGCATCGACCCCATCCAGATGCGCCCGCCCAACCTCAAAATCTGGGCCGAACGCGGCTACGACATCCAGGCCGGCCTGCGCAAAGGCGACATCGAACAGGATCAGGTCATCGGTTACGAAGGCGCCGCGCTGACCAGCGACAACTACCTCAAAATCACCACCGAATGGCTCGATCCCCAGGGCCGGCCCCTGCCCAGCGCCCTGCAAGGCGCCGGCTACACCGGCCGCATCGCCATCCTTAGCAGCGACAAAACCCTCGCCAATAACAACCAGGGCGTCTACCAATTCGCCATCGAGCCCGGGCAACACCTGCAAGTCCTGCAACTGCCCAACAATCTCGCCACCGACCAGCAGCACTACTACCTGCACGTCAGCGGCGAACCGCAAAGCGGCAACCCCATCTTTACCGGCACCGACAACGTCCGTATCGGCGTGCCCGATTTCAGTTCCAGCGGGCAAAACCCCGGTATCCTCGAAAAGCGTCCTGACAACTACGTGCCCTTCCTGGTGCCCGTCTTTGACGAAACCGGCAGCGAACTGCAACGCCGGGTCTACCGCCAGATGAAGCGCGACAATCCCGAGCAAGCATTCACCAAACCCGAGCCGATCTACCGCTGGGCCTACCGGCCTGAATTCCAGTTCAGCAACTACCAGCTGACCATGAAAGAAATGCGTGCCGAGAATTACGCCGCCGACGGCAGCCTGGAAGACAGCGCCGACCTCCTCAATGTCGAGACCCCCGTGCTCAGCAGCGACAACCTCCTCAGCCTGCTGTACAACCTAGAGACCACCGAGCTGTTGCCTTTGGACTACCTCAATGCCGGGCCGGAAAAAGAGCTGATTTTCACCTTGGGTGAACAGGAGATCAAAGTCACCCTGGGCACGGATCAGACCCTCCGCTTTGACGACCTGTCCCATCTCAACAGTCTTGATCCCGAGGACTACCTCACCCTGCGGCTGTATGCCAACAATGACATGGGGAATGTGTTGTGGGCGTGGGCGTTTGAGGCCGTCAACCTCATTCCGCCAGCCAAGGCCGGAGAAATTGAAATATCCGCCGATGACAATACCGCGATCCTCAACTTGACTATTCCCGGTTACCAGAGCCGTGATCCAGCACAAAAAACGGAATATAGCCTGGTCTGGCGGGGTGGGGGCGTATTTTCACCTTCGTATGAAGTCAATCGCCTGGGGGCCTATTCAACACAAGTCACCTTGCCTCGCATAGCCGGTAGCACTGTGGTGGTGGAAGCGTCACTCAACAACGCCGCGTTAGCGGTCAAGAGCGCGACCTATAAAGTTGTTCCCGGTAAACCCCGGATTATTACCGTCAACCAATCAGGACATGCAGCGGTTGCCGGTCTGGGTGCCATCACTGCCCAAATCCGTGTGCAGGATCAATGGGGCAACAATGTGGCTGACGGTACGGCGGTGAGCGTCACGGCGGACACGGACATCAGCATTCTTGGTAATACCTCGACGGTTGATGGCTACATTAATCTTGTGCTTAAAGGCGTGGAAACCGCCGGAACAAAGAACCTCACCATTCAGGCGGGTGACGCCACCCAAACTGCTCAGGTCACGATTGCGCCCATCGATCTAACGATCAATCTGCCTGGTAACGTGCCGCTCGACAGTACCGTAAATGTCTCACTTCAGGCCACATCGTCGGTTGGCCCGGTGGATGGCACGGTCGCTTTGCTTCGTGCCTCGTTTGGTGAACTTTCCAGCCAGGATGTGGTGTTTACCAATGGTGTCGCCAATGTGCAGCTCTATGGCGGGCTGTTTCGCGGTACCGGAACGCTGAGTGCCCAGGTTGGTGCCAATGTCCAGGCCGTTGGCTTTACGGTGGCCCCCCCCGGAGGGGCGCATAATCCCGAACTGGCCCAACAAGTGCTCATGGGGGATGTCACCACATCGGGTACCCTTACCGTCGATGCAGGCGATGACACCGTGGCAAGCTTTGATTATGTTGCCGAAACCACCCTCACCGTGAATGGCACCCCGGGTGAAACCGTCCCGGTCAGCCTCGGCAGCTTGTCAAAGCCCATCATCGAACCCGTGCTGGAATACCCCATGTATTCATTGGGGCCGAATCAGACGGTATTCGATCGCTATGAAATCATCCACGCCACCGCCAGCGACGTGGTCAGCACCCGGGAAAGCCGCAAGGGATTTCGTGGCAGTTACGATTTTACCGCCGCCAGTGCCGCCGTCCGTATCCCTAACCACAGAGCACTCGACAAAGCCAGCGAGCTGGGCTTTAGTCTCAGCTTCAAGGCCACGGATGCCGTCGGCACCCTGGTTAACTATGATCTGCGTAAACAACGCCTCAGTCTGACGACAGACAGCCGTGTTCAGTATCAGATCGAGACCGCCGACGGCACCTTCACCGTCACCTCTGCGCCGATAGCACTCAACGCCTGGCACGACGTTGCCGCCCACTACAAGGAAAACCAGCTCTGGTTGGAAGTGGACGGTGTACTGACCACGATACCTGCCACCGGAGCCTTGGTGCGACAAACCAGCACCACTGCTATCCGTCTGGGTAGTGGTTACGGTGGCCTGATGAGTGACTTCCGCGTCATCGACTGGACACTGCCGATACTCGCCACCTTTGCCGATGGCTCGACCAGCACCCGTGTGACCATCGGCACCTCCGGCAGTGCCCAGGTCATGGTCAAAAGCACCGGCCAAATGGGTAATCGTTCGATTGCGATGGCAGAGCCGGGCGGCTTCGATATCGCCATGGGCTTCTTTGTGCGCACTGCCCATGCCGATATTTGGGGTGCTGGCGCTGCCATGTGGAATTCCATTCAGGTGGGTGCCGAAACCGCCTTTTTTGGCTTGATCGATACGGCCAAGGCCACTGCTGCCGTTTATGAAGGTGTGGTTCGCGGCGTGTTTCTTGGCGATACCTCCACCGCTGCCGGAGCGACTGCGGACTTCATCATCGGCTTTATTCCCTTCGTCGGCGATGGGCGTGATATTGCACTACAGAAATACTACGAATGGTCCGGCAGTGAGAACTACGACGAACTCATACAGATACTGGCCTACATTGGCTTTTCGGCAGATACCGCCTCGGCCATCGGCATCCTCGCCGCCCCCGTAACCGGTGGTAGTTCAGTGACGCTGACCGTTATCGGGCAAACCTTCAAGAACACCGCCCGTGTACTGAAGACCGCCGCGCGATTTATTCCCAACAACAGCGCCTTCCGCAAAGTGCTGATCGCCGTCTTCCGCGAGGCCCTGGCCGCCGCCAAGAAGGGCAACTGGAATAGGATTGCCAATACCCTGGTTGTCGTGCAGTTGTTTTATGCGGTGTTGGGTGATGATGACATACGCAATCTACTCTTAGGCGCAATCCAGACTCCCGAAGACTTCAATGCGTGGGTTGATTACCTGCTCGATTTTGATGGGGTGCCAGAAACGGTTGTTTTCAACCACCAAAGCCCGATTCTAGACTTCTTTTTCTCACCGGCGCATGCTGCACCAACGACTGTGTTTGTCCAGAAACTGGTGGATTTGCTGGCATTTGCGCGACGGGCTGAGCTGGTGGATGCCGCCAATGGCGGACTCAAACAGATTGGGCGTGAATTGACCGAAGCCATAAAAATTCTCCGAAAACATGGCCAGGATGCCTATGTTTACCCCGAAAGATTCAAAAATCACATGTTGAATTCATTGGTGTCCGCCATGCGCGTATCGCCCGAAAAAGGCATGGAGGGAATTGTCAAGGCCGCGTTGGATCGGCGCTCGGCCTATCTTCATTTCCTGGGAGAGTTTTCTGGTCTACTCTCCACAGTGCCACGTTTGAGACTCCAGCCTGGCGAGGCGGGGGCAGTGGCTGGAGCTGGGCTGAAACGCGTGTTGACGGATCTCGCGAGTACTTGGCAGAAACGTCAGGGTGCGGTACACCACATCTTTGTGATGACCGATGCGGCGAGGCGGGACATCGATATCATCGGTATCGAGGTAGCCGAGGCTATTATCAGTAGTGCCAAGAGGCTACCGCGACGTGTTTATGATAGCGTTCACAGGATCGGAACACGTGATATACGCATTGATGCCAAGAGCTGGAGTCCGGGTTTTGCCGCTGATAACCTCGTAAACAGTTTGCGATGGAAACCCGTCCAGGTGAGGAATAAAATAACGGGAGAACTCGCAAACGGAGTGGAAAAGCCTGGCCAACTGTTTCTTGATATTGTGCAGCTTTACAACAAACGAAGAGAAGCTAATTTCGGTATACATTGGGTGTTTGATGCCCGCAGTGCCGGGAAGGTCGATGGGTATGTTGCTGCTGTTATGAAGGAGCTGAGGGCGGGGGGTGAAACTTCGGAAAAAATGCGTAGATATATGGGCTTGTCAGGCTCCTCGAAAAATGATGAATGGAATAATTTCTTAGACAGAGTTTTAGAGGGGAAGTTGAGTGCAGACTTCTTTAAAGTAATCGAATAGCGATTTTAAGTTATGTCAGAACATATTAAAGGATCTATTTTTGAGCTTGAAATATCTCCGTCGCCTGTTGCTGCGTATGGAGATGTGTATATAAGTTCATTAAAAAAACTTTATAAGATAAAATTAGGCATTGTCAGTGAGATTTATGATTTTGAGGAGGATGTTTTATTTAGTTTTTTAAAAGGTGGGTTATGGATTAATCGTGGCAATGTAGATGGGCCAAAAGAAACAATGTACGTTGATATTTTCGGTGTGGGAGCAGTTTATCCAAAAACAGAGTTTCTCGTTAGCTCTAGTGCTATAGACGCGAAAGAGAGCTTTATCGTTGGGTTTGATTATGAGGCTGACCCATCATTTTTGTTCGTCGCAAATATTTCTAACTTATCGATTATAAAAGCTATTGGAAAATATTATGGTTTTTCTTTTGATGGCGATAAAATTTTTGCAGTAGATGTCGTGAAAAACTGGCTTTTTTGTTTTAATTTAAAGCTTGAGCCAATATGGTCTATTCACTTGGAGGGAATGGATTATGGTGATTGGACAAAAAAACCACAATTATTTGGAGATCTTGTTCTTGTTAATCATGCCTTCAACATAATCGCATTCCGTAAACAAGATGGGCAGGAAGTCTGGCGATATAAATTTGATTCAAGCTGCGATCCTACTTGCTGCAATTTGATTGGTGATAGATTGTATGCCGAATGTTTTGGGGTGGGTTATGTGATTAATCCTCGAAATGGGGGGGTTATCCACGAGATACCGCTTGGTTTTTTGTCAAGCAAAAAGAAGCAATGTGTTGGTATTCATTTTTATCCCTTCCAGGATAAATTAGTGGCGCTAAGTGAACATGATGGTGTTGTTCGCGTGTTCTCAGGTGACGGTACAGCGCTGTTGCAAGAGTTGAGTTGTCCAAGAGAATACAAGATTTCGTCCAATACGCCTCCTGTTATTACGGAGGATGCTATCTATCAAAGTGTTTATAGCCGAACGGCTGTCGCTGGCGGAGTGCTTATCTTAAGTGTTTCTGGCAACGAATTAGACAGCAATATTAAGATTCAGTCGCGCCCTGAAATATACATCACCAAACAAGAAGAACAGGGTGGTAAGCATGCCTATAACCTGTATGTGGATGCCACCGATGCAGATACCATCAATCGGTTTGGGCAGATATCCATCAAAGAAATACACTTTGAGACTGGATCAGAGGTTTATTCCGACTATCTGGACTATGACGGTCGAGACAAACAACACAATGGAAAGATCAATTTTTTCGTAGATCCAGCTCAGCTAAGTGAGTCCGAAAAAGAACGCCTTGAGTCTGATCTCCAGAAGCTTGAAGCCTATTTCAGTGAGGTTGACTGTACCGCTGGCGACGGGACAAGCGCGATTAAAATAGAGGTTTTATTTAAACCAAAATCCGAATGGGATTTATCGGGTGAGATTGTCGATCTGAAACAGCTTCGGGAGATACGCTGGGAAAACGAGCCTGACGAGGTAGAGGTAGGGTTTTCCTGATTTATCCCAATAGGTTCTCGCCCTGTATTGGCCGTGCTAATTTGAAACCAAATCACCGATGATATATCTTGGAGAGGGTGGGCGATGGTAGCAAGACTGACTCCGGTAAGACGCCGCCATCGACGCTGGTGGCAATCGCAGCCAACAAGACTACCTGCTGGCCCTGTCCAACAATACAAGGTGATGCCAGCTTTAGTATACACTGGGTGTTTGATGTCCATAGTGCCGGGGGGGCGATGAGTATGTTGCTGCTGTTATGAATGATGGTCAAGCCAAGTTAATCGCCGAACTTAAAAATACTTCCCAGGGCAAACTAACCGTCTCAGTGATATTGATGTCCTCAAAATTTGTTACGGACAATATGCCGGAGTGCATGGCCCGGGTCGCTAAATACCTGAATGAAACTATTCCAAAACTAAAACCAGGCACTGGTCAACAGCTACTGCTACTGACATATCATGTTTTGAACACGAAGGGCTTGAGGGGTTTTTTGACTCCGGTGAACTAATAAAGTGGACCCCAGATTCCAGACAGTAGTTTAAGCTGTACCCCAGGATCTGAGGAACAGATAATGAGCGAGAAGAAGAAACGCAAGGTACACAGCGCAGAGTTCAAGGCGAAAGTGGGTCTTGAAGCACTCAAAGGCGTGAAGACAATCAACGAGATTGGTCAGGCGTATGGGGTTCACCCCGTGCAAGTGGGTCAGTGGAAGAAGGCGATTCAGGCGCAGGCGAAGAGTCTGTTTGAGGGTAAGCGAGGCCCCAAGCCTGCTGCCGAACACCAACAGCCAGAGAAGCTGTTTAGCGAGATCGGTAAGCTGAAGATGGAGCTGGACTGGCTGAAAAAAAAGTCCGGGATCAGCCTGCCATGAAGCGCCAATCGTGGATTGAGTGGGAACACGAGATTCCGGTGGTTCGCCAATGCGCGTTAACCGAGGTAGCGCGTTCAACGCTCTACGCGCAACGTCAGCCAGTCGCTGTGGACGAGACGGATCTCTTGCTGTGTCGACTGATCGATGAAGAGTATACCCGACGCCCCTTCTACGGCAGCCGGAGGATGGTGGTGTTTCTGAAAAACAAAGGGTTTGATGTCAACCGCAAACGAGTGCAGCGACTGATGCGTTGCATGGGCTTGGCCGGGATGGCGCCTGGCCCCAACACCAGCCGCCCCCATCCACAGAACAAGGTTTATCCCTACCTGCTGCGTGGTGTTGCCGTGACGCGCCCCAATCAGGTGTGGAGCACCGATATCACCTATGGTGCGCCCAACCTTCGGAGGTATCATTGATGATACTGCTGAGGCTTGAGCATGTTTGGAATGCATTTTGATTTTAACAGGGAGGAAACAAATCAGATGCCCACTTTCTGTTATGGGGAAGTGTGAGCCGAAGCGGCGGTGACCTGCTGTACATTGGCAGGGTGACGGAGCCCGTGGGAAATGGGACGTGAGGCGAAGTCGTTACGCCAAGATGCGTCTCTAGGCTGAGTATTGGAAGGTTGAGGAACACGAACCGATTAAACCGTGTCTATGGGTTGAAATGTCACCACCGCCTACACGACTTATCAGGCGGTATACAGACTGGAATGGGTCACAAGTAGGGGCCCGTTCCCAAATGTTAGTCGTAAATGTATGGCGACTGGCAGGGTGCCATGGGGAGAACATGGCCAGACCATGGTGTCTGTATCGACTTGCGGCAAGCAAGGGCAAAGACTGCGATCGGCAACCTCACCAATACGTCTGAGTCCGGCATGTAGACTGGGGAAGGTCTATCGAAATGATAAGGGAATGTGACCCCAATGATCGATAGGCTGGCGGAGTTCCCGTAGTAGTCTGAGGCAGGGAAAACCTGCTACGCGGCGAAGGGGAACAGTTTGAGTGGCTTGCTTGGCAGATTAGCTGCCGGTAGAGAGGTGAAGACCTTTGATAATCAGCGAAATGCAGAGCAAGCTGGCCACATGGTCCTCGGCGGACAAAGAACGCAAGTTCGACCGTCTTCTGAGGATGATTGCTGATCGGCCATGGTTGCAAGAGGCCGCCCGAGTGACACTGACATCGAGGGGTGCAAAGACACCGGGCATCGACGGTATCGACAAGCAGGCAATGGAACGGGATCTCCAGTACCAACTGGACATGATCCATGCCGAGTTGCTGGCAGGTGGCTACCAGCCGCAGCCCGCGAGGCGAGTCTATATCCCGAAGGCCAACGGCAAGCAACGGCCACTGGGTATTCCGACCCTTCGGGATCGGATCGTACAACGTGCCATGCTCATGGCCATGGAACCGATCTGGGAAAGCGATTTTCACCGTCTTTCCTATGGCTTCCGGCCGGAGCGCAGTGTGCATCACGCCATTCGCACCGTGAAGTTTCAGCTTCAGGACAGTACCGATACGTCGGGCCGCTGGGTGATCGAAGGCGATCTAGCCAGCTACTTTGACACGGTGCATCACAAGCTGTTGATGAGCTGTGTGCGGAAACGGATTCGGGATGCACGTTTCTTGTCCCTGCTCTGGCGATTCATTAAAGCAGGCCATGTAGATAAAGGTCTGTTCCGTGCTGCCAGCGAAGGTGTGCCGCAAGGCGGGGTTATCTCACCACTCCTGTCAAACATCATGCTCAATGAGTTTGATCAATGGCTGGAGGCGAAATACCTGAGCAATAAAGCCCGGAAGGATCGCTGGTACTGGAATGACAGCATCAAGCGCCAACGACCCATTGCCCTTCGTGAACATCGGCAATGGTTACCGGCGGTGGCTTACTGTCGATATGCCGATGACTTTGTGGTCATCGTCAAGGGAAACAAGGCACATGCTGAGGCCATTCGTGAGGAATGCCAAGCGTTTCTGGAAGGCACCCTCAAGTTGGCGCTCAATATGGATAAAACCCATATTACTCACGTCAACGATGGGGTTACCTTTCTGGGGCACCGCATCATTCGTAAGCGAGGACCTCGGGGTACGATGCGTCCCGTCACGACGATACCCAGGGACAAGTTCCGAAACTTTGCGCACAAGCTGGTTAAAGAACTGTCTGGCAATTATAGCGTGAACAAGATTGACCTGGTGGAGAGCCTGAACCGCAAACTGGCGGGATGGGCCAACTTCTACCAATTTACGGACTATACCGCAGTCATGTACGGGAAACTGGATCGAATCATCTTCTGGAAACTCGCACATTGGCTGGCACGGAAGTACCGGACCTCGATCAAGTCGCTGATGCGGCAATGGATCCGGCGCCCGGCTGATGGCAAAGCCAAGATATGGCAGCTGTTTGGCCGAAGTGGTAGAGGCAATCTCTGTGGAGTGACACTGCGCCGACTGGTAACCAGTCGGAAAGCACAGTTCCGGTGGCGGAATCCTGAAATCAACCCGTATATACCTCGGGACGAAGAACGGAACACCGTCACCTCACGCTACCGG
>JAKIUN010000109.1 GCA_021647505.1 Gammaproteobacteria bacterium
TTCAGACCGTCAAGTCGAATGCCAGGGGTTATCGTTCATTCGATGGATTCAGAAATAGCATATTGTTTTATTGTGGTGGCCTGAAAATGGCCCCATAGGCCTTCACACAATTCTTCGAAGAACCCTTATTTGTTTACCCAATTGTTTTTTAATTGTTACTATCCATCATATTCAGAATTGAGGTCTTACCTTCAATATTTACAATCGTGACAGTCCTAAGCAGACCGTCGGTATCATAATGATACCGATAACTAAGATCTACAACTGGGGCCAACTGCTCTAGATAGGCATTGCTTGCCTCACCTCTGTTGAGAAATCGTTCGCGCAGAAAGGCCTCTTTGCAAGTAATCGGGTTACCCGCTGAAATACGTATACCGTCTTCGATCAGTTCGAAAGAACCAACTTGAGTCGGTAAATCACCGACCATGCTGCCCGATGCCACGACTTTACGCTGGTTGTTAATGCGTTCGAAAAGCACAAACCTTTCCTCGCCATGTTCTTGACACATCCAAGCTCGATAATAATTGTCTCTCATTAAAGCATCCTCCCACAGAAGAGGCTCTATGGGTGTCACCGGGTGGGAGTAGGTGCTCCAACTGGTAAAGAAATAGACTGTGCATGTTTGACCATCTAATGTCGTAGAAATCGAATCAGTTCCCATCGGTGCCATAATTCCTGAGCTATGAGTTTTCGAACACGCACTGAGGTTATCAGCCGTGAACATCAATAAGAATAATAAGAGTAAGGCGCACTTTAGTGGACTCATTTCAGTACCTTGACCTTATCGAAACCACAATGCGCCATAAGTCTCTTCTGGAAGGTATGGCAATGATTACCGAACTCGAAACGCCACGACCACTGCCCCTTGTACGATGCGGCGAATCCCGACATACAACTGCTCACCTGGGCGTCCGTCGTACAGTCATCGAAGACGGGGTGGTACTCCTCATCACCGGGGTCAGGATGATGCGGGTCTTTCGTAGACGTTCCACCAAACGAAGTCTGACCGTTGAGTTCGCCATCAACCCCTCGCATTGTCTGTGCAACAGAACTTTCCAAGGCATTGTAAAGCATTAAATTTGCCTTGTAGGCGACCTGCGCAACTAAGTGCTGAATTTGAGCCAGCCTGCCAGCGCCGGGAGCGGGCGGTGTTGGCGCGGACGGTGGCGTTGATCGTCGGTTATCAGCGCTGCCAACCGGATACTTGGGCCACCAACCGTAACTATTGCCACCGTCAGTTGACCACCAGTGACCGTACTTGTCAGGGCCGCCTAAGTCAATGTGTTTCCTGACAATCTTCACATGCGTAAGAACCCGGTACACCTTCAGCTTCACCTCAATGTTGTCCTTTCCACCCTCAGGAATACTTGCCGTGGTGGTAGAATTGGCTATAGCCTCATGATCTAGCAGGATTCGGGGATAATGAATGACAAAGGTCGAGTAGTCAGCATCAACGAAGTGTTTGGATACGGCCACGCTGGTTGAGCCCGCCAGTAATTGTATAAATTCAGTAATACCCGACGAATTGGTCATCATTTTTTGAGAACGTACTTCGACCTCAACATCCTCAATGGGATCGCCGGTACAGGAGTTACTCACTTTGACCTCAATATCACCCTTCTTTACTCGCTTAACTTTGGTTGTTGCCACGGAATCGACGTACGCCCAAGGCGGCGTATCCCCCGGCATACTCGCATGATTATTAGTAGTCAAATCCAAATGCCTTACAACATTCTGCCCCTCAACCTTCACATCCATCGACCAAGCAGTAAAATATACCTTGCCTGTATTCTTGCCCGTTACAATGCCTTTCTTAGCCGCAGCCCCCGCTTCATCCCCCATGCTTTTCTTAAAGCATGATTTATTTTTTAACCCAATCTCTTTCTTGGATATTTTAACTTTTTTGCTACCACCCGTTGTATCAGAAGCCTTCCCTGTATTAGGATACGGAACCGGAATTCCCAGCGGCGTAGCAGGCACTTTATCTGGCGGAGTAAAGCAAACATCAGGAAATGCGCAAATGGTTTTCCCCGCACCTGCCTTACAAGCGATCTCCCGCCCATTAGCAAAAACATCATTCGCCATCAACCAACCCCATCACACTGACAAACAAACACCATCACCACCCGCTTACCATCATCATTGCCAAGATGAAAAAGAACACGCTTCCCCTTGCTGTATCTTTTCCTGTAAGCCGCTTCAATCACAGCACTCATAACACCCCCCATCGCAGCACCAATCTCTCCCACGCAATCAGCAGGATGCCAAATATCAAATTCCTCCTTGCGTTTGCGCAAGATACGACCCAGCGCAAGAGCCGCTTCTTTAAAGTGATACTGCTCTCCAGAAAGATCAGTTATACGAAAGTCCATATCCCCCATATCGCAGCCTACTTCATCCAGCGCGGCTCTAATCGCCTGCACCAATCCATCTGCCCGCAACGGCTCTTCAGAATCCACCGTCGCCTTTTCAACCCCAAATCCCAATCCCGTACAAACCAGTTGCGGCTCACTACTGTCCTTTGCCCGACGAACCAACAAAGCCGCCGCCCCTTCTCCAGGTATAAATCCATTGGAGTTTTGACTCGTCAGCAACCGCTCTTTCTCTTCAAAAGCAGCAAGCGTTTGGCCCACCAAAAAACCATCCACTCCAGCGATCAAAACCTGGGGAACATTCAACACTTCAATAAGCCGGCGTGCCTGCAACAGTGCCGTAGCAAACGCGACATGTCCCTGCGAAATAACGCAAGACTTAGGATGAAACTCAGATTCAAGCGCTATACACAAATCAGAAAAAAACTGATTGTCATCATCAATCACACGGCCAGGGCGCTCAGGCTCGGCAAGGCAAAGCAGCAGTGGTGTCTGTTCAGGCTGTAGAGTCTCATCTTGTGTAAGACTCTCCTTTATAGCCTGTGACGCCATCTTGATAAGCTTACTTTTCCCTCGCCAGGGTTGTTCCAACGGCACTTCGCTGCCCATTATCCACTCACCACCAGAATCCATAAAACGCGTCTCTTGCACGTTATCGATAGCACAACGGATGGCCGCGCAGGTAGACGGAGCATTCAGGCCAACACTGGTCACTAAACCAAAATTAGAAAGCGCCAGCGGAAAAACACTCATGTCTCACTCGCCTCGGCTTTTTTCTTTTTGGCAAGATGGGCCAAGGAAGGATAGTAGGTTTTACCTAAATCTCGTGCTCGCCACCAGCCACGCGATTTTTTTCCCACTAACACTTGGGGAATTTCAAACATATTCTTTTTCAAAGGTAACTGCACACGCCAGGTGAGAGTAAAACGCTTCAGGTCTGGTTCGATCACCAGCGTGTCAGCCACCGCTTGTCTTTCTTCTCTGCCACCTTTCTTTAGAAAAAAAACAATAGGAATTTCCTTTTTTGGCAGACAAAAAGCTATTCTACCGTTGGGGGTAAGATTGATGAGTTCAACCATCTCATTGCCTTTCAGATGATCAATCTGCTGATCCAACGGCGCGGCTTGGTAATAGGCATCATTAAAATCTGCAGGCAAAAATGGAAACACATCATCCACCCAGTTTTGATCATAAGTTCCGGCCAGTTTGTAGCGCGGCTCCCAG